>NZ_JACYTR010000001.1 GCF_014841215.1 Pseudomarimonas arenosa
GAAAAGCGGATTTCGACCTACTCTGAGGCCCCACTGGCCCGGGGCGATAGGGTAGACCTCCACTGACGGCGAGCCGCCAGGGAGGGCAGAGTTCAGAAAACCGATGGGTATTTCAGCGGCCTGTTAACGCTCGATCCAAACCGCTTCGCCTGCTCCAGTGCGACCGGCGCGACGACACCGGCCAAGGCCTTGGCGGCACCGGCGGATTTCTGGCCGATTTCTATCGCCAACGCCGCCGCATCCGCCGTGCTCTGCTTCAAGGCCGCCAGGTCATCGCCACTCGTGTTTGTCGGCGTGCTGGTGCGCGGTGTGAAGACCGGCGCCTCATCGTCGTCATCGCTGATGACAAACCGCCGCGGTCCGCCTGTGTGCTGTCCGACCTGCCAGCCCGAATGATCGCCGTCCGCGGTCGAGCCGTCGGACTGCGGCTGCTGCCGCTCGGCTTGCGCTTGCTCGTCGTGCTCGTCTTGCCGAGGGCCACCCGACCGCGGTCGGGCCTGGTCGCGCTCGGCCCGCTCGATTTCGTCGAACCGGATCTGGTCGTCGGTCTTGATGTTGGGCCCCGTGTCTTGGGGTTGTGCTTGGGGTTTGGTGTGATGGTCGTGGGCCTGGTGCATGTCGGTCTCCAAAGGTTGAGGAAGGGAAGCCGGGGTTGGGTTAGGCGCGCTTGCTGGCGTCGAGCAATCGCTGTCGCATGTCGTCCGTGGAAGCGCTGCCAGTGGCGCTCGGTTGGCTGAACACACCGAAACGCGAGGCGACGTGATTGAGGTTGCCGAGGGTCGCATTCATCGCCTCAAAGATTTTTGTCATTACGCCAAGAAGTTCATCGGCGTCCGAGGTGCGGTCGGCATTGGCTGCGGCAATGTCGGCGCTCACCGCTTCCACGGTTCTCCGTGCTGCGTCGGTCAACGCGCTGTTCATCCGTTCGATGGCCTGGCGTTCGAGCAGGGCAAGCGAGTGGCGCGTTTGCTCGGCCAGATCGCTGATGGGTGACCGTAAAGCGTCGGTGCGCAGATAGAGGCGCAGCGCATCTTCGTACAGAAAACGGATCGGTCGCCCCTCGCGGGTTGCCAGTTTTTTGATGCTGTCGTGCAAGTCGCGCTCGATGTCGAGCGAGGTTCGTTGGGCTGTCATGCGGTGTGACTCCGAGGGAATGGTCACACCTTGTTTTAAACGCAACGGCGCAACGCGCAAGGGGCACGCACCACCCCGGTATGGATTTTCGGCATTGCTGCGCGCTTTCCGTGCTATTCCGCCGCGTTTGCCCGGTAGGATTTTTAGGGGTGTCCGGTAGTGCTCAATCGCAATGGCGGCGCTAGGTAGACGCCGGTCGCGGCCCGCCAGGGCCGGTAACACCAAGGTGCGACTGGTGTATATCCAACCTGCTGTATTCGGTAACTCTCGGCCCTAGCGCTCGCCGCGTCGCCGGTTGTGCCGCATTCGTTGGCCGCCTTGCGCTCTCTGCTCGCGCTCTTCTCGCTGCTTCGCCCGATCTTCTTCTTGTTCGTTCTCTGCCCGCCGTTTCGCTCTTGTCGCCCCGCTTTTCGCTTCGCGCTTTCCTCTGCCCCCTGCTCTTCTTGTTCTCGTTTCCTTGCTCGCCCTTCGCCTCTTGCCTGGCTCTTCTTGTTCCGTTTCGCCGTTCTCCTGCCGCTCTTCGTCCCCGCTTTTCCGCTCTCGTCCCCTGCTGTCCCCTGGCCTTCCTCGTTTCGCTTTCTCGCCGCGCCCTCTGCTTCCTGATCCGTTTTTCTTCCTGCTTGCGTGGTGCCCGGCTCTTGGTATTTGTGTCTGTATCTCTTCCCCGGACACCCCGCTCATGTCTTCCGCTGCCCCTGACTTTTGCCCCGCCTTCACATTTCCTACACACGCAAAGCCGGGCCGATCGTCGGCTGTTTTCCGCACCTTCGTGCTCCCGGAATCTCTGATGCAGCGGGTGGCTCAATCGGCCCACCTCGCCGGCATTTCGACCTCGGCCTGGTGGGGCGCGGCGATTGATCGCGCTCGCAAGACAAAAAGCCTGGTGAACCGGGAAGCAGTCTGGCAAGTTGCGCAGGCGGTGGCCGGGGCCAATGGGTTTCGGTTCCGAATCGAGCGCGGCGCAGCTCCGCTCGATGCCGCGTTGCCCTCGGCGGAAGGTCCTCCGCGCACCGCAGCCCTGTCGGTACGTCTTGCCCGCGCGGACTTCGAATGGCTCGACCGACAAGCGAAATCCTTGGGTCTGTCGAAGCCGATGGCGCTGACCGTGGCGGCGCTTCGCTTGCTCGAAGAGGCCACCGGCCACGCCGACTGGTTGACCCGTTCGGCGCTGGAAAACTATGCGGCACACGGCCGCAAGGCTGTCCGAAAGGGGGTGTTGTTCGACCTGGAAACGCCCGACCTGGATGGGGTGACCGGCCAGGTGGCCGTGTCGATGCTGACTCTGGCTCGCCCGAAAGTCAGACCACCACCGGTCTGGCTGCGCTCGGCGGTTGAGCGAAACCAGGGGTCGCACTGCGTCGTCTGCGGCCTGGTCACCGATAACCTGATGCTGGATCGGGTGGTGCCGGCGGCTCACGGTTCAACGAGCATGGAAGAAAACTGGTTCTTGACGTGCTTGACCTGCCACCGACACCGCCAGCATCGCGACCTTCTGATGCTCACCGTCATCGGTCCCAACGCCGCCGAGCGCCGGTCGGCTCTACTGGAGCGGCGCACAAGGATCATGCACTACGCTCTGAACCACCTGCCAACCGGCTCGAAGAAGTCCGTCACCGACCGATTCGCCCATCCACGCCGCAGGCTTTGGGCTTGGGAAGACCAGGCCGAAGGCTCGTTTCTCGGATGGACAGGGGTCGATGGATGGTCGGGTGACCGCGCCGATTTCCTCGAAGCAACGCTGCGCTATGGCCTTCGAGCGGCGTGGGTGGCCGTTCCAGGGGAGCCGCTGACCCGGCTTTTCCGGATCGAAGAACCGGATGACGGCCGGTTTCGGGAACTGCTCTGGACCTTGATTGACGAAAATACGCTCGTTCGCCGGCTTCCGATGGGCCGCAGCGGCCTGGTCGGAAAGCCGGTTGAGAGCGGGAAGGATTGGGGCCTGCTGAAAGCGGCCCGACCGCCCGCCGCATTGAAGGCGAGACGGAAGGGTTAAGGCCTGTCGGGTCGTACACGCGCTTTCGGCGCTGGCCCGGCCAACGCGAGCAGTTGAGCACGCTGCGCCTCTGACCGGATCTCCCACCACTTATCTCGATCGCCTTTGAGCGCGGCGATCCTTTGCTCGAAGGCAGTCCGCCTTGCCACGAGCATGGCGTCGCCTGCCTGAATGACAGAGATGGGGGGATTGCTCAACCGCTCTTCCGCCCGCCCGATCCGCCCGCCCACCGCATCAGCGCGTAGCCTTGCCCATTCCTCTTCACGCGCCAAATCATCAATAGCAAGAAGTCCGCGGTGTATGGCTTCACTCACCACCGCCCGCCGCCGCCGTTGGGGGGCGCGCCCCTCAATCCAGGGATGCGACAACGCCTCGGTCAAGGGCATGGCCTGAAAGGCGTCGTCGGGTTCGCGAAGGAACTGCATAACATTCATGTGCTCGACCAGGCCGACCACCGGCGTCTCTTCTGCGTAGTAATCACGGATGCCCGCTTGAACCCGCGCTTCCACACGCACCAAGAACAGGCCCATCGCATCGTTCTTAACTGGCTCAATCTTTTTGGTCAGGGTCGCTATGTCGTAAATGCCTCCCAACCGACAACGAAAGGCATCGGGCTTCCCGGCCCATTCCTTGGCCCTCGCCTGGTCTTTCTTGGGCATCCGGCCATCTTCGAGCGGCCACCAGGCCACTTTGGTTCCCTGCTCAATAACTTCACTCGTGAATGCCCACCATTGCTCGCCCATCCATTTCCATCGCCATTTCTGGATGGTCTCAACGCCCGCTAGGCTCTTGCCGTCGGTGATCAGAAGGCCAGCCAGTTTGTCGGTGATCGGAAGGTTTTCGCTGACCCGCCCTCGCTTGATGGCTTGTCGTAGTTCATCAAGCGCGGTCACGGTCTCGCCGGCACGCCGCCCGGTGTTGGCGGGCTTGAGGGTGGCGGCCACCGCCACCTGTCGTTTGAGTGCGTTCGCTCGGCGCCGAAGCACGACCAGGCGCGCACCTCGCCTCTTTAACTTCTTATCGAGCCAAGCCGCTTCTGCCTTCGCTTTCACGCGCTCTTCGTCTTTCGCTTCCACCGCGATTTTCTCTTTTCGCAACCGCAGGGCGCACCGGTCAACCACTTCTTTCAGCAGCGCCTCGGCCTTCCGACCGTCTTCCGTTTCGCGGCCTTTCAGCACCCCTTTGATTTGCGCCAGCATGTCCGCGATGCCCGCTTCTTGCACCAGGTCTTGTCGCGCTTCACTCGTGGCTTTCGCAATCCGCTGGCGCTGCGCCTTGTTTATTCGGTGCTTGTGGATCTCGTCGCTCACGAATCACGCTCTCCGCACCAGCGGCACGGGTAAAGCCTGGTCGCTGACGGTCACGACCAAGCGCTGTTGCTTGGCGCCCTTCACCAGGCTGTCGAGGGCCCAATCCGCGAGCGCCAGCAACCCAACATGACTGACCCCACCTTGCGCAACCGGCTGCATGCTGGTCCAGAGACCGTACGGGACATTGATTTGGATCTTCTTAACGATGGGCTGCGGGGCCAAGAGCGTCGGCTGCTTGAAGCCGGCCTCCGGTTCGCCCTCGTCGCTTTCAAACTCGAACTGCCGCGTGGGAAAGACCAGGTGCATGCCATCGGTGTCCGCGGGTTTGCTGCGTGTTGAGTAGTGAAACAACGGCCCCTCGTCGCACACGAGTTTGTCATCGAGTTTGTAGGCGCTCTGATAGCGCAGGTAGTCACCGCACAGAAACGCTCCCCGACCAAGGCTCTGCGACGATGTGCCCTCTTGCCCTCTCCAACGCCGCTGCTCGCCGTGGCTGGTCAAGTGCGCAATCTTCGCTTCCGAGTCTTTCAGCAAGAACGGCCCCGGCTCGGCGCCGGTCGCCAGCCATAGCGGCGGCAGGCCTTTGTCTTGCAAGGCCTTCTCGATGGGCTGCACTTTCTTCAAGGGCACGGCGGACGCGCGGTTGGGCCTCACCGCCAACAACTGCGGGTGAGGTGTGACCGACAAGCACTTGCCCTCGGCTTTCAGTTTCGACAACCCGTAGTCCGCGAGCACGGTCAGCACCGTGCTGAAACTGCCTCGGGTGTATTTCTGCAACCGCGTCAGCAAGGGCAGGCCCACCAGGATTTGCCGACGCAACACGCTCGGCCCTGGTACAAACGAGGGCACATCCACGCAAATCGTGCGCCCGTCGGCATCGCCTCGGCTGGCCGGCACTTCGTACGGCTTGGCTTTGTCGTCGTAGTGAAACAGCGGACTGGTTTCGATGAACGCTCGACCGGCCTCGGCCGCGCCAGCGCCCGCTTTCGGCGCCTCGGTGTAGAACTGGATTTGCTGGCGAAGCGCCGCGTACTCGTCTTTCGAGATACTGGCCTTGGCATGCGCGGCTTCTATGTTGGCGCAGACCCTGGCGAAGACGATCCCGGTTTCGCAGCGCGCCAGCGCTGCCTCTTCATCGTCGCTGTTCTCGAACACCTGGCGCGCCCCGCCTGGTCCCGCATCCACGGATTTCTCTGCCCGCTGTTTGTTCCGTCGCGCTTCCTTGCGCAGCGTATCGAACGCGGCCTTGATCTCGGCCTCCAAAGCCACCGCGCTTTTCGATGCGATTTCGCCCGCGCCCTTTTTCTTCCGCGCCATTCTTTGAACTCATGAGGTAGTGCTTGTGGCTTGAAACAATGATCGCCACCCCACCCCTTCGTCAAGTCTGGTGGCTGTCTTCGGGGCTCCAAATGTCGAGGTAGAGGCCAACCAGGATGCTCACCGGCTTGCCCCGCTGACGCCGGTCTTCGGCCCGGTTCATGATCCACTTTTGCGCAGCCAAGCGCGTGGCGTTGTTGGCGGACATCAAGCGGTTGCGCGAAATCGAGCAGCCATCGAGTGCATTGAAGACGAGACCTTGCCACCCCTCAACCGCCAAGCCCTCGGCCTGGTGGTTGGGTTTAGGCGTGGCAAAGTTCAGCCCGATATCGCATCCAGACTTGTGCATGACGATCCGTTCGGTCACGAGGGAAAGCAAGCGCTCGCTGGAACGGATTTCGTTGACTGATGGGCTGACCATGCGCGGCCTCCTTGCGCTGAATAGATACTAGTGGGGTGGTGCTGATGGTTTGGGCTTGGGCCTTGGCTTCCCGCTCGGCTTTGCGTTGGGCCGCTTTCTGTCGCGTGGTCAGCGGCAAGTCGGCCTCGCCCCGGTTGAGATCGACGTGGTAGTGCGCTTCCAGCGTGGCGACGATGGCCGCTGGCACACCACCGATTTTCTGTAAGACCGCGTACCGCTTGCGAAGATAGCCCACCGCTTGCGCGCGCTGGGGCTGCGTGCCGTTGGTCACTCGCTCAACGGCCCCAAGGATTTTTGGTGAAGCGGCTTGTTCGGCGATGTGCGCCGCTGCGAAGCCGGTCCAAGGGTTCTGATTGCGCGCGAGTTGAGGCTCGGCAAAGCGGTCGTCGGACGGTAGAGGGCCACCGCCTCGACGCAAAGCGCCAGGTGCAAGTTCATAGGCTTCTTCAAGTCGTTTCGCCAGCATCGCGCTCGGTCGGCCTTCGACTTGCGCACGTGTATAGCGCAAACGCCATGCGCGCAGTTCGTCGGCCTGGTCTTCGTCGCTTACTGTCTCGTCGTTGTCGATGTCAGCGGTGCGCACTTCGACGCCAAGTTGCGCATGAATATCGTGGTTTCGTGTCGCCCATTTTTCAAAGCGTGAGCCCTCCATTTGATTTCCCTCGCTGCCAGTCAAATAGGGGTCTACTGCCGCCCATCGCTGAACGTGCGCGGCGTTGGCTTCGCGGAGGCAGCGCGGGATATGCGGAAGACCAGCGCTGACAAATTCGTTGTTCCCATAAGAGCACGACATTCCCGCGTTGAGCAGCAGTTGCACGACCGCTTCATAAAACCGCGCGCTCTGCGTTTGCAGTTGCTCGACAGCCCGGCTGTAAGCGTGGACGCTGACGGTCAGTGCGTTGCCACCGGCCCCCATTTTGTTGCGCTCTGATTCGACGGCGGCAAGTCGTCGGATGGTCTCGATATCTCGCCGCAGGATCGCCAGTTGAAGCGCGGTCGGCTTGAGGTCGGAAATGGTCGGTTGCTTGCGGGGGGCGATGGCGGTCATGCGATGGTTCCTTTGATTTCTTACATAGACAAGTCGAACTCGTGAGCCAGGGAGGCGGCGATGGCGATGATGAACAAGATTTTCAGCGTGATCATGAAGGGTTCCTTTCACTGCGCGTGGGGTTCTGCGTGGGCTTTGTTTGCTACACATTCAAGGTAACAAAAGTTCCAAAACGCGCAAGGGGTAAAACGCACGAAAAGTCAATCTTTTTTTGTGTTAGATAATCGAATGTAGGCATGAAAACCGTTCGAGAAAACGCTGTTGGCGCGGCAGCGAGCGTCCTCGTCATGGCTCTTTCGACTGCGCGCAAGCGCCCTAAAAACAACGCCGCCCGAAGGCGGCGAAAAAGAGGTGATGGGAAGCACCTTCGGTGCCGGCGCTGTCGCGCTTACAAGGGATCGCGAATGCGTTTTCCCTCTGGCTTGACTTGCACGGACTTCAAGAGTTCTTCGCGCTGACGGATGGCCTGGCGCTCGGCCACCAGTTGGGCCAGCACGGGCGCGAACTCATTCTGCGCCATCGCGGCCGGCGTTGCGCCATTCCACATGCGCCGCTCGAAGTCGAACTTGTCTGCAAACACCGCATTCCAGATTTCCAGCAACGACGAAGTAGGCGAAAGCCCGCCACCGCTCGCCTTCTCTCTAACCAGCATCTCGCTGATGGATTTGGTCAGCATGCCCGCGCAAATCGTTCGCACGGTGGCGCTTTGACTCTTGGGTCCATTGCTTTTCGTGAGATCCAAGGGCGCTGCGAACATTTGAAAGACATCCGGACCCGCCACCCATCCACGCCTTCGAAAGACCGCCGTGGGGACACATTCCATTAACACATGGCCCGCATTCCTCGGATGCGATGAGTACATCGCCTGCATGTCGTCCTCGGTCGTGTCTCGCATCACGACGGCATACTCCCCCTCACCCTCGACCTCAACAGCAACAGTGATGGGCATGGAAAAGGCGGCCAGATCGGCCTCGGAATAGATGCGTGCGGTCTTTGTGCTCATGATGGCTTCCTCGGTTCGTGCTCGTGATTGTGGTGGTGACGGTGGTCTTGGTGTGTTGCGGTTGGCCCGCCGACTCTACGCGCCGGCCGGGCCTTTCGATCTGATCTGGGTCACGCTACAGCCGCGCTCACGCCTGGCCCTGACCCTGGCCCTGGACGGTGCGGTTCACCGCTTCCAGCGCGCTGGCTTGGACCTTCGCAAAGTAAGACTTGGGACCGCGGCCTGCGAACGCATTGAACTCCTGGCGAAAAATCGTGCGCACGCCCGGCGTGCGTGAGGTCCACACCGAACGGCCTCGCCCTTCGGCGACTTTGGACTTCTGAATGAGCGCATCATCGACCACTTCGACGCAGAGAAACTTCGGCGCGTAGTGCTTGTTGGCATTGCCGCCGGAACTGCCCGCCTCACGCACCACCACCCACCGCTTGGTGCCGGGCAACGGGGCTTCGAAAACAATGTTTTGACGGATGAAATCGGCGTTCAGTTGGTCTTGCGAGATATTGTTGCTTTTCATGATGTGTCCTTTGTGTTTTGGCTTGTGGTATTGCGTAGGGCTTGTGTTCCTCACTCATTCATTGAACCAAACAATCTGAATCCCGCAAGCCCACAAGCGCGGGTTCATCGCACTTTGAAGAAATATTTCTTGCATTCCTTTGCGCTTTTGAAAACCCGATCTCATCGTACCGAGTACGCCGATTTCCCCTCGCCGCCTTCCGCCCTTCTTCGCGCGCCCTGTCGTGCGTGGGCGTTGTGCCCATTCGAGCGCGAAGCGTCGTCCACCGCCGCTTCCCCACCCTGGCGCGTAAGCGCCGTGCTCTATATTCCGACGTGGCCGATTACAACCGCGCGCGTTTGACAGGGGCTTTCAGTGCGAGTTGTGTCCCCAAGCCGTGCCGCCATTTTCCCGAGCGACCGAGTTGCGTCCCCAAGCCGTGCCGCCTGTTGCGCTGGCGGTCGGGATTGGTTTGACAACCTCTGGCGGATCGACAATCACAATCCGAGGACCGCCAGACTCCAGTGCGTATTCCGTCGCGTCGGCCTCAACCCCTTTGTTTCGATGAACGGTCTCTTTAACCATGGGAAACATATGGCCGTAGCGAGAGACCGCAAGGATGCCCGCGCAGGTCATCAATGTGATTCCAACAATCATCAATATCGATGCGATTCCAACAATCGAGATTTGCAGTGTCTTCATAGCAGTGATCCTTTTTGATATCGGGTTGTGCGTGTGGCTTGCGTTCCTCACTCATTCATTGAACCAAAAAATCTGAATCCCGCAAGCCCACAAACGCGGGTTCGGTCACACTTTGAAGAAATAGTTCTTGCATTCCTTTGCGCTTTTGAAAATCCGATCTCATCGTACCGAGTACGCCGATTTCCCCTCGCCGCCTTCCGCCCTTCTTCGCGCGCCGTGTCGTGCGTGGGCGTTGTGCCCATTCGAGCGCGAAGCGTCGTCCACCGCCGCTTCCCCACCCCTGGCGCGCAAGCGCCCCAAACAACAACGGCGCCGAATGGCGCCGTGCTGTTGCTGTTGCTGTTGCTCTTGCTTCTGCGTCTGCTCGCGCTTCTGCGCTCGGCTTCATGCCTCATCGGCCACCCGTACAATCACATACGGCAACATGCCCTGGCCGACCATCAGCCGTTCGCCCTTCGCTTCCAAATCGGCCAGTCCGCGCAGGATCAAACCGGTCACCGACACATTGAGGTTGCCCTCGCAGCGCTCTTTGATGAACGCCACGACAGAACCCGGAAGTTTGAGCGCCAACTTCTCATCGCTGCCGTGGCCCGCAAAACTGGCCACACCCAACACGCTCGCTTGCTCACCCTCACGAACGGGCAAGGTCTCAAAGCGCAGCATGTCTTGCACCGCGACCTGGCGCGGCACCTTCCGCGTGCGCTTGACGGCCTTGGGCTTGCTGGTGGTGGGGGAAGCCGGCGCGGCGGCCGGCGTGGCAAACGAACCGGCCTCGGCGGCGTCGGCGGCGACATTGTTGAGCCAATCCATGATGATTCTCCTCGGTCAGTAAAGGGGTTAGGCCGCGCGCATAGGCGCGGCGCAAAGGAAAAGGGTTTTCAAGGTGGCCTCGACCCGGTCGGTCACGGCTTCCATTTCCGCGATGGCTTGCTTGCGGCCGGACAAGGCGCAGTCGTAGATGCTCTGCCCGCGCGCGTAGGCTTCGTTGTAAATCGACCGGTCTCGAAGAAACGGGGTGTTGGGGTGGAAGCGTTCGATCACTTTCCGGTGGGCCTGGCGCGAAGTGTTGACGCGGTTCGGCACCGCGACCAGCGGCTTATTCCAGACCTGCACACGCTGCGTGCCCGGCACGAACACGCTGTAACTTGCCGCATCCAACAGGGTTGGCATCACCACGATATCGCCTGGCACCGCCTCGATCATCATCGGGCCATGGTCATAAATGACCAGGTTTGCGCCCGGCGCCACACTGCGCCCGACGGTGAACGGCAACGCCTGGTTTAGGCGCTTGGCGATGGAAGCGAAAATGAGGCTTCCAGACTGCGGGTCGAGATCGACCAGGCTGACGGTGGCCCCGCGCTTGCTGAATGCCGCGGCCAGGTTGATGGCGACCGTGCTTTTTCCGCAGCCACCTTTGGGAATCCAGACCGAAATACTTGCAATGCTCATGGTGCGTCCTTTGTGTGTCGTGTGCTGCGTGGGGTTTGTGCTTGACGAGTTCAGACTAGATCGGACTTGCTAACGCGCAAGGGGGAAACGGTCGCCCGTCGTCCCCTGCGGTCGCCCTCGGTCAGTCCTCGTTGGTCCGCATGATGGTGATCACGGGCTCCATCTGGTCGCCCGGCCCAATCACGACGGCCAGCCGCACGCGTTGCGCTCCGATGCGCTGGCCCTTCTTGTGGTTTCGTGGAATGCGGTACACATCGAACTCGCGCCGCCGGTCACTTGAGCCGCGCTTGGCGCGAGCGGTTAGATAGGCCATCCACAAAACGTCATGGGCGCGCCCACGGGTGTCTTGCCCCATGCCCGTTCGCTCGGTGTCTTCCTTGCTCCACTCGATGCAGTCCTCCCACACGCTGCGCGTCACCACGGTTTGGACCGTGAACATGCCGCCGCACCACTGGCTCACATCCACTAGGTTGCCATCGGCCAGCGCATCTGCTCGGGTGTACGAATGAATGATGTCGTCGTCCGTGAACAACGGTTCGTCGTGGGCTTGGGCTTGGGTGTTGTCGGTCATTGTCGGTTCCTCTGGTGGTCTATGGGGTACTGCGTGGGGCTTGTGTTGGATCTTGCGAAACTCGGGACACCTCAGTCAACCGGTGCTGGCTTTGGTGGGCTTTGGGGTGCCTTGGGGTCCGCGATACCTCATCGCGGGCGATGAAGACCCGAAGGGGGCCCGCCGAGCGGCGGCGTCAAGGGGAAGGCCGAAGGCCTAGCCATCGGATTGGTGCGGGCAACACGGTTCCGATGGCGGCGCTTGACGCAAGAAGCCGGTGGGCGATCAGGCCGAACACGCTTTGCCTCGGTGATAGGTTTTCGCGCTTGGATGCGCGATGGTCACCGACACTCGGGCCAGCGTAGGGAACGGTGGACCGCGCTGTTCAGGCTGTCGAAAGGCGGAGCATCAGAAACAACAGGGCCGCCCGTAGGCGGCGCTCTCAAAGGTACGTATTGTGGCTATTACGCGCGAAGCGTCGTGCCTCGCGGCTTCTCGACCTGGCGCGTGAGCGCCCAAACAACAACGGCGCCATCGGCGCCGTGATTGTTCGAAAGCGGGGACCCGGCGCTGTCGCGCTGGTATCAGCGCACCGATCGTCGAAACCGCTACAACCGCATCCGACGAGTCGGCGTCTGGTCTGCGTCCGGCCCCGTCGCGGCAAAGGAGGCCGTTCGCTGCGCCGCTGCCAGCAGGCGCGCTCGCTCACGAACCGCGATGGCTTTGTCGATGACATTCGGTTGAACGATCTTCGATCGCGGGTTCTCCATGGCGGTCGCTTCGATATCTTGAGCTGAATGGTCTCGTGCTGTCTGCCCGCCATGATCACGTGCGTCCAAATCGGCGCCCGAGTCGAGCAACAGATGGACACACTCCTCGTCCTGACGCCACGCGGCTTCCATCAACGGCGTACGCCCGTCGCTATCCGCATGATTGACATTCGCCCCTGCTGCCAGCAACGGACGACAGCAAACGGCGTTGTGCATTGCGGCAAGCACGAGCGCCGACCGCCCATCTCCGCTTTCCGCGTTCACATCCGCCCCACTTTCAATCAATGCTTCGACGATGCCCGGCAAGGTGGACGCTTCGACTTCCTCGCGCCCATACCACCCATTGGCTTCACTGGAACCCAGCGCCAACAACAGAGGGGTCACGTTGTTGCCGCCGCGCGCGTTCATATTGAGGCCCATTCGAGCCATTGCGCGTACGATGCCGGGCACGTCTTTACCGCTGGTCAGCTCAGGATGCACGGCCGAATGCACCACGCTGCGCTCCTTGTGAGTCTTCGACCAGTCCGCCCCGGCGCTGGTCAGCGCTTCAACGAAGTCCGCCCGCGAAATCTTGTGCGTCAGCGATGCCCCGTGCTCGCTCTCGATGGCGTTCACGCAACCGCCCTCGGCAATGAGCGCACGAAAGCGTTCGATGTCGCCGTGTTGCATCGCTGCGTGAAGCGCCTCGCTGTTCATCAGCAAGCGCTTGACTTCCGGCGACCCTGCATAGTCCTTGGCGCTGGAAATGTTGTTCCGTTTGTGGGCTCCCCGAGTCCGATTACGGTTGATCGTCAGCGGCGCCCCATGCTCCAGCAGCAACCTCACCATATCGACGTCTCCCAGTGCCGCCGCCCCGAAAAGAGCCACCTCCCCCGCGCACGTCGCCATCTCCAAATCGGCTCCCGCACCGAGCAGCCGCCGCGCTTTCTCCACATTCCCGCTCTCAATCGCCCGGTCGAGACTCTTATCAAAGTGCTTCATGATGGGTTTCCTTGCTCGTGCTGGTTCATGCACGACAGTACGCGCCCGGTCCTCATAGGCGCATCCGCCGGTCTTGCCGCGGCTCCGGCTCGTGGTGAAGCGAGGTGATGTGCGTGTCGTTGCGCATGCCGGCGTCGATCAGCGCGTCGCGCTGCTTCTGGATGGCCTGGTCGATGACATTAGGCTGAGCAGGCCCACGCGCACGCTCCGCATACTCGCGGGGGGTGTCGTTGTTCCCGTCACGATGATGAATGTTGGCCCCGGCGGCCAGCAGTAGATCGACAACGGGGGCATCTTGTTGATCGGCCGCCAACATCAACGCCGTCCGCCCAACCACGTCCTGCGCGTTCACATCAGCGCCTCCCTCTAACAGCGCCGCGACGACCTCGGCCTCCCCCTCGTACGCTGCATTCATCAACGCCGTCCAGCAATGCTCATCCCGAGCCTCCACGTCCGCGCCTCCCTCCAACAGCGCCTTGACGTTTTCGCCAATCCCCGTGTGCGCCGCCAACATCAACGCCGTCTTTTCGTCGTCATTCCGCACCTCCGTCGCCGCCCCTGCGTTGAGTAGTTCCTTGACGACCTCAACCATCCCCGTCTGCGCCGCCAACATTAGCGCGGTACTGCCCCCCCATTTCCATTTGCTCGCATTGATATCAGCACCACCCTCCAGCAGCGCCTTGACGATCTCGACATTCCCGTTCTGCGCCGCCAGAAACAACGCCGTCCCGCCAGAGTCTGTCCGAGATTCCACATCCGCCCCTTGGGCGATGAGCGCTTTCACGCGTTCGAGGTCGCGTTGTTCTACGGCCTGGATGAGGTTCTGGTTGTTGTCGGTCATGCTCGTTCCTTTCTTGGGGTAGTGGTTAGGTTTTGTGCTTTTGCCAGACTAGGGGAGACCGCCCATCGCGCAAGGTCAGGCGGCCAGCGCCAGGCCGGGCATCGTCGTGACCTTCGACCGGCGCACGCCCTTGGCTTTCTGCAACCGGCGTTCGGCGGCACGTTGGCGTGAGGTCATGGGCAGCGCCGCGCGACCTTGGTTCAAGTGGACGCCCCCGTACGCCTCTTGAAGCGCGTCCACGATCGCTTGCGGCACCGGTCCTTTCGCTTTGAACGACTCGTAAGCGTTGCGCAGGAATCCGATGGCGTTCGCGCGCTGGTACTTGTTGCCGTTCTGCGCGCGGGCCACGGCGCGGGTCACGATCGGCGGAAGGTCGGGCGTCGGGGTGGCGCTGGCCGGCCGGCGCTTGATGAGCAAGCGCGAATAGACTTGCGTGACGCCGCCCGCACCATCCGCGATCTTCGGTTGAATATGACCCAGCACTTCAAACTGGGCAGGGCAGTGCTTTTCCAAAAAACTGATGGGCACGCCCATGACGCCGGCCCAATCGCGTGGGATATCCACCACCCAATCGACGTTGATCGCGGTCGGGTGATTCAGCATGCGCGGGTAGCGCGCGGGATCGGCTCCGTACGTTTCGGTCAGCACCAACGGCGCGCGGGGGTTGTGACGCAGGTTCGTGTACCACACAACGTGCACGTCACACTTATTGCCCTTGGGATCGTGGAAGGTCTTGGTGTGGGTGACGCCCAGACGAATCTCGTCACGGACAAACAGCGGCATGATGCCCACCGCTTTCACCTGCTGGCCCGGCCCCATCACCAAGAAATCTTTCTTGTTCGCCGTCATCAGAGCGATGAACTCGCGGAACAGCGAGAAAGGCGGATTGGTCACCACAATATCCGCTTGATTGAGAAGGGCGCGGCATTCCGCGCTGCGAAAATCGCCGTCGCCCTTCAACGCCCGTTTCGTGCGGAACAGCCGGCCGTTTTTGTCGCGGCGCAGGACGTGGCAGAACGCACGCGCACCGGATTGGTATTGCCCGTTGCCGATGTAGTACGTGGCGATCAGGCATTTGAGGCCCAGGGTTTCAAAGTTGCGGGCGAAGTATTTATAGACATTCGACCACGACGGGTCATCGCAGTTGAGGTACACCGTCTTGCCCTGGAACTGAGCCGTGTAGTGCGCCACTTCTTTCTGCACATCGGAATAGCGAGTGTAAAACTCATCATTCTTTGCTTGTTTGGCGGCCAGGAGTTTGCGATTCGATAGGCCGCGGTGCAGCGCCAGCGGGGCCTTGTTGGCGGTCGGGGTGCTTGGGGTACATGGGGTGGCGGTGCGCATGGGGGTGTCCTCGTCCGGTGGATGAGGTCTCACCGTCGCCAGGGCCCGGCCGTGTCCCTGGCCGCCTTTTGTCCTTGTTGTGCTATATGGTGGTGCGTGGGGCTTGCTGGACGCACTCGCCCCGACAAGGCCCTGCCCGGCCCCGCTTCCGGCGCGAAGCGGCTTCACCCCTGCGGCGACAGCCGCCCCAAAACAAAGCGGCGCCCGATGGGGCGCCGTGCCTTACGAAATGGAGAACCCCCTCGCTGTCGCGCCTACGCGGCGCGCCGGTCTTCCTGTTCAGTCTTCTCCCCGGCCGCCCCGGCCCGGCCGAGCAAGCCCAACAAGCGCTTGCCGTCGATCAGGTCAATCTGCTTGCCCTGGACGAAATGCCAGCACTCGCTCGTGAAGCCACCGGTCGCCACCAGCAATCCCCGCTCGGCGTGGTGATGCTGGATGAGGCCGACCATCTCGCGCACGGGCTTGATACCAACCCGACCCCTCCAGTGCTTGCATTGAACAAGGCGTTTCCGCGGTCCTCGGCGCAACTCGATATCCACGCCGCCATCCGCCCCACCGCCCCCCACGACGTCCGCGGTCCAGCCTTGCTTGCGAAAGGCCACGGCCACCAGTTCTTCGAAGGCTTTCCAGTCCAGCGCGCGAAGACTTTCCAGGGTTTGCTGGCGCTTCATCCAAAGCGCGGCCCGGCGGGCGTGGGCGTTTCGGCGTCGGACCCACACCACCGCGCAGACAAGCCCAAGCGCGCCCACCGCGAGGGCGACAAACCAAAGAGCGCCATCAGGAAGACTGGCGCGCTTGATCCAGACGACCGCCAGGGGCAGCGCCAGCGTCATCGCGAGCGCGACCGGCACGCCACTACGGCGCGCCGAGGCGCCGCGCCGGGGTTTCCAGCGACGGGTCATGCGGCCAACTCGGAACCAGGCCACGGCACCGGCTGACCGGTGGCGCGCATCTGCGCGCATTCGATCAGCAAGCGTACGTCCTCGCCGCGCGCGACCTCGGCCGGCGTGCGGCCTCCGCTGTCCCGCGCCCCGGGGTTGGCCCCGAGCGTCAACAGCATATCCACGCAGCCAAAGTCCTCGTTCAGCGCGGCCTGGTGCAGCGCCGTGGAACCGCAACCGTGGGCCGCCGCGCTCAGGTCGGCGTGGTTGGCGGCGAGCAAGCGGATGGTGTCGAGGAAGCCACGTTTGGCGGCAATCCAGACCAGCGGTCGGCCATACGATCGGGCATCGACCGACAACCCCTCACGCAACGCCCGGCGCAGGGCGCTGTTGCGCAGATCGGGATCGCGCTGGTCAAGGGCTTCCAGCGCACGCGCGAGCAACACATCGGAATAAGGGGGCAGCGTCAACATGAGGAACCTCGGGATGGAGGGAAGGATGCTTACCCCAGTCAACCCGAAATCCCCGGGCGCGCAAGCCCCAGGCACCACGCGCGCCCAGAGCACACCGAAGCCGCCCCAAAGGGCGGCCGGTGGGCCGTGAGGCGGGATCAACCCGCCTCGTTCTCCTCGACCTCGCGCAGGACCACCACGCCGTCGGTCGGGATGGCCGAGAGGACGATGCGGAAGCCTTTTCCGTCGGCATGGGAGAAACCCGACCCGATCCGCATCCAATCGCTTCGGCTTTCTCCGCCGATCTTGTATTCGCGGGTCACGTAGGCGTGGTAACGAGGGCCCTTGGTCGGGGTGCTGCTGGTCTTGGTGGACTTGCTCATGGGGTGTTTCCTTTCGATATGTCTGAACGCCGAAGGTGGCGTGGAACCCGGTCAGACCGACCAAAAAGGGGCAGTGCACCAAAAGCGATGAGCGCCAGTCGAAGAGCGGGGGCGGAACGATGAGTGAAGCAGCCGCCAGGCTTGCACCGGACCGGGGCGGTCCAGTGTTTCCAAGAGCCATCAAGGCGAGTTCAGACGCCCAATCGAAGGGACCGATACGTCATCAGTCCCACCGACAGCAGCAGTCCCGGCGGATTTCCGAAAAGCAGCAACGCGAGACCCGCCAAAACGGCGCATCCGGCGCGCAGCGGAGCAGCAGCCGGGTGCATCAGCGACCGCCCACGCCGACCGTGGCGTGCGCCGTCGCCGTCAACGCATCCGCGACCGCGGACAGCGCCCAGGGGCCCAGCGCGACGGCGAGGACTAGGGCGATCAGGGCGATGTGGTTCCGCACCAGATCGGCCGAGGCGGACGAAAACGAAAACGCGTGCGTCGAAGAAGAGAGCGAGCGGTTCATGGGGGCGGTCCTCGTGGGGTGTTGTATCATGGGGTGGTGCGGGGGGGTTGTGTCCCGCACCTTCATCATCCCAAAACAATCGAACCCCGCAACCCCCCTTCCGCCCTCATCGGTGCTCGTGCGGTCCGCCGCGCTCGCCGTTACTCGCGGGGCGCGAGCGTGGAAAAAACCAGCCGCTCGCGCTCGATATCGAGATCAAATCCGAAATCGCGCGAAACCATCCTTGCCTCCCGCTCGGCCATGAGGCGCGCGGCGATCCGGGTATCGCCGCGGGCGAACGCCCGGCCGGCGGCTTGGGCCAGGTTCTCGAACAGCGAATCATCGAAGAGCCAGGGTGCGAGCCGCTTGTCGTCGACGTACTCGACCGTGGCAGGCCACGTTTGATGATACTTGCGCCCCACGGAGCGCACGGACAACGAAGCGAAACGCAGGGCACGGCCTTGCCCGTGTTCGGCCAGCCCGAGCGCCATTCGAGGCGTGTGGTTGGGTTCGGTGATGACGGTCATGCGGCCTCCTGATCGTGTTGCAAGAGTTGTTCGACTATGTTTTGTTGGCGCCACCGGCCATTGCCGGTCAGGGGAAACACGGTCACCACCTTTTGAACGGTCGGATAAGCGATCACCACTAACACGACTTTCGATGGTCCGACCAAGACCTTGCCCGAGTAGCCCCCCGGCTCGCACTCGGAAAAACTCTTCAACTGCGCGCGCAGTTTGCGCCGCTGCCCTTTAGATGCGCGCCGCGCGTTTGCCCATTCATCCGCAAGGTTCAGGTCGGCGCAGCGCTCGCGCCACCGATTGCTGGCATGTCGGGTCATCTTCATGGGTAAGCGTGCGTCCGCCATCATGCGGCCTCCCGCTCGTCGGGCTGCGCCGCGACCATCGGCGCTCGCGCGGCGTCGCGCAATGCCTGCTCGGGCGAGATATCGTTCCAACTGCGCTGGATGTAACGCGCCAGGGCTTCGGGGTTGAACAGCCGAAGCGCGGTGTGCGCCGTACTTGGACTGTCAAAGGTCGCATCCACCAGCGCGGACAAAATATGGCGGGCATGAACAAGCGAACGCTCATTGGCGGGCGGTTTGCGGTGGGCGTCCAGACAACCACTGGCGTGGATGGCGTCAAGGGCGGCGTGATACAGCGGGGAAGGATGAGCAAGCGGCATGCGGGTCTCCGATGGTGATGGATGGGCTTGCGTTGTGCGTGGCCCTTGAATCCAGGCTAGATCGGAAACCATGACGCGCAAGACCACTCACACCGCGCTGCGCGCGAAGAGCCAAAGCGGTATTAGGCGGCTGTCGCCGCAGAGGTGAAAAGCGCGCTTCGCGCTGGAAACCATGCGCGAGTTTTCCGCGCGTAGCGGCCCGAACCGAAGGTTCCAAACCGCTGTCGCTTTCGCTCTGGCTTGTGCGGTTGGGATTAAAGCCAACCGCGTTCCGCCATGCTCACGACGGTCGAACCGACCACCAGGTGATCCAGCAGGCGGATATCGAGAAGAGCCATCGAGTCTTTGATGCGGTCGGTGAGAACCCGATCCGCGCGCGAGGGCTCAGGCTCGCCGCTCGGATGATTGTGCGCCACGATCAGCGCCGCGGCGTTGAGTTCCAACGAGCGTTTCGCGATCACCCGGCAGTGGACTTCTGCGCCGTCGATGGTGCCGTGAAAGAGATCTTCCACCGCGATGATGCGGTGCCGCGTATCCAGAAAGATGACGCAGAAGACCTCGTGGACCTTGGCCCCGAGCCGCGCTTTCAAGAGATCTGCGGCGTCACTCGGGCGCGTGATGCCGGTGCCTTGCCGCTGCAATCGCTGGTGAAGGATGTCCTCGGCGGCTTTGAGGATATCCGCATCGGTGGTTTCTCCCGTGATGCGGTAGTTGCCGAGCATATCTCTGACCAGTGCCATTGTGCTTTTCTCCCGACCGCCGGATTGCGGTGCGGGGACAGATCCGTGAAGGGTTCAAGCAACACGGCACCCAAGAGCGATGAGCGTCAGTCGAAACGCGTGGGGCGGAACGATGAGTGAAGCAGCCGTAGGCTTGCCGTGGACGCGGCCCGAGCACCCTGCCCCGCCCTCAACCGCTTATCCGAGTCGCGGTCGGGACAGAGCAAGGCGCGTGGGGCGTGCGGGTCATGCGCTGCTTTGGGCGATACCGTCGAGCAAGGCATTCACGTTGGCGCTCATGGATTCATCGTCGGACAACAGCGCGTTGTCGAAGTGCGCGGGGGCATCGTCGAACTCACCGGGCGCTCCGATGGTCAATCGGGTCCATGTGTGCGGAGGGAAGAACGGCGATTCGCTGCGCAGCCAATCGGCGCTCGTGCGCACCGCCACGGCATCGGCGCGCTTCATCTGGCGCCCTTGGCCGAATCGCACGCGCTTTTCCATGATGGGCTGGCCGCCCGCAAAGCGCACCTGCACGTCCGCGAGCCAACGTCCTTTGGCGAGCACCTTCATGCCCGATTGCTGACAGTGGTGGACGTAGTGGTTATACAGCGCTTGCTTTTCGACCCAATAACTCGGGCCACCTTGGAACGTCAGATCGATGCTGTCGATCCACTGCCCCACGGCGTCGTTGGCCTTGGCGTGCGCTTGGATGATGCCGGTGCACGCCGCGGGCAACTCGGCGTCCGAACGGAAGTCGCCCTTGGCGACCAGGCGCCGCACGCCTTCCAACGCCCAGTCCAGAAAGTAGCCGAGTTCGCGCGGGTCGTTCAGCAGTCGGTCCTTCAGGGTGCTGTCGCGTTGACCCGGCCCAAAGGTCTGGGTCCACGGGATCAACACGATTCGGCGCGCCAAGCCAAACGTGTGATCCGACTGGATCGGCATTTCGTTCATCGCGATGAACACGCGCGCGCGTGGGGCGCAGGTGATGGGGGTCTTGTGCATCATGCGCACCGAAATCGGGTCGCCCGACACAATGCTCTTGATGAGTTCGGTGGGCCATTTTTGTTTGTCGGATTCGGCCGCGACGATGCACCGCGCGCGGATCAGCGGCTCCAGCGCGAACTTGTCTTCCGCGAGTTGAGCCAAGTTGAGCGCGGCAAAGCCGTTGCCATGCAGGGCCTGAAGTAATCCTACATAAATCGATTTGCCGTTGCCGCCGCGGCCCCACAGATAGAACATGCGCTCGTGCCGTGCGTTCACCATCAGACTGCTCGCGGTCGCCTCGCGCAGCACCTCGCGCACCTCGGGGTCCGGCATGGCGCCCCAAAGGTACTGCTTGAAGGCGCTGCTCTCCGGGATGTCGTCGTCGGAACGCGGTGTGTAGGTGCCGTCGCGGCCGATGCGATCGGGATCGATGGCGGCGCTCAATCGTTGAATCACCCCGAGATCCCGAGCCGGTGGTTGAATCCGAAATCCTTGGCCGTGTTCGTCCACCGTCAGATAGCCTTGGTCGAGCGCGATGATGGTTTGCCCGCTCGGCGCCGTCGGCAACAGACGGCCCTCGCTTTGCAGGGCCAGCACGCCGAACTTGGCGCATTGTTCGGCGTTTGCCGCCGTGGCCTTGGCCGGGTTTGTCGCCCGCAACCATCCGGCCGCTTGCACCGTCAGTTGGTCGCGCGGTCGGTAGCACCAAATGCCGGCGCGTTCGTTCCACTGGTAGAGCACCGGTTCGCCCGATTGCGGGCTGACGGACTCCCCGGTTTGCGGATCGACCGACGGCGCTTCGACCACCAGCGCTTGCTTGCTGTCGTTGAGCAGCCATTGGGCGAAGATTTCTTGGACGTGGGGTTCGTTCTTGGTCTTGCCCTCGCCTTTCTTGGGTGTCTTCGCGGGCTTCTGCAGGGCCGCGGTCACCGCTTGCGCCACGGTGTCGGCAAGGCTCGTGGGGGCGCTGGCGCCCGGTCGTTCGTCGTCGCTCAAGCGCGGCGGACGGGCAGCGACCAAGACGGGACGGAAGCCGCGACGGGCGGCAGAAGACGATGCATTCATGTGGGGTCCTCGAACGATAGAGCGGGGGAAGAAAAGGGGTAAGACGGGGTGTTAGGCGGTCGCGGCCCACCAGTTGACAGTGGCTTGCTCCACCAGGCCGCTGACCACTTCGCCCACCGGCACGTTGTTCGCTTTCGCACGCGCTTCGAGTTTGCGAAGAGTGCACAAGGGGATCTCGCTGACGACTTTCGCCGTCGGCGGCTTCCGGGTGGAGCGGATGGGAACGACGTTGGACTTGCGCATGCGGGGGTCTCCACGTTTCGACACTCCACCGATACCAAAATCCAGGGAATGCGCAATACCCATGCACCACCCGACCTCATCGAAATGCGACGGCATTCGCAGTTTTCGGGGGGTTTGGACGCAATCCGGCCAGTTGCGTCCAGGCCACGTCCACCACGTCCATCGATAACGCGCTGATTTACCGATGTTTTTCTGCCCGTGGACGCATGGACGCGGTGGACGCGGTTTTTTTCTTTTCTATATGGCGATCCGTTTTTCATTTCTTTCTCTCACACGTAAAGAAGTAAAAAGTTGCGTCCATTACGTCCAACCACCCGGAAAGCCTTATGAGTATTGGGCTTGAGCATGGACGTGGAATCTGGACGTGGTGGACGTAAAACCCAAATCTGCGTCCACAAGGGCCGGTCGTGCCTGGGTTTTGCGCGGGCCGGCGGTCCTTTGGACCGCAAAAGCCGAAGTCGGAGGCTTCTCCTCGCTGCGATCCGCCCGCCCGCTGTCGCGCCGGAAACCCGGACCGATTTCCCGCGCGGTAGCGACCGAGCCGAAGGCTCCTACCCCCGCTTTTGCCATTGCTTTTGCCATTGCTTTTGCTCTTGCTCTTGCTCTTGCTTTGGCTCTTTGCCCCTTCAGCCTGCTTCGCGCCTCCTCCGTCTTCTTTCGCAGACCCCACGCACCACACCGTGTCCACTTGACAGTTCTCGAAATCGATCCATAGTGAAACCGTCGGCGGATTCCTCGCCGCCGGCAAGGGCGGTGGCGGGCAGCGGCTTACGGGGGTAGGCCGCTGCCCTTCTTGTGGCGCTCGCGTTGACCGCCCGCTTCCCCGCTCGCCCTCGTCGTCCTCCGACTCGCCCATCCCCGCCATCCTTCTTGCTTTCGTCGTCATCGACAGGGACAGCGTGCGCCGAGTCCTCATGCTGGGTTGGCCGCCTTTTGTCCTGTTTTGGTTACGGTGTGGTGCCTGGGGCTTGCGCGTTCGCGCTATTCCGCTTCACTGGTGAGGACACTCACTCATCCAGGATTCTTGCCATGCGCCCCACGCCCGCCTCCCTCCCCCGGTCCTTCTCGGCCCTCGCTCGTCGCACCCTGACCGTGGCCATCGTGGCCGCCTTCTCCCCCACCGCCTTCGCCCAAGTCGCCATCGGCACGAACGCGAACGCCACCTGCACGGGGGGCAACTGCACGGCCATCGGCGACGACTCTCGCGCCACTGGCGCGAACAGCACGGCCACCGGCGACCTGTCGCAGGCAACAGGCGCTTCGTCCACCGCCACCGGTCAGGATGCCCAAGCCACGCAACTCGGCGCCACGGCGACCGGTCAGGGCACGCGGGCGACCGGCACGCAATCCACCGCCAGCGGCTGGTCGGCCGACGCGACGGGCACCAACAGCACCGCGAACGGCTTTGATGCCCAAGCCCGTTCGTCGAACTCGTCGTCGTTCGGTGCGCAGGCCAACGTCAACGCGGCCGCCACCAACGGCACCGCGCTCGGCGCCAACAGCAACGTCCAATCCTCCGCCACCAACGCGGTGGCGCTGGGGCAAGGGTCGATCGCGAATGAAGCGAACACGGTCTCGGTCGGCACCAGCACCACCACCCGTCGCATCACGAATCTTTCCGCGGGCGTGAACGCCAACGACGCGGTGACCGTGCAGCAGTTGAGCCAGGCGATTGCTGGGGTGTCGGGCGGTGGTGGCGGCGTCGATCAGGCCGCGGTGGATACCGCGCGGGATCAAGCGGTCGCCACAGCACAAAGTTACACCGACAGCGCGGTGAGCGCGGCCACGTCCGCGGCCAGCAACGCGCAATCGGTGGCGGTGGATGCGGCGAACACGGCCAACGCCGCCAACACGGCGGCCAATATCGCCAGCACCGTCGCCAACAACGCCAGCAGCAACGCAACCAATGCCCTGAACGCGGCCAACGCCGCGCTGTCGGTCGCCACGACCGCCGAAACCAACGCGGTGACCGCGGCGCAGAGTTACACCGACGGGGCAATCGCCTCCGTCAACACGACGGCGCAAAACGCGGACGCCGCGGCGCAGGCCGCGGGACAGCAGGCCAACGCGGCGTTGAGTGCGGCCAGTCAAGCGGAAGCCACCGCGAACGCGGCCTTGAATGCGGCCACGACCGCCGAAACCAACGCGGTGACCGCGGCGCAGAGTTACACCGACGGGGCAATCGCCTCCGTCAACACGACGGCGCAAAACGCGGATGCCGCGGCGCAGGCCGCGGGCCAGCAAGCCAACGCGGCGTTAAGTGCGGCCAGTCAAGCGGAAGCCACCGCGAACGCGGCCTTGAATGCAGCCACTACGGCCGAAGTCAACGCGGTGACCGCGGCGCAGAGTTACACCGACGGGGCAATCGCGTCCGTCAACACGGCGGCGCAAAACGCCGAAATCGCGGCGCAGGCCGCGGGCCAGCAAGCCAACGCGGCATTGAGTGCCGCGAACCAAGCGGAAGCCACGGCGCAGGCCGCGCTGACCGCGGCCAACCAGGCCGAGACCAACGCCATCGCCGCGGCGCAAAGTTACACCGACGGTGCCGTGGCGGCGGTGACGGCCACGGCGCAGGAAGCGCTCGCGGTCGCTCAAAGCGCCGAAGCCAACGCCGCCGCGTACACCGACACCCGCGTGAGCGCGGTGCAGGCCGAGGTGGACACGGTGCGCCAGGCCGCGGTGGCGGCCCAAGCCGACGCCTCCCAGGCGTTGTCGGTGGCGCAACGGACCGAAGCGGGTCTGGCCTCGGTCATCATCGGTCAAGAACAGCAGGAGATCCGGATCGCGCAGCTGGAATCCACGGCCACGAATCATCAACGCCGGCTCGACGGTCATGACCAACGTTTGACCACGCTCACGCACGAAGTGGCCGCGGTGGAACACCGAGCGGTGACGCGCGCCAACGCTTATACCGACCAGGCGGTTCAGGCCGGGGTGCAGCAGGCGGTGAGCCAGGCGAACGCCTACACCGACCAGGCGGTGCAACAAGGGGTTCAGCAAGCGGTGTCGGAAGCGAACGCGCACACCGACCGCACCGCCGCGCAACTGCGGTCCGAGATGGAAGCCGGCGACGCCGCGACTCTGGCCGCGGCCAACACGCACACCGACCAACAGGTGAACCAGGTCCGGCAAGAGATGGCCGATGGTGATGCGGCGACCTTGGCTGCCGCCAATGAACATGCCAACCAGGCCGCCGCCGAGGCCGAAGAGCGCGCGATGGACTACACCGATGAATCGGTGCAGCAGAGCGAGCGCCGGACCTTGACCACTATCGAGCGCCGGTCGGCCGAAGCCGAAGCGCGGGCGATGGACTACGCCGACGCGGTGCGCTCGGCCTCGTTCGATTACACCGACCAACTGCGCGCCGATATGAATGCGCAGTTCGAGCGGATTGACCGCTCATTTGCGGATCTGAATACCCGGCTCGACCGCCAGGGCGCCATGGCCGCCGCCAGCGCGCAGATGGCGGCCACCATGGCTTCCTCGGGCAAAGACAACCGTTGGGGGCTCGGCGTCGGCAATCAGAACGGCAAGATGGCGTTCGCGCTCGGGATTCAGAAAAAAGTCGGCGACAACACGACGGTGACCTTCGGCGTCAGCAAGTCGGGCAAAGACACCCAAGTCGGCGTCGGCCTGGGCGGGGGGTGGTGAGAGCGAGGATGTGGGCTTCGACGCCGACCCCTCGCGTGTCGGCGGACTCGGCTCAAGGGTGTTCTATCCGCAGCACCGACGCCGAATCTCGTTGGCCATCTGCAACGCACGCGCACGTTGCTCAGGGGTCAACTGGGCCTCCAGACCGTCAACGTGATTGTGGAAGGTGGCGCCAACCAATCCGGATTGCTGTGCGGCCCACGCATAGGCGTACGCATAAACCGGATCGCGCCCAACGAGAACGCCGCCGTCGTACTGATTGGACAGTGACACCATCGCGTCCACGCTGCCGCGCATCGCAGCGCGGTTGAGGAAACCGATGGCGTCGTCGCGGTAGCGTTGGAACTCCGGGATGTGACTTGCCAGGTATTGGGCGTCCTCAAAGGGCACGCTCGCCACAGGAAGGAAGTCGATCTGGGCCTCAATCACTCCACCATGGGCGGCCAGGCGCAGCAGTTCCACAATCCCCTCGAACTCCGCGTCTCCGAGACCATCGCATTCAAGCCCTGGATGGGGTTCGATGTAAGCGCGTTCTTCGGTGGCCGGGAACTGCGTACGCGTCCGGCATGCACTCAACACTCGGGTCAATTCGTATGCCGCCGCGGCGTCGCCGGCTTTGGCGTTGCCAATCAAGTCGTCGTAGATCTTCCGCGCATTTCCCGAAAGTTGTGGTTCCGGATTGCGCCGGAACGCGAATGACTTTGTGCGGGGCTCATGCTGCTCGTCTGCAACCTCTTCGTTGTTTCGACCCTCTGTTGTGCCCGTCGACACTTCCTCGACCGCCGTTTCACCGAGGCCGGACTGTGCGGCGCCGCGCTCCGGGGACGGTTTCGACTCCACAAGCATGACGGCAACCGCGCCGCCAATGGCGACCAAAAGCAAACCAAGAGTGATAGATTTTCTCACGGATGAACTCATCGTCGATTTTGTGCGTTATGTGGTTTGGGTGCCTAAACACCCAAACCCTTACTTACGCTGATTTCCGAAGAGGAATCAGCATACCTGAGTGGAGCCTGTGCCACCTCCGGCAACGTACTGAGGCCTGAAGCCGGTAAGAATGACCTCGTAGTACGGTACGCCCGCACTGACGATTCTCCAAGTTTCAAAGACAGGGACATTGATGATTCCGCCACCGGCGTGGCCACCACCGCAACTTCCTCCCATCGCCACGAAGTTGCTTTGCGTGTTGAGGTAGTCCCTTCCGCTGTCAGGGAACTCCGGCCCTCGAATCGCCCACGAAAGCAACCCCAACCTATACTCGCGGCAAACTGAGCCGTTACAAACGACAACGGTGTACCCAACCGGAATGTTTTGAATAAACTGCGGCACCACCGATCGCAGAAACGTGTTTGTCTCTGGGTCGGGTTCGCCGCCGTCATTTCCGGACAGCAGGCAATCGCCGCAGAAGAAGCGATTCCAGTTTTGCGATTGGGAGAACGCAGAACTCGAACCAGCCAGCAACCCCAAGAGTATTAGCGCTTGCAATAGACGCATGAAAGTCGATCCTCAATGTTGTGGTCAGTGAGCGAAACGCAGAGCAGTTTGACGTTTTCGCGGCGACAGATTGAGGGAATCGAAAGTTCCCTGTCAATGAAATGTGATGCTTCTGCGGCGAACCGTTGTGTTCAGCGCCAATCTCGGTCAAACGCCATGTTGAGACGGGCCATTTGAACGCATTTTGAGTCAAACAAGTGCGAGGCAAAGCGACCTGTCATTGCGCCGCGCATGAGACGTGTCGAGCGCTGCTCGCTCAACGGTGATCCGCGGTTCAAACGGATGGGCGTCCGGGCGCCACGACACCGTGCAGGTCATGCGTACGCGCGGGATGCGCTGTCACGCTATGCTGCGCGCATGGCCCGCCCGACCGACGCCCACCTGCTGGATCTGCTTCGGCAACTGCAAGCCGCGGCGCGCGGCGGCGACCGAAAAGCGGCGGGCTTCCTGGCCCGGTTTTACCTGCCGCACCTGGTTGAAACGCTGACCGGTCGGAAGGCGCCGCATTGAGCGGCCGAAACTCCGGTGCCCGGCCCAGCGGGCGATACCGCCCAACCCCGAACTGGCGCGCCTTGCGGTGGCATCTCGTCAATGCTGGCGTTCGGCATTGCGCCGGATCTGCTTTTTATGCGTGCATCGCGGATAGTTGGAACACCCCCAAAACGGACCATAACGCCCTCGGCGCAACACCATGGTTCCGTTGCAGCCTGATTGGCCACATGGGTCGGCCTGAGCCGCCGGTTCTCCGTCGAGTCCGACCAGCACAAGACCGTCCTTTTTCTGCATCTCAACGATGAAAGGCGAAACCTTGTGCTGCTCCGTGATGAGAAACACCGACCGTCGTGCCCGGGTGAGCGCGACGTAGAACAACCGTCGTTCTTCGGCATGTTCGAAGTCGTCGCCGGCCGGTCGCACCAAGGACAGCACGGGGTCGTCTTCGATGGTCGAGGGGAAGGCGTAATACCCATTCACCATACGCGGTAACAAGACGTAGTCGGCTTCGAGCCCCTTGGAGCCGTGCACGGTCATGACCCGAACCCGCAGCCGGCCCCACGACCGAAGGTCATCCGGAAAGTAGGCGTTATCGCGCTTGTATCGTCCGAGCAGCAGCACCTCCACCTGCCCCGACGTGCCAGCGGGGATGGCACCAGTGCCGACGCTCTCGTTCAAAGCATCGAGTTTGGCGCGGATCGCCGATCGGATCCGGTCTTCATGCGGCACCACGACCGCCTCAAGCACCGGGCCGACCGCGGGCGTATCCGACTTCACGTGCTTGCGAAGTTGTTCGGGATTGCGTTGCACGAATCCACCGGATAAGTCGCAGAGCGCCTGCGGGCAGCGAAACGTGCGCTCCAGCCGCAGTGTCTCGGCCTTGCCAAACCAATGCTCAAATCGGGTCATCACCGACAGGTCGGCACCGGCAAACCGATTGATGCTTTGCCAGTCGTCGCCGACCGCGAACAAATGCGTGTCCGGGTGGGAGGCCAAGGCCTTGGACAAGCGCGCCCGAGCCTGCGAGGCATCTTGGAACTCGTCCACCATCACGAGACGAAACGGCGATGTCCAGTGCCCTTGCTCAATGTGGTCGGCGGCGAGACCCAGCATGTCTTCGAAGTCAATGACGTCCTCTTCTCGAAGCCGCCGCTCCCATTCCGCGCGAATCGCCGAGAACAGCGTCAGAAAGGCAAGGTGACGGTACCGAAAGCGGTCGTGCGGCTCGTTCTGCAGCCGGACGTGCAGGTCGGCGTCCGACAGTCGATTGCTTTTCGCGTGAACGAGGAACGTGCGAAACGTACGGGCCATTTCTTCGTTCTGAATCACTTTTCGACCGGGAACCGGACGATCCGGATTCGGGTCCAACACCAAGCCGCGCTGCGTCAACTCGCGCGTTAAGTGGACAAACGCTTGTCCCGACCAAAGCATGGCCATGGTCGTTTCAATGAGTGTTGTCCCCTTCTCGGAATGCAGCTGCTTTTTCCAGCGCATATCCTCTGCGTACCCGTAGAACTTGGGCGGTGCTTTCCCTTGGCTGTCGAGCGCCCAATGCTCTAGATACGTATCGATGTCGCGCAGATAAAAGTCCGGTTTGTACTGCCGATGGGCAGCATCGGCGGTGGCGTATTTGTAGTCGGGCTCGTACTCGTAGGACACACCGTTGTAGAACAGCCAGTCGGCGATCAAACGCTCGCCTTGACTCCTAACCACGTCGCCACCTAGCGTCCGAAACCCTGTCTTGCCATTGTCCCAATCCTCCGGTGCCTCCTCTTCTTCGCCGAATGACGGCAGGTCTCGTCCAAGCACCACGCGAAAAAGGTCCCACTGCGAGCGGAACGTGGGATCGCGATCTTTGAGGTCGTCCACGATTTCCAGCAAGCGGCACGTGTCCCCGCCGTGGTCGAGCCACGGCGCCAGCGAGGGCTTGCGGCCGGTCGCCTCTCCGATGACCGAGAGACCGAACGCATGAAACGTGCGGGCCTCGACGCGGTGCGCAGGGAGGCCCAACGGCTCCAGCCGTTGACGAATGCGCTGCCCCAGTTCTTTTGCGGCGTCCTTGTTGAAGGCGAGCACCAGAATGCATTCCGGCGCCACGAGGCCACGGTGCACGGCGTAGCCGGCTTTCGCCACCATCGTTGAGGTCTTGCCCGACCCCGCCGCGGCCACCACCAGCACCCGATCGTCGAAGCACACCACGGCACGCGCCTGCTCATCCGTGAGCGGCGATTTTTCGACGCGCTGGAAAAAGTCGGCGCATTGAGTCAACTCCGACGCCATCAGCCGCTCGTTGGCCTCGGCCACCACACGGGTCAAGTCGCATCGCCACCAGTCCGCCGCCTGCTGCGCCTCGGCGCCCAGCGAGGCCAAGTAATCCTGCACGAGAGGAAACCCGAGCATCAGCGGTTCGTCGGGACGCTCCGACAGCCAGCGCGTCAAACAGCCATGCGTAAGCCAACGGGATGCGCCAAGGCGACGCCGCATCTCACCATGGGTGCGCCGGAACCAGTCCAGCACGCGCGGGAACCGTTCCGCGAAGGCCGCCAGGGCCCGGCTGGACTCTTCCCGTTCTGCGTGGACGCGCTCGACGGCGCGCCCCCAGGCGCGTTCGAGGGCCGCGGCCTGCCGATTGGGAATCCCGTCAACCTCAATCGTGGTCCCGTTGTGGGTGATGCGCACCCGAGCCCACAAAACACCCAGCTCCACCTCCAGGCGCTCGCCGGTCGCCAGTTTGATGGCGGACGGCCATGCATCCACGACCATCGAACCGGAATCGATGGTGATGCGCCGCCGCGGGCTGCCGGTGAAGATTCGGCCCCAGAATGTGGGCTCCCATACAAGTGCGCTCATCTAACTGGCGACTTCCCTTTCGTCCATGGCGCCATCAGAGTGCTCCGACTTCGAGATCCAGTCCATCGCTCGCAGAACCCACCGACAACCCGCCCCCTTTGAAGTCAAGCGCTCGTTGCGCGTCCGAGAAACTTGTCCGCGGAACAGCCCGCCTAGCGATGTTGGCGATGCGCCGTCGCAGGACCTGAGACGGAATCAGGCTAACGTTCGGTTCCACCCCCTTTTGCCGAAGGCCCGCATGCCCCGTCATCCCACGCATCCCACGTCCATGCCTTGGCTCGACCGCTCAAAAGGCAAACTGGATTACCTGCTCGCCTCGGCGCCGCTCGCTTCGCTGATCTTTGTGGTTGTCGCCTACTTCCACACGGTGCACCCGCATTTCACGAAGCAAGAAGAACTGTCCCGCGCCCAAGAACGGATTGCCAGCCTGGAACGCACCGTTGCGGAGCGTGAGCAGGCCGTGGCCTCGCTGACGCGCGATGTGTCGGAGGCGACCGCGCGCCTGACCTCTGCCCAACTCCAATCGCACTATCTTGCCGAGCGACTGCGGGATGCTCTCCCCGATGGCACGCTGGACGAAATCCAGCGCGCCGCGATGGGTCGCTTCTACTCCGCGGACGCCGCGGTGGCCGCTTACGTGGAACTCGAAATCCAACCCGCGTTAGAAGATGTGGAAGGGTTCGACGACGCTTCGGTCCAACGCCAGGTGATTGAGTCAAAGGGCGCCTCGCATCGACGATACCTGTACCTCACGCACCTACTCTTCTGCGGAAGCGGAGGATGCACGGGGCCGCTGTTTGAAGAAGAGTTCGGATCTTATTGTTTTGTGGCGTGGGCTCATTCCCGAACATTGGAAGCCCTGGTCGAACACGCGGACCTGCCCTGTTCCGACCTTTCCGACGGCCGCTGGCTGGACGACATGGCGGAGTCGGACGCACGAGGAACCCGCGCCGCAGTTGAACAAGCGATAAGCGAGTGAACTATTTACCTCGTGTAGGACTTTTCCTACACGAAATGCCGCATTTCTCCGATGGTGCGCCCGCTTTGGCGTGGGCATGCTTGGTCGGTGTTGAGTGGCCCTGGGACTGGTTCGCGCCGCGAGCCTGCTGATCATGAACGCGCTGTGAAATCCGCAACGCAACACCTTGTGAAGATTTTATCAAGAGCAGAGACTACGGCCATTTCAACGAGGAACGCGAACAGGACCAAGAATCGGGCTGGCGGCCCTAACTGATCAACCTTCACATGCGGAAGCAAAGATATGAGACTTCTTGGATTTGCAGCGCTATGCGTATCGCTGGTGGTGCCGGCGCTTTCGCACGGCGCGTCGGATGACGGAGAGCAACACTTCGCAGAAATGCTTTCCCTGACGAAAGCCCCAAAAACCGCGGGATCAATGGAACCCAAATACGGTGACTGTGAGAACCATGACGAAGACAAACTACTGGAGCACGTCGAAGGAACGGTAAGCCAGTACATCTACAACGACTTCTACGAGTGGGCGTTTATTGAAGTTGATGGTCAGGTTTGTGTGCTGATGATCGAGCCGATTACTCGACTTCTCGACGCAAACGAGGTCAGGCTTCTCGGCGCCGCCTCGAAACAAGAGTTTCCGATTCCAAAGAGTTATCAGCAACCGGTGATTCTTGAACGTCCGCCCCCCGACGAAGTCTAGGGATTCACGCCGCGACACCCAACAACACCCCCGATCCATACTGCTGTATTTGCGCCTTGTACGCGCTGTAGGGGTCTTTGGGGATGTGGGAAGGCCACAAGGTCCCCATCGCTCTTGCGCTCGCTCTCCATTCCTTCATGGTGCGGAACCCCTGCTTCTGCGCCCACTTTCCGGCCTCCTCAAACGATACAAAACCATTGGCGATCAAAGCAGGATCGGACACCACCGTCTCCGCATTCACCTCATGAAAATCGTGGAAGGCAAAGCAAGCCCGGACATGCTCAATCACCCGCTGCACCCGCTCGGCCTCGCTCGCGTTAGGGTCAACGCAGAGGTCCAAGCCTTCTCGCAGTGGGGTTAACGGCGCCTCACGCATCCGCATGACAATCCACCCGGCATCCCAAAGGTCCTGGGTCTTGCGGATGTCGAGCGCTCTCTGCTTGCTCGGCTTGTGCCACCGAGCGCCATCGTATTCAAGGATGATTTCGAGACCCCATACCTGGATGATTCCGTCCACGCGCCATTCTTTGCCGCTGGCGCCGGTCACCACCCGCTGGTTGTGGTCCAGCGCTTTGCTCCCGAACGCCGCCACCACCGCGTTGCGCACACACGCCTCAATCCGGGATTGGCGCGCATCGCCCTTCGCTTGCCCTCGCAGGAAGCGCGCCCATCCACCGTTCTTGAACTCGTTGGCGTAGATGAAGTCCGGGCTGCGCGGGATGTCGTCCGGCCACGGGCGTAAGGTTCTGACTTTCTTCTTCCACGCGCCCCGCGTGTGAATCTTGTGTTCCTGCGCCCACCGCGACGCCTCCAGGTAAGTGGCGTGGGTGCGGCCACGGGTCCATGTGAACCCGGTTCCCAACAGGTGGCCCCACCCTCCCCGTTCGAGGAAATCGGGATAGACCTGCTCCGGGTGCCGCGGGATATGGGGTGGCCAGGCGTCTCGGACTGCCTGCAAGGGTCGATGCCAAGCCTTTGCGTTGGGGAACCCCATGGTCCGCGCCCACGCAGTCGTTTCGTCGAGAGAGGCCCATTGCGTCATGCGTCATTCCTTGATGGATTCCATAACCTGGATCTACCAAAGAACCGCCTTCTCGCAAGGTTTCGCGTGTCCGCAGCGTGTCCGCAAAAGCAAACGGCCCCGTCGGGGCCGCTGAAAACCGCATAAAACTGGGGAAAAATGGTGGGCCGTGAAGGATTCGAACCTTCGACCAACGGATTAAAAGTCCGCTGCTCTACCGGCTGAGCTAACGACCCACGGTGCTCTGAAGAGTGACTTCAGAGTTCTGACGCGTCATCGCAACGCGATGAGGGGCGCGAATTTTACCATTGATGGCTGCTGATGCAAGTCGAAATTCTTGGCCCGGATATTTCATGAGGGCGCGGATGATCACCGAGGACTTTGCGCCGAGTGCAAGGCCAACTTGGACGAGATCGGGACGCAGTCCCGCGTAGCTGCGCAGCCGACCGACTGGCTCAGCCCGCGTTGGCTTTGCGCGAAGGAACGGTCTGTGGCGTCGATCAATTCCGGCCTTGATATCGGGTGGGATCGGCCAATCCGGCCTGCCGGAAGCCTTCTGCACGCAGTCTGCAAGCGTCACAGCGGCCGCAGGCGCGGCCCTGGTCGTCGGCCTGGTAGCAAGACACGGTGTCGGCAAAGTCGATGCCGAGGCGGGCGCCTTCGCGTGCGATGTCGGCCTTGCTCATGGCGATCAGCGGGGCGTGGACTCGGATACCGGCGCCTTCGACGCCGGCCTTGGTGGCGAGGTTGGCGAGTTGCTCAAAGGCCTGGATAAAGGCGGGGCGGCAGTCGGGGTAGCCCGAATAGTCGACTGCATTGACGCCACAGAACAGATCCTTGGCACCCAGCACCTCCGCCCAGCCGAGGGCAATCGACAGCATGATGGTGTTGCGGGCCGGCACATAGGTGACCGGAATGCCGCTGCTGGCCTGCTCGGGCACGTCGATATCGTCGGTTAAGGCGGAGCCGCCAATCGCGCGCAGGTCGATCGTCACTTGCTTGAAGGCGGCAACGCCCAGCGATTCGGCCACTCGTTTCGCTGCCGCAAGCTCGGCGGTATGGCGCTGGCCGTAGGCCACGCTGAGGGCGTAGGGCTGGAAGCCTTGTTCGCGTGCGATGGCCAGGGTGACGGCAGAATCCATGCCACCGGAGACCAGTACAACGGCAGGCGTGAGTTGTGTTCGTGTGGTGTGGCTCATGCGTCTCTCTCAGTTCGCGCGCGAGGGGTAGCGTGCTTGCTTGCGGTGGAACGTGGCGCGGAGGGGCGGTTCAACCCTTCCCGACCCGGCTCCTCGCCAGCGGAGTGCGGGCGACGCCCTGAGCGTTGGTGCGTCCAAGACGCACCCTATGCCCGTCTGGAACTCCGGGATGCAGCATGGTTCAGCGCCCCTTTGCCTCGCCCCATAGAATCTTGTGCAGCTGCAATTGCAAACGCGCGTCGAGACGATCCTCCAGCATCCACTCAGCCAATTGTTCCGGCGGCTGTACGCCAAAGCTGGGCGAGATCAGCACTTCGCAGCGCGCGGGCAGGTTGTGCTGGCGAATCACCTCGCGAGACCACTCGTAGTCCTCGCGCCCGCCGATCACAAACTTGACCTGGTCATCCGCCTTGAGGTGCTCAATATTGCTCCACAGATTGCGCGCCAGCTCGCCGGAACTCGGCGTCTTGAGATCGACCACCCGCACCACCCGCGGATCGACCGGCGCTATATCCAGCGCACCGGACGTCTCCAACGACACATCCAGGCCCAGATCGCAGAGCTTGCTCAGCAACAGCAGACAACGCTTCTGCGACAAGGGCTCGCCGCCCGTCACGCAGACATGCCGCGCAGCGTAACTCTGCACCTCGGCGACGATATCGTCGATCTCCCGCCACTCGCCGCCGTAGAACGAATAGGTGGTGTCGCAATAGGTGCAACGCAGTGGGCAACCGGTCAGCCGCACGAATACCGTTGGCCAACCCACCGAACGCGACTCGCCCTGCAGCGAATGGAAGATTTCGGTGATTTTTAGGCGCTGCGTTGCAGCGCCGGGATTCGTGATTCGTGGTTCGTGATTCGTTTCAAGCGTCGACATCGCGGCGACTCCATAACTCGCGCCTGGTCGACGCCGAGTCGGGATGAGATTCAAGAGTCCTTCGCGCTGGCCTCGGTCCGCTTCAGCGAATCCCGAATCTCGAATCCCAAGTCCCGGCTCTTAAACCTACTGCCTACTCTCCAGCCTGAGCGCCCTCAACCGGCCCTGTGCCAGTCGGGCGACGGTGCTGTCGGGATAGCGCTCGATCACCTGGTTAAGGGTGGCTTCGGCTTCGCTCCATTGCCGCAGCTCGTAGTGGCAGTAGCCGATCTTGAGCAGGGCATCGGGGGCTTTCAGACTGCTGGGAAAGTCGGCCAGCAGCTTGCGGAATGCATCGAGGGCGATCTGGTAGTTCTGGGTGACGTAGTAGCTTTCGCCCAGCCAGTAATGCGCATTGGGAGCAAACTCGCCGTTCGGGTAGGTGTTGAGAAAACCCTGGAATCGGCGCGCGGCTTCGGCGTAGCGACCTTCTTTCAGCGCGTCGAAGGCCGATTCGTACATCTTGCGTTCGTCGGCCGGGTTGGCCATCGGCTGCGCCGGGGCGGCCGGCTCGGCAGCGCCGCTCAAGCCGGTGGTCTGGGTGCCGCCGTCGACCGGCGCGCGTACCTCGGGCTCTTCGATCAGCTGTGCTGTGTTGGTCGGTGCGGTGACCGAGGGCGACGGCGGGGTCGGCTCCAGCGGCTGCGCGCCTGGCGGCAGAGCCAGACCGGCATTCGGATCGGTGACCGCTTCAGAGGCCACTGGGGCTCCGCCTTCGATGCGGGCCAGACGACCATCGATATCGAGGTACTGATCGCGTGAACGCTTCTTCAGCGCCTCGATTTCAAAACTCTGCTGCTCCACCAGACCGCGCAGGGATTGCACTTCCTGCTGCAGCTGAGAGATGCGATTGAGCAACTCCAGGGTTTGCTGATTGCCGGCGCCTTGTGCGGCGTCCTGCTCCAATCGAGCGACCCGATCGGCCAGACTGAGTCGGCCGGACTGTGCTGATGCCTGAAACGCTGCGGCGGCCATCAGGGCCGCCGCAGTCAGGGTCAGCTTACGCAGACCCAGTCGCATCACTTCGCCGTGTAGACGATTTCGACGCGACGGTTCTTACCCCAGCAGCCTTCTTCGCTGCTGTCGCAGGTCGGACGCTCTTCGCCATAGCTCACCACGTTCAGCTGGTGGGCACCGCCGCCATTGGCGCGCAGGGCGTCGGACACCGAATTGCCGCGGCGCTCGCCCAGGCCCAGGTTGTACTCGCGGGTGCCGCGCTCGTCGGCATGGCCTTCCAGGCTGATGCGGGCGCTCGGACGGTCACGCAGGTACTTGGCGTGGCAGTTCATGATGGCAGTGAACTCGGCCTTGACGTCGCTCTGGTCAAAGTCGAAGTACACCACGCGCTGACGCAGGCAGGTGTCGGTGTCCAGGTCACCCAGCTTGTACTTGCCGTCATCAACCGGCTCGACCGGCGGCGGCGGCGGCGGTGTCGGCTCCGGAGTCGGATCGGGCTTCACTTCCTTGGTGCATGCGGCCATGGTCGCGCAAAGGGCGGCGGCCAGCAGAACGCGAGTAGTCGTATTCATGGTTATACCTGTAGTTCGTGTTTATCGAGGGACAGTAGTCGAGGAACGCTTTTTTTCTGTTGCCAATCACGTTGCATTGAATCAAGCCCGTCCTGCAAATCAACGCTGCCGAAACGGTGACCAGGCGGGCTCCCGGACATCACCATCGGCCAAAACTAGACGCTGCCGTACCCGCGCATCGGCGGAGACCGCATACAGCACACCCCGCTTTCCTTCGCGTGAGGCGTACAGCACCATGCTGCCATTGGGCGCAAAGCTGGGGGACTCATCCAAGTTGCCCGGCGAAAGCACGAGCATCTGGCCGGAGCCCCCGTAAGTTTTGTCCAAAACCGCTATACGATAAACGTTTCCATTTCCCTGCGCCATAGCCAGCTTGTTGCCATCGCAGCACACAGTTGGCCTAGCGTTATATTCGCCCTGGGAGGTGACCCGGGTCGGCTCGCCACCGCTGGCCGCCACCTGATAGATCTGCGGCTTGCCGGAGCGATCGGAGGTGAACAACAGCGATTGGCCGTCGGGCGCCCATACCGGCTCGGTATCGATGCCCCAGTGGCGGGTGATCTGGGTCAGCGCCTTGCTGCCGAGATCCATGATGTAGATTTCCGGGTTGCCGCTACGTGAAAGCGTCAGCGCCAGGCGATTGCCATCGGGCGAGAAGGAAGGCGCACCATTGATGCCGCGGTAGCTGGCCACCACTTCGCGGGCGCCGGTGGCGATCTCCTGGATATAGATCGAGGAGTTGCCGCGCTCGAAGCTGACATAGGCCAGCTTGCGGCCATCCGGGCTCCAGGCTGGCGACAGCAGCGGCTCGCGCGAGCGCACCACGGTTTGCGGGTTGTAACCATCGGAATCGGCCACCATCAGCGCGTACTGGATATCGCGCCCCAGACCGGTGGCGGTAACATAGGCAATGCGGGTCCAGAAGGCGCCGCGAACACCGAGAATCTTCTCGTAGACCAAGTCGGCGATCTGGTGCGATACATCGCGCATATTGCCGGCACGACCGGCCAGGGCCAGGCCGAGCAGGCGCTCCTGCTTGGCCACGTCCATCAGCTCGAATTCAACCCGGTAGCCGCCATCGGTGGTATCCAGCACCCGCCCGACCAGCAGGAAATCCTGCTTCAGCAGGCGCCAAGTGGCGAAATTCACATCGGCCAGACGCTGCGGGCGTTCAACCAGATCCTGCTCGGCCAGGGTGCGGAAGGCACCGGAACGATTGAGATCCGCGCGCACCACGGCAGCGATATCGGTATCCGGCGCCACGCCGGTACCGAGATAGTCGAGATTGACTACGGCGATGGGCATAGCGGCGGAATTGCCTCCCACGATATCGATTTCCAGCGGTTGTTGGCTTCTAGCATTCTGGACACAGGAAAGCATAAGAACCGCGAGCAAGAACCGGAGCATCATTGGGCACATTCCTCTCGGGGGTAGCAGAACGGAATTCGAACTTGACGCTGAAATACCGTTTCGAACCCCGTGTACGGTAGGGGTTGGCGAGTGACTGCTGCCTCAACCGAACGCCGCCCCACTTGATCGAACGGACAATCGGTTAAGTCCACGTTTATCACTTCGCCTCCGACGATTTGAATCACGGTCACATGACACATGACTCGCGCCGGCAGGCTATCAGGTCGATTCCAGTTTGAGTCGACAGTTTGCTGAATAGCTAGTTTGTACCGGGCTTGTAAGCTGTTATCAACTCCATAGTTGCCGGCTTGTACAGCCGGCTTCGTCGCCGGCGTCGGCGTGGCATCGGCCACTTGGGCCTTTTTCATATCTTCGATCTGCTTGAGCTTTTCCTGCTCCCGCTTGCGCTTGCGCTCGGCCTCTTCGCGCTGCTGACGAATCTTGTCCAGCTCTTTCTGTTGCTCGAGCTGTTGCTGACGCAGACGTTCCTTGCGCTCGATTTCTTCCTGCTTGCGCTTTTCTTCCAGCAGCACCTGTTCCTTGCGCTTGCGCTCCTGCTCTTCTTGCTTGGCCTTCTCTTCCGCCTGCTGCTGGGCCATGCGCGCGGCCTTTTCGGTGTCGCGCGTATCGGGCTTCGGTGGCTCGGTCTGAGGCTTGGGCTGCGGTGGGGTGGGTGCCTGCTGTGGCGCTTTGGTTTTCTCCGGCTGCGGCGGCGGCGCAGCGGTTCTTGGGGCCGGCTCCAACTTGCTGGCCGGCACGAAGTTGGCCGGCGCCGACATCAGCACGGCTGACACCGGCTCGCCGGCCACGCTCAGCGGGGTTTCGGTGCGGGTCCAGAAAACGCCGAGCGCAATCACCAGCACGCAGGCCAGATGCAGGGCCAGCGAGAACACCAATGCCCGCCAATTGTCGGCCATCGAGTCCATCGTCTTAACGCTTCGCTCCGTCATCTTCTGCCGGCGTACTCATCAACCCCACCTTGGGCACGCCCGCCTCTTGCAGCAGCACCATGCCACCGTAGATGGTGCCGTAGTCGACCCGCCGATCGCCGGCCACCATCACCGCGACATTGGGGTTCTGCCGCACGAAGGCCGATACCTTGGCCTTCAGCGATTCGGCGTCGATCTCTTCTGCCTTCGCACCCTGCAGGGTAAGGAAGTAGCGGCCATCGGCGGTGACTTCCACCACTACCGGATCCTTCTGCGACTCGACCGGTTTGGCATTGGATTGCGGCAGCTCGATATCCACCCCGAGATTCAGCAGTGGCGCGGTGACCATGAAGATGATCAACAGCACCAGCATCACATCGATATACGGCACGACGTTGATTTCGGATTTCAGCTTGCGCTTGCGCTTGGGGCGGCCGGAAAAATGTGCGGACATCGGAATTAACGTCTCGATCCGTGTTGGGTGGACCACTGGCCCACCATTTCGAATGCCTTGCGCGGTGGGCGGCACGCCCACCCTACGAAAGGACTAATGATCATCACCATGCGACTGGCGCTGCAGAATGGCGCTGAACTCTTCGGCAAAGGCCTCGTAGCGGACATTGATGCGGTCGACCTTGGTCGAATAGCGGTTGTAGGCCCAGACCGCCGGAATCGCGGCGAACAGGCCCATGGCGGTGGCGATCAGCGCCTCGGAAATGCCCGGCGCCACGGTGGCAATGGTGGCTTCCTTGACATTGGCCAGGCCCTGGAAGCTGATCATGATGCCCCACACGGTGCCGAACAGACCCACATAGGGGCTGATCGAACCGACATTGGCGAGAAACTCGAGGTTATGTTCCAGCTCATCGACCTCGCGCGCCAGCTGCACGCGCATCGCGCGTTGCGCACCTTCCAGCTGGGTACGCGAATCCATGCTCTTCTTTTGCCGCAGGCGGGCGAACTCGCGGAAACCGGCCTCGAAGATCGCTTCGATGCCATTGATGCTCCGGCCCTGCTGCGATGACTCGCGATACAAGGCACTGAGATCGGCCCCCGACCAGAAGCGCTCTTCGAAGCGATCGGAGCGTCGCGCAGCGCCGTCCAGCACGGATTTCTTGCGGAAGATGATCATCCACGAGGCGACCGACGCCAGCACCAGCAGGGCCATCACGATCTGTACCGGCAAGGAGGCGTGCAGGATCAGATTGAACATATTGAGCTGACCACTGCCGGTCACCACCGGCGCGGCTACCGTGGCGGCAGCGGCCGTCTCTTCCGGCAAGGCGGCGGCCTCCTGGGCCAGGCTGAGCATCGGCCAGGCCGACAGCAGGGTCAGCGCAATCGATCGGTGAAACAAACTGTTCATGTGCCGCTCCGCAACTCGGTTGTCATGTTTGCTCTGGTCAGGCGATGCCAGAGCATGGCCAGGGGGTGAAACTATCGCTTAGCGGGCTGCTGAAATGAGTCTCAGCAGCCTGTTAGGTGAATCGGGGTCAGTCAGCGCCCGACTCAGTCGCCTGCAGCAAGATCTGGCGCAGGCTATCCGGCATCCGGGTTGGCTTGAAGCTCGAGGCCACCAGACAGCCGACACGAACCTGGGCAGTGGCGATCGACTCGTCCTCGCCCTGACGCAAAATGCTCTGGCGAAAATCAAGACTGGCCAAGCCCACCCGCACTTCGTCCACGCGCACTACCAGCTGATCGTCCAGCCGGCTGGCACGCCGGTAGTCGGTGTGCATCGATCGAATGGCGAACACGCGGTCGAACTCATGACGAAAACGCTCCTGCGCAATACCGAGACTGCGCAACCATTCGCTGCGGCAACGCTCGAAAAAGCACAGGTAATTGGCGTGATACACTACGCCGCCAGCGTCGGTATCTTCCCAATAGACGCGTACAGGCCAGCTGAACGGCAGGCGCCCAGCGGATTCAGCGTTCATCATCGGTTGTCCCAAACAGATCACCGCCGGAACCGCTGGCCTTGGCCGGCGGCTTCAGACCGAGATGGCGATAGGCTTTGGCGCTCGCCATGCGGCCGCGGGCCGTGCGGATCAGAAAGCCCTGCTGGATCAGATAGGGTTCGATCACATCTTCCAGCGTGCCGCGCTCTTCCGACAGGCCGGCGGCCAGCGATTCAACACCGACCGGACCACCGTCGAAGTTGTCGATGATGCTGCGCAACAGGCGCCGATCCAGCTCGTCAAAGCCTTCCGGATCGACCTTCAACATCGACATCGCCGCGTCGGCGACCTCGTTGGTGATTCGCCCATCGGCCCGCACCTGGGCGTAATCGCGCGCTCGACGCAGCAGACGGTTGGCGATACGCGGCGTGCCACGCGAGCGCTTGGCGATCTCGGCAGCGCCTTCGGCCTCGCAATCGATACCGAGAATCTGTGCCGAGCGGCGCACGATAGCGGTCAACTCGGCTGCGTTGTAGAACTCCAGGCGTTGCACGATGCCGAAGCGATCACGCAGCGGGCCGGTCAATAGTCCGGCGCGGGTGGTGGCGCCGATCAGGGTGAACGGCGGCAGATCGAGCTTGATCGAGCGCGCGGCCGGCCCTTCGCCGATCATGATGTCGATCTGGAAATCTTCCATCGCCGGGTACAGCACCTCCTCCACCACCGGCGACAGGCGATGGATCTCATCGACGAACAGCACATCGTGCGGCTGCAGATTGGTCAGCAGGGCAGCCAGATCGCCGGCACGCTCGATCACCGGCCCTGAGGTCTGCCGCAGCTGCACGCCCATCTCATTGGCAATCACATGCGACAGGGTGGTCTTGCCCAGGCCCGGCGGGCCGAAGATCAGCACATGATCCAGCGCCTCATCGCGCCGTTTGGCCGCTTCGATATAGATCTTCAACTGCTCGCGCACCGGCTGCTGGCCGAGGTATTCATCCAGCCGCTTGGGGCGAATCGATGCTTCGAGCAATTGCTCGTCGCGATCGGCGTCGGTGGAGATCACGCGATCCATGGAGTCTCGGCTGGGGTAGGCAGTGCGGGCGGCAGCGCCCGATTCAGCCGCCTACCTTAACAGGCGGCGGGGAAGGCGCAAGAGGGGGAACGATTCAGGCGCCATAGGCTGCGCCTTGGGCGCACCGTGCATGCCTTTCCAAGCCGCCCTTCGGTGCGCCCGAGGCGCACCCTACTTAAGTGCCGCCTTCAACGCATGCCGAATCAAATCCTCGGCCGCCGCGCCTTCCGGGGCGCCTTTCAGCAGCCGGGTGATCTCGGCCGGCTTGTAGCCAAGCTGCTGCAGGGCAACGCTGGCTTCGCTGGCCGGGTCCTGCGGCACGGCACCGAAGCTGACGCCGGCCGGGCCGCTGCCGAAATCGGCCGCCGCGCGATCACGCAGTTCCACCACGATGCGTTCGGCGGTCTTCTTGCCGATGCCGGGAATGCGGGTCAGCGACGTCACATCGCTGCCGGCGACCAGGCGGGCGAATTCGGCCACGCTGACCCCGGACAGAATCGCCAGCGCGATCTTGGCGCCGATGCCAGAGACCTTCTGCACATCGCGAAACAGCCGCCGCTCGGCCTCGGTCATAAAGCCGTACAGGGCGACGCTGTCTTCCTTCACCGCGTAATGGGTAAACAGCACCACTTCCCGGCCCAGTTCGGGCAGGTCATAGATGGTGCTCATCGGCGCTTCCAGTTCGTAGCCGACACCATTGACATCGATCATCAGCCAGGGCGGCTGTTTCACCGACAACACGCCGCGCAAACGTCCAATCATCGCCACCCTCTCCTACGCATCAGCGCCGATGCCGGCAACCCGGTCTGCAGACCGAGTCGCCGCGCATGACCGTGGGTAATCGCCACCGCCAAGGCATCAGCGGCATCTGCCTGCAGTTTGGTGCTCAGGTTCAGCAGCACGCCAACCATGTGCTGAACCTGACGTTTCTCCGCCACACCGCGCCCGACCACGGCGTTCTTGATCTGCATCGGCGAGTACTCGAACACCGGCAGATCGGCATCCACCGCAGCACAGATCGCCGCCCCACGCGCCTGCCCCAGCTTCAGCGCCGAGTCGGCATTCTTGGCCAGAAACACCCGCTCAATCGCGACTTCCACCGGACCGAACTCGGTAATCACCGCACGCACGCCATCCAGGATGCGCTTCAACCGCGCCGGAAATTCACCCGCCTCCAGCACCACCAGGGGCTGATGATGCACATGCACACAACGCCCCGCCGCATCGACATCCACCACCCCGATACCGGTGCGTTGCGAGCCGGGGTCGATGCCGAGGATGCGCGTGAGTGGAGCCGGGATTCGGGATTCGGGATTCGGGATTCGTCGCACCAGCGTGATCGCTCCTGTTCAGTGATGCTGCGTCGCTCGCCGAACTTCATGAGCGAGCCAACTACGCCGCGCGGTCTGTCAGCTTAGCAACAGAGCGAAGACGCAGCGCGCTCAAGTATCGCTCAGACGCACGCTCGACGAATCCCGAATCCCGAATCCCGAATCCCGAATCCCGGCTTCAAAGCCAATCCCGGCTTCTCGATCACCATGCCTCCGGCGGCAGGTCGGCATTCGAATACACATTCTGCACGTCATCAAGGTCTTCGAGCCTATCCAGCAGTTTCGCCACCGCGATCGCTGTGTCGCCTTCGACGGCGATGTTGTTCTCGGCACGGAAGGTGATTTCGGACTCGTCGGGTGGGCAGCCGGCGGCATCCATGGCGTCTTTGACCGCCTGGTAGTTGTCGGCGCTGGTCAGCACTTCGATCGAGCCGTCGTCTTCGTTGACCTGGATATCGTCGGCGCCGGCTTCGATGGCGGCCTCGGTGATCTTGTCTTCGTCGCAGCCGGGAGCATAGCTGAGCACGCCGAGCCGGTGGAACATGAAGGCCACCGAGCCGTCGGTGCCGAGGTTGCCGCCGAACTTGTTGAAGGCGTGACGCACATCGGCCACGGTGCGTTGGCGGTTGTCGGTCATGCAGTCGACGATCACCGCCACGCCGCCGGGGGCGTAGCCTTCGAAGCGCGGTTCCTCGTAATTCACCCCTTCCAGCTCGCCGGTGGCCTTCTTGATCGCGCGCTCGATATTGTCTTTCGGCATCGAGGCGGCCACCGCCTTGTCGACCGCCAGACGCAGGCGCGGATTGCCCGCGATGTCTCCGCCGCCGCTACGCGCGGCCACGCTGATTTCGCGCACCAGTTTAGTAAACATCCTGCCCCGCACGGCGTCCTGCTTACCCTTGCGGTGCTGGATATTGGCCCATTTGGAATGTCCAGCCACAACCTTGCTCTCGTCAAACCAAGCGGGCAATTATAGCCGGCCGCTCCCGCACATCGTCGGGCTTGCGTCTGATCAAAGGCAGCCAGGCCAAATCGCGCGACACTGGAGCTATGGACGACAGCGCCAGCCCGATCTTCAGCGCTCGTGGATTGAGCAAGACCTATCGCATGGGCGAGACCGAGGTACGGGCCTTGCGCGGGGTCGATCTCGACCTGTTCGCTGGCGAATTTGTCGTCCTGCTGGGCGCCTCGGGCAGCGGCAAGTCCACTTTGCTCAATATCCTTGGCGGCTTGGATCACCCAAGCGGCGGCCAGCTGAGCTGTCGCGGCCGCCAGCTCAGCGAATTCGACGATGCCGGCTTGACCGAGTTTCGTCGGCGCGAAGTCGGCTTCGTGTTCCAGTTCTATAACTTGATACCCAGTCTGACGGCAGAGGAGAACGTCCGCCTGGTAACCGACATCGCCACCCAGCCGATGGCGCCGATCGAGGCGCTGCGTCTGGTTGGACTGGAGCAGCGCGCCGAACATTTTCCCGCCCAGTTGTCGGGCGGTGAGCAGCAGCGGGTGGCCATCGCCCGGGCCATCGCCAAGCGCCCGGCGATCATGCTGTGCGATGAGCCGACTGGCGCGCTGGACTCCAAGACTGGGGTTCGGGTGCTGCAGAGCCTGCAGCACATCCATCGTGAGACCGATGCCCTGGTGCTGATCATCACCCACAACGCCGCCATTGCGGCGATCGCCGATCGCGTGCTGCAGATGAGCGACGGCCGGGTGGTGAGTGATCAGCGCAATAGCGCGCCACAGCCAGCCGATTCGGTGAGCTGGTGAATGCACTGCAGCTCAAACTGGGGCGCGAGCTAGCGCAGATGAAGGGCCAGATTGCAGCGATCGCCACGGTACTGGCCATCGGAATCGCCATGTGGGTGATGTCGATCAGCAACTACCAGTCCTTGTCACGCACCCAGGCGCGCTTCTATGCCGAATACGACTTCGGCCACGTGTTCACTCAGCTGACCCGGGCCCCGCAAACGCTGCTGCCAGCGATTGCCGCCATTCCCGGGGTGGCGCGCGTGCATGCGCGGATCAGCGCTGAAGCACGGCTGCAGGTAGACGGCTACGCGGACTCAGTGACAGCGCGCATAGTCAGCTTGCCGATGCAAAGCCAGGATCTTGCCGGCCGCTTGTTTCTGCGCAGTGGCGCCTTCCCGCAGCAGGATGACGAGGTGCTGCTGATCGAGGCGTTTGCCGACGCCCATGATTTGCGCCGAGGTGATCAGCTTTATGCAGTGATCAATGGCCGACAACAGCGATTGCAGGTGGCCGGCATTGTGCTGTCGCCCGAGTTCATCTATCCGATTCGGCCCGGCGACGTGTTTCCCGACTTTGCCCGCTACGGAGTGCTGTGGATGCGCCATGAGCCGCTGGCTCGCGCGTTCGACATGTTCGGCGCCTTCAACGACTTGAGTCTGTCATTGCAGCGCGAGGCGCGGAGCGAGGATGTGATCGAACAGCTCGATCGCCTGCTCGACAACTACGGCAATGTCGGCGCCCATGGGCGCGAGCTCCAGGTATCCGATCGTTTCCTCTCCGACGAGCTGCAGCAACTGCAAGTCATGGCGCGGCTGTTTGGCGGCATCTTTCTTGGCGTGGCCGCTTTTCTTCTCAACATCGTGTTGGCGCGAATGCTGCAAAGCCAGCGCGAACTGATTGGCTTGCTCAAGGCCTTTGGCTACCGTGGCCTGGAATTGGCCCGCCACTACGGCGGCTTTGCTCTGGCGATTGCCGTAGCAGGCGCCCTGCCCGGCTTGCTGCTCGGCGCTTGGATGGGCAGCGGACTGGCGCGCCTGTACGCCGAGTTCTATCGCTTCCCTTATCTTGATTGGCAGCTGTCGCCGGGACTGATTTGGCAGGCTCTACTGTTTGCCCTGCTGACTGCCGCCACCGGCGCCGCCGCCGCGGTCTACCGCTGTTACCGGCTTCCGCCGGCGGAGGCCATGCGGCCGGAACCGCCGCCGCGCTATCACCGCTCCGTGCTGGAATCGCCACGACTGTTGCACTGGCTCGACCTGCGCGCGCGGATGATCCTGCGCACCCTGGTCCGCCGCCCCTGGCGCAGCGCCCTGTCGGTGTTCGGCATCGGTTTGGCCGCTGGCATTCTGATCATGTCGCGCTTTCAGGCGGCGGCGGTCGAGCATATGGTGAACGTGCAGTTTGGACTGGCCCAGCGCGACGATCTGAGCATTATCCTGAGCCACCCTCGAACACTACGTTTCGCCGAGGAGCTCGCGACCTTGCCCGGCGTAATGGCAGTGGAGGTCGGCCGCACCGTGCCGGTGAAATTGCGCAATGGCCACCGTCAATGGCAGGGCGCGCTGACCGGCCTGCCGGCCTCGGGCCAACTGCGCCGGGTGTTGAACAACGAGCTGCAGCCAATCAATCCGCCCGAACACGGATTGCTGCTGACGGGTTTTCTGGCCGCTAGCCTGGCGCTGCGCGTGGGTGATGAAGTTGAGGTGGAGGTGCTGGATGGCGCCCGTCAGCGACTGCGCCTACCGCTAGCCGGAACGGTTGACGAGTATCTCGGCGTATCGGCGTATAGCGAACGCAATGCACTCAACCGATGGCTGGGTGAGGATGCGTTGGGCAACCGCGCCTGGGTGGCACTGGCTGAAGCACAGCGCGGCGATCTGCTGGAGGCCTTGCGAGCCCGCCCGGTGATTGCCTCGATCAGCGACCGACAGGCCATGGTCAGCAGTTTCCGCCGCACCTTGGCCGAGGGGATACTGACCTTCACCCTGATCGCCAGCCTGATGGCCGCCAGTGTCGCCATTGGCGTGGTGTACAACGCGGCGCGAATCACCCTGGCCGAGCGCGGCCGCGAACTGGCCTCGTTGCGCGTTCTTGGCTATACCCGGCAGGAAGTACGCGCGCTGCTACAAGGTGAGCTGCTCAGCCTCTCCTTGCTGGCATTGCTGCCCGGCATCGCCATCGGCTATGCCCTTTGCGCCTGGATCGTGTTCAACTTTCAGTCCGAGTTGTATCGCATTCCCTTGCTGACCACACCGGCCGCCTATGGACTGTCCGGGTTGATCGTTCTCAGCGCCACGGCGGCCTCGATGGTACTGGTGCGGAGGCGGCTGGACGGCATGGACCTGATCGAAGCACTCAAGGCGCGCGACTGATGACACACAAGGGCCGTTGGCTGATCGCAATCGTGGTAGTTGCACTGATCGTGCTGGCGGCCTGGCCGCAGTCGCGGCCGGTGGATTCGGCCCAGGTGCAGATCGGAACGGTGCGGGCGACGGTGGAGGCCGAAGCTCGCACGCGCTTGCGCGATCGCTATCTGATCAGCAGCCCAGTACACGGGCTGGCCCAACGACTGCAGTACGAACCCGGTGCTGTAGTGCACGCGGGACAGGTCGTGCTCAGCATCGCACCTAGCCCCAGCAGTGCTCTCGATCCGCGCAGCCGAGCCGAGGCCGAGGCACGACTGGCGGCCGCGCAGGCCGAGCGCCAGTCAGCAGAAGCCAGCGCAACGGCGGCCGACAGCGCGGCCCGACAAGCGCAGTCCGATGCCCGGCGCGCGCAACGCCTGGCCGAGCGAGGCCTGCAGGCGGCCGCGCCTACTGAACAGGCGCTTCGTCTGGCCGAACTGCGTCGGGCGGAGGCCGCCAGTGCCCGCTATGCCGTTGCCGCCGCCGATGAACAGGTGCGGCTGGCGGAAGCTGCGCTGGGCAGCTTCAGTGCTGAGGGCAGCGAGCCGATCGAACTCCGCTCGCCGATCGACGGTGTATTGCTGCGGCGTCATTACGAAAGCGAGATGGCGGTAGCGCCGGGTACGCCCCTGATCGAAGTCGGCGATCCCACCAGCCTGGAGGTGGAGGTCGACGTTCTGTCCGCTGACGCTGTGCGCCTGCGCGAATCGATGCCAGTTGAACTGCTGCGTTGGGGCGAGCCTCAATCGCTGTCGGGCCAGGTTCGGCGGATCGAACCCGCCGCGTTTACCAAGATCTCTGCGCTTGGTGTGGAAGAACAGAGGGTGTGGGTGCGAGTGAGCCTGGATGATCCGATCGAACGCTGGCAGCGCCTCGGCGATGCCTACCGTCTAACCGCGCGCTTTCTGCTTGACCAGGCCCAAGATGCCGTGCGTGTGCCGGCCAGTGCGCTGTTCCGTGCCGAGACCGGCTGGCAGGCTTTTCGCATCAAGGGCGGCCGAGCCCGTCTCACCGAAGTGGAAGTCGGCCTGATCGGCGAAGGGTGGGCGGAAATTCGCACCGGCCTGTCCGTTGGCGAGCCGGTGATACTGCACCCGGAGCGCGAGCTGAGTGATGGCGAACGGGTTGACTGAACTGGTTGTTTCGCCTAGCCCGGATCGCGCTCACAACGAGCAGTTGCGCCTGGCGAAGCACGGTCTGCTCGGCGTCGACCTGACTCAAATCCCGGCCATCGCCGCGGGCGTTCTGACCGCTGCTAGGACGACTGCAGCTCTGCCTCCGCATCGGCACGCGTGCGCTGCGACTCAACCGCTTGTCGCGGCGGCGGCGTGGCCAGGCCTGAGGGCATCCGGGCACGACGCGCGCGTCGGCCCAGCACCACATGGCTGGCCACGATCAGCGGCAGCGCGGCGCCCAAGGCGAAATGCAGATTGCCGATCCACGGCCGCAAGGTTTCACCGGCCAGGTAGTACAGCACCCAGCCGCTGATCACCATGCAGGCGGTGATCACAAGCAGCAGGATGCCCAAGCGGCGCGAGGAGCCGCTGCGCCATGCCGACGGCACATGATTGGTCCACAGGGCCCCCAGCGCCAGCAACATCAGAAAGGCACAGGCGCCGTGCGCGGCCAGCACGGGCGATTGCCACGGATGCTTCATCGGCCCGAATTCGCCCTCGACCTCAACGAAGCGACTGAGGATGAAGAACGTGGTGCCGGTCAGCCAACTGCCTGCCAGCACCGCATACAACAAGCGGCGCAGCCAGCCTGGCATCCGAACCCGTACCCAGGGCATCAGCGCTCTGCTCCTGTCTGTTCGGGTTGCGGCGCAACCGGCTCCACTGAGGGTGCCCGATAGACCTTCACAGGGCGCTCGGCATCGATCTGAATCAGCGCATGAGCGCCTGCTCGCCACAACCGCTCAAGCCATGAGTGTTCAGGATCAGCGCTAAACACGGCCAGCTTGGTCAATGCATCGGCGACCATGGCGCTTTCGGCGAACACACTGACGCTGCAGGCACGTTTGCTGGCCTGGCTGCTGCGCGGATCGATCAGCAGACTCAGGTGTGCGCCCGGCGCGGCTACGCTACTGGCAACGGCGGCCGCCAGCATCGGCGTGTGGAGGGCGACTTGATGATCGGGGCCGCGCAATCCGAGTGACTCGGTCTGCCAATGCGACAAGCGCAGATCGCCGCCGATGTTTATCCCGAGACGCACCTCGGCGGGGGCCAGCGCAAACGCGCAGTCGATTGCATAGCCCTTGGCGATCCCCCCCAGGTCCAGCAAGGCCGGGCGCTGAAAGCTCAGTCTGTGGTGCTGCAGATTGAGATCGCACCAACGCGCTCCCGACTCCACCGCGTGGTGTCCAGGCAATGCGCCCGCGGCCGTCAGGGCAGGTGCGACGCAGATGTCGAACAAGCCGTCGCTAAGCGTGCTGAAACGCAGTGCCTGCCCGATCAGCGCCGCCGTCTCGGAGTCGAGAGCGATTTCAACGGCGCGTGCTGCTGCTGCATTCACCTCACTTAACACACTGCTAGAGCGGTGAAAACTGTACTTGGCATCAAGGCGATCGAGTTCGGCAAACAGCGCTTGACTCAGTTCCAGCAGGCGCGCTCGGGGCCAGTCGGCCTCAAGACTGATTTCGGCGAAGCTGCCCATCAGCGGCCGGCAGCGGCGCAACGCTGCAGGGATCACCGCTGCTTCGCGATGGGCGATGTTCACAGGCGTTTGGACAGCACTTCGGCCCAGGTCGCAGCGAGCCGATTGATGCCCTCAGTAATATGCTGGCAGGACAGGGTGGCGCCGGAAATATTCTTGATCTGTTTGTTCAGTTCCAGCTGCTCGCGATAATCGCGGCCGTGGAACTGAGCACGCCAGCGCGGATTGCGCACCTCGGAGCCGTAGGATTCGCGGTAGGTGAGCACTTCAACACCCACCACTTCGCCGCGCGGATTGAAACCCACGGCATAGTCGATGAATTCATGCTTGCCGATCACCTGATCGAGCAGAAACCAGTCGCCCTCAGCGCTGCGCCAGGCCTTGAGCTCCTTCGAACGAACCCGCGCCTTGGACGCCGCCTTGATCGCCGCCCGCTCGATAGCGCTGAGCTGAACGTTGTTCGGAATGAAAGCCTTACCAGGAAACATCAGCTCGCGCGCCTCGGCGGCACTGAGGAAGGTCGCCGCCCGGGACTGCCCACCCAGCAACAACAGGCCAGCGGCACCCATAGCCAGGATCAACTGACGTCGGGTGGTGTCCTGAATCGCCCGCACATCGCTGTGGCATGAACTGGGCACGTCGGATCGGTGGCGGTTTCTACTCAAGCGTAGCACTCATGATTCGGCAAGCCGGCGACGGGATTCAGCCCCGGAAACGCGAACCATTATCTTTTGCGCTCTTATCCATCGTCAAGCGCAGCGACACCAGAGCAACCCGCACAATCCTTTGGGAATCAATTCTTTGCGCACTCAACCCTGGGACAGGGCGGTGCCGAAACACGCCGTGCGCAGAAAACGGATAGTCGCCTCCGCCACCGCCCCTGAAAAAATCAGTCCGCTATGCGATACCCGCATCTTCAGGTGCTCGGTCAGGCCTGGCTGCCAGGTCTCCGCAACCCCCACCGTGCCGTCATGCTGATCGCCAAGATCGGCCACCCAGTGTCCGCCGCCCAATGCCAGCGTTCCGGCAATCATGCCGACCTCGCGGTCGGGCGGCAGTTGAACACCGCGCTCCAGAAATGGCCCGCTGCGGCCGACCAGCAGACGCAGATGGTGTTCACGCATGCCGCGGGCGGCGGCGCTGCCATTGATGGGTGAGCCCAGGCACACGACCCGACCGGGCGGCAGGTTGTTGCCATCGTGCAGAGCGGCCAGGGCGGCGACACCGCCCAGACTATGGCCGACGATATGCACCGGGCCTGGACCCAGGGCGCGCAACTCGGCCTGCAAGCGTGGAACGGCCTGTTCAGCGGAACGCCACAGCGTGGCGTAGGGAAACAGGCGCGGGGAAAAGCCCGCGGCACGCAAGCGGCGGGCCAGCGGCCAGAGGATCGGGCGGCGCATCCACAGGCCGTGTAGGACGAGGACCGGGATTGGGGTGGCATAGAGCCCCTCTCCACTGGCGGGAGAGATCGATGCGCACTGATTTTCGCGCGCCGGCTGGTGCCCCGGAACTCCCTCCCCGATGTTCGGGGAGGGCCGGGATGGGGTTAGGGAGCCGATCTTTGCCTGCCCAGGGGCCTCGCATAGCGAGGTTCCTGGGTAGGGATTGGGGTGAGGGGGAAGGCTGGCGCCCACTGCTCGCGCGACGATTGGTTCGGACGCTGCACTGGCGGGTCGAGACCCGCCCTACGCCTCTAGGGTTCGGATGTGCACCTCTTTCAGCTGCTCGGGGTCGAGCGGCGAAGGGGCACCGGTCATCAGGCATTGCGCGGTAGTGGTCTTGGGGAACGGGATCACGTCGCGAATCGAGTCGGTGCCGGCCATCAGGGCAGCGATACGGTCGATGCCAAAGGCGATACCGCCGTGCGGCGGGGCGCCATGGCTGAGCGCTTCGAGCAGAAAGCCGAACTTGGCATCGGCTTCTTCGCGGCTGATGCCGAGCAGGTCGAACACCGCGCTTTGCATATCCGGGCGGTGGATACGAATCGAACCGCCACCGATCTCATTGCCATTCAACACCATGTCGTAGCCACGCGAGACGGCTATACGGGCATTGGCCTTGAGATCGGCAATGTCATCGACCGCCGGCGCGGTGAACGGATGATGCAGGGCCACATAACGCCCGGCTTCCTCGTCCCATTCGAACATCGGGAAGTCGGTGACCCAGAGCGGACGCCAACTGTGCTCAATTCGACCGAGGTCTTTTCCAAGCTTGAGCCGTACTGCACCCATGAAGTCGCAGACCTGCTTGTAGGGACCGGCACCAAACAGCAGCAGATCTCCATTCTGCGCGCCACAGGCATCGAGAATGGCATTCAAGGTGGCATCGTCAAAGAATTTGGCAATCGGCGAGTTCACCCCCTCGCGGCCCTTGCTGCGATCTTCCAGTTTCAGCCAGGCCAGACCCTTGGCGCCGTATTTCGCCGCATGCGCGGCCAGTTCATCGATCTGCTTGCGCGACCAGGTGGCCGCGTCCGGCGCGCGCAGCGCCACCACCCGCCCTTCGGCGTGATTGGCCCATTCGGCGAACACCTTGAATTCCACCGAGCGCACATGTTCGGCGATATCGATCAACTCAAGGTCGATGCGAAGGTCCGGCTTGTCGGAGCCGTAGCGGCGCATCGCCTCGTCGTAGCTCATGCGCGGGAACGGATCGGCCAGCTCGACCTGCATCACTTCGCGGAACACGTGGCGAATCATGCCTTCCACCGTGTCCTGCACCTCGGCCTCATCGACCCAGGCGAATTCCATATCGAGCTGAGTGAATTCGAGCTGGCGATCGGCGCGCAAGGCTTCGTCGCGGAAACAGCGGGCGATCTGATAATAGCGATCGAAGCCGGCCATCATCAGAATCTGCTTGAACAGCTGCGGCGACTGCGGCAGGGCGTAGAACTCGCCCGCATGCATACGCGCCGGCACCAGAAAATCGCGCGCGCCTTCCGGCGTGGCCTTGGTCAGGATCGGGGTTTCGATATCCTGAAAGCCACGCGCATCAAGCCAGGCGCGCAAGGCCTGCACCAGCTTGATGCGAGTGCGCATCATGCGCTGCATTTCCGGGCGCCGCAGATCGAGATAGCGATACTTGAGCCGCACATCTTCACCCGGTGTTTCATGCGAGTGAAATGGCAGGTTAATGGCGCGATTCATCACGTCGATCTTTTCCGCCAACACCTCGACCCGACCGGTACGGATCTTGTCATTGATGCTGTGGCGCTCACGCACCTTGCCGGTGACCCGCAGGCAGTCTTCCTGGCCCAGCGAGCTGGCGATCTCGAACAGCTCGGGCTGGTCGCTCTCTACCAGGATCTGCACGATGCCCTCGTGATCACGCAGATCGAAGAACACCTGGTGACTTTGCACCCGAGCCTTGTTGACCCAGCCGCAAAGAGTGACGGTCTGACCAATCAAGGTCTCGTCGACAAGACCACAGAATTGACTACGCATGGCGGGCTCCGAACCAGCTGACACAGCGAAAACCCGCCATTTTAAAGAGGCTTGGCCTGGCTCGGCAAAGCTTTTCTTCGCCAGGCCGGGATCAGCCCAGCCGCTCGCCGCGGCGGGTCTTGGGTTTTGCCATCGGTCGGCTCGCTATCGCTCGATGCCATCGCCGTGGGTATGCTCGGCAAACCGCCGGCCTCTCTTCGGAGCCTCGTATGGTGCCCCTGCATAGACTCGCCCTGGTGCTCGCTCTGCTACTGCTGAGCGCTGCCGGTTCCACGCAACAGAAAGCCTATGCACCGGAGAACTTGCGCCAGCTCACCGTCCCTGATCGGGTGCGGGTGATCGAACGCGAATATTCCGATCAAAGCGGCGGGCGCCTGATCCCCGACGACCAATTGACCTTCTATCTCGATCAGATCGATTCCGGCTGGGGTTTCAGCGAGATCAAGCGCGACATCGCGAGTTCGCTGCGCGGCTCGGCCTGGCGCCCGTCGAATAGCAACTGGCAACCGCGCAGTGTCACCTGCTCCAGCATCGACGGCCGCTACACCGAGTGTGTCACCTCGTTCCACGGGCAGGCCACACTGCAGCACCAGTTGTCCCGCGCGAACTGCATTGAGGGTCGCACCTGGGGCCAGCGACGCGGCGTGATCTGGGTCGACGACGGCTGCCGTGGGCAATTCAGCGAGCGCCACGACGCGAGCCAGGGTTCCTGGACCGGTGCGCCCTATCACGACGGCGGCAGCTTCGTGGTCTGTGAGTCGCGACAAGGCAAGCGCCGCCGCTGTGCGACCAGCCTGCGCGGCCCGATCATTCTGATCGAGCAATACTCCAACGCCGAATGCATCGAAGGCGATAGTTGGGGCTGGCAACCCGGTGAGATCTGGGTGCGCCGCGGCTGCCGTGGCAAGTTCGCCGAAGCGCGCGGCGGCCGACCCGGCTTGCCGGTGGGTGGCGGCCGACCTGGCTATGGCGATGCGGGCTATTCGGTGACCTGCGCCAGCGAAGACGGGCGCCATCGTACCTGTGCCTGGCAATCACGCCAGGGCCGACCGATCCTGGTTGAACAGATTTCCCGAGCCAGCTGCGTCGAAGGCCGCAGCTGGGGCTTTGACGGCTATCAGATCTGGGTCGACCAGGGCTGCCGGGCGCGCTTCGCGCCGCGCTGACAGGCTGCTGAGACCTCCATCCCCCGAATCAAGTCCGGGGCAGGCTGTGGTGGTTTTCAGCGCCAACGGACCGGCCGGCAGCCCGCGCGATCAAGAAGACGCGGCAGCGGCGGCCGGCTTGCTGTCGGTGGAGGCCGGCTTGCTTTCGGGCTTGGCTTCCGACTTGGTCTCTGACTTGGTCTCTGACTTGGCCTCGGATTTCGAATCGGACTTGCTGCCTTCATCGCCGGATGAGGCAAGATTGCGCTTCTTGTCGCCGTCTTTCTTGAAGTCGGTTTCATACCAGCCGCTACCGGCCAGTCGAAATGCCGGGGCAGTAATCTGTCGCCGTACCTGAGCCGAGCCGCAAGCCGGGCAGCTGCTGGGATCAGGGTCCGACAGTTTTTGCAGGCGATCGAAGCGATGATCGCAATCGGGGCATTCGAATCCGTAAATTGGCATGGGTGACTCCGTGGTTCGGTGCGCAGTTAGCGCAGGTCGTAATGGGGCCGAGACTGGGGGCGGATGCCGGCATTTTCAATCCCAGGCCCGGCTCAGCCGCCGCCACTGCCGCACGACTCGATGGCAACGAGAGCTGCGTCGACACCCGAAACAAGCACGGCTCAGGTTTCAGCCAAGGCCTCCAGCGCCTCGTAGGTTTCCAGCCAGGCCGCCTCGTTCTGCGCATGGGCGGCGTGCAGTTCGGCCTGCTTGCGGCTGAGTTCGCCGGCAGCACGGCCGTCCTGCTGATACAGCTCGGGTGCGGCGAGTTGCTGTTCCAGTTCGGCGAGAGCCTGCTGCTGCTGCGCCATGGCCGTCTCCAACTGTTTCAAGCGGTTCTTCAATGGCCGCTCCTTGTCGCGCTGTTCGGCAGCACTGCGGCGGCGCTGCTTGGCATTGTCAGCCGACACCACCTTGGCGTTGTCCGGGTCAGACCGCTGTGGGTCGCGGTCACGGCTGCGCAACCAGGCCGCGTAGTCATCGAGATCGCCATCGAACGGCGCTACCGTACCCTCGGCCACGCGCCAGAAGCGATCGCAGGCCAGACCTATCAAATGGCGATCATGACTGACCAGGACCAAGGCGCCGTCGAACAAGGCCAGCGCCTCAGCCAAGGCCTCGCGCATGTCCATGTCGAGATGGTTGGTCGGTTCGTCGAGCAACAGCACATTGGGTCGCCGCCAGGCGATCAGGGCCAGGGCCAGCCGCGCCCGCTCGCCCCCACTGAACCCCTCGACCGGGTCAAACGCACGGTCGCCGGGAAAGTTCCAGCGTCCGAGCCAGTCGCGCAGAACCTGCTCGGGCTGTTTGTCCGCCAGACGCGCCAGATGCTGGATCGGCGTCTCGTGCTCACGTAGAGACTCAACCGTGTGCTGGGCGAAGTAGCCGATCCTGGCTGCCGGGTGCAGCACGCGCTCGCCCGCCAATGGTTCGATCTCGCCGACCAGGGTCTTGACCAGGGTCGACTTGCCGGCGCCGTTGGCGCCGAGCAAGGCCACGCGATCGCCCGGCTCAAGCGAGAACTTCACCCCACTTAGCACCTCGATCCGCTCACCCCCAACCTGATAGCCGGCACTGAGTTGTGACAGCCGCAGCAACGGACTGGGGAGCTCAGCCGCCGTTTCAAAACTGAAGCGGAATGGCGATTCGGCACGCACCGCCTCGGTGCCGGCCAGCTTCTCCAGCCGTTTCACTCGGGACTGAGCCTGCTTGGCCTTGCTGGCCTTGGCCTTGAAACGATTGATGAAGCTTTGCAGATGGGCGCGCTCGGTCTGCTCCTTTTCGAATGCGATCTGCTGCTGACGCAGCTGCTCGGCGCGCTGGCGCTCAAAGCCAGTGTAGTTGCCGTTGTAAAGCCGCCCTCGTCCTTCATGCAGATGCACCACATGGGTACAGACTTCGTCGAGGAATTCGCGATCATGCGAGATCACGATCACCGTGCCGGTATAGCGCTGCAGCCATTGCTCCAGCCAAAGGACGGCATCGAGGTCGAGATGGTTGGTCGGCTCGTCGAGCAGCAACAGGTCACTGGGCGCCATCAGGGCGCGGGCCAGATTCAGCCGCACTCGCCAGCCGCCGGAGAAGCTGGCCACCGGCTGCTCGAACACCGAGCTGGCAAAGCCCAGACCATGCAATAGCCGGCCAGCGCGCGCTTCGGCATCGTAGCCGTTCAGCAACTCGATATCGTGATGCGCTGCCGCAGCGGCGGCGTGGTCATCCATCGCCAGCGCCTGCACTTCGCGAGCCAAGGCAGCCGCCAGCTCGGCATCACCGCCAATCACATAGCGAAGCGCCGCCTCCTTCAGGGCCGGGGTCTCCTGGGCCACACTGGCAATCCGCACCCGATTGGGTAGATCGATCTGCCCTTCATCTGACTCCAATTCACCAAGAATGGCGGCCAATAGCGAGGACTTGCCACAGCCATTGCGGCCGACCAGGCCGACCCGCCAGCCGGCGTGCAAGGTGAAGTCGAGCCCGGACAGCAACAGCCGCCCGCCACGACGAAGCGCGAGAGAACGAAATCCAATCATCGGCATAGTTTATCCGGCCGCGGGCGATTGGTAGCCAGCGCCTAGGCAAAATCTTAACGAACGCGTAACGTACCCCTGTGACTCAGCAACGCCGCTGGCGATGCGTCGCCGGTGATTTCCGATTTGCACGGCTCAACCTTCCAGCATCTCCGGAGTTCTCATGTACAAGCCCGCTGTACTCGCCACCGCCATCGCCTTCGCATTGCATGCTGCGCCGCTTTGCGCTCAGACCGACGAACAAACCGCTGAGCAGGCTGCCGAACTCGACGTAGTGATCGTCACCGGCACCCGCGTGTCGAATCGGTCCGCCACCTATACTGCAGCTCCAGTCGATGTGATCGGCGTCGAGCAGATTGAGCGCAGCGGCGCACCGGAACTCAATCAGGCGCTGTCCATCAACCTGCCGTCGTTCAATTTCCCGCGCCCCGGGCTGGCGGACGGCACCGACACCATCCGGCCGGCGACCTTGCGCGGCCTGTCACCGGACCAGACCCTGGTCTTGCTGAACTCCAAGCGCCGGCACACCTCATCCCTGGTCAATATCAATGGCACAGTCGGTCGCGGTGCCGCGGCGGTCGATCTCAACACCATTCCCACTGCCGCTGTACAGACCATCGAAGTGTTGCGCGACGGCGCCTCGGCACAGTATGGCTCAGACGCCATTTCCGGTGTGATCAATGTACTGTTGCGGCGTGCCAGCGAAGGCGGTGGCGCCACCCTGACGGTCGGCCAACGCGAAAGCGAATACACCACGCCGGTGACACCCCCTCCAGCGGGCGCCACCTGGAGTGCACCCGAGCAGATCACCCGCAGCGTCAGCGACGGCGCCACGACCACGGCCTCGATGTGGAAGGGCTTTGCCTTGGGCGAAGCGGGCTATTTCACCCTCAGCGCGGAATACAAGGACCAGCAGCGCACCGAACGCGGCGGTTACGACTTCCGCCAACAATATCCGCTGGTGAACGGCGGCTTCGATATTCGCGAAGCCAACTTCGATCGCTTTAACGCCTGGTTTGGTGAACCGGAAATCGAACAGAAAACCGTGTTCGCCAATTGGGGCATCGATCAAAGCGAGGGCGCTCGCCTGTACGGCTGGGCCAGCTACCAGGATCGCGACGCAGTATCCGCCGGTTTCTATCGCCGCGCCCTGGACACCCGCAATGTGATCGAGATCTACCCCGATGGTTTCCTGCCGCTGATTGCTCCGGAAGTGACGGATGCCAGCGCGGCGCTGGGCTATGAATGGAACTGGGGCCCCTGGTTCATGGATACCTCACTGGTATTCGGTCGCAATGAGATGGCCTTCACCATCACCAACACCTTGAACGCTTCGATCGGCCCAAGCTCCAGAACCGAGTTCGATGCCGGCGGCTTCGACTACGACCAATGGGTGTTCAATTTCTCCGGTGTGCGCAGCGTGGATTTCGACGCCCTCGCTTCGCCACTCAATATCGCCGCCGGACTTGAAGCGCGCAGGGAGAGCTATTCGATCTTTGCCGGCGAACCGGATTCCTATCGTCAGGGCGACGCGCTGCTGCCGAATGGAGCACGGCCACAAGCTGGTTCCCAGGTGTTTCCCGGCTTTCGTCCCAGCAATGAAGTGGATGAAGATCGCAACGCGGTTGGCGTGTATCTCGACCTCGAAGCCAATCTCAGCGAAAAGCTGCTCGGCTCGGCCGCCATTCGTGCTGAAGACTATTCTGACTTTGGCAGCAACGTCACCGGCAAACTGGCCTTGCGCTACGACATCAATGACAGCTTTGCCCTGCGCGGCTCGCTGCAGAACGGTTTTCGCGCACCCTCGCCACAGCAGCAGTACTTCACCGCCACCTCAACTAATTTCATCAACGGCATTCCGTTCGACATCACCACCTTCCCGCCGCAGGATCCAGCCGCGCGGGCGCTGGGCGCGCAGCCGCTGGACGCCGAGGAGTCGATCAATGTCTCGCTGGGCACCGTGTTCCGCATCGCCGATGTCACGGTCACCATTGATGCCTATCGCATCGACGTCGACGACCGCATTGTGCTGTCAGAGAACCTGACTGCCGGCAATGTTCGCGACTACCTGACTTCGCTGGGCTTCATTGGCATCGGCGGCGGCAGGTTCTTCATCAACGGCGTCGACACCGAAACCCAGGGCGTCGATGTGGTGGTCAATTTCCCGCTCGACACCGCCGACCTGGGACGCTTCGACTTCATCCTCAGCGGCAACTACAACGACACTGAGGTCACTCGCGTGCCCAGCACCAACGAACTTTCTTCACTCGACCCGGCGCCGACCCTGTTTGGCCGGATCAATGTGTTGAGTTTTGAACAGGGCACACCGAAGGACAAGATCGGAGCCTCGGTCAACTGGAAGCGCGAACGCTTCGGCGCCACCTTGCGCGCCACTCGCTACGGAGAGGTGCTGGATCCTGGCACCAGCGAGCAATTTGACTTCCTGATGAGCCCGAAGACCCTGGTCGATCTCGAAGGTCGCATCGAACTCGGTGAGCGTTCCGAGCTGGCCTTGGGTGCTGAGAACATCTTCGACCAATATCCGGATGCCTCACCGATCTCACGCAATACCACGGGCAATACGCCGTTCTCCAATTATTCGCCATTCGGTCGTAGCGGGCGACTGGTTTACGCCCGCCTGAGTTTCGAATTCTGATCGCCGTGCGCGTCATCCGAGTTGAATCGACACCCGGCAGCGGGCATGCTCGCTGCCGCCCTCCCCTGCAAGCAGCCCCTCATGTCTGAACAGAACGCCGAACTGACCCCAATCGAGGCCCGTATCCTCGGCTGCCTGATTGAGAAAGAAGCCACCACGCCCGATCAGTATCCGCTGACCGAGAACGCGATCGTGGTGGCCTGCAACCAGAAGACCAGTCGTGATCCGGTGATGAACTTGAGCCCGGGAGAAGTCGGCCACGCGCTGCGTCAGATGGAGAACCGCCGCCTGGTTCGCAGCCAGCACGGCGCCCGCGCGCAGCGTTACGAACACCGCATGTCAGACTATTTCGGCCTGACCCAACAGCAACAGGCGCTGCTGGCCCTGCTGATCCTGCGTGGTCCGCAAACCGGTGGCGAGCTGCTGTCGCGTAGCGATCGGCTCGCCAAATTCAGCGACGCTGAAGATCTTCGTCACTGTCTGCAGCGCCTGCAGCAACGCGAGCCATCCCTGGTTAAACAACTCGGACGCGCGCCGGGTCAACGCGAAGATCGCTACGGCCAGCTGCTGACCGGCCCGATCGATGAGTCGCTGTATCAGACCAGCACGGCCGTCAGCGCTTCCAGCGACAGTGTCGACATGCTGCTGCAACGGATCGAGGCACTGGAGGCGCGGGTGGCCGAGTTGGAGCAACAGGTCCAGGGCTGACTCGAGGTTTCTCGCCCCATCGGCCTTATCCCCGCGGTGCAAGGATGCACCGCCGCGATCAACAACGTACGTTGTTGATCAGCGTATTCGAGCAAAGCTCGACCTAGCCGCGGAGCGGCCGAAACGAGTTCGGACCTGTGCCGAACTCGGCGCGTCTGAAAAGTCCAGGATGGACTTGTTCAGACCTTCCCTAAGGGGGTGCTGCCACGCTGGCCGCCAACCATCGCTCGACCCACAACGCACCGTCACTGGGGCGATCGATCAGATAACCTTGCAGTCGCTGACATCCCCATTGGCAAAGCAGATCACGCTGCGCCTGGGTCTCGACGCCTTCGGCCACCACAGTCAGGCGAAGATGCTTGGCCATCGACAACATAGTCTGCACCAGCGCCGCGTCATCGGCGTTGTCGACTATGTCTTGTACAAAACTCTTGTCGATCTTGATTTCGCGCAGGGGCAGGCGGCGCAAGTAGGAAAGACTGCTGTAGCCGATGCCAAAATCATCAATGCTGAACCGAACACCAAGTTTCGCCAACGCCGACATGATATCGACGCTGGCCTCGGCGTCGTCAATCAACAGACTTTCAGTCACCTCCAGGGTGAGATGAAGGGGGTCCGCTCCACTCTGACGAAGGATCTGCTCGACCCGAGCGAGAAAGTTGGGCTCGCGGAACTGCCGCACACTGACATTCACCGCCATGTGCAGTGGGCGGCCGGCAGTCGCGCAACGAGCCAGCCAGGTGCAGACCTGCTCCAACACCCAATCGCCCAGCGGCACAATCAGGCCACATTCTTCTGCCAAGCGGATGAAGTTGAGCGGTGGCACGTTGCCGCGCTCTGGGTGCTGCCAGCGCAACAGAGCCTCCGCAGCACAGACCCGCCCGTCTTGATCCACCTGGGGCTGCAGATGGAGGGCAAATTCGCGGCGCTGCAGCGCTTGGCGCAGATCGCGCTCCAATGCGTCGCGCTCACGCAGCACGCTCTGCATCTGTGGATCGAACAGCGCCACTGCGTTGCGGCCCGATTCCTTGGCCCGATACATCGCGGTATCCGCCTCGCGCAGCAGGTCTTCGCCCGTTTCCAGCCCTTTCGGAAACACGGTGATGCCGACACTGGCGGTCAGAGCATGACTATGGCCGCGAATCTGCAACGGTTGCACCAATTCAGCGACCAACTTGTCGGCCAGCATCCGCGCCCGCCGTGCCGCCACCAGTGGATCGGCGCCGAGGCGCGAACACAGCACGACGAATTCATCGCCGCCCAGCCGCGCCACGGTATCTTCTTCGCGCAGACTCAGACGTAGCCGGTCAGCCACCGCCACCAACAAGGCATCACCCTGGCTGTGACCATGCAGGTCATTGACCATCTTGAAATGGTCAAGGTCGACGAACAGCAGCGCACCATGCTGGCGTTCGCGGCGTGAAGTTGCCAAGGCCATGCTGAGCCGGTCCTCGAACAAGGAGCGGTTGGGCAGACCGGTGACCGGGTCGTGGAAGGCCAGGCGCTCCAGTTCCGCCTCAGCGCGCAGGCGTTCGCGCAAATCAGTCAGACTGACCATGAAGTGCGCCACGTCGCGATGATCGTTGCCAATCGGTGTCACCATCACGTCCAGCGGTACCGCAGCGCCATCGGCATCCAGCATGGCCAGCTCACCGTGCCAATTGAGGTTTTGCTTGATGATGGCCTGCAGTTCCTCCAGCACCTCCAGCCGTTCCACCAGGCCGATCAAGGACATCAGAGATTGTCCGCGCAACTGCGCCGTGGCGATACCCAGCAACCGACACAGGGCGGGGTTGGCCAGATCGATTCGACCCGAATCATCAATCAGCAGCATCGGCACCAATGAGCGATCGAAGCCGCGGCGCAGTAGGTCGATTTCTGCCTGGCGCTGCTCGCGCGCCATGATCAAGTGCACCAGTTCGGCACAGCGCGCAATCAGTCCTTGCTCCTCAGCATCGGGCAATCCCGGCTCAGCCCGATAGAGGGCAAAGGTACCGAGCACTTCTCGGCGGTCACCCAGCACAGGAAACGACCAACACGCGCGAAAGCCGAATCGATCACCCAAGGTCTTGTAGTTTTCCCAGCGCGGATCAGTTCGCACGTCAGACACGACGACCGGCTCGCGGATGAAGGCCGCGGTACCGCAACTGCCGGCCTTGGGGCCGATCGATTCACCTTCGATCAGGGCCAGATAGTCGGGATCGAGCGAAGGCGATGCTCCGGCGCGCAACTTGCCATGGCCATCGATGCGCTGAATCGATACGCGCACATCGTCGAGTATGGCTTCGATGTCCTCAGCCAGACGACGCAGCAGTTCGGGCAGAGGTGCGTCACCTGCAAGACCGTTCAGCACCGCTCTCTCGAGCAAGAACACCGCGTCCGACATCCTGCCTCTCTGCCGCTGAACCCCCGCCAGAATGAAACCATTCGGGCAGGGGTTCAAGTTTCCGGCCGAGGCCCACTGTTGGCCAGCAAGCTCAGACAGGACCTGTCAGGCGGCCCGACTACTTGTGAAACTGAATCTGACCGTGTGCCGCGTCCACCACCAGGCTGTCGCCCGGCATGAACTCACCGCGCAGAATCGCCTGCGCCAGCGGGTTTTCAACCTGCTGCTGGATGGCGCGCTTCAACGGCCGGGCACCGTAGATCGGATCGAAGCCGACCTCGCCCAGTATCGCCAGCGCCGAGTCGCTGATCTCGAATTTGATCTGCTTCTCGGCCAGACGCTTGGCCAGGTAATCGGTCTGAATCCTGGCAATGGCACGGATTTGCTGCTTGCCCAGCGGGTGGAACACCACCAATTCGTCGAGACGATTGATGAACTCAGGGCGGAAGTGCGCCTGCACCACGCCCATCACCGCGGCTTTCATCTTGGTATAGCTCTCTTCGCTGTCGTCACTGAACTCCTGGATCAGTTGCGATCCCAGATTGGAGGTCATCACGATCACCGTGTTGCGGAAGTCCACCGTGCGGCCCTGACCATCGGTCAGTCGACCATCATCCAGCACCTGCAGCAGTACGTTGAACACATCGGTGTGCGCCTTCTCGACCTCATCGAGCAGGATCACACTGTACGGCCGCCGCCGCACCGCCTCGGTGAGATAGCCGCCTTCTTCGTAGCCCACATACCCCGGCGGTGCACCGATCAGCCGAGCCACGCTGTGCTTCTCCATGAACTCGCTCATGTCGATCCGCACCATGGCCTCGTCGGTATCAAACAGGAATTCGGCCAGGGCCTTGCATAACTCGGTCTTGCCAACACCGGTTGGGCCGAGGAACAGGAAACTGCCATTCGGCCGATTCGGATCGGACAGACCGGCACGCGAGCGACGAATGGCATCGGACACCGCACGCACCGCTTCGTCCTGCCCCACTACACGTCCGTGCAGCGCCTCTTCCATTCTTAACAACTTGTCACGCTCACCTTCCAGCATCTTGGACACCGGTATACCGGTCCAGCGCGAGACCACTTCGGCGATCTCCTCGGCGGTGACCTTCTGCTGCAGCAACTGGAAGCCTTTCTGTTCGGTTTCTGCCGCGGCGCTCAATTGCTTCTCCAAGCCCGGCAACAGGCCGTACTGGATCTCCGACGCGCGGCCGAGATCCTGCCGACGATGCGCGGCATCGAGTTCGATCTTCAGCTGCTCGATCTGCTCCTTGATCTTGGTCGTGCCGCTGACCGCCGCCTTTTCGGCTTTCCAGATCTCTTCCAGATCGTTGTATTCGCGCTCCAGCACGCTGATTTCGGTTTCCAGATCGGCCAAGCGTTGCTTCGACTCGGCGTCCTTTTCCTTCTTCAGGGCCTCACGCTGGATCTTCAGCTGGATCAGCCGACGCTCCTTGCGATCCATTTCTTCCGGCTTGGAGTCAATCTCCATGCGGATCCGCGAGGCGGCCTCGTCCATCAGGTCGATCGCCTTGTCCGGCAGCTGCCGATCGGTGATGTAACGATTGGATAAGGTGGCGGCGGCAACGATGGCCGGATCGGTGATCTCGACACCGTGGTGAACCGCATAGCGCTCCTTCAAGCCGCGCAGGATGGCGATGGTGTCCTCCACCGAGGGTTCGCCGACGAATACTTTCTGGAAGCGGCGCTCCAGGGCGGCATCCTTCTCGACGTACTTGCGGTACTCATCGAGCGTAGTAGCACCGATGCAATGCAGCTCGCCGCGGGCCAGCGCCGGCTTCAGCATATTGCCGGCGTCCATCGAGCCCTCGGCCTTGCCGGCACCGACCATGGTGTGCAGTTCGTCGATGAACAGGATTACCTGCCCTTCCTGCTTGGACAGATCATTCAATACGCCCTTCAGCCGCTCCTCGAACTCGCCGCGAAACTTGGCGCCGGCAATCAGGGCGCCCATATCCAGCGACAGCACGCGCTTGCTGCGCAGACCTTCCGGCACTTCGCCGTTGATGATGCGCTGCGCCAGCCCTTCGACGATGGCGGTTTTGCCCACGCCGGGCTCGCCGATCAGCACCGGGTTGTTCTTGGTGCGACGCTGTAACACCTGGATGGTGCGGCGGATCTCTTCATCACGACCGATCACCGGATCGAGCTTGCCGCTCTCGGCACGGGCGGTGAGATCGATGCAGTACTTCTCCAGCGCCTGACGCGCTTCTTCGGCATTGGCATCGTTGACCTTCTCACCACCGCGCATCTTGGCAATGGCCTGTTCCAGCGCCTCCTTGCGCGCACCGGTCTGCTTCAGCGCTTCGCCCAGGGCGCCCTTCTCATCGACGGCCGCCAGCACGAACATCTCACTGGCGATGAATTGATCGCCGCGCTGCTGGGCCTGCTTATCGGCCAGATTGAGCAGCCGGCTCAATTCGTTGCCAAGATTGATAGTGCCTTCCTGCCCGCTGACCTTGGGCAGCGCATCGAGTTGTTCACCGAGGCGCTGGCGCAAGGCAGCCACATTGACCCCGGCCTGGGCCAACATCGGCTTGGTCGAACCGCCTTGCTGGTCGAGCAGAGCCACCATCAGGTGCACCGGTTCGAGCATATTGTGGTCGCGGCCAACTGCCAGGCTCTGGGCATCGGCCAGTGCCTGTTGAAAGCGCGATGTGAACTTGTCCATGCGCATGAAACACCTCGTTTCGTTCTGGGGCAGCCAGCGGCCGCAATGTCTCTATCAATGCGGGCGATTGGCGAACGATTCAAGCGTGCAGCAAATCAGCCGGGAAGAACTTGAGCCAGGTCAATCGGGCCGCGCCGACGGTGGGCGGCACGCCCACCCTACGCCCGCGCCTCGCAGGGTGGGCCTGCGGCCCACAGCACTGACCCAGTCAGACCCAAACCACCAGCGAAGGCGGCATCCTCAGGACATCCAAATCAGGCTGGCCATCCGACCGCAGCGCGTATCGCGTCGGTAGGAAAAGAACCGCTGCGGCTCACTGATCGTGCAATGCTGACCGCCACTTACCTGCTGGATGCCGAGCCGGGCCAATTGCGCACGGGCGATGGCGTAGAGATCGAGCCAGTAGTGCCCCGCTCGTCCCGGGCGGAAGCCCAGATCGGCCTGCGGATCCTGTCCCAGGAAGGCGCTGCGCACCGGCTCGTCGACCTCGTAGGCCTGCGGCCCGGCGGCCGGACCCAGCCAGGCCTGCAGGCGCTCGGCCGGGGTCTGCATCGCCGCTACCGTGCCAGCGATGACGCCAGCCGCCAGGCCGCGCCAGCCAGCATGTGCGGCCGCCACCTCACGGCCATCGTCGGCCGCCAACAGCACCGGCATACAGTCGGCCGACAGAATCGCCAGCACTTGGCCGGGCAGAGCGGTGACCGCCGCATCAGCGGTAATCGGCACCACCGACCCGCTGACCCGATCGATGCGAGTAACGCCCGTGCCATGCACCTGGCGCAGCCAGCGCGGCTCCGAAGGCAGCCCCAAGGCCAGCTGCAGGGCGCGCCGATTGGCGACCACGTCCTGCGCCTGATCGCCACAGTTCAACCCCAGATTCAGCCGGTCAAACGGCGGCAGCGACTGCCCCAAACCGCAACGCAGGGTTGTACCGGCCCGTATGCCGGGCACCTGCCAGTCGGCAGGCAGCCACCAGGGCACGGCGTTCTGATCGCTCATCGCCCCGCTTTGGCGGCGTCAGCGGCGTCAGCGGCATCGGCGCGCAACACCTCCAGCAACTGCTGCAGATCCGCCGGTCGCGGCGCCGTCACCTCGATCGATTCGCCGGTGAACGGATGCTCGAAGCCCAGGCGTTCGGCATGCAGCGCCTGACGCTTGAAGCCACGCAAGATCGATGTGCACTCCTCGCTGGCCTGTTTGGGCAGACGCAGACTGCCGCCGTACAGAGGGTCGCCGATCAGCGGATAGCGAATATGCGCCATGTGCACGCGAATCTGGTGCGTGCGCCCGGTTTCCAGCTTGCACTCGATGTGACTGTGGGCGCGAAAGCGTTCGCGCACCCGATAATGGGTCACGGCGGGCCGCCCATTTGCCACTACCGCACGGCGCAGGCGGTCGGTGGGGTGACGGTCGAGCGGGGCATCGACCGTGCTGCCAGCCAGCATCACGCCGGTCACCACCGCCTCATACTGGCGTCGAATCTGCCGCTCGGCCAACATGGCCACCAAGGCCGCGTGTGCCTCTGGCGTTCGCGCCACCAGCAGTGCACCCGAGGTGTCCTTGTCGAGCCGGTGGACGATGCCGGCGCGTGGCAGGCGATCAAGCGCCGGGTCGAGATGCAGCAGGGCGTTGACCAAGGTGCCCTGGCGATTGCCAGCGCCGGGGTGAACCACCAGACCGGCCGGCTTGTTGACAATCAACAGGGCCTCATCCTGGTAGAGCAGTTCGAGGGGAATATTCTCCGGCGCCGACTCGACCACCTGCGGCAGGTCGGCGGCCACGCGAATCCGCTGACCGCCAACCACCGGGTCCTTCGGCTTGGCGACCTGACCATCGAGCCGTAGCTCGCCGTTCTTGATCCACTGCGTGATGCGCGAACGCGAGTATTCCGGGAACATCTGTGCGGCGGCCTGGTCAAGCCTAAGCCCGGACAGCGATTCAGGCACCTGCTCGGCCAGCGCGATGTGGTGTGCACCCGCGCCGGTCTGGCTGACCGGTTCGGAAAAGGTTCGGTTTTTGTTCATGGCATTCGTGTTTTATGGAGCCCGGTCTTGGCTTTGGGCTATCATCGGCGGCTTCGAGCCGCGATCAGGCGCTCACTTTCGGTACAACATGATCCGATATTCCGGCTTTTTTCGCTCCCTCCCCCGCTTCGCGCCCAGTTTCCTGCCGCGCGCGCTGATGCTGTCTGCTGTGCTCGGCCTGGTGGCCGGCTGTGGCTGGTTCCAGCGCAAGGATCCGCTGGAGACCTTGCCCGTCGAGGAGATGTACGCCACCGCCAAGGAGAGCTTGGTCGGCGGCAATCTGTCACGTGCGGCACGCTACTACCAGCGCCTCATTGCCCGCTTTCCCTACGGTGACTACACCGAGCAGGCGATGCTTGAGCTGAGCTACGCACAGTATCGCGGCAACAAGCATGAGGAAGCGCTGTCGAGCATCAATCGCTTCATCAAGACCTATCCGGCCCACCAGAAGATCGCCTATGCCTTCTATCTGAAAGCCTTGATCAACTTCGAGCGCGACACCGGCGTTCTGGAGCGTATCGTGCGGATCGACAGCACCATGCGCGACATGACCAATGCCAAGCAGAGTTTCGATGATTTTGCTGAGGTGATCCGGCGCTACCCGGATACGCCCTACGCTGTTGATGCGCGGCAACGCATGGTGTATCTGCGCAATCGTCTGGCCCGCTATGAAATCAATGTCGCCACCTACTACCTGCGTCGCGGCGCCTATGTCGCGGCGGCTCAGCGCGGCAAGTACGTGCTTGAGGTCTATCCGCAGTCGCAGCATCAGGGCGATGCCCTCGCCGTGCTGAGTGAAAGCTATCACCAGCTTGGCCAAGAGCAGCTGGCCAGCGATGCCCGGCGCGTGCTTGAACTCAACAATCCGAAGCACCCCTACCTGAGCGGTGACTGGCCGAATGAGCGCAGCTGGCTGCGCAAGCTGTGGCCGTTTGGGGATCGCCAGAGCGGCTAGGAATCTGCCGGCCGCTGGATCGGGCTAGCTGCTAGCGAGCCCAGCCATTGGTGATCGGGTAGCGGCGCTCACGGCCAAACGCCCGGCGCGAGACCTTCGGTCCGGGCGCCGATTGGCGGCGCTTCCATTCGTTGTTGAAGACCAGTCGGGCAACCCGGTTGACCACCGCTTCGTCGTAGCCCTCGGCGATGATTTCCGCACGCGACATCTCCTGGTCAATGAAGCGAAACAGGATGGCGTCGAGCAGGTCGTAGGGCGGCAGCGAATCCTGGTCGAGCTGGTTTTCGCGCAGTTCGGCGGTCGGCGGTCGGCGGATGACGTCATCCGGAATCGCCCGGCCGCGCGAGTTACGCCAACGACTCAGCTCGAACACATCGGTCTTGTAGACGTCCTTCAGCGGCGCGAAGGCACCGCACATGTCGCCGTAGATGGTCGCGTAGCCGACCGCGTACTCGCTCTTGTTACCGGTGGTCAGTACCAGACCGCCAAACTTGTTCGACAAGGCCATCAGCAAGGCGCCACGACAGCGCGATTGCAGGTTCTCCTCGGCAAGATCGGCCGCAACGTTGCGAAACATCTCGCTCAGCGAGGCCAGCATGCCCTGAAAGGCCGGCTCGATCTCGACGGCATCAATCGCAACGCCGAGCCAGCCGGCCTGCAGCTCCGCCAGATCGTTGCTTTCGCCTGAGGTAAAGCGCGAAGGCAGGCGGATCGCTCGGACATGGGCGGGTCCCAGCGCATCGGCAGCGATGGCCAATGTCAGGGCCGAGTCGATGCCACCGGACAAGCCGATCCAGACGTTGCGAAAGCCGTTCTTGAGCACGTAGTCACGGGTTGCCCGCACCAAGGCATCGTAGGTCAGCGCCAGCCGCGATTCGTCACCCGCCTCCGGCCATAGCACACGGTTCCAACACTTCCTGGTTTGATCGAAATCGGCGATCAACCAGCTGTCGCCAAAGGCCAGCGCGGCAGGATGCGCGGTGCCGTCGCCATCGGCCAGTACCGAAGCACCGTCGAATACCAGCTCATCCTGGCCACCGACCAGATTGAGATAGGCCAGCGGGCAGCCAGTCTCCGCCACGCGCCTGGCCATCAAGGCATCACGCTCGGCCGGCTTGTCGGCTTCGTAGGGCGAGGCATTGGCCACCACCACCAGCTCAGCGCCGGCAGCGACGGTATCGCGCAGCGGCTTGGCGAACCACAGATCCTCGCAGATCAACAGTCCGACGGCGACTCCGCCCACATCGATCACCACCGAGTTATCGCCACGGGCAAAGTAGCGACGCTCGTCGAATACCGCATAGTTCGGCAGCTCGCGCTTCCGATAGGTGGCCTCGACCTTGCCCTCGCGCAACACACTGAGGGCATTGAACACCACGCTCCCCATCGCTTCGGGATGCCCGACCAAGGCGACGATGCCGTGCACGGTGGCGGCAATCTCGGACAGGCTGTCGGCCACCGCACGCAGAAAGCTCGGACGCAGCAGCAGATCTTCGGGCGGGTAACCCGACAAGGCCAACTCCGGGAACACCACCAAGTCGGCGGCGTGCACATCGCGCGCCTGCTCGATCAGTGAAACTATACGTTCAGCGTTGTGGCTGACCGCTCCCACCGGAAAATCGAACTGCGCCAGGGCGATTCGCATACCCATCCTCGATCCCCAGCCATGGGGCTTGCAAACAAAGAATGGGCCGCACATGGCGGCCCATCAAGTCTCTCGCGATCGTGGTTGACCTTATTTCATTTTCTGCAGCAAGGCCTTGCCCAGATCCGCCGGCGAACGCACGGTGGTAACGCCGGCTGCTTCCAGCGCAGCAAATTTGCCCGCTGCAGTGCCCTTGCCGCCCGAGGCAATGGCGCCGGCGTGGCCCATGCGCTTGCCCGGAGGCGCCGAGGCGCCGGCAATGAAGCCGACCACCGGTTTGGTGACGTACTCGGTAATGAACTCGGCAGCCTCTTCTTCCGCGCTGCCGCCAATCTCGCCGACCATGATGATGCCCTCGGTCTGCGGATCGTCCTGGAACAATTGCAGGGCGTCGATGAAGTTCAGTCCCTGGATCGGGTCGCCGCCGATGCCGATACAGGTGCTCTGGCCTAGCCCGGCATCGGTGGTCTGCTTGACTGCCTCATAGGTCAGTGTGCCCGAACGCGACACGATGCCAACCTTGCCCGGCAGGTGAATGTGGCCCGGCATGATGCCGATCTTGCATTCGCCCGGGGTGATGATACCGGGGCAGTTCGGGCCGATCAGCCAGCACTCGTCGTAATGGGCCAGCGCGTGCTTGACGCGCAGCATGTCCAGCACCGGAATGCCTTCGGTAATCGCCACGATCACCCGGATGCCAGCATCGGCGGCTTCCAGGATGGCGTCGGCGGCGAACGGCGGTGGCACGTAGATCACCGAGGCATCAGCGCCGGTGTCGTCGACTGCATCCTGCACGGTGTCGTACACCGGCAGTCCGATATGTTCCTTGCCGCCCTTGCCGGGAGTGACGCCGCCCATCACCTTGGTGCCGTATTCAAGCATCTGTTCGGCGTGGAAGGTGCCCTGCTGGCCGGTAAAGCCCTGCACGATCACCTTGGTGTTCTTGTTGACCAACACACTCATGTCATAGTCCTCGATCGATTCAGGCAGCGGCCGCCACGGCCTTCTTGGCCGCGTCGTTCAGGTCGTCGGCAGGAATCAGGGCCAGTCCGCTGTTGGCCAGCAAGGCCTTGCCCTTGTCGACATTGGTGCCTTCCAGCCGCACCACCACCGGAATGGTCACGCCGACGTCCTTCACCGCGGCGATGATGCCCTCGGCGATCATGTCGCAGCGCACGATGCCGCCGAAGATGTTGACCAGGATGGCCTTGACCTTGTGCGAGGCCAGAATCAGCTTGAACGCCTCGGTCACGCGCTCACGCGTGGCGCCGCCGCCGACATCGAGGAAATTGGCCGGTTCACCGCCGTTGAGCTTGATCACATCCATGGTCGCCATGGCCAGACCGGCGCCGTTCACCATGCAGCCGATATTGCCGTCCATGGTGACGTAGTTGAGGTCGTGCTCGGCCGCCTCGGCCTCCTGCTCGTCTTCCTGCGCGCGGTCACGCATGGCGACCAGACGGGTCTGACGGAAACCAGCGTTGTCATCGGAGTTGACCTTGCCATCCAGCGCCACCAGATCACCATTGCTGATGATCGCCAGCGGATTCAGCTCGACCAGGGACAGGTCTTTCTCGTTGAACAGCTTGAACAGGCCCATCATGATCTTGGTCAGCTGATTGGCCTGCTTGGCGTTGAGGCCCATGCCGAAGCCGATCTGCCGACACTGAAAGGCTTGCAGCCCTTGCACGAACTGCACCTGGACGGTGTGGATGGCGTCCGGATTCTCTTCCGCCACCTTCTCGATCTCGACACCGCCTTCGGCCGAGGCAATAAAGCTGATGCTCTTCGAAGAGCGATCCACCAGCACCGACAGGTACAGCTCCTTGGCAATATCGGTGGCTTCAGTGATCAGCACGCAATCCACCGGCAGCGCGCGACCACCGGACTGGTAGGTGGCCATCTTCTTACCGAGCATGCCGGCCGCAGCCTCACGCACGTCATCCAGTGATTTGACCAGCTTGACGCCGCCGGCCTTGCCGCGGCCGCCGGCGTGAATCTGCGCCTTGACCACCCAGTGTTCGCCGCCGATCGCTTTGGCGGCCTCAACCGCTTGCTCGGGGGTACGCGCTACGCGGCCCACCGGGACCGGAATGCCGTACTCGGCAAACAATTCTTTCGCCTGATACTCGTGGAAGTTCATGCTGCACCTGAGAATTGTGAAGAGGAGCACCGGGCGACGCAGCGGCGTGGTTGAGAGGTCGCATGAGACCCGGTACAGAGCGCCGGTATTGTGGCGAACGGCCCGCCCAAAGGCAAAACTTCTGCGCTTCCCACTTTGGTCGCAGGTCCGTTAGTGTGCCCGAATGAGCACCGCCCCTCCTCCTGCCGCACCCACTTTGACCGACCAAACCGCGCCGCAGCAGCGCCGCCGGCTGCGCGCCAGCGCGGTCGATCGCGCGGCGCTGCGTCGGGAGGCGTATTTCTTCACCCTGTGGCGTGCGTTTCAGGCCGCCGTACTGGCCTTCTTCGTCTTCAGCCCTGCCGGCCTGGAGGTCACCGAACTACGCCAGCCGGCGCTCGGTCGCGCGCTGTCGGTGTCCTACCTGATCTTTGCCGTGCTGATCTTTCTGCCGACCATCCGCGCGCGGGCGCGCTTGTCCTGGCTGGCAGCCGTCGGCATCGTTGTCGACATTCTGGTCACGGCCACCGCCCGCGCCGTTCTGGATGGCCCGGACATCGGTCTCTCCCTGCTGCTGATCGTGAATGTCGGGGCCTGTGCGCTGCTGCTGCCGTTTCGCTGGGGCATTGGCTTTGCGGCGCTGGCCGGGGCTGCCACCACCGGCGAGTTCGTACTGACCGGCATTTACCAGTGGTCGGATCGCGGAAGTGCCATCGAAACGGCGATGCTGTGCGTGACCTATCTCACCGCCGCAGTGCTTTGCTACCAGCTGGGAAAGCAGCTGCGCGACAGCTTGGCACTGGCCGAACAGCATGGAGCCCGTGCTGAAAGTCTGGCTGAGGTCAACGAGCTGGTGATTCGGCGCATGCGATCCGGCGTCGCCGTGGTCGATCAAAACATGCAGATCCGCCTACTGAATGAGACCGGCTGGCATCTCCTCGGTGCCCCACCCAGTGGCAAGCGCGATCTGCGAGCGATCAGCCCGGTGCTGGCCAGCCGTGTTGCCGAGTGGCTTGGCGCACCCAAGGAGGTTGAAGACAGCACCCTGCAACTGCGACCCGACCTGCCTTCGGTCATCCCGCGGATGACGCGCCTTGGCACGCGCGAAGAGCTCTACCTGATCTTTCTGGACGATGGCTCCTTGGTCTCGCGGCGTGCCGAGGCGCTGACCCTGGCCACGCTGGGACGCCTGTCGGCCTCGATCGCGCACGAGATTCGCAATCCGCTGGCCGCCATCCAACATGCCGCTCAGCTGCTGGAAGAGTCAACCGAGCTTCCGGCTGAGGATCGCCGACTGATCGAGATCATGCTCAATCATTGCCACCGAATGAACGGCATCGTCGAAAATGTGCTGGCGCTGTCGCGACGCGAACGCTCACGGCCAGAGTCGATCGACATCTGCGAGTGGATTTCCAACTATGTCACCGACTATCGCAGTGATCACTTCCTCGACCCCGAAACTCTGCATCAGGGAATCTGCCACGCCAATGTTCGCGCGGTGGTCGACCCCTCACAGTTGCATCAGGTGCTGGGCATCCTGGTCAGCAATGCGCTGAAGCATGGGCACCGACCGGGCGAGCCCGCTCGGATCGTGATTCATGCCCTGGCCGATAGTGAATCGGGCTTTCCCACCATCGACGTCTGCGACAGTGGCCCCGGCATTCCGGAGGCCATGCGAGAGCGGATTTTCGATCCTTTCTTCACCACCAGCGACGTCGGGAGCGGCCTCGGCCTGTACATCGCCAAGGCCCTATGTGAGGCCAACCAAGCATCCCTGGAATACCTGCCGGAAGAGGGCGAACAGCCGAGCCGTTTCCGCCTGACCCTGGCGCGGGCATTCGACAGCTGAGCGGCCGATTCGGCAATCGCCCCCCGTGACCTGTTTATGCAATGGCGCTAAAGTGGGCGCGGCCTGCCCTTGGATCTGTCCATGCTGTCGACCCGTTCTGCCCTGATCGTCGATGACGAGCGAGATATTCGCGAACTGCTCTCACTGACGCTGACGCGAATGGGTCTAAAGGTCGATACCGCCGCCGACCTGGCATCGGCGCAGAAGCTGCTGGGCGGCAAGAGTTACGACCTATGCTTCACCGACATGCGCCTGCCTGACGGCTCCGGACAGCTGCTGATCGAGCTGATCGCCAGCCGCTACCCCGACACACCGGTCGCCATGATCACCGCCCATGGCAATGTCGATGCAGCGGTTCAGGCCCTCAAGGCCGGCGCCTTTGATTTCGTTTCCAAACCGGTGGACCTGCATGTTCTGCGACGCATGGTGCAGAACGCCCTGCAGCTGTCAGAGCAACGCCGGGCCCAGCTGCAACTCAGCAACAACAAGCTGCTGGGGGATTCCACGCCAATCACCCAACTGCGCTCAATGATCGCCAAGGTCGCACGCAGCCAGGCCCCCGTGTTTATCAGCGGCGAATCCGGCGTGGGCAAGGAACTGGTGGCGCGGCTTATCCACGAGCAGGGGCCGCGTGCGGAGGCGCCCTTTGTACCGGTGAACTGTGGCGCCATTCCGACCGAATTGATGGAGAGCGAGTTCTTCGGCCATCGCAAAGGCAGCTTCACCGGCGCCATCGCCGACAAGGAAGGCCTGTTTCAGGCCGCGCAGGGCGGCACGTTGTTTCTGGACGAGGTGGCCGAACTGCCGCTGCACATGCAGGTCAAGCTGCTTCGGGTGATTCAGGAGAAATCGGTACGGCCGATCGGTGCCAACACCGAAAACCCGATTGACGTCCGCATTCTCTCGGCCACTCACACCAACCTCAACGACCGCGTGCAGGATGGCCGCTTCCGCCACGATTTGTTCTATCGCATCAATGTGATCGAGCTGCACGTGCCGCCGCTGCGCAAGCGCACTGAAGACATCGCCCTGCTCGCCGATGCCATCCTGCGCAAGCTCGCCGCCGAAAACGGCGACCCCGGCTACCAACTGGCCGCTGATGCCAGCAAAGCACTGCGTTACTACCCGTTCCCCGGCAATGTACGCGAACTGGAAAACATCCTCGAACGCGCTGTCGCCCTGTGCGATGCCGGCACCATCCACGAAGAGGATCTGCGCCTGCCCAGCAACAGCCCAACGCCCGTCCCGACCGAGGTCGTGCGCAACGGCGACGAAGTGGCTGAACCTCCTGCACCGATGAGCGTGCCAAGCGGCGACGCCCTGCCTGACTTCATCGAGTCACTGGAGCGCGAAGCGATCCAGAAGGCTCTGATCGAGTGCAAGTACAACAAGACCAAGGCCGCCGCAAAACTCGGCATCACCTTCCGCGCGATGCGCTACAAGCTGAAGAAACTGGGAATCGAATGACGATGCAAGAGCAGCAACCTACCCCCCCCCGTTCAATTGGTCGCTGGAGTGCAGCCGGCATTCACCTGCTGATCAGCGCCACCGTAGTGGGCGTTGTCGCAGCAGTACTCATTGGACTTTGGTACGGCTGGACTCTGTTCGGCGCACTGGGTGCCGACCAACTCCTGCTAATTCTGGCCTCGGTCGATGTCATCGCCGGCCCCCTGCTGACCCTGATCGTCTACCGCGCCGGCAAACCCAGCCTACGCTTCGACCTCACTGTCATTGCTCTGCTGCAGGCAGCCTTCCTGTCCTACGGCGTGTACATCATGGCGCAATCGCGCCCGGCCTTTATCGTCGGGGTTTTCGATCGCTTCGATGTGGTGTTTGCGAACGAGACCGATCCTGATCGGCTGGCAAGCTCGCCTCTCGCTGAGGCTAGACAGCTGTCCTGGACTGGTCCGGTTTGGATTGGCGCGCAGATGGGCCGCAACTCAACGGAGTCGCTGGAATTGGTCTTTTCTGGCGCAGCAGGTGAAGACATCCACCAAAAGCCTGAGCGCTACATCCCGCTCGATCAAGTCAGCCTGGGACTGGCACAGAACGGGAAGCCCCTTGGCCGACTCCAGACCGACAGCGCCACGCTTGAGAGCATGATGCAAGTTATCGGCAAAGCAGGCGTACCTCGGGAAGACGCCCGCTTTGTTCCATTGACCTCACGCCGCGGCGACGCCACCGTGGTGCTGGATGTACGAAATGGCACGGTGCTGGGGATATTTCCGACCGACCCGTGGAACGTCACCAATGCCGACAATAACTGACGCAATGCGTCACTGTTGAACGCGACGCCAGACATTCAAGCTGCCATCGACCCCACGCAACACCCCCGCATGGAAGGCTGGCACGACTTCTGCTTTAATCGACCTGCGGGTGAGAGCCAGAATGGACACAGGTTCGATGCCACGCGTTATGCTTAATCCACTCACGCTATAGCGGGGATTTCACTATGAAGAATATGAAAGGCTTCACCTTGATCGAACTGATGATCGTGATCGCGATCATCGGCATCCTGATGGCCATCGCCATTCCGGCCTACTCCGACTACACCGTTCGCACCCGCATCAGCGAATGTGTCAACGGCGCCGGGCCGTCTAAGTTGCTGATCTCGGAAACGTTCACCTCGATCGCTTCAATGCCTCAGCCTGACGCCGTCGGTCGTGTGCTTCGCACCACGAACTACTGCGAAGGCGCCACCAGCACCTATACCCGCACCGGCATTCGTGACAGCATCCTGTACTTGGACATCCTTGAGACCGTCAGCGGTACCCGTTCGGGCGTTGGTGCACCTGCGAGCGTCACCGACCTGGGAGTTCAGCTGAATGCTTACGGTTGCTCGACCCAGAACAATGATGTCGAGTGGGTTTGCGGTGGTGGTCCGGGCGTCGATGCGTCCGAGCTGAAGTACCTGCCGACCTCCTGCCGTATTCTGAATGCGGCGATCACTCGTCCGGTGGCGATTTGCCCGTAAGCTAACCAATCGCAATTCAGTTGTGAAAAGACAGCACCGCCAACGCGGTGCTGTTTTTTTTTGCCCATCGATTGCCGCGAGCCGCGCGATCCTTTAGGTATGAACACCTCACCAGCACTGCACAGCACCTTATGAGCTTTGTGTATTCCAGCGCGGCGACCCGCAAGCTACCCTGGCTCTTGCTGTTGACAGCCACCGCCTTCATCCCGGGGCTACTAGGCCCCTTCGTGCTCGACGATCACGCAAATTTTCAATTGCTGTTCGCTTGGTGGAGCGGTGAAACCTCGCTCAGCAGGGCCATTTTCGACAACGGCTCTGGGCCGCTTCAGAGACCAATTTCCTATTTGACGTTCGCAATGAACATGGCGATCTTTGGCGAACAGCCCTTCGGCTTCAAGGCATTGAGCCTTGTTTTTCACCTGCTCACGGCGCTTGCGCTGGCAGCACTGTTGAATCGCCTCCTCACCGTTCACGGGATGAATGAACGTCGCGCCGCAGCATGGTCAATGATTTGCGCGGCCGCCTGGGCAATCCATCCCCTGCAAGTGAGCACCGTGCTGTACTCGGTGCAGCGCATGGAGGTGCTCTCCTCCCTAGCGCAGATTCTTGCGGTACTGGCCTACATCCAAGGACGGACATTGCAGGCAAGTCAAGCTCGAACCGGGCTGCTCTGGCTGTGGCTGGCTTTCCCGGCAACCATGGCAGCGGGAATGCTGTGTAAGGAGAACGCCATTCTGGCCTTGCCTTTGGCTTTGGCCGTAGAAGTCTCAGCATTGAACTGCCTCCCAAAGACCCGGTCGGTCTGGGCCTGGACCGGTATTCTCTGCTTGGGCGTGGTTGCTATCGTTCTGTTCGCGGCGACCGACCCCGGATACTTCTTCGGTGGCTATGCAGCGCGAGATTTCGACCTCTGGCAGCGGCTGATCACCGAACCACGGGTGCTCTCTCACTACTTGCTCGCGACTTTCCTGCCTTTCGACCAGAACCTGTATCTGTTTCGAGACGGGCTGCCTATCTCAACCAGTTGGGCTCAACCCATTTCCACCCTGCTGAGCATCGTTGGCCTGTTGGCCGTGTCGGCGCTTGCATTCGGTATTCGTCGTTCGCGACCGCTGCTTTCGCTGGGCCTGTTGTGGTGGTTGGTCTGCCACAGCCTGGAGGCTGGCCCTCTGTCACTCGAACTCGCGTTCGAGCATCGCAACTACCTGGCGCTCGCTGGACTGTTAATTGCCGCTTTGGGTTTGGCTCCGACGAAACTTCTGGCTCATCGCCACTCACTGTGGCTCGCTTCGATAAGCCTATTGCTCCCACTCTGGCTGCTTTGCGTACAACGCTCCTATGCGTGGGGCGATCTTGATCGCTTGTTGTCTGCCGAGAGTCCGCCGCCCCCCCAGGTTTCCCGGCGATTGCAGGTGATTGAAATTGCCCGTGGAATTGAGGCAAACGACCCGGGCAGGACTCAGCGCGCGTTTGCTGCGCTGGAGAACAGCGGCGCGGACAATGCAACCATTGCCGCCACCTGGCACGCCATTGTCGACTGCAGCCTAGAGGCCAAACTGTCGCCTTCACGACGAGCTGCCTTCATGCAATCCAGACCCAGCGTGATGACGTTTCAACACGCAAATTGGTTGGGCATGCTGTCGCGACGCGTCGACAACGGGGGCTGTGACGGGTTGACTCCCGCAGACCTCCAAACCACGGTTGTACGATGGCTGGAACATCTGAAGAAACCTCCCCACGCGATCAGTATGCGGCAACTGCGCGACCAGCGATTGCTGCCCCAGGATGCTGAGCGATGATCACTGGACTGCCGATGAAAGCCAAGGCTGTGGCGACTTGGGCGATTCTGGTCCTCATCTGCTCGGCAGCCTATTGGCCAGCGCTCAGCGGCCCCTATCTGCTTGATGACCTGACCGTTATCCCGCAGCTCGCCGGCGCTCGCGAAGCCGGGCTCGGCCTGTGGGAAACCTTGGCCATGGCCCCCCATCACGTCAGAGGTCGGGCGCTCGCCAACTTGAGTTTCGTGCTCACCCACGAACTGTCCGGCAGTGCCACAGCCTTTGGTTACAAGATGGGCAATTTGATCTTGCATATCGGTTTCGCCCTGCTGGTCCTGGTGCTGGCGCGAAAGCTGATGTCGATATCTGGCCATGACGAAAGTCGAGTCAATTCAACGGCAATGCTCTGCGCTGCTTCGGTGCTACTGCACCCCTTGTTGCTGAGCACGGTCGCCTATCCTGTACAGAGAATGGCGCAACTGAGTGCATTGTTTTCTGTGCTCGCCATCCTGGCTTATGTCCATTGGCGCACGAGACTCGCCGAAGCAGAAGGGCACCCGGTCAAGAACGCTGGCCGCATTGGCCTGGTGCTGGTCTGTACCGCACTGGCCTACCTCGCAAAAGAGAATGGCGTACTTGTGCCGTTGTTCCTTGGGATTCTCGAGTTGACTGTCTTTCGGTGGCCGGCTCAGCAGAGCAAAGAGCGCAAATCATTTGAGCCCGGATTCGCCGCATGCATCGCGGGCCCCATCGTGCTGGGCACAGTGGCTTTCGCCTCCCGCTGGCCGGCGCTTTATGCCTACTACGACGAGCGCCCATTCACGTTGCTCGAGCGGGTGCTGACTCAGCTGCATGTACTTCCCGGCTACCTCGGTCTGATCTTCTGGCCGCGACCTGCATCGATGGGACTGTACCGAGATGACATCGCGATCGTGCAGCAGGTCGATCTAGCAACATCGCTCTTCGCACTCTTATTGCTCAGTCTCATATCGATCGCCATCCTCATTCGACGTAAGGCGCCTATCCCTGCCATCGCCATTGCATGGTTCTTTGCCGCACACGCGCTGGAGTCAAGCGTGGTGCCGCTCGAGCTCTACTTCGAACACAGGAACTACTTGGCGATGTTCGGCCCCGCATTGCTGCTGGGATGGGCGTTGAGCATGTTCAAGCGGCGGGTTGCGATGGCCCTGGGTACTACGGCCTGTATCGCTCTGGCCCTTAGCACGCACGAGCGTGCTAAGGATTGGAGTTCGTTCGATAGGTTCATACGAGCCGAGTTTCAACACCACCCCGATTCCTTGAGGGCTGCGACTGAGCTGGCACTGATGCTCGAAAGCGATCCTACGAGCGAAGGCGAAGCGAAAGCGCTTGTCGAGTCTCTGAGGATCAGACACCCCATGCATGCACAACCTGCTCTTCTTGCCTGGTCGCTCCGCTGTCGCGGGGTCGACACGGAGCGGGTCGACTCAGACTGGTGGCAAGCAGCAACCTTGAACAAGGATTCCTTTCAGCTGTTTCAGTCAATTGCCGATCGCGTCGCTGACGGGCGTTGTCCTGCGATTGCAGCGAGTTCTATGGCAAGACTCGCCGCCGCGGCGGCCGGCAACCGTAGTCTTGCGCACAGCACGGACGCTCGCGCAGCATGGTTGCGCCAACAAGCTGCGCTGCACATGCTGGATGAGGACTGCGGCGCAGCCGCGCCTGCCTTGCGCGAAGCGATTTCGCTATCAGATGACGATCCACGAGACTGGACTCTGCTGATGACCTGCCAGCTAAAGCTGCGCGACATGCCCGGCTATGCAGCAACTCGAGCGGCCATGCAACGCCGATTTGGGGCGGCGATGGCAGACATACTGCGCGAAGCTTCGGTCGCGACAAGCTCAAATCAATCGCCCAACGCCACCCGAGACGACCGCACCGGGGAAAGCCAATGAATCCGAACGAAGCGCCCTTTCTGGTTTTTGGAGCGCCCTTGATTGGCGAGGAAGAAATCCTCGAAGTAGAACAGTGTTTGCGCTCGGGCTGGCTGGGAACCGGCCCACGTGTAGCAAGGTTTGAACAGGACTTTGCAGCCTACAAGGGCGTAGCCGCACCACATGTGGCCGCAGTGAATTCGTGTACCGCCGCCCTGCACGTCAGCATGGTGGCCGCCGGCCTCGACCCCGGCGCCGAGGTGATCACCACCCCATTGACGTTCTGCGCCACGGTGAACGCGATCATTCATGCCGGACTGACGCCGGTGCTGGCCGACGTCGACCCCAATACACAGTGCATTTCGCCGGCTGCGATCGAAGCAGCCATTACGCCACGCACTCAAGCCATTCTTCCGGTTCACTTTGCCGGCCGACCATGCGACATGGCCAGCATCATGGACATCGCAGTGAAGCACAAACTCCTGGTTATCGAGGACTGTGCCCACGCCGTGGAGTCCAAGTATCGAGGTCAGCCCGTGGGCACCTTTGGCGATTTCGGTTGCTTTAGCTTTTATGCCACCAAGAACGTGGTTACCGGCGAAGGGGGCATGATCCTCGGCAGAAGCGAGGCGCACATCGCCCGCGCCAAGGTGCTTGCCTTGCATGGCATGAGCAAAGATGCCTGGCACCGGTTTGGGGATCAGGGCTACAAGCATTACCAAGTAGTTGAGTGCGGCTTCAAGTACAACATGATGGACATGCAGGCCGCGATTGGTATCCATCAGTTGGCGCGAGTGGAACAGAACTGGCTGCGCCGCCGCGACATCTGGCAACGCTACCAAGACGAATTCGCACCAGCGCCTCTACACCTTCCGACAGAACCCACCGACGACACTCGGCACGGCTTCCATCTGTACACAGTTGGGGTCGAAACGCAGCGCACTGGCATCGAGCGCGATGCGTTCCTCGATCAAATGAACCGGCGCAAGATCGGAACTGGCGTGCATTACTTGTCGGTTGCCGAGCACCCCTACTATCAACATCGTTTCGGCTGGCAGCCAGAGCACTGGCCCAACGCCATGCGCCTCGGCCGCGAGACCGTCAGCCTGCCGCTCTCGGCCCTGCTCAGCGATAGCGACGTCACGCGGGTGATCGCCGCCGTTTCCGACATCCTTGCAAACGCTGCCGCGGAATGAGCTCGAATCCTCGTCCAAACCTGAAAGAAAAAGCCCGAAGCTACATGAAAGAGGGCTGGACTGGGCACGCCGAAGCCGCATTCGACCGCTACCACCAAACCCGAGCGAAACGCGCAGCTAAGATCAAGACGTTGCTGAGAGAGGCGGGGGTCACGCCGCGCGAGGATGGATTCATAGTCGATGTAGGCTGTTCGACCGGGGAAATGATTCGCTCGCTGACAGGCGAGGCAGCGCTGTGTGTCGGCGTCGACCTCGATGCATCGGCGGGTTTTTGCTCGGATAACCTTGTCAGCTTCGCCATCGCGGACGGCGAACAACTGCCATTCGCTGACGCCAGCGTCAATGCGGTGATCTGCAACCACATCTACGAGCACACCGACCAGCCACAGCAGCTGTTAGATGAGATCTGGCGCGTGCTGGTTCCGGGCGGCGTTTGCTATTTCTCCGGCCCAAGCAAGTGGGAACTGATTGAACCCCACTACCATTTGCCGTTTCTCAGCTGGCTTCCTTCTTGGCTGGCGGACTATTACATGCGCGTCTGTGGCAAGGGCGATCACTACCTGGAGCGTCCTCTATCGCGACGCCGAGTGCTGGGTATGCTGCCGCGGTTTGAGGTGGAGTCGTGTGTAGAACGGATCCTGCGCGACCCAGTGCGCTATGACAGCGAAGACCTGATTCCGGTGGGCAGCCTGCGCCAGAAGCTGGCATTGATGGCATGCCGGTTCGCTCCCGGCCTACTGCCAGGATTCATCCTGATGTGCCGCAAACCGTTCAGCTGAGAAGGGCCGCCACGTCGACGTGTTTGACCTCGTTGTGAATCGGCATGCCCATCGCTCGCGCTACACGGGTGAAACCTTCAGGTGAGTCTGTGACGTGGAAATGCACTTCGGGACATCCACCTGAAGCAGCACTCGGCAAGCATCCCGCGACCCGCGACGCCACCCGAACGCTAGGGTCGACTACGCGCACGTCCTGGCCCACTGCCCGTTCCAAGGTCGCTTGCATGATCGGGAAGTGGGTGCATCCCAGCAAGACCAGATCGAAAGAAAAATCACTGCATTGATCCAAGTAGCGACGCGCCACATCGACCGCCACCTGCGAATCAGCCCAGCCTTCTTCGACGATCGGCACAAACAGCGGGCAAGCCAGTCCACGCACAGGCAACGCCGGTCGCCGCTGGGCAATCTGCCGTTGATAGATGTCCGCCATGATGGTAGCGCGCGTACCCAGAACGAGAGCGCCGCGCTGTGCCAGATCACTCGCGATCTCTACCCCATCATTCACGACGCCAATAAGGGGATGTGAGAACTCATCATGCAGACTGGGCACGGCAATCGCTGAGGACGTATTGCACGCCACCACCAAGAGATCCACCCCCAAGCCGCGCAGGTAGCTGAGACCTTCGCGCGAATACTCGACAATCGTATCAGCAGATCGAATGCCATACGGCACCCGCGCGGTATCACCCAAATAGTGATACTCAGCGTTGGGCAAGCGCTCAAGCAATCGGCGCAGCACGGTGAGGCCGCCCACCCCCGAGTCGAAAACGCCAATTCGCGCCCTCATTTCGAACCTTTCAACTTACTGAGCAGGTAGCGCCCGACTTTGCCTGCCATTCTAGCCACCCAGCGTCGACGCACGCGCGGAAAGCGGCTCGAATACACAGCAAGCTGTGGTCTCGAAAGGAGCAGGCGTATCAAGGTGACACAGGCCGAAGATCGCCCCCCGTTATCGCCACTTACGGCAGCAGCAGCAGCGCGCTCCAAGTTGACCCAGGTACGCGGCACAAACGTGGCCTGACTGTCGCTCAACGGCTCATCTGACAATGCTCGCAGCGTGTTTAGCACCATCGCCGCGCCGCTATGCTCAGCCAGGCCAACCTGGAGCCAGGCGCGCTGATTGACTTCCAGCATTCGCGGGCTGCCGTCAGCCTGCTGGAGAAACGGAATCTCTGCCAATCCTCGATAGTCCAGCGCCTCCAGAATTCGTGTGCCCGCCGACTTCAGCTGATCTTCCTGCGTAGTCTCAACCCAACACCCCGTTCCACCACTGGCCGGATGCTTCCATCGCTCCACGAACTCGATGGCGTCGATCGAGTGCGCGCCGCGTACCGCCCACACGCCACGCTCACCGTTGCCGTATGGCCGTAGCCGCTGCTGCGCCACCCAACGATGGGAGATCGGCCAGGCGCGACTCAGACGCGCCATCAACTCTCGATCAGACTCCCCACCCTGCCGAGTCACGAGCTTTGCCCCCATCCTGCTCAAATCCATGTCCCACGGCTTCAGCGCTGGCTTGAAGATTGCGCAATCTCCCAAGCGCCGCAGCGCGGCTGGAACCTGCTCCAGATCATCAAGCACCTCGGTAGCTGGAATGTCCTGAGAAGCACCGGAGTTGGCCAGATGCAGGAACAGCTCAGCCTTATCCAGCCCACCGTAGCGCAAGGCGCGCGCACGCGGAAAATCAGCCACCTGGCAAATCTCCTCAGCGAACTCGTTGAGGCAGCGCAGACCGCCGTCTTCAGTAGCGAACAGCACCAGCTTGCGGCTATCCGCCGCCTGCCAATCGTACAGGCATTCCAGCAGCGCAACCCTTAGGCGCTCCGGCTTACTGGCCACTTGAGCGAGATCAACCAGTCTTTCGCAGCCTGGCGCTCCGCGCAGCAGGCTGCGCGGCACAAGCGATATCACCCGATAGCCGATACCTGCACGCTGCAGTGTTTCGGCGACTGCCAGACTCACGATCTCCAGTCCACCGCTGAGGATGATCGGCAAGCTGGCAAGATCGGGCGAGTTTGCAGCGCTGTTCAAGTGAAGCGCTCAAAGACAAACAGCACGTTGTGGTACTGCCAACGCGGGCTGCCCCGCCGGCTCGCCATGCGAGACAGCTCATGCTCGGCCAGGCGATCGAATGCCCGTGGCGGAATCACACCGTATCGGACCAGGTAGATCCCCCACCAGCGCGCTGCCCGTATGGCTGTGCGCGAGACCAAGCCAAAGCCATTGCGGGCAAACTTCTCGATTACCACAGACTCTGGGACGAAGTCGCGGTGACCCTGGCGGATATTGTCGACCACAACCAGCCGCCCGCCAGGCTTTACCACCCGAGGAATGCCGTCGGCAACATTCAACACCTGGTTCAGATGCAGTACGCGAAGCAGGTTCTGCGCGAGCACCAGGTCAAAGGTTCGATCTGCAAACGGAAGGTGAGGCAAGCTTCCTACACACCAGGTTCCCGCGGGTGCCATGCGCGATGCAGCCATCAAAACTCGCTTTGAGACGTCGAGGCCGGTAACCTGCCAGCCAAGCTCGCGCAGGGTGCCGCTCATGCGGCCGTAGCCGCAGCCTAGATCCAATGCCAGGCCCGTTCCGCGCCCCACATAGGTGGTAATGGCCTTGGCCTGCAAACAGGTGATATAGGCTGTCTTGCGGCCCCAACTATCGGCTGGATCGACCAGATTTCGGCCCTGGTCGTCGAAAACCGGGAGCGCGTCGAAGTTATTTTCTTGCGTCATTTTGATAGGGCCAGAAGACGGTGCCCAAAGCGAGATCGGTGGCCAGCAGACCGGCGCGGCCGATCAGCATGCCATACAGCACAATGTCGGTAGGGTAGCCAATGGACAAACCTGCAAAGATCAGCTCACGCACGCCTATTCCAGAGGGTGTGACCAGTGACAGATAGCCGATGACCCAAGCAAGGGTATAGCTGGCCGAGAGATGGATACCGGCAGCCGCGCCCAACTCCGGATACGCGGCGCCGTAGAGCGACCAAGCGGCGGCATACAACGCCCATCCCAGCAGTGAGAGCCATACGAACCGGATCTTACTGCTGCGAGGAACTGAGGCGGTGGACCGAACGGCTCCGTGCAACCTGTCCCGCCCACGTCGGCTGATCAGCCCGACGCCCTTAACAACCAGTTCACCTGCCCATGGACGCCAGGCAAGAGCCAGCAGGGCGATTCCCAGTAGCAACGCCATGGCGCCCAACCAGGGCGCAACCCAGGCCAACACCACGACAAGCGCGAACAGCAGCGCGAAATAGGTGGACAGAGCGAGATATCCAATATTGATGGCAACCCACTCAAGCATCGGTATGCGGCCGCGTGTCATCACACCTTGATAGGCGACCCCCCACACGCGACCCGGCAAATGCTTCATCAACTGGGCGGTGAAATACAGATGGCCGAGCGCGGTCAGCGGCAACGGCTGCCGATGCACAGCGTTGCAGAGCTCGGCAAATGCCAGGAAGGCTGTCAGGGTCGATACCGTCGCTAACAGCCAGCCGGCAAGGAGCACGATCGGCGATGCCTTGACCAGCCCTTCGCGCACTTCATCCCAAGACTGCCACAGCAGGAAGCTCACCAAGGCCACCGTGATCGCCACAGCCAGAAACGACACCGCTCCAAAGCGATGGCCAATCCCGGGCGGTGGTCCTGATTCCGCGGCGCGGCTCATCCGCGCCCGCCCAGCGCCAATCCAAGCAAACGCGGCGCAATCGACTCGCTCAACGAGAACATGGTCGCGAGTTTGCCCAGCCCGGTCTGAAACTGAGACGGGGCCGAATTGACCGCCACGCTGATCGCCTCAGCCATCGCCGCCGCACTGCCTTCACTCGCAGACACGCCGACCGCAAATTTCTCGATCAAACCTGGCAGATCTCCCGTCGGCGTGGAAACGACCGGACAGCCCAGTTTGATGGCGTCCGAGAAGACCACCGGAATGCTCTCGATCCGCGATGGAATCAGCAGATAGTCTGCACGCAGGATCGTCGCTTCTGCGGCCTCCTTGTCGAGGTATCCCTGCAGCTGCACCGGACGACCGGCCTGTTGCAAGATCGCCACGCCCTGTCGTACCGAAGCCTCCATCGGCCCGCCTCCGCAAATCTCGACGGCCTCAATGCGTTGCCAGTCGCGCTGCGACAACAGGCGCATGGCCTCTAGGAGTAGATCGATTCCCTTGTTCGGATGCCAGCGCCCGAGAAACAAGAGTCGATAGGGCGGCTCCGACTTGAGCGGACTGCTTCGGGACTTGCTGATCGCGCGCGTGCTGGGCAAGAACTCGACCTCTCGACTTGCGATGCGGTGCGTATCCTGAGCTAGCTCAACACCGTCGGCAAAACAAGCTGCCGCTTCGCGAAGCACCGTTCGCAGCAGGCTGCGCACAATGGGTATGCGGCCCAATGACCAGATATCGCTGCCCAGTGCCCAAGTCGAATAGGGGATTCCAATCTGGCGCGAGACCCGTCGTGCCCAGTAGCCCGATGGCAGTGCCCACAACGCAAGTAGGTGGCAGGTCGGGCCGGCTTGCGCAGCCGACCGGGTGGCGGTGGCGCCGGCAATCAACACGCGACCGAGTGCAAGCAGATCCGATGGCCGCCAAAGTTTCAATGTGGAAAGCGGTCGCTGTGGCGCTGCGTAGCGGAATACCTCTATTCGATCGGAATGATGCTCGATGATGCACTTCGCCCCCGGCGCCACCACCCGCATCGGCACATGTTTGGCGAGCTCTTCCACCAGGTCGGCGACAAAGCCACCAGCCGCTTCGCTGCCATCGCCCTGGATCGGAAACGAGGTGGTGATCAGAACCAGGGCCGGCTGACTCATGGCTTGTATGCGACCACCAGGTAGCCGGCAGTCAATGCCGACCACGACGGAAGCAGCCTGGCCGCCACCCAGGCGGCCAGATTGATCGCCGGAACAGCGATGCCAATCAGCGGCAAGAAAACCACGCCGAGACTACGTCGCTTGATGGCCTCCAGTCCCATTCCCGCGATAGCGAGATTGGCGACCAACCCTGCAGATTCCGCCGAGCCCAAACTCGGCCGCAGAGAGCTTGGACGGAGTCCTGCCGCTGCCAGTTCGCGCTCGATGCCATACAGGGTGTAACGCTGATAGTCGTGGGGCGCGTCGTGAACGGGATACAGGAACGGCATCGAGAGAATGAGTTTTCCTTGTGGTCGCAGCACTCGAGCGATTTCCGTGAGGGCGCGCTGCGGCGCGTATAGGTGCTCCACCACGTCGAAAATGGTCACCACATCGACCGCCCCATCGGCCAGAGGCAGACAAGCGGCGTCGGCAAACACGTCTGGGCGAGATGCGTACATGAACTTGCCGGTCGCAAGATAATCAAGACCAATGTACCGGCAGTCGTCGGGCAAGACGCGCTGCAGCCACCGGTCTGCGCAGCCGATATCCAACACGAGCGCCCCATGCAGGTCGCCAAGGGCGGCGATCAGCGGTTGTCTCGAGCCAAGCAGCCATTGCGGGTGAAGCGGCGAGCGTCGAAGCAGGTCAATCAACCTCCGCAAGCGGCTACGCAACACGCATCAGCTCCTCGACTTGCTGTAGACCAGCGACGTGATCTGCTCTGACACAAGTCCAATCAAGAATATGATCACTGCAGCACTGAACAACAACAGGCTCATATTGGTGAAGCGCCCTTCAGTTACGAAGGTGTAGGTGTAGTAACCAAGGCCCGTTGCAAAGAACAGCAGCGCCGTCGGTGCAAAAAGCTTCAGTGGCGAGTACAGCGTGGCAATCTTGAAGATAATCAACAAGAACCGGACGCCGTCGGCCAGCGGCCGAATGTGGCTTGAATGCCCAACTCTGGCTGCCACATTGACAGGCACATAGGCAACTGGATAGGCGCTGCGAAAAAACGCCATGGTGATGGTGGTCGGGTAGCTGAATCCGTTGGGCAGCAGGTACAGAAACTCAAGAAACTTGGCGGCGCGAACCGCGCGGAATCCAGAAGTCAGGTCGCGGATGTCATGGCCGGTCATCCAACTGGCGATGCGGTTGTAGAAGCGATTGGCCAGTCCGCGACTGACATTCGCCTGCCCGCTGGCAGATCTCGCACCAACTGCCATCTCGTAGCCTTGCTCGAGCATGGCCAACAAGGGCGGAATTTCAGCGGGATCGTGTTGGCCATCGGCATCCATGAAGACCAAGACCTCACCACTGGCCGCCCGCGCTCCGCGCTTGATGGCCGCGCCATTTCCCATCGAGTACGGGGAACGCAGGACTTTTGCGCCGAGCGACTCTGCCACCACGGCTGTTTCGTCACTGGACCCGTCGTCAACGACAATCATCTCCGCTTCGGGAAACCGTTCCCGAAGTCGCGGCAGGGTCAAACGCAGGCCGGCAACTTCATTCTTTGCCGGGAGCACGATGGATAACTGCATGCCAGAAGATTCTTGTGTGGGCCAGCGGAGGGTACCGCAATACGATCGGCCTCGGCAGCGCACTGCCCCGCAATTGCGCCGCTTCCGATCCGAGCGCTGCACCGAGGTCGGCCCGAACCTTGCCGTTTCGGAAGGCGCTGGTTTGGTGTAGATTCAAGAGGATAGCGGCAACAGTTAGGATGCCATCGATGAATGCCCCGACCGCACCAAATCTTGCCGGAATCACCGGACTGGTCAGACGCCTTGTCATGGATGGCGCACTGCCAGAGCCCGACGCGCGCCGGGCAATGGATGAGGCCGCCAAGGACAAGCGACCGGTGCACTTGTTCCTGCTGGAGAAGAAGCTCATCACCGGCGGCCAACTGGCGGCGGCCAACGCATTCGAGTTCGGTGTACCGATTTTCGATGCGGCCTGCCTGGATATCACCCAATCAGCCGCCAAACTGGTCGATCAGAAGCTGATCGACCAGCACAAGGCGCTGCCGCTGTTCAAGCGTGGCAATCGACTCTACGTCGGCATTTCGGACCCTACCAACACGAGGGCACTGGACGAGATCAAGTTTCAGGCCAACCTCACTGTTGAGCCGATCCTGGTCGATGAGGAGGTGCTGCGGCGAGCGATCGACACCGCACTGAGCTCCTCGGACTCCCTGGGCGATGAGATGGAGGACGCCGAGGGTCTGGAAAACCTGGAACTGGGCGACACCGAGGAAGATGATGACGCTGGCGGCGTCGATGTGCGCGGGGCCGGGGACGACACTCCGGTGGTCCGCTTCGTCAACAAGATCCTGGTCGACAGCATCAAGCGCGGCGCCTCGGATATCCATTTCGAACCCTACGAGAACGAGTACCGCGTGCGTTTTCGTATGGACGGCATCCTGAAGGCAGTTGCCAAACCACCCGTCAAGCTGAATGCGCGCCTCGCTTCGCGCCTCAAGGTGATGTCCTCGCTCGATATCGCCGAGCGCCGGGTGCCGCAGGACGGGCGTATCAAGCTCAATCTGTCCAAGACCAAGTCGATGGACTTCCGCGTCAGCACCTGCCCGACCCTGTTCGGCGAGAAGATCGTGCTGCGTATGCTGGATGGCTCGGCCGCCAAACTGGGCATCGACAAACTTGGCTACGAGGACGAACAGAAACAGCTGTACATGAGTGCCCTGGCCAAGCCCTACGGCATGATCCTGGTCACCGGCCCGACCGGCTCGGGCAAAACGGTCTCGCTGTATACCGGCTTGAACATTCTCAACACCGAAGAGCGCAATATTTCCACCGCAGAAGACCCGGTCGAGATTCGTGTGCCCGGGATCAATCAGGTGCAGATGAATGTGAAGCGTGGCATGACCTTCGCTGCCGCGCTGCGTTCTTTCCTGCGCCAGGACCCTGACGTCATCATGGTCGGCGAGATCCGCGATCTCGAGACGGCTGAAATCGCGATCAAGGCCGCGCAAACCGGTCACCTGGTGTTGTCCACCCTGCATACCAATGACGCCCCACAAACCATCTCGCGCCTGATGAACATGGGCATTGCGCCCTACAACATCACCTCGTCGGTGACCCTGGTGATCGCCCAACGGCTGTCGCGCCGGTTGCACGACTGCAAGAAGTCAATCCAGCTGCCCGAGCACGCCCTTTTGGCGGAAGGATTCACCGCTGAAGACATCGCCGCTGGCATGAACATCTTCGAGCCGCTAGGCTGCGGTGAATGCAATGAGGGATACAAGGGCCGCACCGGCATCTATCAGGTGATGCCGATGGCCGAGGAAATCCAGCGCATTATTCTGGAAGGCGGCAACGCGCTTTCGATCGCCGATGCAGCATTGGCTGCTGGAGTGAAAGACCTGCGGCAATCGGCACTGCTGAAGGCTCGCAACGGTGTCACCAGCCTTGCAGAAATCAACCGCGTCACCAAGGACTAAGCCATGGCAGCGACCAAATCGGCAGTAAAGAAACCGGGCGCCGTGTCGGTGCGGAACCCCAACCCGATGCAACCCTTCTACTGGGAGGGGACGGATAAGCGCGGCACCAAGATGAAGGGCGAGACCCTGGCCAAAAATGCCAGCTTGCTCAAGGCCGAGTTGCGCCGCCAAGGGATCGCGCCCAGTGTGGTCAAGCCCAAAGCCAAGCCCCTGTTTGGCTCGGCCGGCAAGACCATCTCGGCAAAGGACATCGCCATCTTCGCCCGTCAGATCGCCACCATGATGCAATCCGGCGTGCCAATGGTGACCGCATTCGAAATCATTGCCGGTGGCCAGGCCAATCCGCGCATGAAGGACATGCTCGACGATATCCGCGCCTCGATTGAAGGCGGTTCGACCCTGGCCGAGTCCCTGGGCCGCCATCCAGTTCAGTTCGACGAACTGTTTCGGAATCTGGTCAAGGCCGGTGAAGGCGCCGGTGTGCTGGACACTGTGCTCGACACCATCGCCACCTACAAGGAAAACACCGAAGCACTGAAGGCGAAGATCAAGAAGGCCCTGTTCTATCCCGCTATTGTCATCGCCGTAGCCATTTTGGTCAGCGCGGTCCTGCTGATTTTCGTGGTGCCGCAGTTCCAACAGGTATTCAAGAGCTTCGGTGCCGACCTCCCGGCCTTCACCCTGATGATTATCCAAGCCTCGGACTTCATGATCTCCTATTGGTGGGCGGTGTTGATCATCGGCGTAGGCTCACTTTGGGGGCTGGTTGAGCTGAAGAAGCGATCCTTGGCCTTCTCGCACTTCCTCGATCGATCACTGCTCAAGGTCCCTGTCCTGGGCGAAATCATGAAGAACGCCTCGATCGCCCGCTATGCCCGCACCCTGGCCACCACCTTCAAGGCCGGCGTGCCCCTGGTGGAAGCGCTGGAGACCGTCGCCGGCGCCACCGGCAATCAGGTGTATAGCGACGCGGTGAAGCGCATTCGCGAAGACGTGTCGGTTGGCTATCAGTTGAACGTGGCGATGAAACAGACCGAGGTGTTCCCCAATATGGTGGTGCAGATGACCGCCATTGGTGAGGAAGCCGGCGCCTTGGACACCATGCTTTTCAAAGTGGCCGAGTTCTACGAGGCGGAAGTCAACAACGCGGTGGATGCACTGTCCAGCCTGATCGAACCGTTCGTGATGATGATCATTGGTGTGATCGTCGGCGGCATGGTGGTGGGCATGTACCTGCCAATCTTCAAGCTCGCCGCCGCCCTGTAAGGCCCGCCATTGGAGTTCTTCCTCAGCCCCGCCGCGGCGCCCTGGGTGGCAGCGGCCTTTGGCCTGCTGGTCGGCAGCTTCCTCAACGTGGTGATTCTGCGCGTGCCGGCCCGTCTGCACTGGCAATGGGCACGGGATAGCCGCGAACTGCTGGAACTGCCAGCGACCGAGGAGCCCGAGCCGCCCGGCATTGTGCTAAAGCGCTCGCACTGCCCGAAGTGCGGGAATCAGCTTGCCGCCTGGGAAAACGTGCCGGTGTTCAGCTACTTGCTGCTGCGCGGCAAGTGCCGCGCCTGCAAGACACCGATTTCGATTCAGTATCCGCTGGTTGAGGCCCTGACCGGGGCGCTGTTCGCTGCGGTGGTATGGCGCTTCGGGGTGAGCTACGAGGCGCTGGCTGGCTTGTTGTTCACCGGCATTCTGGTGGCGGCGGCAGGAATCGACTGGCGCACCACCCTGCTTCCGGACGACCTGACCCTGCCCTTGTTGTGGCTGGGCCTGCTGCTATCCAGTGTCACCCTGTTCGTCTCTCCGACCCAGGCCATCTGGGGCGCCGCCGTGGGCTACCTCAGCCTGTGGTCGGTGTACTGGGCGTTCAAACTGCTGACCGGCAAAGAAGGCATGGGCTTCGGTGACTTCAAGCTGCTCGCAGCGTTGGGCGCCTGGTGCGGACTGGGATCACTGCTATCGATCATCCTGCTGTCCTCTCTGGCCGGCGCGGTGATCGGCTCAGCCGCCCTGCTGTTGCAGGGACGAGATCGCGCCACGCCGATTCCGTTCGGCCCATATCTGGCAGTCGCCGGCTGGATCCAGTTCATGTGGGGCGGCGACGTGTTCGATCTGGTCGGCAAACTGATTTTCGCCCGCTGAGGCACGGCCGGATCGATGAACTCTCAGGTGCCGTCGCTGACGGTTGCGGTCACCGGTGGCATCGCCTCGGGGAAGACCGCGGTCACCGACCGATTCGCCGAGCACGCAGTGCCGGTCATTGACGCTGACCTGATTTCCCGTGAATTGGTTGAGCCAGAACAGCCGGCATTGAAGGAAATCGCAGCGCATTTCGGCAATCCTGCGCTGGACGCCGAGGGACGACTGGACCGCGGCTGGATGCGTCAGCGCGTGTTCGCCAACCCGGCCGATCGCAAGGTGCTGGAGTCTATTCTTCACCCCCGCGTGCGCGCAACGATGCGCGAGCGCGCCCGGCATGCTGGAACGCCCTATGTCGTGTTGGCGATCCCTCTGTTAAGCGAAACCGGCGCCTATGCCTGGGTGGATCGGGTGCTGGTGGTGGATGCCCCGACTGAACTGCAAGTTCAGCGGCTGATGCGGCGTGACCGGACGGATCGGGAGCAGGCCGAACGGATGTTGCAGTCGCAGTCATCGCGCCCAACCAGACTCGCTCTGGCCAATGACGTACTGATCAATGATGGCAGTCTGGCCTTGCTGCAGTCACGGGTCGATCGTCTGCACCGGCGTTTGCAAGGCATCGCCCGGACGCGAGACCGCTGAAGGTCAACCCCAGCGTCGACACCACTCGGCAAAGAACACCGCCGCTGCACTGGCTACATTGAGGCTTTCTACCTGACCGCTGCCCGGAATGGCCAAGTGCAGCTCGCAGTACTGCAGCGTCTCCGCGCCTACACCGGCCTGTTCGGCCCCCAACACCAACACGGTACGGGCCGGTAGTGCCTGCTTGAACAGAGAGTTCGCTCCTGCCGGCAAGGTGGCCACTGAAGTGAAGCCTTCAGCTTTTAGCAGATGCCAGGCTCCCGTGAGGTCATCGACGCCGATCAGCGGCACGGCTTCTGCGCCGCCTTCAGCCACGCGCGCAGCGGCGCCGCTGAGGCGCACACCGGCGGCACTGGGTGACAGCACCGCCTGTACACCAAAATGCGCGGCCGAGCGAAGAATGGCGCCCAGATTGTGCGGGTTCCCCACACCGTCCAGCCAGACCAACAGGCACCGCTCCGCTGCCTGACTTAACACCCTTGTTAGACTGAGTGGCGTTGGCCAACGAACATCGAAGCACAGGCCCTCATGGTGCTGTGAGCCGGTCAGCCGCGACAGATCGTCGTTCTCCACCAGCCGATAACCGAGGCGTTGTTCAACGCAATAGGCCAGCACGTCGCGCAGATCGGTCATCCGCGATGCATTTAGATAGACCTTGCGCAGATCCTGCGGACGACGCTTAAAAGCTGCAAGGCAGGCATTCCAGCCGTACAGGCGCAGCTCGGCGTCGCGGCGCGGGCCACCATCTGCGCGACGGTCAGCATCCTGTTGCGGCGATCGATCAGGACGACCTGGCGCTGCAGCACTGCGTTCACGGCCACCGCCGGTCTTGGGTTTGGCGTGATCCCAAGGAGACTTGCTCATGCCCGCTCCACCTGTTGTTGAATGGGCAACCGCACCAATGAGTAAAGAAAGGCATCGGCGTAGCGTCCGTGCTTGTAGACGGCAGCGTTCATGCGTGCCTCACGCTCGAAGCCAAGCCGCTGCAGCAAGGCGCACGATGCCTGATTGTCGACCACGACCTGGGCCTCCAGCCGCACAATCTGCAGCTCCGTCATCACCCAAGGCACGAAGTTCGCCACCACCCGCGACATCAGTCCGCGGCCCCAGTGACGACGTCCCAGCCAGTAGCCCAGTTCGGCGCAGTGCGCCTCTGTGCCCTCGCCCAGAGTGACCGCAATGCCCCCTGCCGCTTCGCCGTCGACTTCGATGGCCAGGGAAACTCCGCTACCGGCCTTGCGTCGACTGCGCAGAAACTTCTGCGCATCGATCTCGGTGTACGGATGCGGAAATCGGTGACTGGTGTAGTAGGCTACCTCGGCATCATTGGCATGCCTGACCAGGGCCTCGGCGTCGTCACGCCGCCAGTTGCGAAGCTTCAGACCCGGCTCGATGAGGCGCTCGGAATTCATGCGCTGGACCGCGGCTGCACTTGCAGTTCTTCGGCCTCCAGTCGGCGGGCAATTGCTTCCGGCGAGCGAGTGAACGGCGCCACCTGACGATAGATCGCCGGAACGACGTACAAAGAGAGAAGGGTCGAGAAGCTCACACCGGTAATGATAACGATAGCCAGAGTGCGACGGCTGGCTGAACCCGGCCCCTCATCCAGCAACAACGGCACCGCGCCAGCCACGGTGGCGATCGAAGTCATCAGAATCGGACGCAGGCGTGTGGTGGCAGCGTCGATGACCGCTTCTCGCACATCGAGCCCCTCGTCGCGTCGCTGGTTGGCAAACTCGACGATCAGGATACCGTTCTTCGCCGCCAGTCCGACCAGCATGACGATCCCGATCTGACTGAACAGGTTGATCGTGCTGCCGAACAGCCAGAGACCGATCAGGGCGCCCAGCACGCCCAATGGCACAGTCAGCATGATCACCGCCGGATGCAGAAAGCTCTCGAATTGGGCCGCCAGCACCAGATAGACGATCAGCAAGGCCAAGGCGAACATCCAGATCGCCGAGCTGCCTGCACTCAAGTAATCGCGCGACTCGCCCTTGAAGTCGATTTGTGCGGTGGGCGGCAATTCTTCGTCAGCCACTTGCTGGATCCAGTGCAGAGCATCGCCAAGCGGGTAGTCAGGCGCCAATCCGGCGGTCAAGGTGATCGCGCGCAGTCGGTTGAAGCGATTAAAGCTACCCGGTTCAGCCAGCTCACGAAAAGTCACCAGATTGCCGATGGGAATCAATTCGCCGCTGCCGTTGGAACGCACATATAGATTGCTGAGGTCGTTTGGCGACTGTCGATCTTCCTGTCGCGCCTGCAACATCACATCATATTCTTCGCCGTCATCGACGAAGGTGGTCACCCGACGCGCGCCCATCATGGTTTCCAAGGTGCGTCCGATTTCGCTCACCGAAACACCAAGATCCGCCGCGCGGACGCGATCGATCTCGATGCGCAATTGCGGCCGAGTCTCCTTGTAGTCCGAGTCGACGGCGAACAATCGCGGGTTGTCCTCCATCCGTACCAGCATGCGATCACGCCATGCAGCCAGGTCGTCGTAGTTCGGCCCGCCCAGCACCACCTGCACTGGCTGACCACGGCTACGCACCAAGCCCGAGCGCACCATCGGCAATGCGCGAATGCCCGGAACCTGCGCCAGTTGCGCACGCACCCGCTCGACGACTTCCGCCGTCGAAACCTCGCGTTCAGTCCAGGGGCGCATCAGCACCACCGCATTGCCCGTGTGCATTTCCTCGCCAGCACCAAAGCCGCCGGGCACCCTGGCGATGATGCGATGGATGCCACTGTCTTCGTCGGTATGGGCGAGCAGAATCTTCTCGACTTGCTGGATCTGCGTCACCGTGTAGTCATAGCCAGCCCCTTCCGGTGCTGCGATGCTGACGAAGAACGCGCCGCGATCCTCCGGCGGCGCCAGCTCGGTCGGAATCTGCTTCTCCAGCAACACCACCGCGCCGCAGGCCAGCACCATCAGGCCGAGAATGATCCAGGGATGCTCCACCACCCGTTCGAGCTGCGAACGGTAGCCTCGGCTGACAGCGTCGAACCCGCGTCGCAGCCCACCACCGATGCCGTGCGAACTCTCGCCAGGACGCAGCAACTGCGAACACATCATCGGCGTGAGCGTCAGCGCGACGAATGCCGACAGCAATACGGCACTGGCCAGGGCCACAGCCAATTCGCTGAACAGGCGCCCGGAATTGCCGCCCATGAAGGCGACCGGCAAGAACACCGACACCAGCACAGCGGTGGTGGCGATCACCGCAAACGCCACCTGACGTGTTCCCCGGGCAGCGGCCAGCAACCTGGGCTCACCTTCGTCCAAACGCCGCTTGACGTTCTCCAGTACGACGATGGCATCGTCCACGACCAGGCCGATGCACAGCACCAGGGCCAGCAGGGTCAGCAAGTTGATGCTGAATCCGAACACCCACAGGCCGATGAAGGCGGCGATCAGACACACCGGCACGGTCACCGCGGGCACCAGGGCCGCGCGGGCACTGCCGAGAAACACCAGGATAACAATCAACACCAGGACGATCGCTTCAATCAAGGTCAGATAGACCCGATTGACCGCCGCTTCGATAAAGGTGGTGCTGTCGAACGCCACCAACACGCTGGTGTCAGGCGGCAGACTGCGCTGAATCTCCGGCAGCCGATTCTTCACCTCGCGCACCACGTCCAGGGAATTGGCGGTGGATGTCTTGATCACCCCGAGACCAACATTGGGCTGACCATCGCCGCGGAAGTAGGAGCGTCGCTCGGCGGAGCCCAGCTCGACCTCCGCCACTTCGCCCAGCCGCACCAGATGTCCGTCGCTGCCACGCGCCAGGACCAGCTTGGCAAAATCATCGGCGTTCTTGTAGCTGCGATCAACGCGCAGGGTGAAGTCACGCTGCGCTGACTCCAAGCGCCCCGCCGGCAGCTCGACGTTCTCGGCCCGCAGCGAGGCCTCCACATCATTGACTGTCAACCCGCGCGCCGCCAGTGCCACCCGATCCAACCAGATTCGCATTGCATAACGCTGACGTCCACCGACGCGCACCTGCGCCACGCCATCAATGGCCGACAGGCGATCGACCAGATAGCGCTCGGCATAATCGCTCAGCGCCAGCGTATCCAGGCTCGGCGAATACAGATTGAGCCAGAGGATCACATCGGCATCGGATTCGACTTTCTCGATCTCCGGCGGGTCCGCTTCGGGCGGCAACCGATCGGCGACGCGACTGACGCCGTCGCGAACATCGTTGGCGGCGGCCTCGATCTCGCGACTCAGATTGAACTCGACACTGATCGCCGAGCGCCCGTTAACCGAGCGCGATTCGATTGTCTCGATACCTTCGATACCAGCCAGGGCATCTTCAATGATCTGGGTGACGCGGGTTTCCACCACCGCCGCCGACGCGCCGGGATAACTGATATCCACCGATACCACGGGCGGATCGATGTTGGGCAGTTCGCGCACGGTGAGCTGACTGAAGGCCATCAGGCCCACGGCAATCAGCAACAGGTTCATCACCATGGCCAGCACGGGCCGACGAATCGACAGATCAGACAGTTTCATCAGGCCACCTCAGACAAAAGGACGTGCCGTCATCCCGAAACCAAGCACGAATCGGCAGATCATGTGCCGCCTAACCCGCGGCCGAGCCGGCGATCTGGGCACTCGGCTCGATCACGCTGACCGGAGTTCCGGCACGCAGCTTGACCACGCCATCGACAACAACCTGATCGCCCGCCTGCAGACCGGAAAGTATCTCGACACGCCCCAGCTGGCGCGCACCAGTCTTCACTTCTACCCGTTCCGCCGTGTCGTCGCTGTCGACGCGAAACACCGACTGCGAACTACCGACCTGGATCAGGCTGATCTCTGGAATCGACAGCACGTCTCTAACAGGCAGTTCAAGCGTAACGGTGAGCAGCATGCCCGGCCTGAGCAACCGCTCCGGATTGGGCACTTCGGCCCGCACCTGCACCGAACGGGTGACCGGGTCGACTCGGGTACTCACCACACTGACCTCGCCGGCAAAATCGCGCTGGCGGAAAGCCGCGCTTTTGGCCGCGATGCGCTGACCGGGCTCGACCGCAGCCATGGCAACCTCCGGCACGGTGAAATCCAGCTTGATGGTGTCGATGGCATCGAGGGTGGTGATCGGCGTTCCGGGTGTGACCAGGGTGCCCGGACTGACCTGCCGAAATCCGAGCACGCCCGCAAACGGCGCCGTGATCACCCGATCAGCCAGCCGAGCTCGAATCGCATTGGTGCGCGCCAGAGCCGCGTCGCGGCTGGCGACCAGACTGTCCAGCGTGCTTTTCGACAGAATGCCCTGCTTCACCAGATCAGCCTGCCGCTGATACTGCTGCAAGGCCTCGGTATAGGCGGCCTGCGCCTCCTCCAGCGCCGCGATCTCGGCCTTGCCGCTGAGATCGACCAGCCATCGGCCGGCCTCAACCACATCGCCGTCCTGAAAATTCACCCGCACCACGGTTTCGGTAACCTTGGCGGTCAGCGTGACCGACTCGCTGGCCTTGGCCGTTCCCAGCGCTTCAATTCGATCCTGCCAGGGGCGCTCGGCCAAGGTTTCCACCGTCACCGCCGTGGCCCCGCGTGCGCCAGCGGCCACCTCCATTGCCGGTTCGGCGCAACCCACCAGCAGGGCGGATACCAGTAGAACCGCCCCTCTCATTCGCCGCTCTCCGTCAATTGCTTGTGCGATCCATCACAGCGCGGTGCGTTGGCTGTGCGCTTGCAGCCGCACAGCCACAGTCGCTCGCTGCGTTCAGCGTCCAGCCGCACCGGCATCAAGCCGCTGCCCTTGTGGCTTCCGTCACAGAACGGCTGATTCTGGCTGCGTCCGCAGGCGCACCACCAATAGGTCTTGCCCGCTTCCAGGTCGACCGGAAACGGACTGCGTTGCGCGATCCGCGCGGTGGGTACTTGGGTCATGGTGGAATCCTTGGTTCTCGACGGCTTCAGCGCTTGCAGGTTGCTGAGACCTTCATCCTGCAGGACTTCAGCAGCCTCCCAGGGCGCTGTGCGCAGCGGAGTCTGCAAACATCACATTCGTGAATGCTACTCCGGAAACCGGGCAAGCGATTGTGAAACGGGCTCCAGGCGAAAGACGCTGACGCGTTTGCATGCGCCAGAACGGCGCCATCGCGCGCCCAAATGAAAAGCGCCGGACGAGGCCGGCGCTGTTCACTGCAAGGTGGGTGGGGCGATCAGGCCGCCCGGCTCCACTTGCCGAGTGCTGCCAGACCATTGTCCTTGGCGCGCTGCGCAACGGTGCGTTGAGCGGCGGCATAGTTGGCCTGCATATCCTGGGCCCACAGCTTGAGCGCGGCCTGCTGCATGGCGCGACCATAGCTGAAGCTGAGCGGCCAGGGGTTGTTGCCCATCTGGTTCATCGCATTCAGATGTGCCGTCGCGGCTTCATCGCTCTGGCCACCGGACAGGAACACGATACCCGGCAGGCTAGCTGGCACGGCCGACTTCAGGCAGCGCAAGGTGTACTCAGCCACTTCTTCCACCGAGGCCTGTTCGGAGCAGGTCTTGCCGGAGATGACCATGCTCGCCTTGAGGATGGTGCCTTCCAGCATCACGTTCTGCTCGTACAGGGCACCGAACAGCGAGCGCAGGGTGGCCTCGGTGACGTCATAGCAGACGTCGATGTCATGATCGCCATCCATCAACACTTCCGGTTCCACCATCGGCACGATGCCTTGCTCCTGACACAACGCGGCATAGCGCGCCAGTGCATGGCAATTGGCCTCGATACAGGTGCCGCTCGGGCTGTCTTCACCGATGGTGATCACCGCGCGCCACTTGGCGAACTTGGCGCCGATCCTGGCGTATTCCTTCAGCCGATCGCGCAGGCCGTCTAGGCCTTCGGTCACCAGTTCGCCCGGGAAACCGGCCAACGGCGAGGTGCCCTTGTCCACCTTGATGCCCGGCAGGATGCCCTGCTTCTCCATCAGCTTGACGAAGCTGGTGCCGTCTTTCTGCGCCTGACGCAGGGTTTCGTCATAAAGGATGGCGCCAGACACATGCTCGCCCAGACTCGGCGTGCTGAGCAGCATCTCGCGATAAGCACGGCGGTTTTCCTCGGTGCACTCCACGCCGACACCGTCGAAACGCTTCTTGCACGTGGTGGTCGATTCGTCGATGGCGATGATGCCCTTGCCCGGGGCCACCATGGCCTGGGCGATGTCCTGCAATTGATCGATGCTCATGGAAACCTCGGAAGATAGAGCGGGCCGCGCAAACGGCCTGGGATTGAAAGTCAGCTTTGCATTATAGCGACTAGGTCAGAATCCTTGGCTGTTCCGATGGCAATGCCGATAGAAATTGGTTGCAAACGTACCTGTTGACAGCAAACCAGACGCCTGCCATACCAATGCGTATTGACGCATTGCAGCGAAACTGGAGCTCTCCAATGGCCGCCAACGCTTTGACCGGCGCCGAAATCGTCGTCCGCGCCCTGCAAGACCAGGGGGTTCGACACATTTTCGGCTATCCCGGCGGTGCGGTCCTGCCGATTTACGACGCCTTGTTCCACCAGGATCAGGTCGAACACATCCTGGTCCGACACGAACAGGGCGCGGCCCACGCGGCCGAAGGCTATGCCCGTTCCACCGGCCAGGTCGGTGTGCTCCTGGTCACCTCGGGGCCGGGCGCCACCAATGCCGTCACTGGCCTGGCCGATGCCATGCTCGATTCGATACCTCTGGTATGCATTACCGGTCAGGTCCCCACGCATCTGATCGGCACCGATGCCTTTCAGGAATGCGACACCGTGGGCATCACCCGTGCCTGCAGCAAGCACAACTTCCTGGTCAAGGACATCGACCAGTTGGCCCGCACCCTGCACGACGCCTTCTACATCGCTCGAACCGGGCGCCCCGGCCCGGTGGTGGTGGATATCCCGAAAGACGTGCAGTTCAAGCGCGGTGCCTATCAAGGGCCCAGCCACATCGTGCACCGCACCTATCGTCCACGCACCCACGGCGACCCGGCCGCTATCGCCCGCGCAGTGGAACTGCTAGCTCAGGCGAAGCGTCCGGTGTTCTACACCGGCGGCGGCGTGATCAACGCCGGCCCCAAGGCAAGCCAGCTGCTGCGCGACCTGGCTGCACTCACCGGCGTACCGGTGACCTCGACCCTGATGGGACTCGGTGCGTTCCCGGCCAGTGATCCCAAGTGGCTCGGCATGCTCGGCATGCACGGCACCTACGAGGCCAATCTGGCGATGAATCGCTGTGATGTGATGGTGGCGATTGGTGCACGCTTCGATGATCGTGTGACCGGCCGGCTCGACGCTTTCTCTCCCGGCTCGAAGAAGATTCATATCGATATCGACCCCTCTTCGATCAACAAGAACGTGCTGGTCGATGTGCCCATCGTCGGCGACTGCGCGGTGGTGCTGGCCGAATTGCTGGAGCGCTGGACAGCGCAGTCCTGCGAGATCGATCGCCACGCGCTGTCTGCCTGGTGGACTCAGATCGAACTGTGGCGGGGTCGGCGATCACTGTCGTACCGACACAGCGGCGAGCAGATCAAACCGCAGTACGCCGTTGAGCGCCTGTATCAGCTGACCAAGAATCGCAACACCTACATCACCACCGAGGTCGGCCAGCATCAGATGTGGGCAGCGCAGCACTATCACTTCGAACAGCCCAACCGCTGGATGACCTCCGGCGGACTGGGAACGATGGGTTATGGCATACCGGCGGCCATCGGCGTGCAGACTGCGCATCGCGATGCCCTGGTGATCGACATTGCCGGTGAAGCCAGCGCGCAGATGACGATCCAGGAACTGTCGACAGCCATCCAGTACCAGCTACCGATCAAGCTGTTCATACTTAACAATGAGTACATGGGGATGGTGCGGCAGTGGCAGCAACTGCTGCACGGCGGACGCTATGCGCACTCCTACTCAGCGGCACTGCCCGACTTCGTCAAGCTGGCCGAAGCCTACGGCGCGCTCGGCCTCAGGGTGATCAACCCGGCCGATCTCGATGCCACCATCCAGGCGATGATCGACCACCCAGGCCCGGTGATCGTCGATTGCGTGGTCGACAAGACCGAGAACTGCTATCCGATGATTCCCTCAGGCGCAGCGCATGACGAAATGCTGCTGCCCGACGCAGAACAGCAGGCCGAAGTCACCGAGGCCGGCAGAATGTTGGTGTGAGGGCCGTGATTCGGGATTCGGGCGCGGGGCGGGGCGCCAGCCGGCGCGCGTTGTCAGTGCGCATCGGTCTCTCCCGCGAGGGGAGAGGGGCTCAGAGCCAGGCAGTGAGAGCTTGTGTTCGCAGCGGAGTCGCATCAGTTCTAAACAGAAACAGGGCGAGTATTCGACGAATCACCGATCACCAATCACCGATCACCAATCACCAATCACGGCTCTGAAATGAACGCCTCGACCTATTTCCTGCAAGAACGCATCGCCCGCACCGTGCGTGCGACCCTGTCGATTCTGGTCGACAACGAGGTGGGTGCGCTGGCGCGGGTGGTCGGCCTGTTTGCTGGGCGCGGCTACAACATCGAGTCGCTGGCGGTGGCAGAAACCGACCATCAGAAACACACCTCGCGCATCACCATTGTCACCTCGGGCACACCGCAGATCATCGAGCAGATCAAGGCGCAGCTGGGGCGACTGGTGCCGGTGCACAGCGTGGTCGATCTCAGCGTTGATACGCCGGGCATCGAGCGCGAAATGGTGTTGATCAAGGTGCGCTGCAATGGCGAGCTGCGCGCCGAATGTCTGCGGCTGGTCGAGGTGTTTCGCGCCCGGGTCATCGACATCACCCACGACAGCCTGGTGCTGGAGCTGACCGGCAATAACAGCAAGGTCGAGCGCTTCATTGAGCTGCTGGTTCCACTGGGCCTGGTGGAGCTTGGGCGCAGCGGTGTGGTGGCCTTGAGCCGCGGCGCGGAACCCACTGCCGTCGACTGATTTCCGCTCCGATTATTCGCGTGGCGCCAGGATTTCGGGCTGGTAATCGACCAACACACTGGTGCGAAAGCCCAGCCCCTGGTAGTGCTGCTGCCGCAGCTGTTCGAAGCGCTCGCTGCCGATCAATAGCCGGTAGTTGAAATAGCTGTAGCGGGTATTGGAATACAGCGCCTCGTTGAAGGCGAACACCGAGTGCGATGGCGCGAACTCCTGCTTGAACTGAACCGGGTGCGAGACTTGGCCTGCCGGCAGAGCCGCGGCCAAGTACGCGTATTGCCCCCAGCTGATCGATGCACCGAGCACAGCAGGCCACGCCGCCAGTCGCCACACCCAAGATTGCTGCGCGCCGATCAGGCAGGCCAGCGCCAGCAGCGGAATCAACCAGCGTCCGGCCGGATTGACCGTGCCGTAGAACTGGTAGGGCACGAGAAGATAGGCCAGAACCAGGAGCAAGGCGGCGATCCAGGCGATGCGCTGCTTTGGCGGGTGACCGGAGCTTTCCCATGAGCGGCCGGCCCACAACACGCGCATCCCCCAAAGTGCCAGTAGCAGCAGCAACAGCAGGTTAAGGATGGCCCCGGTCCAATAAAACACCGGCATCTGTTCCAACAGTGCGCTTCCATCAGGCCAGAGCAGATTTCTGAACGTGCCCAACATCAGAGGGAAACCGGCTTTGTAAATCAGCGCCTCGATGACGCCGCTGGTGTCAGCATCGATACCGACCGGCGCCGACCAGCGAGCCAGACCAAACCACAGGGCCAGCAGTCCGCTGGGTGCGGCCACTGCCACGGCGCGCAGGGCGGCAATCAAACGCTGCCGCGATCGAGCTGCCGACTGCAGTTGATGCAGGCATTCGGCGGCCACGATACACAACCAGACCGCTGCCACGGTGGCATGCGATAGCAACAGGATGCCGCCCCAGGCGGCCATTTCCAGCGCCGAAACACCACGTTGCCAGCGCAGCAGAAAAACCAGCAGCAGCAACAGGGCCACCTGATAGTTCAAATAGCCGTACCAGAAAAATGGCGAGAACCCGAATACCAGCACCAAGGTCAGCCACATGCGGATCTGCGGTCCACCGCTGCCAAAACGCCTGACCCAGCTTCTCAGTACGGCAGCCCAGCCCAGCAGCAGGCCGAGCAGAAATAGCTTGCCAGCCAGCATCGGCGGCAACAGCATTGAAAAGCCGCTTAGCAGCACGAGCCCCGTGGTATTTGGCACCGGGTACGCCGCCAGCACGTAGGCGGCGACCGACTCTGGATCCGTCCATTTCAGTGCCAGCACCTTGGACTGAAAGAGCCACTCGGCATAGTCGTGAAACCAGGGCGCCGGTGCCCACAACACCAGCATCGAGGGCAAGACGATGGCGAGAATCGCCGCCGCCAGGAGACCGGCGTTGCCCAACCTCAACGAGTCTTTCTGAGCGAGGTCGTTCTGCTCAGAGTTCACCCAGGCCCTCGGCGCTGCCGTCCTGACCCACCTTGAGTATGCGCAAAGTATTGGTGGAACCGTGCTGCTCCATGTGATCGCCGCTGGTGATCACCACCCGATCGCCGGCCGACAGCAGGCCGAGCTGAAACAGGTGCTTGACTGCCTCGCGCGCGGCCTTGCGCGGTGCCAGACCGCGCGAGTCGAAGTCGATTGGAAACACGTCGCGCATCAGAGCCATGCGGCGCCGCGCGCCGGGGTGGCGCGACAGGCCGTAGATCGGCGCGGCTGAACGGAACCGCGACAAATAACGTGCCGTTCCACCGGACTCCGTCATGGCGATGATCGCCCGCACCTGTATGTGCTCGGTGAGAAACATGGTGGCCATGGCAATCGCTTCGTCGGTGCGACTCAGGCCGCGCTTGGCCGCCTCGAAGTCGGTGTCGTGATCGAACTGTCGCTCGGCGCCCATGCAGATCCGCACCATGGCTTCCACCGCCTTGACCGGATACTGGCCGGACGCACTTTCCGCCGACAGCATCACCGCATCGGTACCATCGATCACCGAATTCGCCACATCCAGGACTTCGGCGCGGGTCGGAATCGGGTTGTCGACCATGGATTGCAACATCTGCGTGGCGGTAATGACCACCTTGTTGCGCTCCAGCGATTCGCGGATGATCTTTTTTTGCAGGCCAGGCAATTCGGCATCGCCAATTTCCACCCCGAGATCGCCGCGCGCCACCATCACCGCGTCGGAGGCATCGATGATTTCACTCAGATTGGTAATGGCTTCGGCGCGCTCGACCTTGGCGACAAAGCCGGCATCGCTGCCCGCCGCATGGGCCAGCGCGCGTGCTTCGTTGATGTCCTCTGCGCTGCGGCAGAACGACACCGCGAGGAAATCCACCCCGAGTGCCGCAGCATGTTTGATGTCTTCGCGATCCTTGTCGCTCAGCGCGCCCAGAGACAATCCGCCGCCGAGCCGATTGAGCCCCTTGCGGTCGGACAGCTGACCGTCGGTCAGCACTTCTGTGTGGATCTCACACCCCTCGACCGCCAGCACTTTCAGCGCGATCAAGCCATCGTCAAGCAACAAGGTGTCGCCAGCAACCACATCGTCGACCAAGCCGAAATAGCTGCATCCGACGCGTTCGGCCGTGCCCGGCGCGGCATCGGCGCGGCAGTCGAGCACAAACTGCTGACCTGAGGTCAGGCTGACCTTGCCCTGTGCAAACTTCTCGATGCGAATCTTGGGTCCCTGCAGATCACCCAGGATGCCGACCTCGCGCCCCAGTCGGCTGGCAGCGTTGCGCACCGCTGCCACCCTCTGAGCATGATGTTCCACTGTGCCATGGGAGAAATTCAGCCGCACGATATTTACCCCAGCCGCGATCAGCGTATCGATGGCACCCGGTCGATCGGTGGCCGGTCCAAGGGTGGCGATGATCTTGGTACGGCGCAGCTGTTCGCTCATGGACAATCACAGGCAGGGGAAAGTGGAAACAATAGCAGCCGCCCGTGGCAGGGTCATCCGCAATCGGATGTAGGAGCCGAGGTGAGCTTGGCTTGATGAAGCCAGGACGATCAGCGCATAGTGCGGCGCTGTCCGGCTCGGATCTGCTGCCATGCGCCTCAACGACCGTGTTGCCGCCGTCGCAGCTCGTCTGCAAGGCCTGGCCGAATTCCCACGAGTGGAATCCAAGCGACTGCAACTGCGCGGCCCGGGAGAGGCTGACATCTCGCCCCTGTTCGATCTGTTTTCCGATCCTGAGGTGATGCGCTACTGGTCGCGCCCGGCGATGCGGCAACACGCTGAGGCTAGCCACTACATCGCCGATATTCTCGGCGGATTCGCGCGCCGCGAGTTCATCAATTGGATCATTGCCGACCGACAGACCGATCAGATGTGCGGCACCTGCACCCTGTATGCGCTGGAAGTAAAGCATCTGCACTGCGCCGTCGGCTATGCCGTGCTGCCGCGCCTGCAGGGCCGCGGCTACGCGCAAGAAGCGGTGGCCGCGGCCTGCCGATTCGCCGAAGGAGTGCTCGGCTTCCACCGGGTCGAAGCCGATGTGCACCCCGATAACCTGGCCTCCAAACGGGTGCTGCTGGCCAACGGCTTCGTTTACGAGGGCCGGCTACGGCAGCGCTTCGTCAGCGCCGAGGAGATTCAGGATTCCGATGTGTTTGGCCGCGTGGCGCAGGACAGCTCGGGCTAGCCTGACTGCATCAACCCTGCTCGGCCAGCCAGCCGTCATCAGAACCTTCATTCACGCCTTCGAACAGGAAGGTCGATAGATAGCGCTCGCCGGTATCCGGCAGCATGGCCAGAATGGTGCTGCCAGCCCGCGCCTTGGCCGCCACTTGCAGAGCCGCAGCGGCGGTGGCGCCGGCCGAGACACCGACGAAAATCCCTTCTTCGGCAGCCAGCCGACGCGAGGTATCACGCGCCAACAGGTCATCGATCGGCAGAATCTCATCGGCGACCTCGCGGTTGAGCACCTCGGGCACGAAATCAGGTGTCCAGCCCTGAATCTTGTGCGGCTGCCACTCCTTGCCGCTGAGCAAGGACGCCCCGGCGGGTTCACTGGCAATGATCTTCACTTCCGGCCGGGCCAGTCGCAGAACTTCACCGACACCGGTCAGGGTGCCGCCCGTGCCCCAGCCGGTGACAAAGTAATCAAGCGGCTTGCCGGCGAAATCGCGCAGGATCTCGGCCGCAGTGGTGTTGCGATGGTAGGCCGGATTGGCCGGATTTTCGAACTGCCGGGCCAGGAACCAGCCATGTTTCTCAGCCAGCTCCTTGGCCTTGCGCACCATGCCCGAACCGCGCTCGGCGGCCGCGGTGAGAATCACCTTGGCACCGTACGCTCGCATCAGCTTGCGACGCTCGACAGAAAAGGTTTCGCTCATCACCGCCACGAAGGGATAACCGCGGGCGGCGCAGACCATGGCCAGCGCTACACCCGTGTTGCCTGAAGTGGCCTCGACCACGGTCTGCCCCGGCTTCAAGGTGCCGCGCTGCTCGGCGTCGAGAATGATGGCCAGGGCCAGGCGATCCTTCACCGATCCGCCTGGGTTGAACGACTCGACCTTGAACAACAGATTGATTCCCTGAGGCGCCAGTCGACGCGTGCGCACCACCGGAGTGGAGCCAATGGTGTCGAGAATGCTGTCGTAAATCATGTCAGTCTCCGCAGGCGCGCCAGTTGCGCGCGATAAAGGATGAAATGGTCGATTCGCTCAGGGCGGCGCCCTGGCATGCTAGCGAGATCGCCGCGGGAAAGCACGGCGCGCCTGTCTGGAAAGCACGGCGTGGCTCAGGCCGCTGCCGGCCAACATCGCTCCATCGATGCTTCGCAACGAGCACGTTCAGCGTCTGGCAGTTGCAAGGGTGGCTGGCCGAACCAGTGCAGCGATGCGGCTAGCGAGGTCACCTCGCCGATCAACAGCAAGGCCGGTGAAACGACCTGATAGTGGGCCGCCAGCTCCGGCAGGGTCTGCAAACTGCCGACCAGCACCCGCTGTTCGGGCCGCGAGCCATTCTCGATCAAGGCTACCGGCGTGGTCGCGGCACGCCCATGCTCGATCAGGCGCTGACGGAAGGTGCTCAGACCCTGCACCCCCATGTACACCGCCAAGGTTTGTCGCTCCAGGGCCAACGCCTGCCAATCCAGGGTGTCAAGCGAATCACGGCAATGTGCCGTGACGATACGCAAGCTCTGCGCGTGATCGCGATGGGTCAACGGAATGCCGGCATAGGCGGCGCAGGCCAGAGCGGCGGTGATACCGGGAACCACCTCGTAGTCGATGCCATGGGCGCGCAGGAATTCCAGTTCTTCGCCGCCACGGCCGAATACGAACGGATCGCCGCCCTTCAATCGAACCACATGCTTTCCCTCACGCGCATGCTCCAGCATCAGCTGGTGAATTTGCTCCTGGGTGGTGTGATGGGTACCGGCCTGCTTGCCGGTTTCGATCCGCTCTGCATCGCGCCGCGCCATCGCCAGCACCGCCGCCGGCACCAGCCGGTCGTGCAGAATGATGTCGGCCTGCTGCAGCCGACGAACTGCCTGCACGGTCAGCAGGCCAGGGTCACCGGGCCCGGCGCCGACGATCGATACCCAGCCGCGCGGGGCCTGCTGCGCTGCCTGGAGGGCAGATTCCAGGGTCGCATCAGCCTGTTCAGTCGACAGGGCCTGCAGCCGCCGCGCCAAGGGCCCACGCAACAGGCGGTCAATCCAACCGCGACGCGCCGACAGTTCCGGCAGGTGCTGACGAATGCGGTCGCGCCAGCGATGCAGCAAGCTGGCAAGCGGACCCAGGCCATCATCCAGCAGACGCTCGATCTGCTCGCGCACCATGCGTGCCAGCACCGGCGCGGTACCGCCGCTGGAAATGGCGATCTGCAAAGGCGCGCGATCGACCACCGCGGGCGATTGGAAGCTGGACAAGCGACTGACATCGACGACATTGCACAGCACTTGCCGCCGCTCGGCCTCGTCGGCCACTAGACGGTTCAGCACTTCATCATTGGTGGCCACCACCACCAGCCAGGCACCCTCCAAGTGGCGCGGCTCAAAGGCGGTCGACCGCCACTGCGCCTGGCCGCTCAGGACCCAGCCCTGAGCACGTTCACCCAAGGCCTGCGCCACGATGTCGACCCGCGCCCCGGCCATCAGCAAGGGTTCTATCTTGCGCGCGCCGACGCTGCCGGCGCCCACCACCAGCACACGACGGCCGCGCAGATCGGCAAACAGGGGAAATAAGCGAGGCGGCGCCTCTTGGCTCAGAATCTGGCTCATGTCGCCACCTTAGCCAGCGCACCACGACGGCCCAAATTCCCGCACTGAGTTTGCTTATGTCGGCCGCTTATGTCCTCGATGGTGCAATCATGCTGCGTTGCAGCAATACTGTCCGACACCGCTGCCAGCGGTGGACGCCTGCTCGCGCATGCTCTAGCGTTCCCTCTTCGCTCAGCTCCTCACGACCATGACGCTAACCCAGCTTCGCTACCTCGTTGCCATTGCGGACTGCGGCCTCAATATCACCGCCGCCGCTGAGCGCGTGCATGCCACCCAGCCCGGACTTTCCAAGCAGCTCAAGCAGCTGGAAGAGGAGCTGGGCTTCCTGCTGTTCTCGCGTCGCGGCCGCTCGCTGGGCTCGGTCACGCCGGCCGGCCAGCAGGTATTGGAACGCGCCCGCACCATTGTTTCGGAAGCCGACAATATCCGCGCCTTCGCCGCCAACCAGCGACGCGAGGTGCAGGGTGAACTCACCGTTATCACCACCCATACCCAGGCCCGCTTCGTCTTGCCGACCGCCATCACCGATGTGGTGCGCAGCTATCCCGAAGTCAGTGTGCACTTGCAGCCGGTGGGCGAGAGCGACGTGCTGGATATCCTCGCCCGCGGCGATGCCGACCTGGCGATCACCTCCACAGCCGGCCCGGTGCCGGAAGGTGGGCTGGCGTTGCCGCTGTTTCGCTGGCGCCGAGTGGTGTTGGTGCCCAGGCGACATCCGCTGGCTGCCTTGCGCAAGCCAACCCTAGCCGACCTCAGCGCCCACCCGCTGCTCAGCTACGAGTCTTCCACTCGCGCCGAGTCTTCCCTGCGGCGCGCCTTCGAGGCCGAAGGACTTAGCCTGCAGTTGGCACTGACCGCACGTGAGGCGGATCTGATCAAGACCTATGTCCGAGCCGGACTCGGCGTTGGTCTGCTGGCCGAGATGGCTGTCCTCGGCGAGGATGAGGCCGACCTGGTTGCCCTGCCGGCGCCCGACGCCATTCCCGAGTGCACTACCTGGGCCGTGCTACCTCGGGAGCGCGTACTGCGTGACTACACCCTCGACCTGGTGCGCGCCATCGCCCCGCAACTCGATCGGCGCGATGTCCGCCAGGCGCTGGAACTCAATGCTGAGCACCAGTGGCCGGCGGCACCGTCCTGGAGTGGCAACGACTGATTCTGCGCGATCGTAACGACTGAGTTCTGACTGCGGCTAGGACTGATCGAGGTTGACCAGATCGAATTGCTTGCTGGCTGCACCGGCCGCGTCTTGTGCAGGAGCCTTCTTGCCCGCCTTGGCGCGATACATCGCCATGTCCGCCTCGCGCAACAGTGAGTCTATCGCTGCATGCGGCGGCTGGCTGCAGGCAAGTCCGATGCTCGGGCGGACGGTCAATCGATGCCCGGCAATCTCGAACGGCGCTTCAAAGGCTTCCCGGGTCCGCTGAACAATCACTTCCGCCTGCTGTGCCGAAGCCCCCTCCAGCACGGTCACAAATTCGTCGCCACCGAGCCGCGCCACCGTATCGGCATCGCGGACCAAGGCCAACAGACGCGCACCGGCCTGCTTGAGCAACTGATCGCCCGCCTCATGACCGAATCGATCATTCACCGACTTGAAGTCATCGAGATCGAGCAGTAGCAGACTCAGGCATTGACCATGGCGTCGCACCCGAGCGACCGCGCCGCTCAGGCGATCCTCCAGCAGCTGCCGATTGGCCAGCCCGGTCAGCGGGTCATGGAACGCCATCGTTGTCAGCTTAGCCGATAGTTCAACCGACTGCAGGGTGCCGACTACCATCTTGGCCATCAGCCTCAGACCGAGTTCGAAGTCCTCGGTCCAGTCGATACTGCCACGCACGGCATCGAACCCGACAAATCCCCATAACCCGCCCGAAGTCAGCATCGGCGCCAGCACGATCGAACGGATGCCTTCGCGCTCGAATTCGGTGCGCTCGGCCACCGCCTCCGGTGGTAGCTGGTCGACCCGCGGCACATGAATCGAACGCCCCTCCAGGAAGCGCTGCATCAGCCAGGGAAAGGTCTCGACCGGCACTTCCTGCAGATTGGCTGCTTCGCGACTGATGCCGCTGGCCACCCACTCATGGGTATTGCTCATCGTCGCGCCATCGGCCGAGATACGAAACAGATAGGCCCGGTCGACACCAAAGAACTGCCCGACCTGACCCAGACACCATTCGATGCAGGTGTCCAGGGTGGCGCTGTCGGCACGCATCAAGGCGGCCGAGATACTGACGATGCTGCGCTCGAATTCGATCCGCCGCTTCAGCGCACGCTCTGAGCGCTGACGGGCCGTCATATCATCCAGTTGCAAGAGGCGCAGCGTGACCCCATCCAAGGCCAGATCAACGGCGACAAAGCTGAAGATCCGCTCGTGGCCGTCCGCGCTCACGCGAAACTCGCCGCGCTGGCCGGCCGCCGCTTGTCGCACCTGCGGCGGTATCGGCGGCACCTCATGTTCATCGCAGGCCAGCAACGCCGACGCGCTTGGATTGCAGTACAGCAGCTCACCCTGCGTATCGCAGATCAACATCGGTAGCGGCGCCGCGGCCAGAACGGCCAGGGCGGTCGCGTTCAGGCTAGAACCACTCGCTTCCCGGTCACACACGTCAGCCCGCCCCTCCGGCGACTTTCGCTGGCCGCAGTCTGACCGCAAGTGCAGGCGGTCGCAAGCGAATCCCGACGATCCCGACAGACGGTGGTCTGCGCTTCAATCAAGGTGCAGCGAGAGTCGCGATACCCTACCTGGCCCGATGGCCATGGCCGGTGCACTCAATTCAGGCGTCCAGATGAATGCCGCATTCGCGCTTCAGGCCGAAGAATCGGGTGTCCTCCTCACGCATGCCCGGTTCCCAACGCCGCGTGGTGTGGACATCGCCAATCGACACATAGCCTTTGTCCCACAGCGGGTGATAAGGCAGATCATGCTGGCTGAGGTAGCGTCCGACCTCCCGATCGCCCCAGTCGGCAATCGGATGCACCTTCCAGCGGCCATGCTTGAAATCCGCTATCGGCGTGTGCTGACGGCTCTCAGACTGCTGCCGTCGCAATCCCGAGAACCAGGTGCCCGCACCGAGTTCGCGCAGCGCACGCTGCATCGGCTCAACCTTGCGCAGCTGGTTGTAACGGTCGATACCTTCGATGCCCTGCTCCCACAGACGACCGTAGCGCGCTTCCATCCAGGCACGACTCAAGGGGGAACGATACACATGCAGGTTCAGCGACAGCCGCTCGGCCAACTGATCGACGAACTGATAGGTCTCGGCAAACAGATAGCCGGTGTCGATCAATACCACCGGAATCCCCGGCTTGGCCTGGTTCAACATATGCAAGGACACCGCCGCCTGCGCGCCAAAGCTGCTGGAAAGCACATGGGCACCGGGGCAATGCTGCAGCGCCCAGTCGATCCGCTGCTCGGCTGACGATCGCTCAAGGAACCGGTTGAGTTCGGAAAGACCCTTGGCATCCGGTGCCTCCACGCCCGACGCCTCCACAGACTGCAGAACCGAGCTGGGCATATCGTTCGAGTTGCTCATGCTGCCACCAGCTGACTGGCAATCTGGCGCGGATTGGCGGCCACCAATCCGGCACGTAGCAAGAAGTCACCGAAGCCCTCGCCCTGATCGCGTTCGGCGGCGTAGCGGGCAAACATCGGTTGCAGGGTTGCCAGCACTTCCTCTTCGTCGATGTTCTCGCGGTGCAGCTGGTTCAGCCGCTGACCGCGGGCGTCGCCTCCCAGCAGCAGGTTGTAGCGCCCGGGGGCCTTGCCGACCAGGGCAATCTCGGCCAGGTACGGACGCGAGCAGCCATTCGGGCAGCCACTGATCCGAAACACGATCGGCGCCTCGCTAAGGGCATGTTGCGCCAGCAACACCTCCAGCTTGCGCACGATCTCTGGCAGGTAGCGCTCGGCCTCGGCCATTGCCAGACCGCAGGTCGGCAGCGCTACGCAGGCGATTGCCTTGCGCGCCAGCTGACTCTGTCGACGATCGCCGTCGAGACCATGCTTCTTCACCAGCAGTTCAATCCGCGCCTTCTGCCTCGGCGAAATGTCCGCCACAACAACGTTCTGATTCGGTGTGAGGCGAAAATGGCCTCGATGCACACGGGCAATCTCGCGCAGGCCCAACAGGCGGCTGGCCTCCGCCGTATCGGCCACGCGCCCGGCCGGTATGCGTAGGGTCAAGTGCCAGTGACCGTTGTCACCCTCGACCCAACCGAAGCGATCGCCGTTGTGCTCAAACTTGAACGGGCGCGCCGCGGCCAGGGCGAAGCCTGCGCGCTTCTCCACGTCCGCCCGGAACGCCGCCAGCCCTACCGTTTCGATGGTGTACTTGAGCCGCGCCCGCTTGCGTACGGCACGATTGCCCAGATCGCGTTGCGCGGTGACTACCGCCTCCGCCACCGCCTTGACCTGATCACGACTGACAAAGCCAAGCACCTGAGCCAGCAGCGGATAGGTCTCGGGGTCACCATGGGTACTACCCATGCCGCCACCCACGGTGAGGTTGTAACCGGCGACTTCACCGCCCTCTTCGATCGCAATGAAGCCGAGATCGTGGGCCAGCACATCGACATCGTTCAGCGGCGGGATGGCGAACGCTGTCTTGAACTTGCGCGGCAGATAGCTCTGGCCGTAGATCGGTTCGTCCTCGCTGCCGGCGACCTGCTCTTCGTCGAGCCAGATCTCGTAGTAGGCGCGCGTGTTCGGCAGCAGATGTTCACTGACCGCGGCCGCATCTTCATTCACCGCAGCATGCAGCCGACTCAACTCGGGGTTGGCGCCGACCATGACATTGCGATTGACGTCGCCGCAGGCAGCCAGGGTATCGATCAAGGCCTGGTTGATGGCCTGCATGGTCGGCTTCAGCGCGCGCTTGATCACACCATGAAACTGAAACGCCTGTCGGGTGGTCACTCGCAGTGTGCCGTTGGCGAAACGGGTGGCGATGGCATCGAGTTTGAGCCACTGCTCAGGGCTGACCACTCCGCCCGGGGTGCGGGTGCGAATCATGAAGCTGTATGCCGGCTCAAGCTTCTGTTTGCGGCGCTCTTCACGCAGATCGCGATCGTCCTGCTGGTAACTGCCATGAAACTTGATCAGCACCTGATCGGATTCGGCAATGGCGCCGGTCACCGGGTCATTCAGGCTCTCGACCAGGGTGCCGCGCAGCGCCCGGCTGCCGCGTTTGATGTCTTCGACATTACCGGCCATCAGTACACATCCTTGTGATAACGCCCTGCCTGCTGCAGCTGGCGCAGATAATCGTCGGCCGCGTCAGGGCTGCGGCCGCCGTGGTCGATCAGCACATCACGCAGCGCCTGATGCACGTCCTTGCCCATGGCGATCGCGCCACAGATGTACAGATGTGCGCCCGATTCCAGCCAGGCGTACAGCTCGCGGCCTTGTTCGCGCAGGCGGCGCTGCACATAGATTCGCTCGGCCTGGTCTCGCGAGAAGGCCAGATCGATCTTCTGCAGGTGACCGCGCTGACGTGCCTGCAGCCACTCGGCCTGATAGAGGAAATCGCTGGCAAAACGCTGCGCGCCGAACACCAGCCAGTGGCGACCTGAGCCGCCATCAGCCACCCGCTGCTGCAGAAAGCCGCGATACGGAGCGATACCGGTGCCGGCACCGATCATGATCAGATCACGTTGTCCATCGGCCGGCAGACGAAAGCGCTCATTGGCTTCGATGAAGACTTTCAGCTTCTGGCCTTCTTCGCTGCGCGCCAGATGGCTGGACGCCGCGCCAAGGTGAATCCGGTCGCCCAGGGCATAGCGCAGCACATCGACGGTCAAATGCGCTTCTTCGCCGACCTCAGCACGACTGGACGCGATCGAATAGAGGCGCGGCGTCATCGGCCGCAGGCTCTGAACCAGTGATTCCGCCGTCCACTCAGCCGGCCAACGGTGCAGAGCATCGATCAATGGTGTCTGTGCCACCAATTGGGCGGCCTTGTCGTTGTCGGCCAGCAGGGCGCGCAAGTGGTGATCATCGCGACGCTCGGCCAAGGCGCTGAACACGCTACGGGCGCCGCGGGTGATCTCGCGTTGCTGACTCAACCACTCGCTCAACAAGCGTTTCTTGCCGCCCACCTCAACCTCGGTGGCGCCATCCAACGCAGTAGCTTCAAGCACGGCAGCGACCAAGGAGGGCGGATTGTCTGCCCACACACCCAACGCGTCGCCCGGTTCATAGCTCAGGCCACTGCCAGCCAGATCCAGCTCGATGTGCCGCACATCCTTTTCACTGTCGCGTCCGCTGATGCGTTGCTGCGCCAGCAGTTCAGCAGCGAAGGGATTGTCGCGACCATAGGCGCTGCTCGCCACCGCACGACGCAGCGGCGTCACCGTGGCCTTGGTCGGCGCGCTGCTCTGCGTGCTGTTCAGCTCGCGCAACTTCTGCAGCAGACCGGCGCGCCAAGGCGCGGCCACGGTCTCGATGTCGATATCGGCGTCGGCCCGGTCATTCAATCGCTTGGCGCCAAGGGCCAGCAGTCGAGCGTCAATCTGCTTGCCGATCTCGCAGAACTTGGCGTAGCTGGAGTCGCCGAGACCGAGCACGCTGAACTGCAGCTGCTTCAGCTCGGGGGCGCGACGTCCAAGCAGGAATTCGACAAAACCCTGGGCGTCATCGGGTGGGTCGCCTTCGCCCTGGGTACTGATCACCACGCTGAGCAGGCGCTCATCCTTCAGCTCGCGCAGCGGATAGGCATCGGCGCGCAGCAGTCGCACACTGAGCCCGGCTGCTTCGGCATCGGCGGCCAGGGCCTCTGCCGCACGCTTGGCATTGCCGGTCTGACTGCCGTAGATCACGGTCAGCCGTTGGCTGGGCACCGCCTCGCTGACGGCCGACGGCTCGGCAACCGCTGCCGGCAACGGCAGGCCGGCAGCCGCGGTTCCACGTGCATGGGCCAAGCCGGCAGCATAGCCCGACAGCCACCACAGAGCGGTCGGTTCTAGACCAGCCACGGCACGCGACAGGGCTTCAGCGTTCTCGGCCGGCAACAGTTCGGGCAATCGAGGCAGGGCAGACATGGCGCGTCCCATGATCGGAATGCAGCGATCTTCCGCCCGTACTGCCCCTTAACGGAAAGAACCAGCCGTTATCGAGTCATGCGGCGCGGACACCTTCTATCGCTTTATCCGCACAAAGAGATATGCTGAACCCTCGCCCGAGACCATCTCCTGTCATGACTCCGATCAGCTTTGAGTTCTTTCCGCCGAAAACCGATGAGCAACGCGCCCAGTTGGATGTGACGGTCGCCGCCCTGAAGGGTCGCAGGCCCGAGTACGTGTCGGTTACCTTCGGCGCCGGCGGCTCAACCCTGAGTTACACCCCGGATACCATTCGCCGCCTGGGCGAGTACCACGGCCTCGACGCCGTGCCCCATCTCAGCTGCATGGGCGGCACCCGTCGCGAGATCCGCGAGTTGCTCGACCACTACAAGGATCTCGGCTGTCGACGCGTGGTGGCCCTGCGCGGTGACCTGCCCTCCGGCATGGCCACCTATGGCGATTTCCGCTACGCCTCCGATCTGGTGACCTTTATCCGGGAGGAAACCGGCGATCATTTCCACATCGAGGTGGCCGGCTACCCGGAGGTGCATCCCCAGGCCGAGAGCGCCGAGTCCGACCTGCGCCACCTGGCGACCAAGGTGAAGGCCGGCGCCAACGGCATCATTACCCAGTACTTCTTCAACCCTGACGCCTATTTCCGCTTTCTCGACGATACTCGACGGCAGGGCATCGACTGCCCGATCGTGCCGGGCATCATGCCAATCAGCAATTACTCGCAGCTCAAGCGCTTCTCTGACATGTGCGGCGCCGAGATTCCGCGCTGGATCAGCAAGCGGCTTCAGGGCATGGCCGACGACGTCGCCTCGATTCGCGAGTTCGGTGCCGATGTAGTGGCAGCGATGTGCAAACGACTGATCGCCGGCGGCGCCACCGCCTTGCATATTTACACCCTGAACCGGGCCCGGCCGACGGTCGCCCTGCTGGAGCGACTGGATCACTGAGCGTTGGATCAGATGTGGCAGACTGCGCCTTGCCTCAGCAACCTCGGCTTCGGCCATGCAGAAAGTCGCAACGATCAGTTTGGTGGTGAGCGTAGTTCTGCTCGCAGCACTGGGGGGCGATACTGCCTTGGCCCAGGACGCCATCGACGAATTGGTCTATCGCTGCGAGGATGCACAGGGCCATCGCATCTATAGTGATATGCCCTGCCATCAGCTCGGCGCAATGGCCCTGCCCTCGGTGCTGCAACCGCAATCGCCCGAGCCTTCCGAACCAGGCTCGGACGCACAACCGCCGTCGGCCAACGAGCCGCTGCCAACGCCACGTGAGGCCGAGGGCTGTCCCGGCAGACAGCCGGAAATGCTGGTGGCCAACCTTATCGAGGCCGCCGATGCCAAGGAGCTGAATCGTCTTGCTGCTCTGTTTCATTGGCCAGCTGCTGGTCGCGGAACGGTGAAGCGGGTGTTCTCGATCGCCGAACGACTGGCCGCAGCGGCGCCTTTGCTTGGCAATCTGAAACGGCGTGAGGACGAAGATGCCTGGTTGTGGGCTGGCCTGCCGCCACCTGACAAACCGCCGCTGCCCATCGTGTCCGTTCGCTCGATCGCCCAACCCTCAGTGCAGCAGCAATTCGAATTGATCGAGAATGCCGGCTGTTTCTGGCTACTGCCGCCCTGACAGGCTGCTGAAACGAGCACTTCAGCAGCCTGACAATACGCGGAGCGAACACGAGCATCGCTGACTCTTGCCGGAACTCCGTCCGCCACCGATCATGGATACCTGAGCCAGCGGCACCCCGCAGCCGCTTTCCCATCACCGCTGAGGACTCCTCATGGCGCAGAAATACCCGGAACACATCTGGCACAACGGCGAGTTCAAGCGTTGGCAGGACGCCACGGTACACGTGATGGCGCATGCGCTGCACTACGGCTCCTCGGTGTTCGAAGGCATTCGCTGCTATGAAACACCCAATGGCCCGATGATCTTCCGCCTTGGCGATCACCTGAGGCGACTGTTCCTGTCGGCGAAGGTGTACGACATTGCGATGCCCCACGACGAGGCCACACTGGCCGAGGCCTGCCGCGAAGTCGTCAAGCGCAATGGCCTGAAATCGGCTTATCTGCGACCGGTGGCGTTCCGTGGTCTGGGCGGCTTTGGGCTATCGGCCGATACTCCCACCGATGTCGCGGTTGCGGCCTGGGAGTGGGGCCCGTATCTCGGCGCCGGGGTGCTGGAATCCGGCATCGACGCCATGGTGTCGAGCTGGCAGCGAATGGCGCCGAATACCATTCCCAGCGGCGCCAAGGCCGGCGGCAACTATCTGTCGGGCCAATTGATCGCTCGCGAAGCAAGACGGCTGGGCTTTGGCGAGGGCATTGCCATGAGCAATACCGGCCTGATCAGCGAAGGCGCGGGCGAAAACCTGTTCCTGGTCATCAATGGCAAGCTCAATACGCCACCGGTATCGGCCGGCATTCTTAGCGGTATCACCCGCCACACCGTGATCACCCTGGCCAAGGAGGCCGGAATCGAAGTGATCGAACGCGACCTGCCGCGCGAAACCCTGTACTTCGCCGACGAGGTGTTCATGTGCGGAACCGCCGCTGAAATCACTCCGCTGCGCTCGGTCGATGCCAAGCAGGTCGGTGCAGGCAAGCCGGGACCGATGACCCGCACCATTCAGAGCGCCTTCTTCGGCCTGTTCAACGGCAAGACCGAAGATCGCTGGGGCTGGCTGGACAAGGTGTAGCCAGCCGGCTGACGCAACCAGAGCGGCCTGCATGAGCACGGCAGGCCGCCGCTTTCTGCCAGCTATCAGCGCAGCAAACGCAAGGTCGCGATCGCACCGCCCTCGGGGTTCGGCGCCAGGCTCACTTCCCAGCCGTACAGATCGCAGAGCCGGGTGACAATCGCCAGACCAATGCCGGCGCCCTTGCTGCCCAGGCTGGACTTACCACGGAAGCCACGCTCGAAGAGCTGACGCGCGTCCTCTGGATCGATGCCCGGCCCGTTGTCGATGATCTCCACCCGATCTCGCAGCACCCGCACCCGAACCGCCCCCTCACTGGTGTACTTGACCGCATTGCCCACCAGGTTGTTAAGGGCCACCGACACCACCGACTCCGGCGCATCGATCACTACATGCGGTCCGTCTTCCAGCTGCAGCGTCACCGGCTTGTTGCGCAGGGCCAGTCGATGGGTATCAATCAATTGCTCGACGATCTTGCGCAGATCCGCTGCCCCGTGACCACGCTCGCTGCGCGACAGGGTAAGCAGGGCGTCGATCAGATCGCTGCATTGCGCGACGGCGCGTTCGATCCGGGCCAGTCGCAGGGCGGACTTGTCATTGAGATCCGGCTGCGCCTGCATCAGCTCGGTGGCGCCGCGAATCACTGCCAGCGGCGTGCGCAGCTCGTGGCTGACGTCGGCGTTGAACTCGCGATCGCGCTTGACCAGTTCGGTGAGTTTGGCCGAATAGTCGTCAAACGCTGCGGCCAGCTGACCGACCTCGTCGTCGGCGAAATAAGGCGCCAAAGCTTCGGGCTGACCGCCGCCGGCAAAACTCTTCAAGCGCGTTACCAAGTCGGCCACCGGCTGCATGACACGACTCGACGACCAGATACCCAGCAGCACCGCCAATACCGAAAACACCAGAATGGCGCCCAGCAGTGAAAGCAGAAGGTTTCGCTCTGACAGCGTCTCCTGGGTGTAGTCATAGCGCAGAAAGCTGATGATATCGTTAGCACGATGCACAGCAAGCTTATAGTTAAGGCGTTCGCCTTCGTTCTCTTCGCTGAAATCGTAGACTCCGGTCTCCAGCTTCTGCCACTCATAGGGCATGTTGGCAATCGTGCGCGGGGAGCGCACCCAGATCAGAATCTGCCGTGAGAACTGATACTGCGCCTCGGGAGAGGGGTTTTCGCGCTTGAATTCGACGAAGTTGGCCGCTTCATTGGCCAGCCAGGAATCCACCAGCTGGTTTTCGATGTTACCGCGCAGAAAGAAGGTCGCGATCGCAAACAGCGAGGTAAGCCCAACGCCAAACGCTGCCAGCGAGGCGATGATACGGCTACGCAGCCGACGGCGAAAAAGCCGAGTCTTAGCCTCCGCAGCCAAGCCGGTTTAACCTGCTGTTTCGGGGGCAATGCGGTAACCGATGCCGTGCCGAGTGTGGATCAAGGGCCGGCCAAACGGCTTGTCAATCGCAGCTCGCAATCCGTGAATATGTACGCGCAAGCTGTCCGAATCGGGCAGTTCCTCACCCCAGACGCGGGTTTCCAGGTCCTGTCGCGTCACCACGGAGGGCGAGGCTTCCATCAACGCCTGCAGGATCTTCAGCGCGGTCGGATTGAGCGTGATCGACTTGCCCTCGCGCACCACCTCGAGGGTGTCGAGGTTGAACTCCAGATCATCGACCTGCAGCACTCGGGGGCCAACACCCTTTCCTCGTCGCGCAATTACCTGCAGCCTGGCCTTCACCTCCTGCAAGGCAAACGGCTTGACCAGATAGTCATCGGCGCCTGACTCGAAGCCGGCCAGCTTCTGTTCCAGCGCATCGCGCGCGGTGAGCATCAGGATCGGTGTGTTCTTGCGCGCCTCCTGACGCAGCTTGCGACACACTTCGAGCCCGTCCATGCCGGGCAAGTTAAGGTCGAGCACAATGGCATCGAACTCGTTCACCACCGCAAGGTGCAGACCTGTCACGCCATCGGCGGCGAAGTCGACGGTGTAGCCACAGTCTTCGAGAAAGTCGCCGAGGTTGGCGGCGATGTCCTGGTTATCTTCGATCACTAGAATTCGCATCGGCCAAGCCTACCCTGCGCCGCGCAAGCGCGCCATCTCCGCGTGTGGGTCTGGCGCCCCAAGGAAGGTCTGAACAAGTCCATCCTGGAGTCTTCAGCCGCGCCGAGTTCGGCTCAGGTCCGAACTCGTCTTACGCTGATCAACAACTTACGTTGTTGATTGCGGCGGTGCATGCGTGCACCGCGGGAATTGCTGAACGTATTCCGAGATTCCCTGGCTGCGGCTGCCATTCGGCTGAGTCATTGATCCGGCGAGTCAAACACTACCTCGCCGGAGCAATGGTCATCGACGGCACAACCGCGTGCCGGTGGAAATGTCGCACTGTCGGTGGCTGTCGGCAACCGAGTTACCGGCCGTCAAGGTGAAGTCAAACCGCTGAACGCGTCGTTCCGATGAAGGGTTGCCGGGCTGGAAGCGCCATTGCGTGAGTGCCCGTTCAGCTGCGCGCACGAAACTGTCGTTCGGAGAGCTCGATTCAACCCGTATGTCCTGCACGCGGCCGGCCGAATCCACGCTGAAGCTCAACTCGGCAAAGCCTTCGGTTCCGCTGCGTCGCGCAGCGATCGGATAGGTCGGCGGCGGTGCGTTCAGCGGCCTCAGCCAATCCACCGGCGACTCGGGCAACGCCGCTATCACCTTGCTGCGCATCAGCGGCCGCAATTCCAGCGCTTCAATGGGCTCGGCCACCGCAGTGCTTTCACTCGCGGGCGCCACTTCGATGGGCGCTGACGTCAAGGGGAGGTTTGCAATCGGCATTTGGGCGGGCAACACCGGCGCACTTACCGGGTTTGCGATCATCGCCAGGCCTGGCGCCTCGACCCCGGCCAGATCGCGGACCGACAGATCGATGGGCGCCACTTCCGCCGGTCGAAACGCCTCGACAACCAGATCGGCAACCGGCAATTTCTCCCACAGCGGGGCGATCGGGGCCATACGCAGGGCCGCCAGCACCGCGAGCAGGGCCAGGGTCATTGGCAATGCGCGCAGCAGGCTATCTCGCGGGTCCTGTATACCCGGTTCACCCACCAGGCGGCGGATTCGATCGAGCAAATGCCCGCCCGATGCGGCCAAGCCCAGACTGTGCTCTCGGTGCAACTCGGCGGCGGACAGCAAGGCCCGCGCGTAAGTCAGTCGATCGGTATGACGGCAAGCAACGCGCTCATCGCAGGCCAATTCACGGTCATGGCGGATCGAACGCGCCATCCAGTGCACCACCGGGTGAAAGAACAGCAAGGTCTCCACCACCAGTTGCAGCGCATTGAAGAGGAAATCGGCACGCCGGATATGGGCGAGTTCGTGCTCCAACAGAAGCTCAACCTGGGCGGCCGGCAATCGTGCGGCCATGCCAACCGGGAACAGAATGACCGGCTTCAACCAACCGATCAGCAACGGACCTGCTACTTCGGCGGATTCCAGCCAACGCACCGGCCGACCGATACCGGCCTGTTCAAGAATATCGGCCCAGCGCCGCTGCCAGGCCGACGGAACGGCGCCCGCCCGTGAAACCACCTGTTGCAGATAGCGCCACTTCCAAGCCGCCCGCGCTCCGAGCACGACGACTGCAATCATCCATACCAGGGCGATCGCAGCCAGCCCTTGGGTCAGCCAATCCAGCTCAGCACTGACCTGGAAAACGCGCATGACCTGCTGGGTCCCCTCGCCGGCCAACCCGACCACCGCCTGAGCCGGAGATTCACTGGCCAAGACGGTTAGGATGGGCAACAGCAAGCAGGCGAGCAGGGCGCTTTCTCCAAGCCAGATGCGGAACACCGGCTTGGCCCGGCTCAGTGCCCAATGTCCCACGGCATACAGCAACCCGATCAGACAAATCTGCCACACCGAGTGCAGCAGGGCCCAGCCAACGTGTTCCACCCAGGGCCAACGTTCGAGAGCGAGTTCAAGCATGATCAGAACCCTCCAGTCGATCCAGCAACTGGCGAATCTGCGCTAGCTCCTCACTGGAGGGCGGCTGTTCGCCGCCCAATGCACGCATCACCAATTGCGCGTTGCTGCCGTCGAACAGGCGCTGCACCAGATCGGTCATCACCCGCTTCTGGGTCGCCGACTTGCTGACCGACGCGCTATACACATGGGCACGCTGGTTCTCATCGCGCCGAACCAGGCCCTTGCCGTGCATGACCTGCAGCATCTTCAGTGCGGTGGTGTATCCGGAGTCGTCACCGTACAGGGCCTGGTGCACTTCTCGTACCGTCGCCTCACCGAGTTCCCAGAGGACCTTCAGAATTGCCAACTCGGCTTCGGTGGGTTTGGCGCTGGGCGGACGCGGACTCATGGGACGACCTCGAATCAGTCAGTAAACACAGCGCCAGCCCGGTGGGGCTGGCGTGCCGCGAGCGTAGCATTACCAGCCCCGCTTGGAAGCCTCAGTCAAGCGGCGCTTTTACGTCATTGCCCTGATTCTGGATCATGATCTGCCGGGCGGCATCCTGCTCGCGGCGCCGCTGGCCGACGGTCTTGCAGACATTGGTCGGAATGCGGCTGCCGGTCTGGGTTTCGCGCCGACACACCATCCGACTGTCGGCAGCTGCCCGGCTGAGAATCGAGTTGACCAGCTCTTGATCGTTGAACACGGCCACCTTGTCGCTCTCGTGCAATTCAGTCACGGCGCTGACCTTGGACAGCTGTTCGCCGAGGCGCTCAAGGGCCGATAGCACCGCCTTACGCTCCTCGCCATCGATTTCGCGGTAACGGGTGCCGTTGGCGATTTCGGCCTCGATCGACTGCCGCTGTTTGGCAAACTTGGCCGGCTCCACCACCACCGCCTGCTCCTTCGCGGCGAACGCTGAGAGAGAAAGGGCCATCAGGGAAGCAGAGAGCAAAACGCGCACGACAGTCATGTTCGGGGCCTCAGAGTAGGGGCCTCGATACTACGACAAAGTTCGTACGAAAACACCCCCTAGCAAGCTGCTGAGGCTCACGGGCAATAAAAAGGCCCGCGAGGGCAAGGGGGAACGCGCCTCTCGCGGGCCTAAAGCTACTGCCCCGATTACCGTAATCTGCAAGTCACGACCGACTTTGGAGTGTCGAGCAATGGATTGCGGTAAGGGCCAATGTACTTGGAACCTGATTAAAGTCCCGTTAAACGCGCGCCGCCAGTGTGTTAAGCAGAAGTGAACCCGAACCGGTGTTCAGAGCACGGCAGGCAAAGGGCCATATGTACTTGTTTTTGTTACTTTCCCTTCGCCCCAGGACGACGACGACGGCGCTTTACGGAGTGGTCAACGTAGTCGATGATCGACCCGGCCACGTCCTCACCCGTAGCCCCCTCGATACCTTCCAGTCCGGGCGATGAGTTGACCTCCAGCACCAGTGGACCGCGGCGCGAGCGCAACAGATCAACGCCCGCCACATTCAACCCGAGCACACGTGCGGCGCGCACGGCAGTATCGATCTCCTGCTCGCTGAGCGGCACTTTCTTGGCACTGCCGCCACGGTGCAGGTTGGAGCGAAACTCGCCCTTCTTGGCCTGGCGCCGCATCCCTGCCACCACCTTGCCACCGACCACAAAGCAGCGCACATCAGCACCGTTGGCCTCGGCGATGAACTCTTGCACCAGAAAGTTGGCGTACAGGCCACGAAACGCCTCAATCACACTGCGCGAAGAACTGGCGCGCTCGGCCAAGATCACGCCCGTTCCCTGGGTTCCCTCATTGAGCTTGATCACGTGCGGCGGCTCACCGAGCATCTGCAACAAGTCGTTGGTGTCGTCCGGATTGTCTCCAAACACGGTGCGCGGCAGACCGATCCCCTCGCGAGCCAGGATCTGATGACAACGCAGCTTGTCGCGAGCGCGCAGCACGGCATCGGAAGGGTTGGGCGTGTACAGGCCCATCATCTCCAACTGCCGCAGGACAGCGGTTCCATAGAACGTCACCGACGCACCTATCCGCGGAATCACCGCATCGTAGTCGGCCAGGGCCTTGCCCTTGTAATGCATCTCGAACTGCCCGGGCTCGATCCGCATGTAACAGCGCAACGGGTCGAGTACGCGCACGGTGTGCCCGCGCAATCGCGCCGCTTCAACCAATCGTTGTGTTGAGTAGAGCTGGGCGTTGCGCGAAAGAATCGCCAACTTCATGGATCGGCACTCGAGTCAAGGGAGGGGGGGGATCGGTGCCGCTCCGTCTGCCACAGACGGTCGCTGGAACCCAAGGAAATTCTAAGGACTCGGAGCCCAACTCAGCAATCGCGACAAACCCTACCGGCGATGCTTTTTCACCTGCAGGACGAAGGAGCGAGACGGGTCGACCTGCCATCGACCGGCCAGGGCGGTGCGGCCGAGCAGCATCGGGAAAAGCATGCGCTGCCGACTGGCGAGATTGACCTCGATCGGGTATCGCTCGCCACCGATCTGAAGCTCGGTGCGCACGAAGATCCGCACCGTAGTGTGACCGCCCGAGTCGGTCACTTCACGGCGGTCAAGCACCTCGGCGTCGGCCGCCACCGACTCGCCGTCCTCAGCCAGTCTGACCACGAAACGCACACGTTCGATGCCGTCCTGATGATAGGTCTCCATGCTGTCGACATGCAGCGAGGAACTGCGCGCACCGGTATCGACCTTGACCCGAATTCCCGTGATGCCCAGGTCGGGCAGGTCGACAAGCTCTCGCCAGCCCAGCCGGCGAAGCTTACGTTTCATGACGGGCGCACCGGCGCCGGAACTGGGGTCATTCGTGGGCGCAGCCGTGGGCGGAGAGACGATGGAGCGGGTGATGGGAATCGAACCCACGTCGGAGGCTTGGGAAGCCACTGCTCTACCATTGAGCTACACCCGCACGTTGGCCGCGATCATAGCGACAGGCCTGCAAGCTCGCAATCGGCCGCCGGCAAGCTACACTGTGGGTTCGACCAACCTGTCACGCTCTGAGCTGCCCCGCGTATGAACCAAGCGCTACTCACCATCCTTGTCAATGGTCAGCCGCACCGCTTGCCGACCCCGATCAGCGTGGCGGAGCTACTGGTTCAGCTCGGACATGAGCAAAAGCGGGTGGCGGTCGAACTTAACCGAGAGATTGTCCCCAAGAGTCGGCATGCAGAACAGCAACTGGCTGATGGCGACCAGTTGGAACTGGTCCACGCGATGGGCGGCGGCTGAGATCAGCCGAGCAAGGCAAGCGGGAAAGTCGAAGCGCAGCCGCAGTCAGCGAGGCGTTGCCTGCCCAGCCAGCACCACACGGTTGCGGCCCAAGGTCTTGGCCTGATAAAGCGCCGCATCGGCTTCATCCAGCAATTGCTCCGGCCGGTTCAGGCGACGCCCCTCCAGGCTGGCGACTCCGGCACTGATGGTGATCGAGGGCAGCTCGCGTACCGGCATACTGGCCACCGCCTGACGAAGCCGGTCAGCCAGCGCCGCCGCCTGATCGCGGTCGACGTTTGGCAACAGCACAGCAAACTCCTCGCCGCCCCATCGGGCCAGCGCTGTGCCGCCGCGCAGCGCATTGCGCAGCACCTCAGCCACCTCGGTCAACACCGAATCACCGGCCGCATGACCAAACTTGTCATTCACCTGCTTGAAATGATCGACATCGAGCAACACCAGGGACAGATCCCGCCCCTGCTCGCTGGCTTGACGCCAGTGCTCGCCGAATCGGCGACTGAACTCACGCCGATTGGAAATTCCGGTGAGCGGATCGGTACTGGCAGCCATAGCCAGGAGTTCCGCCTTCTGCTCAAGTTGGTGGTGGGCGGCTTGCAAGGCGGCCTGACTTTGCTGCAGGGCGGCATTCGAAGCCCCCAGGGCCAGGGCTGAACGACGGCTCTCACGGTAGCGCAGGGCCAGCATCGCCAGCACCGCCAACAGACTGAGACTGATCGCCCATCCGGTCCAGCGCTGATTGCGCTCTTCGCGCAGGCGCATGCTGCTGATTTCGTTGTCGCGCTTGAGGATCTCGATCTCACGCTGCGCTTCACGCGCCCGATTCTCCGACTCCAGCACGGCCAGCCGCCGATTCATGTCGAGCCCGCTGATTTCCTCCTGCAGTCGCAGGCCCTCCTGCGCCAGCGCCAGCGCGCGCGCACTTTCGCCGGCCTGCACAAGCAGCGGCAGCAGCTCGCGATAGCTGGTGTAAAGCTGTGGTCGATCGTCGCCGCTTTGAAAGTAACCAAGCGCGGTGTCCCATAGCGCTATGGCATCGTCGATTCGTCCTTCCAGGGCAGCAATGCGCGCTAGTTCGGCGCGGAAATCAGCCAGGGTGCCGGATTGCGAAATTCGCTCGGCGATGGCTGCGCCCTTCTCCAGCACGTCGCGCGCTTCCTGCACCTGCCCCATGCCGAGCAAGGCCCGGCCGCGCTCCAGCGCGGCGTAGGCGCGACCAGGCGGGCTGTCCATGCGCTCGGCCAAACGTTCGGCGTCGAGCGCCCAGGACAGTGCCCGCGAGTAGTCACGACTGAGATTGGCAACCCGAGCGATGCTACCCAGTAGCGGCGCTTCGCGGTTCGGGTCGCCCAGCCGTCGCGCTTCAGACAGACCGCGATCGAGATGGGTACGCGCCGTTTCATATTCGCGCAGACCGGCATAGAGCAGGCCCAGATAGTGGTAGGTACGCTCAAGCTCCGCCTTGGCACCCTCGGACTGCAAGCGCAGACTCTCATTCAGGGCCTCCAGGGCAGCCGAGTAGTCTCCCTTGTTCAAGCGAATCAGGGCCAAGTGGGTGAGCATCGAGGCCATACCATCGCGATCACCGAGCTGGCGGAACAGGCCCAATGCCCGCTCCAGACCGGCCATGGCAGCGCCGAGGTCACCGGTACGCCGATCAAGCAGGGCGATATCGGCCTCAGCCCGGGCCAGCGCCGCACTGTCACGCCGCTTCGCGGCGCGTTCCAGCACCTGGGCATAGCGTTGCCGTGCCTCCGCATAGTCGCCGCTGCGGAAGGCGATCTGTGCTCGCCGCCGGTCGATCAGATCGAGGCTGAGTGGATCGCTGAAGTCGATGGCGGCCTGCTGCAGTACCGCCACCGCGCCCTCGGCGTCGCCGCGTTCGGCGCGTCGACTTGCATCCAGCAGCCGTGCCGACACCCCGGTCGCGCCCTCGACCTCCTGTTCAATCTCGGGTTGTGTTTGCGCATCAGGGTCAAGTCGCGCGTGGGCGGACCCCAGGGTCAAGGCAAGCACGAGGCCCGGCAATAGCAAGCGGAGATAGGACACGAATCGATCATCAGTGGCGCAAGTGCATCAGCTTACTCGCAACGGCAATCCTGGCGGGTGCCCAGAGTGCGCCGCTCAGGCGATAATCGGCCCATGACTAGCCAACACGACGCCCCGAACCGCGACCCGCTGATCATCGCGGGCAAGTCCTATCACTCCCGCCTGCTGACCGGCACCGGCAAATTCAAAGACTTCGAACAGACCCGGCTGGCCACCGAGGCGGCGGCGGCTGAAATCGTCACCGTCGCCATTCGTCGCAGCAATATCGGCCAGGACCCCGACCAGCCCAATCTGCTCGACGTGCTGCCGCCGGAGCGCTACACCCTGCTGCCGAATACTGCCGGCTGCTACAACGCCGACGACGCCGTACGCACCTGCCGCCTGGCACGCGAACTGCTCGACGGCCATGCCTTGGTGAAACTCGAGGTTCTGGGCGACCAAAAGACTCTGTTCCCAGACGTGGTGCAAACCCTGCGCGCGGCCGAAACTCTAGTGGCCGATGGCTTTCAGGTGATGGTCTACACCTCGGATGATCCGATCATCGCCAAGCAGCTGGAACAGATCGGCTGCGTGGCGGTGATGCCGCTGGCGGCGCCGATCGGCTCGGGCCTGGGCATCCAGAACCGCTACAACCTGCTGGAAATCATCGACAACGCACAGGTGCCGATCATCGTCGACGCTGGCGTGGGCACGGCCTCGGACGCCTCGATTGCGATGGAGCTGGGCTGCGATGGCGTGTTGATGAATACCGCCATCGCCGGCGCGCGCGATCCGGTATTGATGGCCAGCGCCATGCGCAAGGCCGTGGAGGCCGGGCGCGAGGCTTTCTTGGCCGGGCGCATTCCGCGCAAGCGTTATGCCAGCGCCTCATCGCCGATCGAGGGAGTGATCGGGTGAAAGCCGACGACCCGAACCCGGGCAGCCCGCCGGACGATGCCGCCCGGCACCGACCGATCCGAAGCTTCGTCCTGCGCCAGGGTCGATTGACCCCGGCGCAGGCGCGGGCCATGGAAGAACTTTGGCCGCGCTTCGGATTGCAGCCGCAAGGCAAACCCATCGACTGGACCGAAGTGTTCGGCCGCGACGCAGCGCGCGTGCTGGAGATCGGCTTTGGCAATGGCGAAGCCCTGGCCTGGGCGGCCGCGCGCGAACCGCAACGCGATTTCATCGGTATCGAAGTGCATACGCCGGGCGTTGGCCGACTGCTCAACGCGCTGGATAGCGCGGGTGTCAGCAATGTCCGACTGTTCAACCACGATGCCGTCGAGGTCCTGCAACAGGATGTTCCAGCGGCATCGCTGGACGAGATCCGCATCTGGTTTCCCGACCCCTGGCACAAGAAGCGCCATCACAAACGGCGTCTGATTCAGCCGGCTTTTGTCGCTCTGCTGGCCAGCCGACTGAAACCAGGTGGACTGCTGCATCTGGCCACCGACTGGCAAGGCTATGCCGAGCACATGTGGGATGTGATGGACGCCAGCGCCGAATTCTCCAATCTGGCCGGGCCGCGCGCTGCACTGCCGCGACCCGATAGTCGACCGCAGACGCATTTCGAAACGCGCGGCCAGCGACTCGGTCATGGCGTGTGGGACATCGTGTACAGGCGATTGGAGACACCGGCCGCAGCTCTGCCAGCCAGTCAGCCGAAGCCGCCCTGATGTCGGGCAGCGCGCTCACCACCGACATGATCATGGTGCTCTGCCTGGTCGGCTTCACCATGCTGATGTTCACTTGGGAGCGCTTGCGTCCCGATGTCACCGCCCTGCTGGTTCTGGTTGCCCTGGGCCTGTCCGGCCTGGTGCCGGGCGACCAATTGTTTGACGGTTTCGCCGGCAACGCCGTCATCAGCGTGCTGGCCACCATGGTGCTGGGCGCCGGCCTGGACCGCGCTGGCGCCCTGCACCGCCTGTCCGGATTCCTGCTTCGCGTCTCCAATGGCGTTGAGCGTCGGCTGATTCTGACCACCTCGGCGGTGGCCGGCGCCTTCAGCGCTTTCATGCAGAATCCGGCGGTGACCGCCCTGTTCCTGCCGGTCGCCTCGCGGCTGTCCTCGCGTACCGGTGTACCGGTGGCGCGCATGCTGTTTCCGATCGCCGCCTGCGTGATGATGGGCGGCGGCCTCAGCATGGTCGGCAACTCTCCGCTGATTCTGCTCAACGATCTGTTGGTGGCCGCCAATCGCAATCTGCCTTCCGGCGTCGCCACCCTGGACTCGCTGTCGATGTTTGCCCCCCTGCCGGTCGGCATTGCCCTGCTGGCCTTGGGCCTGATTTACTTCGGCCTGCTCGGCCGGCGCTTCTTTGGCCGCGCCGAAGACAAGTCGGTGGCTCCGGGCCGTACCGAGAGCTACTTCGCCCGCACCTATGGCATCGAAGGTGATGTATTTGAACTCACCGTCACGTCGGAAAGCCCGCTGGTCGGCATGTCCGTGGCCGAGGCTGAGGCGCAGGCGTCCGCGCCCTTGTTGCTGGCACTGAAAACCGGCAACGAATCGCGCCTGGCGCCGCCCGGCGACAGCATGATCTGGGTCGGCAGCGTGCTCGGTGTGATGGGTCGCCGCGAGCAGGTCACTGACTTTTCTCAGAACAATCTGCTGCGCATGAGCTCGCGGCTGCGCAACTTCGGCGACCTGTTCAATCCCAGCCGAGCCGGCATTTCCGAGGCCGTGGTGCCGCCGAACTCCACACTCATCGGCAAGACCTCCACCGAGCTGCAGCTGCGTAAACGCTTTGGCATCAGCCTGCTGGCGATCAATCGCGGCGAAGAGGTGTTTCGCGATGAAGTGCGCAGCGCTGCCATCAAGCCGGGCGATCTGCTGGTGTTCCACAGCATCTGGCGCGATCTCACCCTGGCCTCGGAGCGACGCGACTTCGTTGTTGTCACCGACTACCCCAAGGAAGAGCAGCGGCCGCACAAGTTGGCGCATGCCCTGCTGATCTTCGCCGGCGCCATTCTGCTGTCATTGAGCGGCCATATCCCGGTGCCGGTGGCCCTGATGACCGGCGTGGTCGCCATGCTGATCGCCGGGGTGATCAATATGGACGAGGCCTATGCCTCGATCCAGTGGAAGACCATCTTTGTCATGGCCTGTCTGATTCCGCTTGGCTGGGCGATGGAATCATCTGGCGCCGCCGCCTTTATCGCCGCCGAGATCTTCGATCGCTTCGGCCAGCTGCCACATTGGCTGCTGCAGTTGATCATCGGAATACTGACCACCCTGTTCGGCTTGGTGGTGAGCAATGTCGGCGCCACCGTGATCATGGTGCCGATGGCTATCAACCTCGCCATCTCGCATGGTGATGCGCCGATTCCCTACGCCCTGATCGTCGCGCTGTGCGCCTCCAACAATCTGATCTCGGTGTCCAATCCCGTGTTGGCCATGGTCAGCGGGCCGGGCAATTATCGCGGCCGTGACCTGTTCAGGGTCGGCGCCCCGCTAAGCCTGCTGTATATCCTGGTGGTTATCGGCGTGGTCAACCTGATGTACTGAACAGCAGCCTTATGGGGTGTGCCCTAGGCGCAATGAGGCAGGCCGATAGCAAGCCATACATTGCGTCATGCGATGCCCTGAGCGGCTACCCTGACCTCACCCCCGTGCACCTCAATGGCCACCTCGCTCAGGCTTTGCCCGCGACAGGGACCGAGCACGCAGCGGCCTTCCGGAATACTGAAACTGGCGCCATGGGCAGCACAGATCAACAAACCTGACTCGATCAGGAACTTGCCCGGCGCCCAATTCAACGAGCGGCCGGCATGCGGACAGACATTGTGGAAACAACGCACCATCTCACCAGCCCGCAGCAACAGTAGCTCTGCCGGCCCCGAGGCCAACACGGCCTGACACTCCAGCACGCCACCGTCCGGAATCTCCTGAACCTTGGCCAACGCTGCGCCTTCGACTTCAGTCACTTGTTCTTCACTCCCTTCGTCGTGATACTGCACGCCCTGCCTGTGGGCGGGCACAGTTTGCCATGAGGATTCGCCCTTGATTCGAATGACCGCTTTCCGTTGCCTGATGCGTCGCCACCCGCTGGCACGTGTCGCCCTCGCCGTATTTGGCCTGGTTTTGATCGGCTTGTTCTCGGTGCTGGCCCTGGCAATTGGTGCGGTGGTGTTTGCCGTCATTCTGATCAAGCGCGCGCTGGGCGGCGCCCACGGTGCGGTGCGGCCGATCCGTCAAACTCCGCGCGGCGCGGCCAGCACTGAGGTGCTTGAAGGCGAGTACCGCGTCATTCAGCACCGCAACTCGCAGTGGACCTCGCCGACCTGAGGCCAGTGGCGCCGCCTTGAACACCTTGTTCCCCCCAGCGCCTGCGGTACTGGTGCCGATCGCGGGCAGCGAGCAGTCGTTTCCGGTGCGCCGGGTTTTTTGTGTCGGACGCAACTATGCCGAACACGCCCGCGAGATGGGCATGCCGGTGGAGCGCAACAGTCCGATCTTCTTCTGCAAGCCGGCCGACGCCCTGGTGCTGCCCGGCCATGATCCGCACTACCCCAGCGCCACCCAAGACGTGCACCATGAAGTGGAATGGGTGCTGGCCATCGGTGCTTCCGTGCCACTGGATTCAAGCCCGAAAGAGGCGATCAGCGCCGTGATCGGCCATGCCATTGGCCTCGATCTGACCCGCCGCGATCTGCAGGCCGGGGCGAAGCAGAAGGGGCAGCCCTGGGATACCGCCAAGGCCTTCGATGAATCGGCACCGATCAGCGCGCTGACGCTCTGCCCCGGCGACGCCCTGCCGACCAGCGGAGCCCTTTGGCTGGAGGTGAACGGCGACCTGCGCCAACAAGGCGACCTCAGCGACATGCTGATGACGCCGGCCGAAATCGTGGCCGAACTGAGCAGGCTGTTTGCACTGAAGCCTGGCGATCTGATCTTCACCGGCACACCGGCCGGCGTCTCGGCGCTGCAGCCCGGCGATCACTGGCGAGCGGGCCTAGGCGATCAGTGCCTGATGCAAGGTCAGATGCTGCCAAGACGCTGAGCTCAGCCTCGCGGATTTGCTCGCTCTGCCCTATTCTGCCTCGGCGCCCGCAGGCCCGCGGCGCTACTTCACAGGCAGGAGACCCTTGATGAGTTTCATCTCCGAATTCAAATCCTTCGCCATGCGTGGCAACGTGGTGGATCTGGCGGTTGGCGTGGTGATTGGCGCCGCCTTCGGCAAGATCGTGTCCTCCCTGGTCAGTGGCATCGTCATGCCCCTGGTCGGACTGATGATCGGCGGCGTCAACTTCAGCCACCTGGCAATCACCCTGAAAGAGGCGGTGACCGGTACCGACGGTGCGGTGGTCACGCCCGCGGTCACCCTCGACTATGGCGCCTTCATCCAGACCATCGTCGACTTCGGCATCATCGCCCTGGCCATCTTCGTCGTCATCAAGCTAATGAACTCGATGCAAAGGAAGGAAGAACAGGCACCGAAAGCGCCGCCCGAACCCAGCGCCGAGGAAAAACTGCTGGCCGAGATCCGCGATCTGCTGAAAGCCCAATAGGCGTTGAACGGCGGCGGGCGGATGGACCATCCTTAACATCGCGTACGGTGCGGCTGGCCGCACCGGCGCCGAACGATCATTGTCCGAACGGTGCGCCAAGGCGCACCCTATGACAGCACCTGCACCGACATCGGGGCAACCCGACTCTTAACATATCGCATGGTGCGCAACATAGCGCACCCATGGCCGAACATCAGGCCCGTCGCGTTATGGGGTGCGGCTTGCCGCACCGGCGCCGAACCATCATTGCCCGCATAGTGCACCAAGGCGCACCCAATGCCATCGCTGCGCCTAGGCGCAACGCCGTGCCAGACTTACTTGGCCGCCATCAAGGCCGCGGTCATGTCCAGCATGCGGTTGGAGAAGCCCCACTCGTTGTCGTACCAGGCCAGCACCTTGACGAAGGTACCGCCGGTGACCTTGGTCAGGGTGGCGTCGTAGACCGAGCTGCGCGCGTCGTGGTTGAAGTCGCAGGACACCAGCGGCTTCGTGTTGATGCCGAGAATGCCCTTCAGCGCGCCATTGGCCGCTTCCGCCACCGCGGCATCGATCTCGTCCTTGCTGGTCGCACGGGCGGCCTGAAAGCACAGGTCGACCACCGACACATTGATGGTCGGCACGCGCATGGCGAAGCCGTCAAGCTTGCCGTTAAGTTCCGGCAGCACCAGACCCACCGCAGCGGCGGCGCCGGTCTTGGTCGGAATCTGACTCATGGTGGCCGAGCGGGCGCGCCGCAGATCGCTGTGATAAACGTCGGTCAGCACCTGATCATTGGTGTAGGCGTGGATGGTGGTCATCAGGCCATGCACGATGCCGATCTTTTCGTGCAACACCTTGGCCAGCGGGGCCAGACAGTTGGTGGTGCAGGAAGCGTTGGAAATCACTGCATGCTCAGCGGTCAGCTGATCATGATTCACGCCGTACACAAAGGTGCCATCGACATCGCTGCCGCCCGGCGCCGAGATGATCACCTTCTTCGCGCCGCCGGCGATGTGGGCGCCGGCCTTGGCCTTGGAGGTGAACAGGCCGGTGCATTCCAGCACCACGTCGACACCGTTGTCGCCCCAGGGCAGCTTGGCCGGATCGCGCTCGGCAAACACCTTGATGCGATCGCCCTTGACCACCAGATCGCCGCCGTCCACTGACACGTCGTGCGGGAAACGACCGTGTGCAGTGTCGTACTGGGTAAGGTGGGCATTGGTTTCGGCATCGCCCAGATCGTTGACCGCGACGATCTGAATTTCATTGTTGCGACCCGATTCGTACAACGCGCGCAGCACGTTGCGACCGATGCGACCGTAACCATTGATGGCGACCTTGATGGCCATGCGAGATGCTCCTGACTTGAGGGAAAGACGCGCGTAGGGCTGGCCGACGCGAAGCGCGGCATTATAGCAATAGCCTCGCCCGCACCGGCCCGCACTGACAGCCGCCTACGCACGATTCGACCTGGGCAGTGCATCCGCCCCCGGCAAGCCGCTACCATTTGCAGATGGATGACCCCGCACTCACGGCCGCGGAATCGGCCCAGCTGGACGCCGCCGTGGCCGCCTTGCAGCGCGGCGAATGTATCGGCCTACCTACCGAAACCGTGTATGGCCTTGCCGCCGACGCGCTGAATCGCGATGCCGTGCGGCGAATTTTTGCTCTCAAGGGCCGGCCCGCCGACCACCCGGTCATCGTCCATCTGCCCGATGCCGGCTCGCTCACTCGCTATGCCCGCGAAGTGCCGCCTGCGGCCCTGGTGCTGGCTGGCAAGTTCTGGCCTGGACCACTGACGCTGATCCTGAAGCGTCATCCCAAGGTGCCCGATGAAATCACCGGCGGCCAGGACACCGTCGGCATTCGAGTGCCGGCCCATCGCTTGGCACGCGCTCTGCTGCAGCGCTTTGGTCGCGGACTGGCGGCGCCCTCGGCCAATCGCTTCGGCCGCATCAGCCCAACCACTGCCGCCCATGTGCGCAGCGAGTTTGGCGATCAGGTACCCCTGGTGCTGGACGGCGGCGCCTGCCAGGTCGGCATCGAAAGCACCATTGTCGATCTCAGCGGCGGCACACCGCGCGTGCTGCGCCCCGGCATGATCAGCTCGGCACAGATCGAGGCGGCCCTGGCCGACCTGGGCACACCGGTAATCGGTTCGGCCAATGCGCAGATCCGCGCGCCCGGGCTGCTGGAAAAGCACTATGCACCGCGCACCGCCATGCGTCTGAGTAGCCGAGCAGCCTTGGCAGCTCCGTCGGCTCATCGCTGCGTGCTGGCCCTCGGCACCTTGCCCGAGGGGCATATCGGCCTGGCCCTGCCCAATGAACCGGTTGGCTATGCCAAGGGCCTGTACGCCGCGCTGCGCACGCTGGACGAAAGCGGCGCCAGCCTGATCGAGGTTGAATCACCGCCGGATGAAGACGCCTGGCGCGCGATTCACGACCGATTGAAACGCGCCGCCGCCGGTTCAAGCCAACACTAACAGGCTGCTGAAGTGAGTCTCAACAGCCTGCTAGCCCAGACCAGGCCTCACGCCACCCAGCGTTAACCAGTGGTTTCACCAATCAGCCGGATTCGCAGCGATTTCGACCGCCCTGCTTGGCACGATACAGGGCCTGATCGGCCCGCTGCAGCGCCGACTGCAGGTCGTCGTCGCTACGCACCCGGGTTACACCGAATGAGGCAGTCACGATACCGACGTCACCGATCGGCGTCGCCTCCAACCGCCCGCGCATGGCCTCGGCCAGAGCCAATGGTTCGTGTTCCGGCTCGCGACAAAGCGCAGCAAACTCCTCCCCACCCCAACGAGCCAACAGCTCGCCGCGCTGCAGAAGACTGGCGCATCGTCGTGCCACCTCCACCAGCACTTGATCGCCGGCTGGATGACCAAACCGGTCATTGATCGATTTGAAGTGATCGACGTCCAACAGGATCAACTGCTGTGGGCCTGCTCGTTGCGCGATCACATTGGCCAGCTGCATCTCGAACGCTCGTCGGTTCGAAAGATCGGTCAGCGGGTCACGCGAGGCCAGCACCCTGGAGCGCAGCTCGCTACGCTGAAGTTGGACCAGCCGGCGCTCCGTGGCAGCGCGAAACGGCACCAGTACAAACGCCATCAGGCTGGCGGGCCCAAGCAGAACCATCAGCTCCTGCCCACGCCGCGTCGTCAATTCATCGCTGTGCAATAGCAGGTAGCCCATGACTGGCAAGGCCACCGGCGCCCAGGTGAGCAGACCAAGCCAGATCACAGTGCGTGGCGGCAGGAACACCAGTTGCATGATCAGCAGACAGAGCATCGCCACGGCAGACGCCGGCAGAGTTTCGACCAGTCGAATGCCGGTGTTCCAGGCGTCGACCACGAACACCAGGGTCGATCCTGCCAGCACGCAGGCCAAGGCCAGACTCAGCCACATCATCAACCAGCGCGCCCGCCTGGGCAGCCAATGCAAGTAAATCAGACCGAACAACGAAATCAGCGCCAGGCTGAGCGGAACGACGTGATCAAGCGGATGCGGGGCAGCTGTGCGGGCATGCCAACCGGCCACGGCAAAACCGGTGATAGCTCCCACTGCCAATACCAGACGCGCCAGTCGGGCGTAGAACGCCTGCCGCGGGTTCAAGAGCGTCATAGGCGCGCCTGCCGCGCGACGGCTGCCGGCAATCGATGCATTCGCCCGACCACACGATCATTCATCGCTGCCTGCTCGCTGCCATGCTCCCATCGGCGCAGTGTAAGGCGAAACCGCGGGCGGGCATCAGCACCGACTGGGCAGGAGTGGGTCGAGCCATCACTTGGCCTTGAGGGGCTATACAGGCACACTCCCCGGTCGACTTTTCCATTCACGACCGACGCATGCCCGCATTCGATTCCGTTTCATCGTGTCGCCGCGCACCCTTGGGCGGCGCTCTTCTAGGCTTGGTCTTGGCCATCGGCGCAAACAGCGCCGTGGCCGGCCCCGACGCTGACACCCTGGCGCAGATTCGCGAACACGCGTTGAGCGGCAACCTGGCCTTTGAGCTGGTGGAGTCGCTGACCACCGAAGTCGGCCCCAGATTGGCCGGCAGCGAGGGCGACGCCCGCGCTCAGGATTGGGCCGAAGCACGTATGAAATCGCTGGGTTTCGACAAGGTCTGGCGCGAACCGGTGGAGATTCCGCACTGGAAGCGCCGCCATGAGCGCGCCACAGTACTGGGCGAGTATGCCCAGTCGCTGCATATCTCGGCCCTGGGTCACAGCATCGGCACCGGCGGCCCAATCGCCGCCGAAGTCGTGGAACTGGCGGATCTGGCTGCACTGAAGGCGATTGAGGACGACCGACTTAACGGCAAGATTGTCTTCGTCAATCACCGCATGACTCGCGCCATCAATGGTGCCGGCTACTCAATTGCCGGCGATATTCGCTCACAAGGCCCGAGCGAGGCAGCCAAGCGCGGTGCGATTGCCTTTGTCATGCGCTCGGCCGGCACCGACAGTCATCGCTTTCCGCACACTGGCAATACCAAGCGGCTGGAAGGCGTGCACGTCATCCCATCGGCGGCCCTGTCCAATCCCGATGCCGAACAGCTGCATCGCTTGCTCAAACGAAAGCCAGACCTGCAATTGCAACTGGACATCGACGTCGGCTTCGACGGCACCACCACCACCCACAACGTGATCGGCGAAATCAGCGGCCGCGTGCCGGGCAGCGGCATCGTCGTGCTCGGCGCACATCTTGATTCCTGGGACAACGGCACCGGCGCCGTCGATGATGGCGCCGGCATCGCCATCACCATGGCCGCCGCGGCCAAGCTGATCGAGCGCGGGCAGCGCCCGCGACGCAGCATTCGCATGATCGCTTTCGCCGCCGAAGAAGTCGGCTTGCTCGGCGCCAAGGCCTATGCCAAGGACAATGCACAGCTGATGGAACGGCATGTAGTGGGCATGGAAAGCGATTTTGGCGCCGGCTCGATCTACGCCATCCAGACCAGCGCTCGCGGCACGGCGCTGGATGCGCTACAGCCTCTGTTCGACGCGCTGGCACCGCTCGATATCGCGTTCGCCGAAGGTGGTTACGGCCCAGGCCCAGACATTCTGCCGATGCGCGACGACGGCGTGCCCTGGTTCGCCCTGAAGCAGAACGGCATCGACTATTTCGACGTGCACCATACCGCCGACGACACCCTGGACAAGATCGTGCCGCAAGCCCTGCCGCAGCAGGTCGCTGCCTATGCCCTGGCGACCTGGTTCATGGCCGACAGCCAAATCGAACTACGCGCGCCGGCTGACCTCTAAGGAAGGCCTGAACGCCTCGCGTCTGCCCCCGGAAGACAACCGCTCGGCGGAACACTGCCCTGCGGATACCGCGTTCGCTGGCCGACGCAGGTAAGCTGCGGCCGCCTGTCATCAGGCGCGCCGATCAACACAACAAGCCGATCCGGCGCGAGTTTCATTGCCCGAGGAGGCAGCATGCGCTCGATCCTACTGCTGTCGTTGCTGCTCTGCTGCAGCGTCGCCGCTGCCCTGGAACTGCCGATCGTCTACAGCCGCTGCCCGCGCACCACGGCCAGCGCCACGGTGACAGCCGAGCTGACCATCGCTGGCGCGCCGCAGCAAGTCAGCCGCAGCCTGACCGGTCTCGACGTCTACGACGTGCTGCCCGATGTCAGCAACTTTCTCAGCGGGTTCAATGCCCCCTGCGACCTGATCTATCGGGCCGCCAATGGCACCGAGCGCGTGCTGTATGACTGCTCGTCCACATCGAGCGCGGAAAACGCCTGCGCCGCACTCGACCCCAGCGTGTCGTTCGATGGTCAACGGGTCGCCTTTGCCGTGTTTCGCGGTGCCCTGGTCGGGCGCAATGAAAACATTCATCCGCGGGTGATTCATCCCGACGCCGAAAACAGCAACTACACCGCCCTGCCGCTGCCCAATCGCTTTCTCAATGCCAGCGAAGCGCAACTACATGTGGTGAACATCAGTAACGGAGAGGTCACTGCCCTGCCCTACGTCAGTGGCGAGTTCGATAGCGGCCCGGCCTTTCTGCCCAATGGTCGCCTGTTGTTTACCTCAACCCGCGATGGCAACCGCAGCACCATCGTGTTTCGCACCGGCACCAATGGTCAGCGCGGGGTTCGGCTGTGGTCGATGGATGATGATGGCCGGAATGTCGACCTGGTCAGCCATCACAGCCTGGGCCAGGAACAGCATCCCTTTGTGCTTCGCGACGGCCGAGTGGTGTATTCGAGCTGGCAGGTCGGCATGGCGCAACCGTTTCGGCATACCAATGGCAGCATCGGCGGCTTCACCACCCTCGGCAACCTGTTCCACCTCTACACACAGAACCCCGATGGCGCCGAGCCGTTCGCCTTCTATGGCCAGCATAGCGGCGACCATGCCACCACCACCGCGCTGGGTCATGACCACAAGGCCGCTCACTTCATCACCCAGGATGGCAACGGCCGAGTCTGGTTCGCTGATTACTACCGCGGCAACAACAACGGCCTTGGACATATCGTTGGGGTGATGCCCGAGCCTGAGGGCCAGGAAGGCATTGGCCCGGACGAACACCCGCTGCGCGGCGATCTCTATGCACCACGTGACGCCATCAGCCTGGCCGCCTGGAGCAGCAGCACCGACTCGATGGCCCAGCCGATGCCCGCACCCGCGGTCAATGTACCCAGCTACGCCGATCCGCTGCCGTACGCCGGCAAGCTTGGCCACCCCGCGGCACTGCCGCAGGATCGCCTGCTGCTGTCCTGGGGCAAGGGCGCCTGCAGTACGGTATCGAGCTCGCAGATCTTCTCGGCCCTGGGCCGTCCGGTGCCCCCGCTGACCTCCGGCAGCGGCGGCGGCACCGCCGCCAATGTCATCACCTCACTCAATATGGACACACCAGGCTGCGACCTGGGCATCTATGTCGCTGACAGCATTCCCTCCCTGCACCCCGGCGACCTGAGCCTGGTGGTCGACCGCCGCGAGTGGCACGAGTTGATGGCGAAACCTGTCGTTCAGTATCGCGACATCCATGGCATCAACGCACCCCTGCTGCGCCCTGACGCCCATGCCGTCAGCGCCCACGACGCATTACCGAAAGGCACGCCATTTGGCCTGCTCGGTGCTGCTTCAATCATCGATCGCGAAACCCACCCGCTCGACGGTATCCATTTTGCCGGCGAGCACCAATTCAACGCGCAGGGCACCGATACCATTCGCTACACCGACGACGCTCTGTGCGGCGTGCGCATCCTCGCCGCGGCGCCCAACCGAGGCAATCAGGCCTACACCGAAATCGCCAATCTGGCCGGCGAGCGCCTGAGCATCCTGGGCGAGTTTCCAGTGCGCAAACGCGATGTTCAGGGCAACCTGCTGCTCGACCCCTCGGGCGACCCCGACACCAGTTTTCTGGTGCGCTTTCCCGCCAACACCGCCTACTTCATGCAGGCCATCGACTGCCACGGCCGCACCTTGAATACCGATCAGACCTGGCAACAGCTGCGCCCCGGCGAAAGCAAGACCTGCGGTGGCTGCCATGTGCATTCGAAGGCACCGCGCAATCACTTTGCGGCCACCGCCGCAGCCGCCGCCGGCTTTCAGCCCTGGCGGCTTGGCGAAGGTCAGGTGCCCCTGCTGGTCGGAGAATCGGCGCAGCAGGCCCAGATCCGCCAAGTCGCTGGCTACGGTCTGCAGATCGACCTGCAGCGCGACATCATGCCGATCTTCCAGTCGCGCTGCGTGTCCTGCCATGGCGGCGCCAACCCGCAGGCCGGGCTGGCGTTGGATCGTCCGGGCACCCAGGGGCCTGGCAGCCAACCGGCCTCGACCTGGTGGTGTCTGGTCCGTGACTACACCCAGCAGTGCGTACCCGAATCACTGCGGCACACTACCAGCAGCGGCAGCACCGCCCTGCGCCGTCCGCAGGTGTCGCGCCACGTGCGAGCCTTCAATGCCCTCGGCAGCTTGCTCTACTGGAAGGCCGCCAATCAGCGCACCGACAATGTGCTGGATAGCGACTTCAGCGCCGCCGACGGCAATGCCGACCACGACATCGACTTCGGCCTCGATCACCCGACCACCATCACCGAGGAAGAACTGGGCCTGCTGTCGCGCTGGATCGATCTCGGTGCGCCGGGCGGCAACGCGGAACTACGCGACACCACCCGCCCGACCCTGACCGTGTTCGCTGACCGGCAAGCCGGCCAACTCGAACGGCTCAGAATCGGTTCGGTCGATGTCGGTACTGGCATCGATCCAGCCTCCCTGGTGGTCTGCTTGCTCGACAACAGCGGGAACTGCCAGCAGAGCTGGCCGGCCCTGGCCTTGCCCCATGGCGTGCGTGCGATCGATCTTTCGCCGCCCCTGAGCGACCCCAATCGCGAGATCGAAGTCTCGGTCGGCGATCTTGCCGGCAACACCACCCGCGTACGACGCTCAGTCGGCTTCCTGCTCGAACAGACCAATCCGACAGGAGGAAACGATGTGTTCGAGGATGGCTTCGAGTAAGCATCGCCGGCTGGCAGCACGGAACTCGCCGCGCTCAGCGCTCGCTGAGCCGGTCGAAGCGAGCCTCGACAGCGCGTGGCGCAAGCCGGCGGCGCGGCGCTTGACCCAGGCCGGTGGCAGGGCGTTCGGGCAACGCTACGCTCATCGAAGCAAAGCTACACCATCAGCTCAGGGGTCCAGCACCGAGCTGCGTAGAACCTTCGATGGCTTGCCGATCACCTGGTCAGCGGCATCGCGCAATTGCGGCAGGGTGATTCGGCCCTTGCCGACCAGTTGCTGGGTGACCGCATCGATATTTTGCTCACCGCCGGTCGCCTGCTCGATTTCCTTGTTAAGGTCGGCCAGCAAGGTGACGCCGCGCGCGGTGCGCGGGCCGGAGGATGACTTGGCACTGAGGGATTTGACCTTACGCCCATGATTTTTCATCCAGGCGTATGCCTTGTCAGCGCGCGAGTCGGAGATCAGGCCGCTGCGGGCCAGCATCTGAATCGAATAGAACTCGGCAAACGCCTCGGCGATCCAGTCCTGTCCCTTGGCGCCGCGAATGCGGGTGATCACATGCACCAGTTCGTGCAGCAGCGAGGACGTGCCGTTCTCGCTGATCATCGGACGATCAGCATGCAGGTACAGCGAGTTCGGTGACGACAGGCCGCCGCGCCACATCGGGTCGCCGGCACCGGCAATCAGCACCTTGGGCGGCAGTCGACCAAAGGCATGCCGCATCTCTTCTGCGCTGCTGATCACGAACGCTAACACATCGTTTCGCCGCAGCGTGTCGCCCTTGGGCGCCGCCACCACCACTTCAAACTCGGGCAGGTACTCGCGTCGTGTCCCCACTTCACCGGCAATCACCCAGCCCAGGGGCTGCTGGAAGCGGCGTCCAGGGTTGTTGATCTGGAATACGTCGTCCTTGGCCTGATCCCGCTGATAGCCGAGTTCGGCATTGGTCCAGCCCTGCGGCAAATCAAAGCGCAGGAAGGCCTTCGCCTCGGCGCCGTCGGGTGCAATGGTGGCGGCCGGCGGAAACAGCCGATCAGCGCGAAATAGCGCCCATTCGGGCGTGATACGGGCATCGTATTCGTGCTTGCCGCGCCGCCGATCGACCTGATACGTGAAGCGCAGCGTCGCCTTGCTGTCCTCCGGCGGGCGCCAGGTCAGAGTCGTCTTGTCGACGTTGATCTGACCGTCACCGGCGAACCCTGCATGCCGCTCCGGATCGAGCTTGAAGCGCAGCCGCTTCAGATGCCCGCTGCCCGGGGTCACGGTGATGGCCAGACTGGCCAGCCCTTCATCGGGCTGAAAACCCAGCCGATAGTCGACCCGATAGCCAGGCGGTGCGTCGGCGTCGGCCCGGAAAGAACCGAGCAGCAGCACCCAAACGCACAATCCGCGAATCAACCGCATGCATCTCTCCCAATCCTGAGACAACAGTGTACCGGCATGGCCCAGCCAGCCGATCTGGCTTCGACAAGCGCGGCCTGAGCCGTTACGCTTGCCGCCCGCCCTAGCCGCGCCCGCCATCGTGAGCCTCGATCAGCACCGCCACAAGAAAGCCTTGGGCCAGCACTTCCTGCACGAGCGCGGCGTGGTGGATCGCATTATCCGGTCGCTGGCACTACGCCCAGGTGAACGGGTGGTTGAGATCGGCCCCGGCGCCGGGGCACTGACCTTTCCCTTGCTCGAAGCGCATGGCGACCTCAGCGTGATTGAGTTCGATCGTGATCTGATCGAACCGCTACGAGCGGCGGGTGCGACGCGAGGCAAGCTGCACATCGTGCATGCCGATGTTCTAACCGTCGATCTGACCGCATTGGCCGCAGGTACACCGTTTCGTCTGGTCGGCAACCTTCCCTACAACATCTCCTCGCCCATCCTGTTTCATGTACTGGATCACGCAACAGCCGTGATCGACATGCACTTCATGCTGCAAAAGGAAGTGGTCGATCGCATGGCCGCCGCACCGGGTGGCAAGGATTACGGCCGACTCAGCGTGATGCTGCAGGCCTACTGCGAGGTCATTCCCTTGTTCGTCGTGCCACCCGGCGCCTTCCGGCCGCCACCGAAAGTCGACTCGGCCGTGGTGCGAATGAAGCCGCTGCCGGCAGATTCCATTGCCATCGCCGATCGCGCCGGGTTTGCTGCCCTGGTCAAGCAGGCCTTTGCGCAACGGCGCAAGACCTTGCGCAATACCCTCAGCGGCCGGGCCAGCCCGGCGCAGATGGAGGCGGTGGGCATCGATCCCGGCGCTCGCGCCGAAACACTGTCGGTCGAGCAATTCATCGCTCTCGCCAATCACCTGCACAGCACGCCGTGAACAGCCCTCGTACAATGCCGGCCATGAACGATCACGACCCCTCCATCGATATTCAGGCGGTATCGCGCTACCTGGCTGATCAGTCCGATCCTGACGACCACCGCTACGTATTTGCCTACACCGTGCGGCTGCAGAATCGCGGCAGCCAGGCGGCCCAGTTGATCAGTCGACACTGGGTGATCACCGACGGCAATGGCAAGGTGGAGGAAGTGCGCGGCGATGGCGTGGTCGGCAAGCAGCCCGTGCTCGAACCCGGTGAGAGTTTCGAATACAGCTCAGGCGCCGTATTGGAAACCGCGGTCGGCAGTATGCACGGCAGCTACCACATGCAGGCCGAGGACGGCACCGCGTTCGACGCCGCCATCCCGACCTTTACCCTGTCTGTGCCACGGATGTTGAATTGACGTGACCACTTGGGCAATAGGCGATCTGCAAGGCTGTTACGACCCGCTGCAGCGATTGCTGGAAAAAATCAATTTCGACCCGGCGCATGATCGGCTGTGGTTCTGTGGCGACCTGGTCAACCGCGGCGGCCAGTCGCTGGAAACCCTGCGCCTGGTGCAGAGCCTGGATATTCACAGCGAAGTGGTGCTGGGCAACCATGATCTGTCCTTGCTCTCGATTGCCGAGCGCCGAGAGGACGAACAGCGCCGGGTCAATCCTGATCTGCAGCGCGTGCTATTTGCCGAAGATCGCGACAAGCTGCTCGGCTGGCTGCGCCAGCGCAAGCTCTATCACCAGGACATGGTGCTCGGTTGGGCCATGGCGCACGCCGGCGTGCACCCGAAGTGGAACCTGAAGGTCGCTGCCAAACGTGCACAGGAAGTCGAACGCATCCTGCATGGCAAGAACTGCGGCAAGCTGCTCAAGGTGATGTACGGCGACCGCCCGCAGTGGTCGCCCAAGCTGACCGGCCTTGAACGCCAGCGCGCCATCATCAATGTATTCACCCGCATGCGCTACACCACGCCGCAGGGGCGCATCGCCTTCGAACAGAAAGGTCGACCCGGCAGCCAGCAATCCGGCCTCTACCCTTGGTTCGAGGCCCCGGAACGCAAGCCGATGGATCTACGCGTGGTGTTCGGCCACTGGTCGACGCTGGGCCTGTTCATGGGCTACGGCATTCACGCCATCGACACCGGCTGCGTCTGGGGCGGCAAGCTCACTGCGCTGGAGCTGAGTCCCGCCGGCGAACTGCCGCGCATCGTACAAGTACCGGGGCGAGCAGTGCCGGCTGGCGAAGCCGCCAAGGATGATTGAGTGTTGAGAGCCGGGATCCGGGATCCGGGATTCGGGATTCGGGATTCGACAAAGCTTGGAGCCCCTCCCTGGCGGGGGAGGGGTTGGGGAGAGATCGATGCGCACTGATTTTCGCGCGCCGGCTGGTGCCCCGGAACTCCCTCCCCGATGTTCGGGGAGGGCCGGGCCAGGTTCGAAGCGCAGCGCTGATTCGACCAATCACCAATCACGGTTCTTCGCGTAATCCACAAACTCAAACGCGTGCGCGTGCCGTTGGTCGGCGGCGTGGGCTTCTCGTTTCACCACACTCCAGGCCGCATCATCGAATTCCGGAAACCAGGCATCGGCCTGTTCGACTTCGATATCGACATGGGTGAGGTACATCCGTGTCGCCAGCGGCAGACACAGGGCATAGATCTCGCCGCCACCGATGACGCAGATCTGCTCAACCTCGCCGGCACTGCGCACGGCTTGCGCGAGGCTACGCACTATCTGCATGCCTTCATATGGCGCCTGCCCTTGCCGACTCAACACCAGATTCAATCGCCCAGGCAGGGCGCGACCGAGTGATTCGGCGGTCTTGCGGCCCATCAGGATCGGCCTGCCCAGGGTCAATGCCTTGAAGCGCTGCAAGTCATCCGGCAGACGCCAGGGCAGCTGGTTGCCACGCCCGATCGCGCGCCTGCGATCGAGTGCCGCCAGGATGACCAGCTTGGGCTGACTCACACCGCCACCGGCGCCTTGATGGCAGGGTGCGGCTCGTAGCCTTCGATGGCGATGTCTTCGAAGCGAAAGGCGAACAGATCGCGTACCTCGGGGTTCAAGCGCAGTCGGGGCAACGGCCGCGGCTCGCGCGCCAGCTGGGTGCGCGCCTGCTCGAAGTGGTTGCTGTAGACGTGGGCATCGCCGAAGGTGTGAACGAAGTCGCCCGGCTGCAGGTCGCAGACCTGGGCAATCATCTCTGTCAGCAGGGCATAGCTGGCGATATTGAACGGCACGCCGAGAAAGATATCGGCCGAGCGCTGATATAGCTGACAGCTTAACCTGCCGTTTGCCACATAGAATTGAAACAGGGTGTGGCAGGGCATCAGAGCCATCTGCTCGAGCTCGCCGACGTTCCAGGCCGAAACGATCAGCCGGCGCGAATCCGGGTTGCGCCGAATCTCGTCCAGCAGCCAGCGAATCTGATCGTGGACGCGGCCGTCGGGGCCTTGCCAGCTGCGCCACTGCTTGCCGTACACCGGCCCCAGTTCGCCGTCGGCATCGGCCCACTCATCCCAGATGCTGACGCCGTTCTCCTTCAGGTAGGCGATATTGGTCTCGCCGCGCAGGAACCACAGCAGCTCATGGATGATCGAGCGCAGATGCAGCTTCTTGGTGGTTACCAGAGGGAAGCCCGCGGACAGATCGAAGCGCATCTGCCAGCCGAACACCGAGCGCGTACCGGTGCCGGTGCGATCGCCCTTTTCAACACCGTGTTCCATCACATGACGCAGAAGGTCGAGATAGGCTTTCATGCACTCGCCTCCGTCAGCACCGGAGTTCGCCGGCTATGCCAGATCCAGGCCAGACCGAGCAGCACCAGAGGCAGCGACAGCAGCTGGCCCATGGTCAGCCAGTCGAACGCAATGAAGCCGAGATGAGCATCGGGCTCGCGAACGAATTCGATCAGGAAGCGGAACAGGCCGTAGCACAGTGCGAACATGCCGGCCACGGCGTAACGACCACGCGGACGCGACGAGAACCACCAGAGGATGGCAAACATCAGCACGCCTTCGAGCAAGGCCTGATAAAGCTGCGAGGGATGACGCGCATAGGCATCGAGCGCACCGCTCTGGGCCAGCTGGCGCAGCTTGTCAGCCCCCATAGCCTGCAGGTGCGCCGGCAAGGCATGCGGAAACACCACCGCCCAGGATACATCGCTGACCCGCCCCCACAGCTCGCCGCCGATGAAATTGCCGATTCGCCCTAGGCCAAGGCCGATCGGCACCAGCGGCGCAACAAAGTCCAGGGTGTCGATCAGATGCAGCCGGTGACTGCGCGACCACCACCACAGCGCAGCGATCACGCCCAGCAGGCCGCCATGAAAGCTCATGCCGCCTTCCTTGATTCGAAACAGCAGCAAGGGATCGTTGAGCAAGTCGGCAAAACCGTAGAACAGCACATAACCCAGGCGTCCACCGAGCACCACGCCGAGCATGCCGTAGAACATCAGATCGCCGTAAGCCTGCGCCGTCACCCCCGGCAGGCGGCCCTGAGCGACCCGTCGATGGCCGAGCCAATAGGCCACACCGAACGCCGCCAGATACATCAGGCCGTACCAGTGAATGCCGTGCGGCCAGAATGGCAGCGGAATCGCGATCGGATCGATATCGTGTACGTAAGGGTGCATGCGAACTCAGACGGAATGGGCAGACGCGGACGCGCAGGCGGCCAGCGGCGGATTCTACCGGGTCGAGCGCCTCAGCTGGCCGCCGCCACCGGAATCCTTCAGCTAAGTAATTGATAACAGGTGATAATCAAGGCCCGCCCTCGGCGTTCGGCGTTCGAATTGCGCGGGTCAACACTCATCCTTTGCTCCTGGTGCTGATGGCGGCGCCAGCGGACGCGCTTCGGTGCCCATACACAGCGCGTGCTCAGCCGGCCTGAGAATGGCGACCACCGCAGGCGGCGGACCATCGTCGGGTGCTTGCCGCAACAGTTCAGGCAGGGCGGGAAAGTCGGTGCGCGCCTGATAGGCAGAGAATCGCGTCTGCAGAGCATCGCGCTCAGCCTCCGACACGTGTTCGCCCAAGGCGCGGACAAAGGCCTCAGGTCGCCACAGCCGCGTCGAAGGCAGATGGCGCTCGGCAAATCCGGCCAGCGCCTGATCCAGGGAGTAGCCCGCTGAGCGCAGGGCCAGATCGGTCTGCAGCCAGAACGCCGCACCGCTCCAGTACACCCGCATGGTGGAACCACGTGTTCTGCGGCGCGACACCTCGTTCAGTGTCGGCGCCCCCGCAGGCGTGGCCGCCTGACCACGCTCAAAGCCGGCGCGCAGGCGACTCCAGGCCTCGACCTCACTTAGCTCGCCGCTTCGACTACGCGCCACGTTCTGGTAATAGCTGGCCAATCCCTCCGCAAGCCAGCGACCACGATCGCCCATGAATGGGTGCAGCAAATGGGCCATTTCGTGGGTGGCAGTCCAGTCCGACGCGCGCGCAGTCGGTTCCACCGCAGCACCAAGAAACAGGTGCACCGCTGATCCCCCGCCCCGGGTCACCTGCCCCCAAGGCACCGGCGAGCGCACGCCGGGCAAAGGCAGCAATACGACCTGGGTCGATCCGCTGGGCCAACGCGGCGCACTGGTCAGCAAATTATCTGCTGTGCGCTGCATCCACTCACGGAGGCCTGGCGGTGGCGTATCGACACTGGGCAGCACGGACACTCGCAGCTCGCCACCGGGCACCATCACTCGCTGCTCCTGACCGACAAACCAGGCCACCGTGCCCGGCCAATCCTGCGGAGTGGCACCCAGCACCCGCCAGCCATCGTTGGCGGCCGGCCAGGGCGCACTGATCGCCCAGCCATCCGCTGCCGCGAAACGCAATCGGTCGCGGTCACTGAACTCACTGGGTCGCCACAGCCAGGCGGCAATCGGCGCCCGATAATAGCGATCGGATCGATAGCCCAGGCCCCAACGATCACGTTCGGCGATGGCCTGCAGATCGATCAGCCAGTGCAGACATTCGCCTGCCTGCACCTCGAGGGTCTGCACGCGTTCCCCGCGCCACACCAATGCTGCGCCGGAGGAACGGCGCAGCGCCACTATGTCCGCCATCTGGCCTGCAGGTGCCTGCCAGTCGATTCGCTCTGCGGCCGCGGTAGCACAGGCATCAAGCGCGAGTCGCGCCTCGCCCTGGACAAAGCGCAGCTGCACCTCGTACTCGATGGGCGGCGCCGCCTGCACAGTCAGGCCGCAGCACTGCAAGATGAGAATGCCGATCCAACGCATGGGTCTGAGCATGCCAGGGCCCGCGCTGCGCCTGCGTGAATCCACTCAGCACGCAGAAGCGCAGTCACTGCACTATCATGACCGCAGGTCCGGTGGTGACCCCCGCTGATGCGCGTCGATCAGGTCTACATCAAGCCCGAGCAGCTTTGTATCGGGCTTTATATTCATCTCGATCTGGGCTGGATGGATCATCCGTTCACCTTCAGCAGTTTCAAGATCAAGTCTGAAGAGCAGATCGCCACCATTCGCCAGCTTGGCCTGAGCAAGATCCGCTATGAGCCAGGCAAGAGCGATGGCCCACCATCCGCCGAGCAGCCAAAACCATCAGTTCAGTCGGCACCGGCGCCGCCGGCCATTGACGAAGCGGTGCTGGCGGAAAAGCGCGCCCGGGTCGAGCAACTCAATGCAATCAAGGCCGAGATCGAAGCCGTCGAAAAGAAGTTCCGCAAGGCCGCCGATACGCTGAAGAACATCTCGCGCAACCTGCACTCACGTCCACAGGAGACCATGCAGGAAGCCAATGAGCTGGTCAGCAGCATGGTCGAGAGCATGCTGGCGATCGGCGATGTAAAGATCCACGCGATGAGCCAGAAGCTGGGCGAGGACGTGTATTTCCACGCACTCAACGTAGCCGTTCTGTCGATGGTGCTGGCCAAGGCGGTGGACGCCGATGCTGACACCCTGCAGCAGATTGGCCTCGGCGCTCTGTTCCATGACGTGGGCAAGAGCGAGCTGCCGACCACGGTGACGATGAAGACTCAGGCCTTGAATCGCGCCGAGCAATCGCTGCTGGAAACGCATTGCAAGCTGGGCGGAAAACTCGGCCTCAAGCTCGGCCTGCCGGAATCCGCCCTGCGCATCGTTCTGCTGCATCACGAATGCTGCGATGGCAGTGGCTACCCCACCCAGGCCAAGGGCGAGCAGCTACCGCAGGCGGTCAAGATCGTCGCCCTGGTGAATGCCTACGACAATCTCTGCAACCCGACCAACCCGGCCAATGCCCTGACGCCGGCCGAAGCGCTGTCGCAGATGTTCGCCGTGCAGCGCGCCAAGTTCGACCAAGGTCTGCTGAAGGCCTTCATCAAGTGCATGGGTGTCTATCCGCCAGGCTCACTGGTGCAGCTCAGCAATGACATGATCGGCCTGGTGCTGTCGGTCAATGCCAATCACTCGCTGAAACCGAATGTGTTGGTGCACGATCCAGATATCCCCAAGGATCAGGCTGTGGTGATCAATCTGCAGGACAGCGATGACCTGAAAATCATCAAGAGCCTGCGCCCCAATGCCGTACCCGGCGAGACCCGCGACTACCTCAATCCGCGCAAGCGGGTGACCTACTATTTTGACCCGCAGACGGCCAAGCCGGGTGGATAGGGTCACACCTTGTCGTTTGACACATATCACGGCCGAATCTCAACACATTGTTGCAACTTCAGTGAAGCGACAACTAGACTGCGCCCCCTGCATTGCCTTCGCCCGAGGATTTCGTCTTGTCGCCCAGCTCAATATGTCTTGCCGCTACTCTGCTTGCCTTTTCGTCGCCGCTGCTGGCCGGTTTTCAGCGCTGCGATGGCTGTGCGGCAGGCGCCATGGAGCAGGTCGCGCTGCGGGCTGGCGTGGGACGACACATCGTGGCTGACCTGTATCACGGTCAAGCAGCTGCTTTCGATGTCAGCTATGAAAGGGAGATCGCGTCATGGATAGCCATGCCGGTACCGCTTTCAGCCCAGACAAACCAGGCGGTCGCGGCATTGACGGCATTCCATCGGGAGACCGGCGGCGCGATGGGCAAGACGATTGAACTGCATGCGCACGAATTAGGTTTGAACGGGCTGGGAGGCGCGGGCGCCTATGATGTGCTGGGCGATCGAAACCTTCGTGTGCGGATTGAAGACCGCCTGGGTAGCGGCATTCCGTTGCGGAACGTCCCCGGAGCTGTCGGCGCCCTATTCGAGACTGCCACCTTGACCTTCATGGCCTCGCAAGGCATTGCCAGCGGACCGTTTGTTGAGGTTGTTGTGACGTTCCAAAATGGAACACGGATGACATTTCGGGTGACCGTGGGGGAGGCAAGCGCAGACTATCTGGAGGGCAGCGCACGCAATGCCAATGGTGAGGGACTGCTGGAAGAGGCCAGCCCTGAGTACGCCGGCACCTACCATTTTCCCGCAGGCAACTCGCTGGATGACTTCATGCGGAGGGCCGCACAGTTCGGCATACCGGTCGTCGACGGCGGTACCACCGGAGGTGTGCCCATGGTCACCTGCTCCTTCAATGGCGCTCAGCTACATTGCACCATTCGGCGTAACACCACCTGAGCGCTCGGAACTCACTGAGCCAACGCCTTATCGGTAGCCCCATCGAATGCCTGCCGCAACAACTGGTGGAAGTGCCATACGCCGCCCTCACGCCTGGGGCAGAGCCGGCCCGCTTGATACACACCGGAGGACAAACCCTTCTGCACCGCCTCGCAGATGCGGATATCCTCCTGCTGGATCAGATCGCTGAATTCCAGATCCTTGTCGGCGCGCGCCAAAGCCGCCGGGTCATCGGCATAGAAGAAGTCAAACTCAACCCGGCAGCGCTCGTTACCGAGCGGCAGCACGCGGTTGGTCTGCAGCCGTCCCGGCATGATGTTCAACATCACGTTCGGATAGACGAAGTAATACCAGGCATCGCCATCGCCATAGATACCGTCGTTGTTGCGCAACGGCGAATGCTGTAGCGAGTACCAGGGGAACAGCTCGGTGTCGTAGGCGCGGTAATCCAGCACCTTGCTCAGGCCGGGATGCACGTGCGGCAGGTGATAGCCCTCCAGAAAATTGTCGACATAGACCTTCCAGTGGCAATCGATGTCGTAGCTGACCCGTCGCTGGAACACGTAGTTAGAGAGATCAAGCGGCGCGATGCGCTCGATGATGCCGCCATACACCTCGCCAAGCGGCGGCACCTCGGCGTCCAGGGCGACCAACACCAGACCCTGCCACACATCGACGCGGATCGAATCGAGCCTGATTCCTGAGCGCTCAAAGTCCTCGGCCCCCTCCATCTCCGGCGCGCTGCGCAGATCGCCGTCCAGGGTGTAGGTCCAGCCGTGGTACTTGCAATGCAGCGCCTTGGCGCCCTTGCCGTGACACCAGGCCAGGGGCCCGGCGCGATGCTTGCACACGTTGTAGAAGGCGCGCAGACCACCGTCAGGATGACGCAGCACCAGGATCGGGCGTCCCGCCACGTCGTCGACCAGATGATCACCGGCCTGCTGCAGTTGGCTGACATGTCCGACCAGCTGCCAGCTGCGGGCGAACACCCGCTCGGCGTCGAGACGGCGGATATCGCGCCCCTGGTAGTACTGGACATCCAGCGCCGAGGCCCGGCTCAAGCCCGGCTGTGCGGAAAATCCTGGCTGTGCCGCCATCCCCTGCCCCTTGGTGAACGCTGAACCAATGCGCAGAGTAGAGCCTGCGCGGCCTGTAGCTCAACAGTCAGCCGACCCGTGAAGCCACATCGGGCGCCGAGGAAGGATACCCGCAACGCCGACCCGCGTATCACCCAGCGATGCGCCTATCTGTGCTAGTTGCCACAGCGCAGCAATCAGCTAAGTCCGATTCTGATACCTTTGCCCAGGCGGCCCGCCCGCAGCCATGGGCAACCCCATCCTGCTGCAACTCGTCGGGACGAGCTCAAGTCGCCCTGAATGGACCGTGGCCTGACTCAACCGGGCCAATTTGAACCGCATATTTCTGCGCAAGGCCGCAGGACGCTTTGCAGCGAAAGCGCAATGTGCGCGACCTCGCCCACTTCGCGGCGTTGCCTTGTGCAGCGCTCATGGCCTGCCGAGCTATCAACCCGGCGGGCCAGCCCGGCTTCCTGCACGACATTATCCATCCGACACACGGACATCAGACAGCATGAACATGCGCATCTCACTGCTTTGCATCGCGTTAGGCTTGACCGGCCACTCCGGACTAGCCCAGGCGGAAACGGTCGAACTGTATCGTCACCTGGTCTTTCGCGAGTCGCCGTATGCGCCGATTCGGGGCATACATCCGCTCACCAAACATGCCGCCCAGCAAGCCGCGCACTATCGCTTCGTCTACGACGACCAGGGCCGACTGACCGAAGTCTCCCATCGCCTCGGTGATCGAATCATCGGCCATAACGGCAACTGGGACAATTTCATCTGGTTCGCGCCCAAGGTACGCATCGAGTACAGCGCTAACCAGGAAATCCATCACTACTACAGTATCGACGACACCCCGGCAGCGGCCCACGGCAAGGTGCTGAAAGCGGCGTATCAGCTGGGGGCCGGCGGCCAACGCACTGCCCTGCAATTCTTCGATGCCGAAGGCCAACCAGTAGAAAGCGAGTGGGGTATCCAACGGTATCAGTGGCAATCCGACTCCCAGGGCCGAATCATCGAACAGCGATTCAACCTCGCCAATGAGCAGGTACGCATTCGCCCGGAGTTCGAGTTTTTCGAAGTTCGCCTGACCTACGACCGCGACGGCTTGCTGAGCTTCATGCACCACTATGGCAAGGACGGCCAGCCGACCAACAACAGCAGCGGCGCCGGCATCGATCGCATCGTCTACGACCTCAACGGCAACTTTGTGCGCTGGCAGGTGTACGACAAGGACGGCAACGCCGTGGAAGGCAATGAGCCGATGGTGCATCAGGGCGAAGACCTGTATGACGGACTGGGCAACAAGATCGGCCTGCGTGGATTCGATCGCCATGGCAAACGCATCGCGTTTTCCGATGGCAGCTACGAGATCCGCACAGTCTATGACCGCTTCGGCAATCAATCGGAGTTCAGGATTCTGGCGGAGGATGGCAGTCTGGCCGGGCATCTGCGCCACGAGTACAGCGCCGACGGCCTGCAGCGCCAGTGGATCAAGTCGTTTGACCAGGAAGGCAGGCTCAGCCCCAGCCCGGCTCTGGGTGGCGCCGCCGCGCTGCAGTTCGTCTACGAGTCGGGCGCCCGCACTCCAAGCGGACGCAGGCTGCTGAACGCCGAACTCGGCCCGTTCAACTCCGGCGAGGGCTAGCCTGCAACTGAGGCTCAGCTGGCAGCGCGCGCCTTGGTGCCTCCGGCCAGATTGCATCACGGCGCCTGCCCGGCCCGGGGCCACGGGGACAATTTCACCGTGATGAATTTGGCGCGCCGGGAGGGACTCGAACCCCCGACCACCAGGTTCGAAGCCTGGTGCTCTATCCAACTGAGCTACCGGCGCGGTGCTCGGCGGCGATTGTAGCCGGCCGCGGGGGATTCGTCAGCGTGAGCGTTGGCCGCCGCCCAGTATCGACCGCCATTGCGGACCACATCCGGCCGCTCGACGGCTGCACGAGAAGTAAAAAAGGTCACATCACGGTGACGGCGGTCAATGACGCCCCCAGCGCCGGCTATGCACCGAATGAAGTCTGGCCCGCGGGCGAGGCGGGAGCCAAGACTTCGGCCGGGTTTGTGATCTCCAGCTCAGCCGGCCCCGGCAACGAGAACGCGCAAACGGTGAGCATTGATCTCACCGTGGACAGTGATCCGAGTGGCCTGTTAAGCGGCGTGTCGATCGATGCCGGCGGCTTGCTGAGTTACACCCTGAGTGGCAACAGCGGCGCCGCCCGCCTGAGGCTACAGGCCACCGATGACGGCGGCACAGCCAACGGCGGCATCGACCGCGGAGAGGTGGTTACTCGCCGCATCATCGTCGGCGACGGCGTGGACATCAGCTTGTCGATCCGCCGCGGTCAGCCGGCGGGCAGGCTGGGCGAGGCTCTGACCCAGGGCAGCACCCTGGCCGACTACACCATCGAGGCGCGCAACAACAGCGCCCAGGACGCCAACGGCCTGCGCCTGGTGGTGGCGCCGATCATCGGGCTCACCAATGTGTTGTGGACTTGCACCATCACCGCCTGCACCCCGCCCAATGGCAGTGGCAGCATCGACACCACCGCCGACCTGCAGACCGGCGGCGTGCTGCTGATCGGCCTCAGCGGCACGGTCGACAGCAATCAGCCGTTTGTCGAGATCACCGCGCAGGCAACCCTGCCCCAGGGCACGACCGTGCTGCTCACCGATGATGATCGTCGCGTGCTGATCGAGTCGACTGGGTGGAACGGGGTGTTCAAAAACGGACTGGAGTGATCAGGGCTATCTGCGGTGTGCGATGCGCCGCGGCTTGGCGACAAAGCCAACGCTGAGGCTCTGCTCCTGGCGGGCTCAACACGCAACGCGGAAGTTGCCGTCGCTCCGCCACCCCGGAACCGATGCCGTAACCCATCGATTCGCCGACGCCGCCTTGCTCCCCTTTCCCGCCAGGGGAGAGGGGGCATTGAATCGCTTCGGTTCAAGATCTCTGCGGCTTCGCGGAGCGAGACTCGCTGCTACCCAGACCTCGCTTGGCGAGGCGCCTGGCCAGACGGTCTCAGCGCCCGCAGTTTGACCGTGCCGCGGCGGAGACGATGTCGCCCTTGAGGCTTTCACTGATCAAGCCTGCCTGCACGAACTGGCGTGCCTCTTGCGCAACGCAGGATTGATAGCGCCCATGATTGCGCCATGCCTCAGTTGTGCCTCGCGGCCCAGCACACGGGCAAAGCTCAGCAATCGAGCATCCATCGGCATTGGCGATAACGTTGGGTTCAGTTGTTGGACAGCCATCAACCACATTGCCTATGCCGTCGCCATCCAGATCCGGGTCGCAAGCATCGCCGATGCCGTCGTGATCGAAGTCGAGCTGGCTTGGATTGGCGATCGATGGGCAGTTGTCGACTACGCTGTCGACGCCATCGCCATCGCTGTCCAGATCGCAGGCATCGCCCAAGCCATCGCCGTCGATATCGGTCTGCGCGGGATTGTGGACCAGGGGGCAGTTGTCGACGGCGTCGGCGATACCGTCAGCGTCATCATCCTCGTCGCAAAGGTCGCCGAGGCCGTCGAGGTCGGCGTCATCCTGCGCGGCATTAGGCTGCAGTGGACAGTTGTCGACCACGTCATCCACGCCATCGCCGTCGCGGTCGGCGTCACAGGCATCGCCAATGCCGTCGCCATCGACATCGCTTTGGTCGGGATTCGCCGTGGCCGGGCAATTGTCGGCCGGATCATCCAGGCCATCGCCGTCAGCATCGATCACTCGCGGCCGCAACACCACTGCACGTATGCCGAGGTTGGTGATACCCGCCTCGCCCACGAACAGGCCCTGATCATTCAGATCGAAGATGCGCAATTGCGTCATCAGCGGCAGCAGCGGATCGCTGGGCTCGATCAGCTCTCGAATGATCCTAGCGCCGCGGGTTGGCGTCCACAGGTTGTCGACTGACCGGGTCTGCCCGTTGCTGTTTTGCCACTGGGCGATCAGCACACGCATGCCATCGGTGATACGGAAGGCGCCGGCGCCGGGCGTATTCGGCATCACAGGCAGTTGCATCAGCTGCCCGTCGCGCCACAGCACCGGTTGAAAGCCTTGCGCATCGTAGCCGCGCCCTGCTACCCAACCGCTGAGGTTGATGCTCGATCCTTCGCTGTAGTCGAGCCCACCGGGCAAGTCACCGATCGACTGGATGCCCGCTGGCGCCGACCAGACAAAGCCATGAAGACGACCGGCGACCGGTTCGTAGCGCGCGGAACCGGTGACCACTGCTGCATTGTTGATCGCGTTGGGGCGAACATAGGGGTGTTGAGGGAACGGCTCGATAAGTTGAACGACGCCGTCACTGCGGCGGAGGAAGCCGCGCGCGTCCCAATCCGTGCCGGAATACCCAACAATGTCGCCATTGTCGTTGATGGCAGTCAGCACGGTCGGCTGCAGTCCGGCGATGCCGTCCACCATGGCAATCGGTGCCGGCGGCGCCCACAGAAAGGGCAGATTGGAACCATCCAGCATTCGACAGCTACCAATAACTGCGCGCTGCAGATTGATCGCCCTGCCTTCGCAGGCTGCCGCGCCCGGCAGCAGCGGAATATCGCTGCGCACGCCATCGTGGTGCAGCACCCAGCCCTGACGCCCGCTGCTCGACACCGAGACGCCGAGTACATCGCCTGCGGCGTTCAGCCTCAGTGCGGCGTGACTGTGACTAGGAGCCGGTGCGCCACCCAGGTCGACAATTTCGTAGAGCGGCTGCGTGCTTTCGCCGAGGTAGTAGGCTTCGACCTGTTCAGAGGACAGGCCGCAGTCCAGCAATTCGACCTCATCCAGGACGCCACGCATCGAGTTGCCTAACCACAGATCCGCATCGGGAGTGATCCCAGCCAGCGTCACCAGACTGGGCCAAGCGTCCGGATTGTCTGGCTGACCATCGACATAGGCTCGTAGCCGCTCAGCTTCTCGATCCACCACCAGAATGATCTGATGCCAATGCCCGTCACCGAGGTCGTGCTGGCCTCGCAGGGCAACGCTGCCACCCTGCCCATCCTGGACTACATAGAAGCCAGAAGGACTATCGGCATTGCCATCGCTGGGCGTAGGATCCTGGGCCGAGATGCTCCAGCGTTTGCGCAAGGCTGGGTCGGCATGGAATTGATGGCGGATGATGAAGTTCTGAATGCTGGGGCTGGTATCGACAATGCGCGCCCACAGCACGACGCTGAATGAGCCCGCCTCGGGGTTCAACGCCGCACTGCTCGGCACCACCACCTGGCTGCTACCGTCGAACTTGAAGCCCAGTCCGGCGATGCCAGCTTCAAACTGAGTGTTTCCCAACAGGCCGTGGTGAACGCCAAGCGCATCACTGGCATCGCCATCGGCGCTCCAGCGGCTTAACAAGGCGTCTTCTGGGGAGGCCGGACACGGCTGACCAAGCGCCGGCAGTGACAGCATCGACGCCAGCATGCCGGCCAAGAATACGGGGGTTCGATTGATCATTCGCATCTGGCGCCAGCAAGTAGCGCCACTCGCGCCGCTCCCGGGCGGCGCACATGCAGACATCGCCGGATCGTAGTCAGCAGATTGGCCCCAAACCGAAAGATCTTTTGCTGCTGACTCGAATGTGTCAGCTTGGTGAGGGTTGGCGCAAGGTGAATAGTTCACTCTTGGTCGAATGGCCATCATTGAACCGGCCAATTGATGTTTCAGTCGGCTGGTTCAAGCAAGCAATCCATGGATGAACTGCTCGCGCCCAGCGACGCGTCGCGACGAAGCGCCCGCGCATACGAGCATGCCTGCCGTGAGCCGGTCAAACGGTACCGGACGCGCGGGACTTTATCTTGAACGGGATGTTCAAACTTCAAGTTGCCGCAGCAATAGCAGGCTGCTGAGACTGGGGCCGGTGCGGCCTTGACCATGGTCCACGCAGTTGGTGATGCCAGCCGCGCGGCTCAGTCAGCTACAGGTTCGGCATTGGGCAGTGCAACTCTTCGATCTCGGCGCGCGTATGCTCCGTGTGTCCTGACGATGGAGTGTTCTATGCCCTATGCGATCCCCCGCTCGCTTTCCGTTGCTTGTCTGGTACTGGCGCTCGCTGCCTGCCAGCATTCGGTCCGTTCTGAGCGTCCCCTTTACGATCAGGTGGGCGGCGAAGCAGGCGTCGCCGCGGTGGTCGATGGCCTGCTGCATCGCGTGCATGGCGACAGTCGGCTGAACGGTCTGTTCGAGACTACCGATCTCGAGGATCTGCGCCGTCTGGTCAACGAACAGCTATGCGAAGCCTTGGGTGGGCCCTGCGTGTATAGCGGCCGCAGCATGGAAGACGCACACAGCGGATTGGCCATCACCGATCAGGAGTTTGACTGGTTTGTGGAACACCTGGTTGCCGCGATGAATCATGCCGGTGTGCAGTCTAAGCACCAGAGCGCCATTCTTGCTGTGCTGGGACCGATGCGACCGCAGGTGGTGGGGCAGTAGGTTTGCTTGCTGTTTTGCTGTTGTTGCTGAGTGGAAGAACACACCACCCAATCTCCCCCTCCGGCGCTTTGCGCGCAAGGGGAGGAGCAGGAGCAGGAACAAGTCCTGCTCAATGCGAACACCCAGCTCCGAATCCCGAATCCCGAATCCCGAATTACTCATCAGATAAAAAAAGACCCCGGCCGAAGCCGGGGTCGTAAGCCCTACCTTGGGAATCGTAGGTTTAGAACTGCATGCTCCAGCTGTCGATGTAGCCGGTGTCGCGACGTGCGCGGTCACGCACACGCAGACGCCAGGTACCGTTGGCCGCTTCGCTGGAAGCATTGACCGTATAGGTCTGCTGGATGTTGTCAGCGCCGGCGCCGGTGCGGTTATGCAGGTTGTAGACGCTGCCGTCCGGAGCGACCAGGTCGACGATCAGGTCACCGATGTAGGTGTGTTTGATGTCCACGGCCACCTGCAGGTTGGACGGAGCATTGCCGCTGCGGCCACTGACGGCGATGTTGCTGTAAACGCCGGTGGAGTTATTGTCAGGAATCGCCGCATCGGTGGTGTTCTCGAAGAAGCTCGGACCGGTACCGCCACTGGGCGGAGTGAAGCTGCCGGTCAGGCTGGCACCCGAGAAGGTCGAGTAGGCATTCACCATCACGTAGTAGGTACCCGCCTGCGGCGAGGCAAAGGTGCAGGATTCGGTGTTGCCCGATGCCCAGCTGCGACAGTCATAGCTGCTGGTGGTCGGTGCAGAACCAAACCTGACGTACAAGTCAGCATCGCCCGAGCCGCCCGACAGGTTGAAGCTCAGGTTGCTGGCGCCGGCCGGTACCACCATGGTGTAGGCCAGCTGAGTTCCAGTCGAGCCCGACAGGCCGGTCACCGGCACGCCATTGGCCAGCACGGTGCCGCCAGTCGGCGGTGCGCTGTCGGTAGTGGCCTGACCGATACCGCTGTAGTTGCCGTTGTTACCAGCACCGTCATAGGCGCGTACGCGGTAACGATAGGTGGTGGCAGCCGTCAAGCCGCTGTCCGCGTAGCTGGTCGAGGCGGTGGTGGCGATCTGGGTGAAGCTGGAGCAGCTCGCACCGGCGCAACGCTCAACCTTGTAGCCAGCCAGACCCGAACCACCGGTGTCGGTCGCTGCCGACCAGGACAGGTTGACCGCGCTGGTGCCAGACGCGCTGGCCGACAGGCTGCTCACCGTGCTCGGCGGCGTGGTGTCGGGGGTCGGGCCACCCAGGGCAGCAATGGCCTGCGGGATGCGAATCATGCCGTAGCCAAAGTTATTGTCGCGACCGCTGGTGCCGAGATCTTCCGCGGTCGAGGTGATGGCGTTACGCACGTCGACATTGCTGGCCGACAGGTTCGAGCTCCAGATCACCGCGGCGGCACCGGCCGCATGCGGAGAGGCCATGGAGGTGCCGTCCAACGATGCATAGGCACTGGCATTGTTATTGGCGATGGTATTGACGTTGGTGCTCTGATTCAGCCGGCTGGCAATGATCTCTTGACCATCTTCCTGCGACATCGATACCGACGGAATGGTGGTGCCGGTCGGGGTCGACAGCGTGCCGCCGAACGAACCGGGGGCGTTGTTGTAGACAATCGCCGCTACACCGCCGCCGCTCTGGGCGTTCAGAACCTTCTGCTCAAACGAGATGTTGCCGCGCTGACACAGCACCACCTTGCCCGACCACGAGCCCACGCTTTCGCAGGTGCCACCGTTGACGATGGCACCGGTGCGCGACAGCTGCGGGCTGTTGGTCATCGCGGCGACGATGTAGCCGGCACCGCCGACCGTGGTGGTGGCGCTGGCAATCGGGTAGGTGCTGAGCACAGCCACGCCCGGCGCCGAGATCTCAACCTGGCTGTTGTACTGCGAGAAGTCAGCCTTGGCCTTGGCACTGTCAATGGCCGCTACCGACATCACACTGTTGTACGAGGCCGGATAGCTCATCGTGCTGTTGCCGTCGTTACCAGCAGCCGCGATGCTCAGCACGCCTTGGTTGTACAGGTTCTGGAAGCCATTGCTCTCGGCGGTATTCGAGCTGCCGCCGCCGAGCGACATATTGATCACCAGCTTCTTGCCAGCGGCGTCAGCTGCGGTCTTGCAGCGGTTGGCTGCGTCGATCAGGTCAGAGGCATACGACCAGCCGCAGCTGGCGCCACTGAACACCTGCACGAAGTACATCGACAGCGAACCGGTGGCAACGCCAACTACGCCGGTGCTGTTGTCCTGGGCGGCGATGGTGCCGGCGACATGGGTGCCGTGGCCGCAGCTATCGCTGTTCCAGCCGGACGGATAGCCGCCACGGATATCGAGGCCGGCAAAGTCTTCGTGGTCAGCCTTGATACCGGAGTCGATCACGCAAACCATCACGCCAGCGCCGTTGTGGCCTGCAGCCCAGGCGGTCGGCGCGCCGATCTGGCCGATGCCGTAGGGCTGGGTTTGCGCCATCGGATAGCGCGGCGGATCCACCTCAACCGACTTGACGCGCGGGTCACTTTGCAGCGCGCGCAACTGATCTTTGGTCATGGTCGCGGCAAACGCGCCCAGCTCTTCGAAGTTGTGATGCACGCGGCCAGCGGCCTTCTGCTGCATCAGGCTGCGCGTCATCTGCTGCGGCGATACGCCGTCGTGCAGATTGACGATATAGCGCTCCGGCGCATCGCCGGCGGAGGCGGCACCAGCGAACGCCAGCGTGACGCTGACGGCTAGTGCATTGAAGCGATTCTGCTTACTCACTGGTGACTCCCCTCATCTGACGTAAAAGTGACCCGGCGCGGCACTTACACCGCGCTGCAGGTCGGTCTCGTGGAACGCGGTCGACACTAGCAGCGTTTTGCTCCGGTTCATACTTGCGTCAGGATTCGTACAGAAAAGCCGAGGACTGCACGTTTCCCGCCCGACTCAGTGACTTAAGTCACAGAATGAGTCGGCAGGCATGGAGTGATTCACGACCAACGGCATTAAACCGCCGACTATCGGTGATCACCAGCCATATTTCTGTCGTTTTCGAGGCCTGCAAGGGCCCCAAACCAGGGCATTGCTGAACCAAGACGGGGCCGGCTTGCTGCCGCCGCCCGAGTGCAGGACCATTGCCGGGCCGCTTCCACCCGTCGGAAAACGTCCCCGCGATGGCCCAGTACCAGAATTTCGAAGAGTTCTATCCGTTCTATCTGTCCGAACACAGCAACCGCACTTGCCGGCGGCTGCATTTTGTCGGCAGCGCCTTGGTGCTGGGGGTACTGCTAGCGGTGCTGATCGGCTCCCTGTCGCTGGTCTGGCTGTTGGCCGTGCCCGTGGTGGGCTACGGCTTTGCCTGGGTCGGACATTTCTTTTTTGAACACAATCGTCCGGCCACATTTAGCCATCCGCTGTACAGCCTGATCGGTGACTGGGTGATGTTCCGCGACATGTTGATCGGCAAGATCCCCTTTTGATGGCGCAGCCCTTCGCCCAGCCGGTCGCCAGTCCGATCGTCCGCCTGCCTGTCGAATAAGCGCCCATGTCTCAGGAATCGGCCGCTGAGCTGCCGCTGCGCGGGTTGTTGGTATATCGAGCAAGTCGCCTTGAAGCTCTGCTTGAGCCTTTGGCCGCCTTGCTGCGGGCCTGCCCGCCGACAGCATTGCTGGCGCCGGCCGAGCTGATCTGCGCTCATCCAGGCATGCGCCGCTGGTTGCTCAACCAGTTGGCCCAGCAGGACGGGCCGCGCGGCATCGCCGCCAATTTGCGTATCGATCTGCCCGGCCAATGGGTCGAGCGGATGGCACGCCAGCACGGTCGCGGCCTCGATCTTCCCGCCCCAGCCGGCCCCTTGCTGCGCTGGCGGGTGTTCGATCTGCTTGGAGAAGGCGCGGCGTTGACAGGCAGCCCAAGCTTCGCCCGTTATCTGCTCGACGACCCGGCCGGACGACGCCGATGGCAGCTGTCACAAGCCCTGGCCGATATCTTCGGACGTTTGCTGGTCTATCGCCCGGACTGGCTGCGCAGCTGGCAGCGTGGCCAGAGCGCCGTCGATCGCGATGCCGATCTCGCCGCGCTATGGCGCCAGCTGCGGCAGCGCTGGCCAGAGCCATTGCGCATCGATCAGCAGGAACAGATTCGACAAGGCCTGTTTAACACGGCGATCGAACCGACCCCGCTGCACGTATTCGGCCTTGCCCATTTGCCGCCCAGCACGCTGGATCTGCTGCGCGCGGCGGCGCAACAGCGACCGGTGGTGCTGTATTTCCCCGACCCCTGCCGCGAGCACTGGGTGGGCCTGCGCGATGATCGTCAGCGTCTGCGCCAACTGATCTCCTCCGGGGTCAATGCGCAGACCGAATTGCTGTATCTCGGCACCGAGCACCCCTTGCTGGCCAGCCTGGGGCGGCTTGGACAGCATTTCTCGGCACTGCTGGCAGGCGCCGATTCCGAGGTGTTGCTCGATGTGCGGCATTGGCAGGATGAACGGCCGGAACACGCCGCCGTCAGCCTGCTGCACCAGGTGCAGGCCAGCATACGCGAACTGGATGTCGCGCAGATCCAGCCTCCCCCTGGCGCCGGCGATGCGCTCCTGGCGCAAGATGCCTCATTGCGCATTCATCGTTGCCACAGTCGGCTGCGCGAACTGGAGGTGCTGCGCGATGCCTTGCTGCAGGCCCTGAACGACCTGCCCGATCTGCAGCCCAGCGACATCGCGGTACTTTCGCCCACCATGCAGGCCTACGCGCCCCTGCTGCCGGCGGTGTTTGGTGCCGCTGCCGATCCGACCAGCCGTTTGCCCTATCACGTAGCGGACTTGCCGCAATCAGCCGACCACCCGCTGTTCGCCACCTATCTCAGCCTTCTTGGCATGCCGTTGCGGCGGATGACCTGCGGCGAACTGCTGGCCCTGTTGGACCTGGACATGCTGCGCCGTGGACTTGGCATGGACGAAGTGGGTCGACAGCAGCTCGAGCACTGGTTGCGCAGTGCCAGCGTCGCCTGGGGCCTGGACAGCGAGTCGCGCCAACAGCACCAGTTGCCGGACGACCCTACCCATAGTTTCGCCTGGGGCATGGATCGCCTGCTCGGCGGCCATCTGCTGGGCGAAGATGCGGCCGAGGCCGGATTGATCGACGGCGTGCTGGCGGTCGATGCCCTGGCCCTGGGCGACAGCCCGGCCCTGGGCGGCCTGTATCGCCTGCTCGGCGAGCTGCATACCTTGCGCCGCTGGGCCGAAACCCTGCAGCCGGCAAGTCGCTGGTCGATCCACTTGGCGCATCTGGTCAACACCTTGTTCTCAGCGAAACTGGATGATGAGCGACAGGCGCTGACACAACTGCAAGCCTGCCTCGGACGATTGGAGCAACAGCGCGCCGCCAGCGGTCTCGATCCTGAGCTGAGTCACGCACAGGTGCTGTCCTGGGTCAGCGATGCACTGGCCGAAGTGCCAGAGAACACTCCCTTCCTGCATGGCGGCATCAGCTTCTGCGGCATGGTGCCGCAGCGCGCCTTGCCCTTTCAGGTCATCGCCGTGCTGGGATTGAATGAGGCGGACTACCCGCGACGCGAAGCGGCTGAACAACACGATCCGATGCGTCTTGCCCCACGCCCAGGTGATCGCAGCGTGCTGATCGATGATCGCTACCTGTTCCTCGAAACCCTGATGTCGGCGCGTTCACGGTTGCATCTCAGCTATGTCGGCGAGCAGCCAGCCAGCGGCAAGCCGGTGAATCCGTCGGCGCCGCTGTTCGAACTCGATCGGCTGCTGCAACAGCGATTGCCGATGCGCGCAGAGGGCGGCCAACTGCTGCGGCCCTGGTGGATCGATCATCCCCTGCAGCCCTTCGACCCGCGGTATTTCGTCGACTCGCCCCACCCTGGCCTGTTCACCTACCACGCCGGGTTCGCCGCCCGCCCGCTTGCCGCCAACGTCGACGGTAGGGTGGACGCTTGCACAACCGGCGATACCGACCGCCAGGCCAGCGTGTCGGTCAAACATCTGTTGCGTTGGCTGCGCGACCCGGCAGCCGAGCTGCTACGCGATCGTCACCAGGTCCGCCTCGACGGCGTCGATGTCGACCAGCTGCCCGAGCACGAGCCCTTGGATCGTGAATCGGCCAGAGGCCAGCCGCTGTGGCGCCATCTATTGGAGCAGGCGCTGCGAAATGCCTCGCCGCCGCCAGAACACCCCGATCCACTCTTGCTGGCCAGCGGCTGGCTGCCGGCGGCTGAGTTGGGGGCCAGCATCTACCGCGCCGAACAGCACAAGGCGCTGGACTTGTGGCAGCACACCGAACTTAACACGCCGCTGTGCCGAGCCAGCCAAGGCCAATGGCATGCGCTTGAGGTGCAGGACAAGGCGCATGGTCTTGAGGGCAGACTCGATCGAGTCTGGTTGGGGCCGGACTCGGCCTGGCTGATCGACTGGCAGCTGCAGCGCAAGAAGACCGATCGCTGGTCGGTGCGATTGCCCCTGCTGACCCGCTGGTTGCTGGTTTCACTACACCCTGACCTGCAATCACGCCGACTGCAATGCGCCTTGATCGACGAACGCGGGCTCTACCCCATGGCCATGCAGTTGAACGCGGTAGCCGCCCAAGCCGACTTTCAGTCCTGCGCCGCGCGTGAATGCCGAATGGCGGCGCTGCGCCAGCTGCTGGACCTGTACCGTCAGGCCGAACACCAGCCCCTGGCCTACTTCCCACGCCTGTCCGCGGCGGTGCAGCAAGGCAAGGGCGAAGAAGCGACCTGGCTGGGCAACAGCTTCCAGCCAGGCGAACGTGACCATGCGCCAGGCTATACGCGGCTGCTTAGCGGTGAGGCACAGCTCTGGTTGCGAGGGCATCCGGCCGCCGAGCAATTGCGCGCGGTCGCCGAACGATTGGCTGCCATGCTGGAGCTTTCATTCTTGCGCCCAGCGAGCCCCCGATGAGCGCCTGGCATACCATCGAGTTGCACGGGCGCAGCCTGATCGAGGCCAGTGCCGGCACTGGCAAGACCTGGACAATCAGCGCCCTTTATCTGCGCCTGCTGCTGCAAACCGACTATCGGCCGCAGCAGATTCTGGTCGCCACCTTTTCCGAAGCAGCGGCGGACGAACTGCGCGAACGCATTCGCTCGGTGATCGAAGACGCCGTCGAGCAGCTGAGGCCGGGGGGCAGGCCCTCACCCGGCTCGGCGCTGCTCACTCTACTGGGCGGCGACGAATCCGCCGCGGCTACGGAATACACCCGTCTGCGGCTGCAGCTGGCTGCGCAGGAACTGGACCTGGCGCCCATCGGCACCCTGCACAGCCTGTGCAAGCGCATCCTCAGCGAACACGCTCTGGACACCGGTAGCCCGATCAACTGGACCCAGCTGCTGGACGAACGCGCCTTGCATGAGGACGTCTGCCTCGACCTGTGGCGCGGCTTGATTCATGGACAGCTGTGCCAGCCGCTGCAACGTCGGCAGCTGATCGCCGACGGGCTGAGACGTCTGCAGCAGGCGCTGCGCCTGCTGACACAGCTTGACTCTGAACCCATGATTCCATCGGACGACAAGCTGGCTGAGTGCCAGATTCTGTCCGAGACCCGCTGGGCTCAACCCTTGCGCCAACTGGCCGACATCGATGGTGTGTTTGCGCGGCCCAACAGCGCCATCCGCGGCGAGCTGCGTGACCTGGCCGATCTGCTGCAATCCGACGACGGCCTGCCGAAGAACGCCGCCAGCGGCTTCCCCAACCTCAGCACCGGGCGGCTCGATGCCGAGCCACTGAGCAAGCAGCTTCGCGCCAATGCGCAGTCGCTGTTGCAGCGCGACCCCGCCTTTCAGTTCGCCCTGCGTGCGGTCGCTGTGCTGCAGCATGCGGCACTCAGCCTGCGCGGCAGCGCCCTGGCCACGTTGTTGCCGCATTATCGACAGCGTCGCGCGGCTGCGCTGCAGCGCAGCGAGGGTTTTACCTACCAGCTATTGATTGATCGGGTGCAACAGGCGCTTCGCCCATCGGCTGGTGAAGCTGGTCTGGCCGACACGCTGTATCAACGCTGGCCGGTTGCCATGGTCGATGAATTTCAAGACACCGATGCCAAGCAGTACGCCATTCTCGATCGCCTGTATCGCAACGAAACTGGTCAGAGCCGCGGCACCCTGATCATGATCGGCGACCCGAAGCAGGCCATCTACGGTTTCCGCGGTGGCGACCTGCTGACCTACTACGCTGCTGCCGACTCGGCCCAACAGCAGCTCAGCTTGACGGTGAACCATCGAGCATCGGCTGCTTACGTGACCGCGCTCAATTCTCTGTACCAGGCGGCGGGGGATGGCTTTGCCATGAGCGCACTGCGCTACCAACCAGTGAGCGCCAGCCCGCGCCGCGCTGATCGGCCCTATGAGCAGCATGGCAGCCCCCTGCTGAGCCCGCTGAAACTACATGTGTTGGACGCCGACAAGATGCCCAACACGCTGGCCGAGCGCAACGCCTGGGCTCTGGCCTCGGCGGCCGAGCAAATCGCCACCCTGCTCAACGATCCTGCGCAGACGGTGGCTGGCAAGCCCCTGCATGCCGGTCAGTTCGCCGTGCTGCTGCCGACCAATGAGCAGGTGGCGGCGATGCGCGAACACCTGCGTCGCCGCGGTGTACCCTGCGCTGGCGCCGGGCGCAGCGATGTGTTCGCCACTGCCTGGGCCGAGGCGATTCAGCTTCTGCTCTGGGCCTGGCTGCATCCGGGCGACGGCGGCGCCCTGCGCGCCAGTTTGATGAGCCCCCTGTTCGGGCTGCAGTTTGCCGACCTGCTGGCCCTGGAGCAGCAGCCCGACGCGCTGGCCCAGCACGCCGAACAGTTCGCCGCGCAGGCTCGCAGCTGGCAGCGCAACGGTGTGCTATCGGCCCTGATCCCGCTGATCGAACAACAGGCCGCACGGCTGCTCGACCAGCCCGAACGCGGTGAGCGCGCACTCACCGACCTGCGCCATTTGGGCGAACTACTGGCCGAGGCCGAGAGCGAGGGACGCCACGGGGAGGCGCTGTGGCGCTGGCTGTCCGACCAGCGCGATGCGCTGGATGAGGAGCCCGGCGAAGAGCGGCAACTGCGCGTCGAGTCTGATCGTCAGCGGGTCAAACTGATGACCCTGCATGCCAGCAAAGGCCTGGAGTTCGACTTTGTCATCCTGCCGCTGTTGTTCAGCCAGACCGGTCGTGCCGTCGATCTGCCACGGGTGTTCGATCAAGGCAGCGCTGAACTGCGCATCGATCTTGGCAGCGACCACTACACCCGCAGTTGCGCCGAGGCTGCAGCGGAAAACCAGCGTGAGCGACTGCGTGTGCTGTACGTGGCCCTGACCCGCGCCGTGTACCGCTGCGACCTGTGGCTGCTCGAACCCACCCAGGATCAGTCGAAGCGCAGCCCGGGCGACCCGCAGCGCGCCGCCGTCGACCGCCTGCTTGAGCCTTTACTGAGTCAGAAACCCTGGCCCACTCTCAGCGGCATCGAGTGGTGCCCGGCATCACCCACGCCCGGCATGACCGGTCTGCTCGATCGCTCTGAAGCAACACCGATCGAGGCGCGACCACGCGAGCCCTTGCCCACGCCACGCGCGCTGCGCCGGCAAGTCAGTTTTTCCAGCCTGGCCCACGCCGGCCCAGGCGAAACCCGGCGCGCCGAGGACGAGCCCGAACTCGATGATGCCGCGGCGGGCGAAGCCGAGCCGAATGCCACCCTGCTCAGCTGGGCCAGTCTGCGCGGCAGCCAGTTCGGCAATGCCCTGCATGGCATGCTGGAAAATCGCCGTCTGGATCAGGCCTTTTCTCAGCAAGCCGAATTGATCTGCGATCAGTTGCGCGCATTCGGACTTGCCCACGTGGCGCAGACGCCGCAATGGGTTGAGCGCATTGGCCAGCGGCTCGACCGAATTCTGAACACACCGATCCGCCCGGGATTGTGCTTGCTCGACCTTGACGCCGGCCAACAGCAGCCTGAGCTGGATTTTCGCCTGACCCTGAGCCGTCTGTCTCTAGGTCGACTGCGCGAGGTCTGCGAGCGCTACGGCGACACGCGCATGCTGCCGCTGCACTGGCGTGATGAACAACTGCGAGGGCTCCTGGTTGGCAAGATCGACCTGGTATTCCTGCACGAGGATGCGCTGCACGTGCTGGATTACAAAAGCAACTTCCTCGGTCTGTCCCTGCGCGACTATGCCGCACCGGCGCTGCAGCGGGCCATGGATCACAGCGCCTATCGCTTTCAGGCCCTGCTCTACAGCGTCGCTGTGCACCGTTATCTGCGCCAACGCCGCCCCGACTATGAACCTCAGCGTCACCTCGGCGAAGCCTGCTACCTGTTCCTGCGCGCCGTTGGGCTATCGCCGGCAGATCCCGAGCTTGGCCTGTGGCGGCATCGCTTCGATCAGCGCCTGATCGATGCCGTCGATGCAGTCCTGGCCGATCAGGACGAGGCCGACGCCGCATGAGCCGTTTCGACTTTGCCGCACTGAACCGCCTGCCGGCCGATCTCAGCGATCCTTTTGAACAGGCCGTTTGGCGCTGGACCCTGGCCCACGGCGGCGATGCTCTGCTGGCCGAGCGGGTCGCGCGCACCGCACGAGCAGAAGCAGCAGGCGACAGCTGTCTGGCTCTCACAGGCGCACAGGCCTCGCGTCATGGCGGGACCGCCCTGGATAGCCAACAGCTGCAGCAACTACGGCGCAGTTCGCTGATCAGCGATGGTGGCCACATCGCGCCACTGGTCATCGACGCCCGCCAGCGGCTGTATTTCTGGCGCAATTGGCGACATGAGCAGCGCATCAGCGAGCAGATCGTGCAGGCGCTGAGCACAGCCGCTGATCAAGCCGCTAGCGAGTCGCTGGAGGCAGCGCTGCAGCAGGCCTTTGCTGACAGCGACCCGGCGCTCGACTCGCTGCAGCGCAAGGCAGTGCGACAGGCATTGTCGCGTCGACTGCTGATCCTCACCGGCGGGCCCGGCACCGGCAAGACGCGCACGGTCGGCCGGCTGATCGAGGCCGCGCGGCGGCTGCACGGCGAGACACTGCAGATCCACGTCGCTGCCCCCACCGGCAAGGCCGCGCAGCGCTTGAACATGCTGTTCGATCGCGATGCCAACAACGTCACTGCGGCACAGACGGTACATCGTCTGCTCGGGTTTGATCCCGACACCCAGCGTTTTCGCCATGGCCGCGAGCTGCCGCTGAAGACCGATCTGCTGATCGTCGATGAAGTATCGATGCTGGACCTCGGCACCTTGCGAACCCTACTGGAAGCCGTGCCACCCAGCACCCACCTGGTATTGATGGGTGATGCTGAGCAGCTGCAGTCGGTCACTACCGGCTCGGTCCTGGACGATATCGTGCAGGCACTCGAAGGTATTCCGGACTCTCCGGTGGTGCGCCTGCAGCACGGTTTTCGCAGCGAGCACGGCCTGTTGCCGGTATTCATCGCCGCGCAGCAGGGCGATGCCAAAGCCCTGACCCGCGGCGCCGATGATCTGTTCGCGCCGATCAGCCTGCGCAGTTGCGCTGATCTCACGCAACGCGATCAGCGCCTGCACGACTGGGCACTACAGCTGATCGATCAGCTAAGCGGCGCCGTCACCGGACAAGGTGAGCAGGACGCGGCGCGCTTGCTGCAAGCCTGGCAACAACAACAGCTGCTATGCGTGCTCAACGAAGGCCCCTTTGGTGCCAGTGAAGCGGCCTTGCGGATCGAAGCGCGGCTGCGCGAAGCCTGGCGTGTGCTACCGGGCACGGCCAGCTTTGCCGGCCAGGCGATCATGGTTCGACGCAACGACTATGCGCGAGGCCTGTTCAACGGCGATCTTGGCGTGCTGCTGCCTGATACCAGCAGCCGTCTGCGTGCCTGGTTCGCCGACCCGATGAGCAGTCGACTGCGCAGCTTCGCCACCGGCGATCTACCCGAGCACGCATCGGCCTGTGCGCTGACCGTACACAAGAGTCAGGGCTCGGAGTTCCCCCGTGTCGCCCTGCTGTTGCCGCCCGATGCTGAATCGCGAGTGCTTAGCCGGCAGCTGGTCTATACCGCGCTGACCCGCGCCCGCCAGCGCGTCGAAATCTGGGGCGACGAGGCAGTGTTGGGAGCCGCTCTGGCCAGGCGCAGCAGCCGGCTCGGCGGCCTGCGCGACCTGCTGGTTCAGCGCTGCGCAGCACTCCGCGGCTGAACCAGCGCTACACTGCGACTTTGCCAGCGGAAAGCGCCATGCAGATCACCTGGTATTTCGACGTCATCAGTCCTTTCGCCTGGCTGCAATGGCCGGCCATCAAGCAGCTCTGCAGCGAACGGCAGGTCAGCCTGCGACCGATCCTGCTCGCCGGCCTGCTCGATCGCCACGGTCACAAGGGGCCAGCCGAGATTCCGGGCAAGCGCCTGTTTACCTATCGCCATGCCGTGTGGCGAGCACAACAACAGGGTCGAACACTGCGCTTTCCACCCAGCCACCCGTTCAATCCGATCCCGGCCCTGCGCCTGTGCATCGCCGCCGGCTCGACGGTGTCGGCCGTCGATCAGGTACTCAGCTGGATCTGGGACAAAGGCTGCGCTGCCGACAGCGCGGAGGCCTTGCAGCCACTGGCCCGCTCAATGGGCATCCATGACGCGGTGGTCGCCATCGGCCAATCGCAGGTCAAGCTCGACCTGAAGAACAATTTTGAGCGTGCGCTCGCCGCCGGTGTGTTCGGCGTGCCGACTCTGGAAATCGGCAAGGAACTGTTCTGGGGCGAAGACGCCACTGAACTGGCCCTGGCTTATCTGGCCCAGCCCGACCTGTTCCAGCGATCCCCATTCAAAGAGCTGGAAGCCATGCCGGTTGGCATCCAGCGCTCGGTGTAGGCACCCTGACAGGCTGCTGAAACCTCCATCCTGGAGGTTTTCAGCGCAACCCTTCGACAAGCTCAGGGACCGCCCTTCGACAAGCTCAGGGACCGCCCTTCGACAAGCTCAGGGACCGCCCTTCGACAAGCTCAGGGACCGCCCTTCGACAAGCTCAGGGACCGCCGTTCGGCAAGCTCAGGGACCGCCGTTCGGCAGGCTCACGGCAAGCCGGTCGCGGCAAGGCCGCGCCACCCATGCCGGAAATCAACCACTTACGTGTTCGATTTCCGCGCGCCGTCCGTGGCGCGCAAAATCAGGCTGCTGAACCGAGTCTCAGCAGCCTGCCAAGCAGCCGGTCGCGATACACTCGGCTGCGATGATCAAGCGCCTGCTCCACTGCCTGCTCTGCTTCAGCCTGCTGCTCGGCGGCCCGCTGCCAGCGGCCGCAAGCGTGGATCAGGCATCCTCCCTCGACCCGAGCATGTCGCATCACCAAGCCGATGCGCATGACTGTTGTGCACCCGAGCAGAATGACGGTCAAACCCCTCGCTGTGGCGACACCGACTGCCAATGCGCCTGCGTCCTGGTTCCGGGGCTACCTTCGCTGATCGAGTTGTCGGCCCGGCGAGCACCGAGCATCCTGTTCCTGCCAACGGCCTACGGCTCGCCGCCGCTCCGGCCTCACACGCCGCCACTTCGGCCACCCGCAACGTAGCGTGGGCTTGCGACCCACCGCTTTGTAGCACGCCACCGCACCAGGCGATGAGCCAGCGCTCATCCTTGTGCAGCATCTGCGTGGATTCCACGCGCACACCTCAAGCGGAGCCCCCATGTTCCCTCGACTTTCGCGCCTGTCGCTGCTGGCCCTCGCCGCGCTGGGCAGCGGCTGCGCCAGCCTGCCGCCCGAGCGCGGCACCGACCTGCCCACCGAATGGATCACTCAGCGCGGCCTGCCCGCGCCCAGCTGGCCTAGCGATGATGGCACCGTCCCTGAACCTGCCGTTTCATCGAGCATAGAGACGATCGACCTCGATCTGGCGCTCGACTGGGCCTTTGTTCATCACCCGGCCGTGGCTGAAACCTATGCCAGGCTCGGCATCAGCCGCGCCGAACTGGATGAGGCGCGACGCCTGGCCAATCCGCGCTTCGACTTCGCCCGCCTGTCGGCGTCAGAAGGCGAGGCCCAGATTACCCGCGGCCTTTCGTTCGGACTCAGCGACTGGCTGATGCAGCCGCTGCGCAAGCGCTTTGCCGAGGGCGAACTGAAACGCGAACAGTTGCACGCCGCGCAAGCGCTGTGGGCACTGGCCGGTGAGGTGGAAGCGGCCTGGATCGAAGCCGTCGCCGCCCAGCAGGTGGCGCAGATGCGCGCCCTGGTGCTGGAAGCGGCCTCGGCCTCGGCCGAGTTCGCCGAGCGCCTGTTTGCCGCCGGCAATCTCGCGCCACTGCAGCTAGAGCAAGAACGTGCCGAGGCGATCAGCGCTGGCATCGGAGCGGCCGAGGCCGACACCGAGGCACTGACGGCGCGCCATCGACTGGCCCTGCTGACCGGTCTGCCCTTCGATGACAGCTGGCAGCTGCCCGAGCAGCTACCTGCACCACTCAGTGATCTGCCGACGGCCGGGGAATTGGTGGAACGCCTGGTTCAAGAAAGACTGGACCTGCTCGCCGCCAAGGAGGAGGTGCGCCTGCGGGAAGACGCCCTGGGTGTAACTCGACGTTGGCGCTGGCTGGGCGAGCTGGAGTTCGAATACGAGTGGGAAAGCGAAGCCGACGGCGCTGGCCTGCGTGGCCCGGGGCTCAGCCTCGAGCTGCCGCTGTTCAGCCAGGGCCAACCGGCGATTACCCGAGCCAAGGCCGAACTGCTGATCGCCAAGACCGAGCTGAACAAGGCGATTCGCCAGGGCGAGCGAGAAGTGCGAACCGCGCTGGCGGCGATGCAGCTTCAGCAGCGCATCGTCCAGCGTTACCGCGAAGCCCTGCTGCCGGCGCGCGAGGCTATCGTGCGACGCACCCAGGAGGAAGTGAACTTCATGCTGGTCGGCGTGTTTGAGCTCTTGGCTGCCAAGCGGGAGCAGTTCGACGCCTATCAGGCCTATCTGCAGGCCATCCGCGATTACTGGCTGGCACGCGGCGAACTGACCCAGGCAGTGGGCGCACGCTGGGCCGATGAAGGGGAACACGAACCGGTGCTGGGCATCGACAGTGTGCTGCCGCCGCCTTCGGAGGGCGGGCATCAGGGGCATCAGGGGCATCAGGGGCAGCAAGGCCACACCGAACACTCCACACAGCGGTCAAGCGAGCAAGCAGACCACTCGCAGCACAATCCTGCCCACCACGGCCATGAGCATCACGGAGAGACGCAATGACACTATCACGACGCAACTGGTTTCGTTGGGCCGGGCTTGGCGCGCTGGCGCCGGTCACCCTGGGGGCACGACAAGCGCTGGCCGATGTCAGGGCAACGGATCCCACGCCCAACACCGAGGGTTTCACTCCGGTGCGTACCCTCAACGGCTGGACGCTGCCGCATCGCACGGTCGATGGGGTCAAGGAGTTCCACCTGGTCGCCGAAGAGATCGAACATGAATTCGCCCCTGGTTGCCGAGCCAAGTGCTGGGGCTATAACGGATCAACCCCCGGCCCGACCATTGAGGTGGCCGAGGGGGACCGAGTACGGATCTACGTCACCAATCGCCTGCCCGAACACACCACGATCCACTGGCACGGCATCATGCTACCCAGCGGCATGGACGGCGTCGGCGGCCTGTCGCAGCCGCACATTCAGCCGGGCGAGACCTACGTCTATGAGTTCACCCTGAAGCAACACGGCACCCACATGTATCACCCACATGCTGATGAAATGACCCAGATGGCCGTGGGCATGATGGGCATGTTCATCATTCATCCCAAGGCCGGCGAGCCCAAGCGCATCGATCGCGACTACGTCATCCTGCTGCACAACTGGGCCTTGCACCCAGGCACTTATCGCCCCGATCCATCGGTGATGCAGGACTTTGATCTGTGGACCTTCAACAGCAAGGTGTTCCCGGCCATCGATCCCTTGGTGGCGCGCAGCGGCGAGCGCGTGCGCATCCGGGTCGGCAATCTATCGATGTGGAATCATCCGATTCATATGCACGGCCCGCAGTTCAAGGTCACCGGCGGCGACGGCGGGCGCTGGCCAGAGCAGCTCTGGCGCAGTGAAGTCACTGAGATTGTCGGCGTCGGCCAGACCCGCGATCTGGAGTTCATCGCCGAGCCCGGTGACTGGGCCTTTCACTGCCATATGTCGCATCACACCATGAACGCGATGGGCCACGAAGTGCCGAATACGATCGGAGTGGACACTGCCGGGGTAGAAGAAAAGATTCGCCGACTGCTGCCCGATTACATGACCATGGGCCAGAACGGCATGGCCGAGCATCAAGAGCACACCGATTCGGGCCATATGCGCGGCCCGGACAACACCCTGGCGATGATGATGGGCAAGGGCCCGTTCGGAAATCTCGAGATGGGTGGCATGTTCACCGTGATCAAGGTGCGCGACGATCTTGCCGCAGGCGACTACCGCGACCCCGGCTGGTATCCGCACCCCAAGGGTACGGTGGCCAGCTGCATCAGTCGCGATCCAGGTTTCGGCCAGCCGCATCGACGCGCGGCCCCAGAAGGACCGCCCGCCGAGCTGCGCGCCAGGCCCAAGGCGCACGGCAGCCATTGACGCCGATCGGAGCCTGGACATCGATGGGCGGTCTACGAGATCGCCCGGAATGATGCGAGGATGGCAGGGCTTCGCCGGCTGCCCGGCCTGACATGCTCAACCGATGCCTTGCGCGACCATCCGTCCGCGCTTGCTTCACCCCAGGGAGATCGTAAAGTGAAACCTTATGCTATGTGCCTGCTGCTACTCGGCGCGACCAGCGCTACCGCGGCCGAGCGTCTGGACATGTCAGACCCGGATCAGCGGCAGTTCTGTGCCAACCTGACCCTGCTGATCGGCCAGATGGCGATGGAATCGCATGGCAAGGAGCTGCGAGCGCAGGATACCGACACCTACAAGAAGATCGTCGAGGTAGGCCCCGGCACTGAACTGGCCGATGCCCTGGCGCGATTCTCCGACCAGATGCGCGGCCGCATGAAACCCGAACTGGTCGGGCCCTACAGCACCTACTCGCTGTGCCTCGGCATCGCCGAGGAACTGGTCACCGGCCCGGTGGCCGACGAGATCGGCCAGGTCTGTAACTCGGCGCCAGCGGGGGAAGAGCTGACCTGCATGCGACTGTTCTTCGAGGATCTGGCACCCGCTGCAGCCTCCGAATCCGGTACCAAGGCTCAAGCGCAATCCGCAACGAGCGAAGAATAGGCGGGCGATCGCTCGCGATCGCCGTGCACAACCGGCACAATGCCGGGCGCGCGGCGGCCGCCGCGAGATCAGGATCGTTTTGCATGCTCGACTGCGTTGAACTCTCCACCGGGCCCAACCCGACCCATAGCGTCATCTGGCTGCACGGCCTGGGCGCCGATGGTCATGACTTTGAACCGATCGTGCCCGAACTGGTGCGGCCGAACTGGCCGGCCCTGCGCTTTGTGTTCCCGCACGCGCCGATCCGCCCGGTCACCATCAATGGCGGCATGCAGATGCGCGCCTGGTACGACATCACCAGCCTCGATTTCAATTTGCCGCGAGAAGACGCCGCTGGTGTGGAAGCCTCCTGCGCCGAGGTCGAACAACTCATCGCGCGCGAAAACGCACGCGGCATTCCCAGCTCGCGCATCCTGCTGGCCGGTTTCTCGCAAGGCGGCGCCATCACCCTCGCCCTTGGCCTGCGTCGAGCCGAAAGCCTGGCCGGCCTGATTGCGCTATCCACCTATGTGCCGATGGCCGAGCAAACCCTGGCCCAGCTCAGCGAGGCCGGCCGCGCAATGCCGATCTTCATGGCCCACGGCAGCCAGGACCCGGTCATCCCCTGCACGATCGGTGAACGCTCCGCCCAGCGGCTGCGAAACGCCGGGCTCGACCTGCAGTGGCGGCAATATCCGATGCAACATGCAGTTTGTCTGGAGGAGATTCGCGATCTGGCGCAGTGGATGGAACAGCGGGTGCTTGGAGCGTGACGCGAGCTCAGCCGCGAACGCCTACTTAACATATTGATTATTCTTTGCACTATCCGCACGACCCCATAGGGTGCGGCTTGCCGCACCGGGCGAGGCTTGGCCGGCCCTCAACTCCCGCGCAAACTCACCGCTGGATCGACGCGCAGGGCCTGCCAGGCCGGGGCGATGGTGGCAAGCACGGCGGCACTGATCAGCAGTAGCACCACCGCCAGCAGGGTGAGCGGATCGAAGGCGGTGACTTCGAACAGCAGGCTTTGCAGGGCGCGGCCGAGCGGCAAGGCGGCCAGCAGGCCGAGCACGAAACCGGCGGCCAGCAGGCCGGCGACATGGCGACCGACCAACCACAGCAGCTTGGCTGGGGGCGCACCCAGCGCCATGCGCAGGCCGTATTCGCGGCGGCGTTGCTCGACGGTGTAAGCCAATACGCCGAATACGCCGATCATCGCCAGCACCAGCACCAGGGCGGCGAAGCTGCCGACCAGCACGGCACGGAAGCGGTGACGGGCGGTGCCCTCACTGGCGATGTTTTCCAGCGTGTTGACCTCGCGCAAGCTGACCAGTTGCTCGGTGTCGATGCGGCGCACGGCATCGAACACCGGCGGCGCCAGCCAGCCCGCCTCGCCGGAATGCGGACGCACCAGCAGATAGATATCGCCGACCGGGCTTTGTCGCAGCGGCACATAGAGCTGTACGAAGTCCTCCCGTTCGTCCGCTCGCGCCTTGACCTGGCCGGCCACCCCGATCACCTCACGCAGCACCTGTGGCGCATCCGCCGCGGACGAGGTCTGCACCGCGATCCGTCGACCAAGCACACTGTTAAGATCGGCGCCGGACGAGAAGTGCTTGCGCGCAAAGGCCTCGCTGATCACGGCGACCTGCGACGCCTGGGCATCGTCGCGGCGATCGAACCCGCGACCGGCCAGGATTGGCACCTCCACCGTATCGAAATAGCCCTCGCTCACGATCTGGTAGTCGGCCGTGGGCCGCGCCTGCGGGTCGGTCGCCTGCCCGCCTTCCACACTGAAGAAGGCATCACCGAAGCTGGAAGCGCCCATCGGCAAAGTGGTGGCCCAGGCCGCATTGCGCACAGCGGGCACTTCGCGTACCTCGCGACTTACCTCATCGTAAAAACGCAGTATGTCGGCATCGGTGGGATAGCGGCTGCCAAGGGGATCGACCATCAGGGTCAGCACATTGCTGGCGGCATAGCCGCGCTCGACGCTATCCAGCGCCATCAGGGAGCGCAGCAGCAGACCACCGGCGACCAGCAGGGCCACCGCGATCGCCACCTGGCCGATCACCAGGGCACCGCGCAGGCGACCGCCGCCGCTGACCAGGCCGCGACCCTCGGCGCCGATTGCCTGCACTGGCGCCGCCTGGCCGGCCTGCCAGGCCGGTGCCAGGCCGAACAGCAAGCCGGTACCCAAGGCGACCAGCAGACAAAACCCCACCAGGCGCCCGTCCACCTGCAGTTCCACCGCCCGTGGTAACAAATCCTGCGGCAACAGCGAGGGCGCAACGTTCAATATTGCGGCCCCCAGCAATAGTCCGAGGGCGCCACCGAGCGCCGCAAGCAGCACACTCTCGGTCAGTAACTGCCGCATCACCCGGCCACGCGAGGCGCCTAGCGCGGCGCGAATCGCCAGCTCACGCGAGCGCGCACTGGCCCGGGCCAACAGCAGGTTGGCGATATTGGCGCAGCAGACCAATAACACCAAGCCGACCACCGCCAGGAATAACATCGAGGTTCGCCGCAGGTCGCCACCGACCAGGGCCGAGTGCAAGGACTCGACATGCACGCTGCGGCCGCGATTGGTATCTGGATACTGCTGGGCCAGTCCGGCGGCCACGCTGTCGAGGTCGGCACGGGCTGCTTCGATCTCCACACCGGGTTTCATCCGCGCGACCACGTTGAGCACATACGCCCCACGCGCGCGTGGCGGGATGTTGGATAGCGAAACCAGTGCCCAGACATCACTACGCCCGATCAAGGTGGCCGCCTGCGGCATCACGCCGAGCACGGTAAAAGGCTTGCCGTCCAGGCTCAGACTACGGCCGATGACCTGCGGGTCGGCGCCGAACCGGCTGCGCCAGAACGACTCGCTCAGTACCACCACATCGGCATTGCTGCGATCGTCTTCCAACGTGAAGCCCCGTCCTTGCAGCGCCTGCAGACCGAGCGCCGAAAACACCCCGGCGCTGACCCACTGCCGGGCGACATTCTCACCACCGCGCTCGCTGCTCATCACCATGCTGGCAACATTGGGCAGGTAGCCACCCACCGCTTCCAGGGTGCTGCTCTGCCCGGCCCAGTCGCGCATATTCAGCGGCGAAACATTGCTGCGCGGCGCGGCTTCGGTGCGCTCGGCCAGGAACAGCGCCCGCTCCGGCTCGGGCAAGGGCAAGGGGCGCAACACCGTGGCGTCGACCAGGGCGAAGATCGCTGCATTGGCTCCGATACCGAGCGCCAAGGTAAGTATCGCCACCAGAGCAAACCCAGGCTGTCGCCGCAGGGCGAACAGGGCGTAACGCAGATCGTGAAAGATGTCCTGCCACCAGGCCCGCGCCGCCGGCACCAGCTCGGGCGCCTGCGGCTGCCGCGCCTGACGCAGCTCCTGCAAGCGCTCGGGCAATTCTGCCGCGTCGGCCTCCTGCCGCACCTGGCGCTCGGCCTCAGCCGGTTCCAGGCCCTCGGCACATAGCTCGTCGAAGCGCGCATCGAGGTGTTGTGAGAGCTCCTCCAACATCTCGGCATAGCGCTCTGGCCGCAGCCGCAGTGCGCCCAATCGGGCGCTTAACACGGCTTTCCAATCAGGCATGTTGCTCTCCGGTAATCAGGTCCATCGCCTCGACAAAACTGCGCCAGGTGTCACGCTGCCGGGCCAACACCTGCTTGCCCAAGGGCGTCAGCTCATAGAATCGCCGCCGCCGCTCGCCCGGCTTTTCCACCCAGCGACCATGCAACCAGCCACGCTCCTCCAGCCGATACAGCAAGGGATAGAGCGAGGCGATATGAAAACTTAGCCGGCCACCGGAGCGCTGTTCGATCAGCTTGCTGATCTCATAGCCATGGCGGGCGCGGCCCTCGACGATCGAAAGGACGATCAACTCGGCCGAGCCCTTCTTCATCTCACGGTCGAGCAGGCGGGCATCGATATCTGTCATAGCCACATATGGTAATGGCAAACCTTAGGGCTCCATGTGCCGGAGGTCATGGGTGACTGCCCAAGCACCGCCTGAAGCCATGCATGAGCGGGTCGAAGCGAAAGTGTTGCCGCTGTTCTCCGGCTGAGTTCTGGCCTTCGACCTCGCAGCGACGCAGCCCTACATCAACCTGGCATCAAAGGCCAGATCGAATGGGCAGATCATCACCTTGCCTGACGCCTACATCGCGGCAATTGCCCTGGCTCATGGCATGGCGGTTGCCATACGCGACGAGGCACCCTTCAAGACCGCAGGTGTCACGGATATCAATCCCTGGTCGTAGCTCGGTACAACCATCCATCCGCTGAGCACATTGTTTGTCCAACCTCGGCATTGTCGTCCGAGCGTTTGGCTGCGCGCGATCCACACTTGCTCCACATTTGGCCACTAGCCTTCCCATCGTTCCGGGCCAACTCGCTCATTCATGGCCCGACAGCAGAACGTCCCGTCAAGGGCGCATCGGCTCACACTGGGAAGACTCATGACCCGCAAGACTCAGACACTGCAGTCCTTGATCGTCACCGCGCTCGCGCTATTGGGGGCGCAATCGGCTTCAGCCTTTAGTGCTGGCGATGCCTGCGTCTCGCCTTATGTGATTGCCGACGGCGACGTCAGCTCACTGCGCGCAGCGATGCTGTGCGCCAATACCGACGGCAGCGACAGCGTGGTCGAGCTGGCGACCAACGGCCTGTACCTGTTCTCTGAAGCCGATCCCGACGACTCGTCGCGCGCCTTGCGTAGCGTAGGAACCGACGGCCTGTTCACCCTGCGCGGAAACGGTGCCACGCTACAGCGTGATTCGGCGGCGTCGGCAATCTTTGGCATTCTCGACCTCGGACAGTACTCAACTGCCGAGCTTTACGAAGTGACGCTGTCCGGCGGTTCGGTCGATGGCGGATCCCCCGGCGGTGGCCTGCGCGTGCGTGGTAGTGCACAAGCCACCTCGATTCGGGTGCTCGACAATATCTCGGCCGGCCGCGGCGGCGGCATTGCCGTCAGCAACAACGGCACCCTGGTGTTAAGCGACAGCACGGTGTCAGGCAATAGCGCAAGCGGCAATGGCGGCGGCATTCGCGTTGATGGCGGCAGCGCGCTGTGGCTGATCCGCTCGACGCTGCAGGGAAATTCCGTCACCGGCTCCGGTCACGGCGGCGGCATCCAGAGCCAGGGCCTTACCCGCATTCTGAACTCGACCATCATCGAGAACGTCGTTGTCGAGGCCGGCGGTCGCGGTGGCGGCATCGAGCTGAACACGGGCGGTGACCTGACCATGGTCAACTCGACCCTGGTCGACAACGCATCGCCTGCCGCTGGCGAGCAGTTACGGCAAAGTGGCGGCCTGGCCCGTGTCTACAATTCCATCCTTGGCGAGCGCGTGGCCGACACGGTGGAAGACTGTGCTCTGGCAACCCCGCCGAACAACACCCTGGTGTTCGACGGCAGCTGTGACGCGACGCTCTCCGGCGCCATCAGCTTCCTATCGCCTGGCGTCGGCGGCAACGGCACGCTGTTCCTACCCTTGGATAGCAGTGCGACCAGTGCGATGGGTATCGCTGATGAGGACTGGCTCGACGAGCGCGTGCTCAACGTCGACCTCAATGGCGACGGCGACGACGACGACGTCTTCAGCACCGACATCGACCAGTCGGGCAAGCCACGCACGGTCGATCCCGGCATCGACCTGGGCGCCGCCGAGTACGTCTGCGGCATCGGTAGCACCTACCATCCTGCCAGCCCCGCTGAACTGATCACCGCCTTGGACTGTGCCAACGCTGACGGCTCTGACAGCACGCTGGAACTGGTCAGCGAAAGCTACACGCTCAGCAGCACGAACAATACCGACGGCGGCATGGGCGGCAACGGTTTGCCGCGCATCGTCGACGACGGCGACCTCAGCATCAATGGGCATCAGGCCAGCATCGGCCGCGATCCGGCAGCGGAGGACGACTTTCGCCTACTGTTTGTCGACACTGAATTCGACAGCGTAGTGCTCAACGACGTCGCCGTCGAAGGCGGCCAGCTGACCGGTAGCAGCCACCGCGGCGGCGGCATTCTCAATCGCGGCAATCTGCAGCTGCACCGCTCGGTGGTGCGCGGCAACAGTACGCGCGGCTTTGCCGCACGCGGCGGCGGCATCCAGAACGAGGGCAACCTGCTGCTCAGCCGCAGCCTGATCGACCTTAACGCGACGTTCGACGACGGCGCAGCAGGGGCGGGGCTGAACAACGAAAGCAGCGGAAGAGCCATCCTGGTGAACAGTACGGTGACCCGCAATATCGTCGCCAGCAGTACGGCGGGCGGCATACGCTCGGCCGGTGGGGAAACCTTGCTGGTGCTGGTCAACAGCACCATTGCCTACAACGAAACCGATGGCTATGCGAACGAGATCTCGGTATTCGACGGTACTGTGGAGTCCTACAACACCCTGGTCGCCACTGCAGATGGTACCGCCTGCGAGGGCGGCGGCGCCTTGAGCTACCTGGTCGAGAACGGCATGGCCAGCGATGCCAGCTGCGGCGCAACGTTTACTCTCGACCCGCAACTCGCGGCACTCGATCAGAGCGGCTTCGTGGCGTACTACCCGCTTTCTGGCGCCAATGTCGACAGCGTCGACAACGGTCGCAGTCAGTGGCTCGCAGAGCCGGTGCTCGGCCACGACCTTAACGGCGATGGTGACAGCGTTGACGATCTCAGCGGCGCAACCGACCAAGGCGGCGAGGGCCGCGTGCTGTGCACCGAGGTCGATCTGGGCGCCGCGGAGTACCAGGGCTGCGACCGTACCTACACCGTGGGCGGCACCCTGAGTGGGCTTGCCGACGGCAACAGCGTGAACCTGGCACTCAACGGCATCATGGCGGTCGAGTTCAGCGCCAATGGCACGTTCACTTTCCCCGGCGCGATCGGCTACGGTGGCAGCTATTTCGTATCGGTGGACGCCCAGCCCACGACGCCGAATCAGACTTGCACGGTCAGCCAAGGAAGTGGCCGCATCGCCGCATCGAATGTGAGCAATGTGCTCATCACCTGCATAACCAATCAATACAGCATCGGCGGTACGGTGAGCGGGCTGGCCTCCGGCACCAGCGTGGTGCTGCAGAACAACGGCGGCGACGACCTCACGATCACCGCCAATGGCAGTTTCAGCTTTGCCACGCCAATCAGTGATGAAAGCAGCTACGCGGTGACGCTGACGCAGCAGCCCAGCGACCCGCAGCAGCACTGCACGGTCAGCAACGGTGATGGCCTGCTGTCGGGGACGGCCGTCACCGATGTCACCGTCACCTGTGTGAGCCTGTACACCGTTGGTGGCACACTCAGTGGCCTCAATGCCGGTAGCAGTGTCGTGCTGCAGAACAATGACGGCGATGACCTCACCCTGAGCGCTAACGGCGCGTTTGTCTTTCCGACCGCGCTTGAGGATGGCGCCAGCTTCGCGGTGACGGTGCTGCAGCAACCCACTGGCCCCAGCCAGATCTGCACGGTCACCGACGGCGACGGCACGCTCATGGGCGCCGCGGTCTCCGACATCACCATTGATTGCGCCACCCAGCAATTCAGCATCGGTGGCAGCGTCGTCGGCCTGGCCGATGGCAGCAGCCTGGTGTTGCGCAACAACGGCGGCGACGACCTAAGCATCAACGCCAATGGCGCCTTCGTGTTCAACACACCGTTGAACGATGGCAGCAGCTACAGCGTGACGGTGGCGCAACAGCCGAACCAACCACCGCAGCAGTGCACGGTCAGCGATGGCAACGGCGTGCTGTCGGGCGCCGCAGTCAGCGGCATCATCGTCAGCTGCAGTGTCAACGGGGTGGACCTGATCGCCAGCATCAGCGATGGCGTGGAAACCCTCGATGGCTCACCCAGCTTGACCTACACCATTGTGATTGCCAATCAGGGCCCATCGGATGTTGAAGGCGCCGAGGTTCAAAGCGCGTTATCCGGCGCATTGAGCAATGCGACCTGGACCTGCAGCGCCGAGCCGGATGCGGCTTGCCCCGCATCCGGCAGCGGCGATATCGACACCCGCATCGATCTCGCCGCCGGCACTCAGGTCACCTTCACCCTCAGCGCCGAGCTACCCGCTGGCTTTGTCGGGGTGGTGGAAACTGGCGTTGCGGTGCTGCCGCCCTCGGATCGGGTCGAGATTAATGCAGCTGACAACAGCGCCACCGATCGCTCCGCCAGCGGGCGCGTGTTTGGCAGCGGATTCGAGTAGAGACCGCTGCGGTACATAGGCTGCGGCTTGGCGGCCCTTTACGTTTATCCATAACGACGTTATTCTCTCGGCCATAACACCGTTATGGCCGATCCATGTCCGTTCCCCGCCCGCCCAGTACCGACCCCGCCGCCACCCGCCGCGCCATCCTCGATCAGGCCAGCGCCCTGCTGGCGGAGTCCGGCCCGGATGCCTTGTCGATGCGCCGGTTGTCGCAGCGAATTGGCGCCTCGACGATAGTTCTGTACACCCATTTCCGCGATAAACAGGCGATTCTCAACGAGCTCTATGTCGAGGGATTCGAGCGTTTGCGCGATGACCTGCGTCGGGTGCCTGAACATGCCGATCCACTGCAGTATGTGATGGATCTGGGCCGCGCCTATCGAAGATCGGCGGTGGACAATCCCACCTATTACCAGCTGATGTTCAGCCGCTGCGTGCCCGGTTTCGATCCCTCGCCTAGCAGTCGCGAGGTCAGCAAGCAGGCGTTCGGCATTCTGCGCAGCGGTGTGCAGCGCTGCATGGATGCGGGGGTGACGCCTGCCGGGGATGCAGCGGAAGTCGCGCATACCTTGTGGGGCACCTTGCATGGATTGATCAGCCTGGAGCTGTTTGGTTATCTGCCGCCGCAGGTCTGCGGTGAGGCACGCCTGGAACATGCCTTGCGGGTGATGCGTGATGGCCTGTGTCATCCAACCACTCAGGAAACCTCAAGATGATCAACGGCCTTCGCTACAGCGCGGCAATCTCTGCTCAAACGTTCGACTACGTAGTGATTGGTTCGGGCCTCGGCGGCCTGACCACGGCCGCCCTGCTGGCCAAGGCCGGCAAACGTGTGCTGGTGCTGGAGCGCCACTACACCGCAGGCGGTTTCACTCACAGCTTTCGTCGCCGTGGGTACGAATGGGACGTCGGCGTGCACTATATCGGCGATGTGCACAAGCCGCATTCACCGATGCGACGGGTGTTCGATGCCATCACCGACGGCGCGCTGGCCTGGGCGAAGATGGAGGATGTGTATGACAGCATGATCATCGCCGGTGATCGCTACGATTATCACAGCGGCGTACGCCAGTTCCGTGAGGGTCTACTGCGACACTTCCCCAGGGCCGGCGCCGATATCGACGCCTACCTGAAACAGGTGCGTCGCGCCAGCCAGGCAGTGTTGCCGCAGTTCGGCCCACGCCTGTTGCCTGGCCTGCTACAAGGCGCGGCGCTGGCGGCAGGTCGGCGCCTGTCGGGTGACTACTTTGCCCGCTCAACCTTCGACGTGCTGCGCGAATGCACCCGCGACCGCAAGCTGGCCTCGGTGCTGGCCGGGCAATGGGGTGACTATGGCACGCCGCCCAAGCAATCGGGTTTTGCCATGCATGCCCTGGTCGCCCAGCACTATCTCGATGGCGCCAACTTTCCGGTCGGCGGCGCCTCGCAGATCGCTTATCACATCATTCCGACCATCGAAGCTGCCGGCGGCGCCGTCCTGGTTGACGCCGAAGTGGAACGGCTACTGATCGACCGCAGCCGCGTGGTCGGCGTACGCATGGTCAACGGCGACGAGATCCGCTGCGCTCATGTGATCAGCGCCGCCGGCGTACACACCACCTTTGCCAAGCTCGTACCCACGGAGATTTCCGAACAACACGGACTGCTGAGCAAACTGGAGGCATTGCCGCGCTCGGTTTCGCATCTCGGACTGTACGTTGGATTGAAGGGTTCGCGGCAGGATCTGCAACTCGAGCAATCCAATCTCTGGGTTTACCGTGGCTACGACCACGACGCGGAACTGAAGCGATTCCTGGCCGAACCCAACACCGACTTCCCGCTGAAATACATCAGCTTCCCCAGTGCCAAGGATCCGGCCTGGGATGAGCACTATCCCGGCAAGTCCACCATCGATGTGATCGCGCCGGCGCCGTGGCAATGGTTTCAGCGCTGGCAGAACACGCCCTGGGGTCAGCGCGGCCAAGCCTACGACGACTACAAGCAGGAACTTACCGAGGCGCTGCTGGAGGAAGTCTACACGCAGGTACCGCAGACCCGCGGCAAGGTCGACTACGCCGAGCTGTCTACGCCGCTTTCCACCGCCCATTTCAGCAACTACACCGCCGGGGAGCTGTATGGCCTGGAGCACAGCCCGCAACGTTTTGCCACCCGTTGGCTCAGCCCACGCACGCCGATCAAGGGCCTCAGCCTGACCGGCCAGGACATCCTGTTCTGCGGCGTTGGCTCGGCCCTGATGTCCGGCGTGCTGACCGCCGCCAGCCTGATCGGCCCGCGCCTACTGCGCATCGTGCCGGACCTGCTGGGCGGGCGCTCGGTCAGCCGCGGCCAGCGCTTGAAGCGCTGGCTAAGCAGGTCGGTTCCGGCACAGCCGATGGAGGCCGTCGTCGCCGCCCGACAGCGCAGCCATTCGAGCTGGTGGCAGGCACGCTGCATCGGCGTCGAGACCCTGGGCAGCGATAGCAAGGCGTTTCGCTTTGCCTGCGATCGGATCGACATGCGCCATTTCCGCCCCGGCCAATTCGTCACCCTGCGCACTCAGAATGACGGCAGGTCGACTTGCCGGTCGTATACTGTTTCTTCCTGCGCCCAGGACACGGGCGAGTTCGAACTCGCTGTAAAGCGAGTGGCCGAAGGCCCGTTCTCGAACTGGCTCTGCGATGCCCTGAAACCCGGCGACCTGCTTGAGATGAGCGGACCATTCGGCGATTTCAGTTGTGTGCCTGCAACCTCGCAGTTCGGCCCCACTCCCCGCGCGGAGATGGGGTTGCGGAGAGAGAGAAAGGACACAGCAAGCGGCGTCCAGGCAAGGCCACGAAAACTCCTCCTGCTCTCCGCCGGTAGCGGCATCACCCCGATGCTATCGATGGCCCGTTGGCTGAGCGAAACCGGATCGGCAACCGACGTCATCTTCCTGCACACCGCGCGCCGCCAATCCGAGCTGATGTTCAACAGCGAACTTGAACGCTTGGCCAAACACAACCCACGATTCCACCTGTCCATCAGCCTCAGCCAGGAACCGCCGCGTTCGCGCTGGCGCGGCTATCGCGGCCGGCTCAACGCCGACATGTTGGCCGCCAGCGTGCCCGACCTTGCCGAGCGTGAAGTCTTCCTCTGCGGCCCACAGGGCTTTATGGACAGCGCCCGAGCTTTGTTCTCCGCAGCCGGCCTACCCGACGCGCAACTGCATGTAGAGAGCTTCGATGTCTCACCCAGCCTCAATGGCAAGGGTGGCGAAGTGCAGTTCGAAACCAGCGGCCAGACCCTGATCAGCAACGGCGAGCAATCCCTGCTCGAACTGGCCGAATCCGCCGGCATCGCCATCGCCTCGGCCTGCCGCACCGGCCACTGCGGCGAATGCAAGCTGCGCTGTATTGAGGGCGAAGTCAGCATGAGCGAAACCGGAGGACTCTCCGCAGAGGAGATCGACCAGGGCTATGTGCTGGCCTGTGTCGCCGCCGCCAATGGCAAAGTGAAGCTGGCGGCCTGAACCGAAGCGATTAAAGCCCCTCTCCCCTCGCGGGAGAGGGGTTGGGGTGAAGGGGTTCTCACTTCGCCCCCTCTCCCCCGGCCCCTACCCAGGAACCTCGCTATGCGAGGCCCCTGGGCAGACAAAGATCGGCTCCCTAACCCCCCCCTCCCCGAAGATCGGGGAGGGAGTTCCGGGGCACCAGCCGGCGCGCGTTGTCAGTGCGCATCGATCTCTCCCGTGAGGGCAGAGGGGAGCAAAGCGCGGCGTCAGCGAACCAATGGGGTACGACATCGGTTCACGGTTCATAGAATGCGGTCAAAGCCTCGGCTTCGCCGGCGATCGCGTGTCGCCGCTCCATTTCAGCGACAATGACGCCCCGATCGCTGCCGCCGCCTCCGGCTTCACCCATGTTGATGAAACTCAGCACCACCCATCGTCCAGCCACCGACATCGGCTATCTGTTGTCGAAAAGCCCGGAACGGCCGCAATCGAAGTCGCTGTCGTTTGGCACGGCGCATGTGTTCTATCCGGAAGCGTCGGAGGAGTGCTGCTCGGTGGTGCTGCTGGTCGACGTCGACCCGGTCGCCCTGGTGCGTGGTCGCGGCGATGCGGACGGTCCGCTGGCGCAGTATGTCAACGATCGGCCGTACGTCGCTTCGTCATTTCTCGCGGTGGCGATCGCCCAGGTGTTCTCCAGCGCCATGGGTGGCCGTAGCAAGGCGCGCGCCGAACTGGCCGAACAAGCTATACCATTGCAGGTTGAACTGCCTGTTATTCGCTGCCGCGGCGGCGAGGCGCAGATTCGCCGCTGTTTCGAACCGTTGGGCTTTGGCGTGGAAATCGACCGCCTGCCGCTCGACCCTCAGTTTCCCGATTGGGGCGATAGCCCGTACTACAGCTTGCGCCTGTCCTGTACGGCACGGCTGGCCGACCTGCTGACCCAACTGTATGTATTGTTGCCGGCCATGGACGGCGACAAGCATTACTACATCGGCGCCGATGAAGTGCAAAAGGTGGTCGACAAGGGTGGCAGCTGGTTGTCGGCCCATCCCGAGCGCGATTGGATCCTGGCCGGCTACCTCAAGCGCAAGCACTCGCTGGTGGCTGAAGCGTTAGGCAAGCTGCTCAACAGCGACGAACACACGGTGGAACAGGAGGCAGAATCCAAGGATGGCGAAGAAATCAGCCTGGAGCGCAAAATCAGTCTGAACGAGCGACGCATGCAATCGGTGGAATCCTTGCTGGTGCGCCTCGGCGTGCGCTCGGTATTGGACGTCGGCTGCGGCGAGGGCCGCCTGCTGAGCCGGCTGCTGGATAACAAACAGTTTGATCGAATGCTCGGCATCGAAGTGTCGAGCATCACCCTGGAGCGGGCCGCCGAGCGCTTGAAGTTGGATCGACTGCCACCGTTGAAGCGCGCCCGCATCGACTTGCAACAAGGCAGCCTGACCTATCGCGATGCCCGCATGGAAGGATTCCACGCCGCCTGCGCCATCGAAGTCATTGAACACATCGATGCATCGCGCCTACCGGCCTTCGAGCGCACCCTGTTTGAATTCGCCCGTCCCGCCGTAGTGGTCATCACCACGCCCAACATCGAATACAACAGCAAGTTCGAGAGCCTGCCGACCGGACGGCTGCGCCATCGCGACCATCGCTTTGAATGGACCCGTGCCGAATTCGCCGAGTGGGCGCAGGCCGTCGCGCAACGTCATGGCTATAGCGTCGAGTTTCACCCGATTGGCGAGCTCGACCCTGAACTCGGTGCGCCGACGCAGATGGGAGTGTTCAGCCGATGAGCACGATCCGGATTCCCAAGCTCTCCCTGGTCGCCCTGATCGGTGCATCCGGTTCGGGCAAATCAAGCTTTGCGCGACGTCACTTTCTGCCCAGCGAAGTGATCTCTTCGGATTGCTGCCGCGCCTTGGTCAGCGATGATGAGAACGATCAATCGGCCAGCAAAGACGCCTTTGACGTCTTGTACTACATCGCCGGCAAGCGTCTGGCGGCGGGTCGGCTAACGGTGATCGATGCTACCAATGTGCGGCCGGAAGATCGCAAACGACTGGTGGCCCTGGCACGCGAGTATCACGTCCTTCCGGTGGCGATCGTGTTCGATCTGCCCGAACGGGTGTGCCACGAGCGCAATGAGGCACGCAGCGATCGTGATTTCGGCCCGCATGTGATCCGCAATCAAATGCAGAGCTTGCATCGTTCGATGCGCGGGCTGGAGCGTGAGGGTTTTCGCAACCTGACTGTGCTGCGCCGTGTCGACGAAGTCGAGGCGGCATCGATCGAGCGCCAAGGGTTGTGGAACGACAAGCGTGACCAGCACGGGCCATTCGACATCATCGGCGACATTCACGGCTGCCTCGATGAAACGGTGGAACTGCTGGATAAGCTCGGCTATCGCGTGGGCGGTTCGCGCGGGGCGCCGGAGGTGATCGCGCCTGAGGGTCGGCGCGCCATCTTCGTCGGTGATCTGGTCGACCGTGGCCCCGATTCGCCGGGGGTACTGCGCCTGGTGATGCACATGGTGGGCACCGGCGCGGCCTTGTGCGTACCCGGCAACCATGACGTTAAGCTGTTGCGCAAGCTACGCGGCAAGAACGTGCGGATCAGCCATGGCCTGGCCGAGACACTGGAGCAATTGGAACGCGAACCGGCCGAGTTCAGAACGCAGGTGGCAGAGTTCATCGACAAGCTGGTCAGCCACTACGTACTGGACGATGGCAAGCTGGTGGTGGCCCATGCCGGCCTCAAGCAAAGCCTGCAGGGCCGTGCGTCCGGCGCGGTGCGCGCGTTTGCGCTGTACGGAGAAACCACCGGCGAAACCGACGAGTACGGCCTGCCGGTGCGCTATGACTGGGCTTCCGATTATCGCGGCGAAGCGATGGTGGTGTACGGCCACACGCCGGTGCCGCAGCCGGAATGGGTCAACCGGACGATCTGCATCGACACCGGCTGCGTGTTTGGCGGAGAGCTGACCGCGCTGCGCTATCCGGAGCGCGAACTGGTCGCGGTCCCCGCCGCACGTATGTACTACCAACCGGTTCGCCCGCTACAACCCGAATCGCCAGCCCCCCAACGCGATGGACACGTGCTGGATATCGAGGATGTGTTGGGCAAGCGCCTTATTACTCCGCGTCTTGGTCGCAACATCACCATTCGCGAAGAGAACGCCCGCGCCGCGCTGGAAGTGATGAGCCGCTTTGCCGCCGACCCGCGCTGGCTGATCTATCTGCCGCCGACCATGTCGCCGCCCGCCACCGCACCCGATGGCGACCTGCTCGAGCGACCGGAAGAAGCCTTTGCCTACTACCGCAACGAAGGCATCAGCCAGCTGGTCTGTCAGGAAAAACATATGGGCTCGCGTGCGGTGATCGTGCTGTGCCGCGATACCGAGGTGGCGGCCCGACGCTTTGGCATTGGCAATGATGGTCGCGGGGTGATCTATACCCGCACCGGGCGTCGCTTCTTCAACCGCGAAGGCTTCGAGGAACAGCTGCTGGCGCGACTGGATGCGGCGCTTGAACGCGCTGGCCTGTGGCAGGCGCTGGGCAGCGACTGGATTGCCCTCGATACCGAGCTGCTGCCTTGGTCGGCCAAGGCCGAGGAACTGTTGCGCACGCAATACGCGCCGACCGGCGCTGCCGCGATGCGATCGGTCGCCACCGCGGTCGATTGGCTGCGGCAGGCCGAGGCCCGCGGGCTCGAGCTGAACGAGCTTGCCACCTCCTTTCGTAGTCGACAGGCGGCCATCGCACGTTATGTCGACGAATACCGACGCTACTGCTGGCCTGTCGAAAGTGTCGACGATCTGAAAATCGCCCCGTTTCACATCCTGGCCCACGAGGGGGCCGCCACGCTGGGCCGCGATCACCGCTGGCATCTTGAACATATCGATCGACTGGTAGGCGCTGACAGCAGGCTGTTTCGCCCAACGGCACGCCGTTTCGTCGACCTTGACGATGCTCACAGTGTCGCTGCCGCCAGCGATTGGTGGCATACCATCACCGCGGGCGAAAGCGAGGGCATGGTGGTCAAGCCGCTGGAATCAGTGGTGTCGACCACCAAGGGGCTGATCCAACCGGCGATCAAGGTGCGCGGCCGCGAGTACCTGCGCATCATCTACGGCCCCACCTATACCGAGCCGCTTAACCTTGAGCGTCTGCGTCAGCGCGGATTGAATCGCAAGCGCGGCTTGGCCCTGCGCGAATTCGTGCTGGGCTACGAAGCCCTGCACCGGTTTGTCGAACGGGAAGGCCTGTATCGGGTGCACGAATGCGTGTTTGGGGTATTGGCCTTGGAGAGCGAGCCAGTAGATCCGCGGTTGTAAGCTGGTTCTACCGCGTCAATCTTGGCTTATCATCCGGTGCTTCGCGCCCCCATCCGGTTGACTTCATGCCTCGCACCCCCCCCTCGCAAACGTCCTTGTTTGGCGAAGCCGCCGATCCGGCCACCTTGGTGACGCTCGATCTGCCGCGCGCCTCACAGGGCAAGGCACAGCAACAGTTCAACAAGCTTAGCAATCAAATCCGTCGCGAGCGCGAGCGGCTGGCGATCTGGGAGGCGTTTCTGCCGCAGTTGCACTCGCGTCTGGAGCGCGAGCTGGTGCCGGTTGAAAAGGAGATTCGCGAGCGACAGCTGGCCTTGGTGCGGGCGCTCGACGCGCTCATTCAGCGCCCGCCGCCGGGTCTGCGCTTGACTCGCAAACAGCGTGACAAGGTATGCGCGACATTGCTCGACATCGTGCACAACCTGCAATCCTCCGAAGCCGATGCCGAGCTGGACGCGCTGTGCGAGCGCTATACCGAGCGCGACCCGGAAATGCAGGAGCTCGAAATGGCATTCACCGAAGCCATGTTGAGCGATGTATTCGGCGAGGACTTTGTCAACGGTCACACCGCCAGCAATGTCGATGAGCTGCTGCAGCATGCGCGCCAGCAGTTCGAGGATCATTGGGATGAGCAAGTTCATCCAAAGCAGGGTCGATCAAAACGCCGCGCTTCGGCCGGCCCGCAAGCAGGGCAACCATCAGCGGCCGAAGCCAGCACGGCGGTGCGGGAGATTTATCGCAAGCTGGCCAGCGCCTTGCATCCCGACCGCGAACCCGATCTGGCTGAACGTGAACGCAAGACGGGCTTGATGCAGCGGGTCAATCAGGCCTACGAGAAAAAAGATCTACTGAGTCTGCTCGGGCTGCAGATCGAAATCGAGCAAATCGACACCAAGCAGCTGGCCGATCTGCCGGATGCGCGGCTGAAGCACTATAACCAGGTGTTACGCCAGCAATTGGAGGCATTGCGCGATCAGCTGCGAGAACTCGCCTCCCCCTTGCAGAGCTGGCTTGATCTTGAACCTCGGCTCGAAGATACCAGGGCAGTCGAGAGCGCAGTGCACGCCAGGATTCGCAGCGCCAAGCGGCTGGTAATGTCCCTGACCCGCGATCTGGAATGGCTGGCCGACCCTGGCCGGCAGAAGTCCTGGATCAACGCCCTGCCCGATCCCGAGGCATCGCTGGCCGATAGGGATTTTCTCGCCATGCTGATGCCAACCACGGCAGCGCGGCGGAAACCCGGCCGCCGGCCAGGACGGCGGCGACGCTGAACCGGCAGCGAAGCGTATCGCTGCGCCAACTGCACTCCAATCAGCTTCGCTGATTGCAGTTTCTTATCCTGCCGTTTCACCAATGTATCGCTTCGGCAAGGGATCGCGAGATCGCTGTAGTGTTACGCCTTGCTTTGGCGTAGGATGGCCCCCTGGTGAGCCCCTGCCCCTATATGGAGGTGCAGCATGGATTCCCGCGTCTCTCGGCGATTCGCTCTGTGCGAGCCTACGCTCAGCACGTTGATCAATCGAATGCCATTCCTGAAGATTGCCTCGCAACCAACTGAATTGTTGGGGTTTGCGATTACTTGACACGCGCATGCCCAGCGTTCTGCATCCAAGCCACACGACACGGCGTATGCCGCAGGGTCGGGCGGTGATCCATCCAGCATCAAGGCCAGATCAACGACCGATGGCGGTTTGATCGGCTGGCAAGCTGGCTGTTCTTGATCCGACGGCCAGGTCATGCAGCACGGGCGACCAGGAGGGTGGTCGCCTGCAAACTACTGACAGGGGATGTTGTAACCCAGGGGAGATCGTTCCGTGACTACGCATCGTTTTCGTCCGAGCCCGTTGGCGCTCGCACTTCTGTCGTGCTTTTCCGGCTCAGCATCAGCGGCCACGTTCATAGTCAACTCCATCGATGATGGCGCGCCGGTTGCCGACGGCAATTTGACCCTGCGTGAAGCGGTTCAGGCGGCGAGTACCAATTCGGCGTCTGGTGACGCAGGTCCAGGCGATATAAGTGGCGACGTCATCGCATTTGACTCGGGCGTGTTTGGAGGCGCAGGCGCTACCATCGTCCTGAGCAACGGCGCAGGCTTGGGTGACCTGCTGATCAATGATGACCTCATCATCGACGGCATTACCGGCAGTGGCGGCGGCGGCACCATCGTCACCATCAGCGGTGCCGGCGCGAATCGCATCTTCGATATCGAAAACGCCGTAGCGGTCACCATCTCCGGCCTGACTCTGACCGGTGGTGACGGTACTTCCGATGCCAGCGGAAACACCGCCAAAGACGGTCGTGGCGGCGCCATTTTCAACCAGAATACCTACTTGCAACTCAACAACGTCACCATCAGCGGAAACACCGCCTCCGGCGATGCCGCCAATCAAGGCGGTGGCGGCATCTACACCCAGGGCGACACGGTCATCCTCACCAATAGCCAGGTCAACAACAATGTGGCCGATGGAACCCTGGGCAGCGGCGGCGGTGTGCTGATCAACGGCGGCTTGCTGTCGGTCGGGAATTCCAGTTTCGACGGCAACACAGCCAACCGCGCTGGCGGCGCCATCGAATCGCGTGCCACCGACAATGGCGCTTCCGACGTCGCCCTGACCACGGTGACCTTGTCGAACAACAGCGTCGGCATCAACGGCGGCGGCTTCCACATCACCGCACCGTCCGGTCCTTCCTCCTTTATTCAGATCACGGGCGGAAACGTGACCGGCAATACCGCCGGGCAAGAAGGCGGCGGGCTGTGGAACGAAGTACAGGGCACGATGACGGTCAGCGGCACCTTGATCAACAGCAATGTCGCCCTGGTCGGCAATGCGGCCAATGATGCCCAAGGCGGCGGCGGTGTGTTCAATGCGGGTGGCGTGGTGACACTCACCGATGTCACCATATCGCAAAATCAGGTGTCGGGCACGAATCAGGGCGCCGACGACGGCGGCGGCGGGGTGATGAACGATGGTCGCAACGCGCCCAACGCCACCATGACGCTTAGCAACTGCATCATCTCGGAAAACACCGCCAATTCCACCTCCAGCAATGGCGGCGGTGGGCTGAATATCGGCGTGGCCGGCAACGGTGCCGGCTTGTACATCATTGCTGGCTCGCAAATCATCAACAACACTGCGGCCCGCGCTGGCGGCGGCATCGAAACCAACAACGGTACGGTTTCCCTCACCAATGCCACCGTAACAGGTAATTCAACTGGCGTGAACGGTGGTGGCTTCCACAGCACCGGTGCCGATCAAGTCACCGTCAGCAACACCACGTTCAGTGGCAACACCGCCGGACAGGAAGGCGGCGGCCTGTGGAATTCAGCCACCGGCAGCATGTCGCTCACTGGCGGCACGGTGAGCAGCAACACCGCCCTGGCCGGCAATGCGACCAACGATGCGCAAGGCGGCGGTGGTGTATTCAACAACGGCGGGGCACTTAGCCTGAGCAACCTCACCATTTCCGGCAACGAAGTCTCCAGCCCCGACTTGGGCACGGACGACGGCGGCGGCGGCATCTTCAACGATGGTCGCAACACCACGACCGCTACCGTGACACTCAACAACAGCACGGTCTCGCTGAATTCCGCCGCTACCGGCAGCGGTAATGGCGGCGGCATTCTCAATATCGGCAATGCCGGCAACGGCGCGTCGCTGATCATCAACACCGGCAATGTGGTGCAGGGCAATACTGCGGCCCGCGCCGGCGGCGGCATCGAATCCAACAATGGCACGGTCACCCTGACGGCGATGTCGCTGATCAACAACAGCGCCGGCATCAATGGCGGCGGCCTGCATACCAGCGCGGCCGATGTGGTGACCATCGCGGGCGCCAATACCATCAGCGGCAACACGGCCGGCCAGGAAGGTGGTGGCCTATGGAACGCCGCCACCGGCACGATGACAGTGACCGGGGCCACCATCAACAACAACACTGCCCAAGCCGGCAATGCCGGCAATGACGCTCAAGGCGGTGGCGGTGTCTTCAACAACGGCGGCACCATCAGCCTGACCAATACCGGCATCTCGGCCAACCAGGTGACCGGCAGCCTGGGCACCGATGATGGCGGCGGCGGCGTGTTCAACGACGGTCGCAATACCGCGGGCGCGACCATCACACTCGACAACAGCACGATCAACAACAACACCGCAACGGCCGGCACCGGCAATGGCGGCGGCATCCTCAATATCGGTGCGAGCAATGGCACCACCTTGGCGGTGACCAATGGCTCGATGGTCACCAACAATCTGGCCGCCCGCGCTGGCGGTGGCATCGAATCGAACAATGCAACCCTGACCTTGACTGATGCCACCGTGACTGGCAACTCAACCGGCATCAACGGCGGCGGCCTGCACACCAGTGCTGTCGATAGCGTGACCAGCAGCAACACCACCTTCAGCAACAACACCGCTGGCCAGGAAGGCGGAGGGCTGTGGAACTCGTCCGGCGGCACGATGAATGTGTCGGGTGGCAGCATCAGCGGCAACACGGCAACCGCCAGCAATGCGGCCGGCGATGCGCAAGGCGGTGGCGGTGTGTTCAACAACGGCGGCACCATCACCCTGTCCAATGCCACCATCGCCAACAACACCGTCAGTGGAACGCTAGGTGCAGACGATGGCGGTGGCGGAGTGATGAACGACGCCCGCAACAATCCAGGTTCGGTCGACCTGACCAATGTCACCCTCAGCGGCAATGAGGCCAATGCCGGCTCGGGCAGTGGTGGCGGCGTGCTGACCATCGGCGGCAGCTTCTCGGCCAGTGGCGGCTCGATTCAATCCAGTGCTGCCGCGCGCGCCGGCGGCGGGCTGGAAGTCCGGGCAGTCGAATCCAGTGCTCAAGCCACCCTCAGCAATGTCAATTTCACCGGTAACAGCACCGGCCCTTCGCCAGGCAACGGCGGTGCCATCCACATCACCGCCCCTTCCAGCGGCGGCGTCGCCCTGGTCACGGTCAATGGCGGCACCTTCAGCGGCAATGTCGCCGACCAGGAAGGCGGCGGGCTGTGGAACGATCGCAATGGCACTTTGAACGTCACTGGCGCCACCATCAGCGCCAATACCGCGTCCGCTGCCAATGCGGCCTCCGATGTGCAGGGCGGTGGCGGTGTGTTCAACAATGGCGGATCGACCTTGTTGTTCAGTACCACGCTCAACAACAACGCAGTGGCCGGCACCTTGGGCGCCGACGATGGCGGCGGCGGTGTGTTGAATGACGGTCGCAGCGGCTTTGGCTCAGTGCAGCTGGTCAACTCCACGGTATCCAATCACAGCCTGACAACAGGCTCGGCCAGCGGCGCCGGCATCCTGTCGGTGGGTGGCTCGGTGCAGGTGAATGGCGGTTCGATCAGCGGCAATACGGCCGCGCGGGCCGGTGGCGGCATTGAGGTACGGAGTACCGAAACGGCCACCAACCTGACCTTGACCAATGTCAGCGTCAGTGGCAATGGGGCAGGTCCTTCGCCTGGGAATGGTGGCGGGCTGCACATCACAGCGCCCAGCAGTGGCGCCCTGGCGTCGGCCTCAGTAAGCGGCGGAACCTTCAGCTCGAACGGAGCGAGCCAGGAGGGCGGCGGTCTGTGGAACGACGCCAATGGCAACCTGAGCATCAGCGGCACCACCATCACCTTGAATCAAGCCGACGCGGCGAATGCGGCGGCCGATGCCCAGGGTGGTGGCGGCGTGTTCAACAACGGCGGCTTGGTCACCATCGACGGCGCTCAAATCACCAGCAATGTTGCCAGCGGTCCTCTCGGCACCGATGACGGCGGCGGCGGCGTGTTCAACAACGACGGCGTAATGCAGATTCTTAACACCAACATCAATAGCAACACAGCATTGACCGGTAGCGGCAATGGTGGCGCCTTGTTCAATTCGGCCCTGGGCAGCAGCAGCGTGCAAGGCGGCACGACGAATGGCAACAGCGCCGCCCGTGCGGGCGGTGCCATCGAAACCTCAGGTTCAGTGGTGGTGCATGATCTGGCTGCCAGCGGCAACAGTGCCGGGATCAATGGCGGCATGCTGCATATCACCGGCGGCGGCACGGCGTTCTTCAGCCTGGCGGCGATCGCCCAGAACACGGCGGCCAATGAAGGCGGCGGCCTGTGGATTTCCAATGGCGGCAGTCTGACCGTAGTCGATTCGCAAATCGACGACAATGACGCCGAGTTTGGCGGCGGTATTTTCGCCGACGGCACGGCAGGCACACTGAATCTGCTTCGAAGCGCGGTGGTTCGAAATTCAGCCGGTACCGACGGCGGAGGCATCGACGCCGAGGGCGGCACCTTGAACGTGGAGAACTCAACCGTTTCCAGCAACGATGCCGTGACTGGCGGTGGTGTCAATGCCGATGCCGGCACCGCCCTCAGCTTCAACTTCAGCACGGTCGCCGACAATCTGGCCACCGGCACCGGCGGCGGCTTGAACGTTGCCGGTGGAACCTTGCGAAGCAGTCTGATTGGCAATAACAGCGCAGCGAGTGGCAGCGACGTTTCAGGCACACTCGACTCAATTGACAACAGTCTGATTGAAGACAGCGCCGGCGCCACTATCACCGCCCAAACCGATTCATTGCTCGACATCGACCCGCTCATCGATCCATTGGCAGACAATGGCGGCCCCAGTGAAACCCACGCTCTGCAGATGGGTAGCCCGGCGATCGACAATGCCGATCAAGGCCCCTGTTTGAACGTCGACCAACGCGGCGCCGCACGTTTTGGCGGTGACTGCGACATCGGCGCCTTCGAGCTTGACGGTGAGGCTGGCGTGTTCGTGTTCTCGGACGGCTTGGAGTTGTAGCTCGTTCGGACTGCGGCCCAGGGACGGGCCGCTCCCTCACGGCTTGCTGCAAGACGCCCTCCTGCAATTCTCTCGGTGCGACGCTGACCGCCAGTCAGCGCCTTGCGTGCCGCGAATTCGCAAGGTGCGGCAACCCCAACCGACTTTGTCTGTGGCATCGCACACCGCCAGGGGCAAAGAGAAATTCGAACTCAGGCTGCAGCCGGTTGTGCCGTGGTGATACGGCGAGTCCTCGGGCGCGCTCCGCTCAGGCCCAAGGCGCCGAGCAGGGGCGCACTTCCTTGCGATCAATCCTGCAAGGGCAATGAACTTGATCGGGTCGCCCTGAGCGGATTGCGTCTCTGAGGGCAGAACCAGGATGCCCGCAACGAGCCCAGACCATGGGCCGGCCCTTCTCAATCGCTGACCGATCAAGGCACCGCCTCACGGTGCAGCCAGGCAATCGACTACTATGCCCCCTTGCTCACCCAAGTCACCACGCATGCACACGCTTGATGAATCGCCTTGTTCGAGAAGGCTGATTGGCTGGACTGGTCTGTTGGCCCTTGCCTTCCTGGCTCCCGGCCAAGTGCTCGCCGGCGATTATTGCCGCACGGTTGCGATCTCGAACACTGGCTTCAACAGCCTTGAGGCGAAACAGAAAGCGGCCGGCGTACGCTGGCTGGAATTGGGTCATGAGTGGCTCGTGTGCGGCGAGCCCGACCCTGTCGAACACGTCACGGCCGATCTGCAGGTGTTGCGCGAGATCGAGGACGAATTCAACGATCTGGTGCTTATCCAAGGGTTTCGGCGGCAGGCGCACCCTGCAAGCGAAGTGCTGGCCAGTGGCGGGCGCTTCGCAGTCCTCACTCGAAGCGATGCCGAGCGCGTTCTGCGCGAATCTGAGCATACGCATGGCCATAGCCACAGCCAGACGCTCGATATCCCATGGAACACCGTGTTAGTGAGAATGGCGGAGAATCGGCCGCCGCGCGCCAAGCGCGCCGCTTCACCACAGATCGACGCGATGGTCGCAGCGGTCAATGGCAGCCGCTGGCTGGGCGATGTCGCAACCCTGGCCAGCCACGATCGGCACAGTCTGCGCACTGGCATCGCCGGCGCTCGCGATTGGATTCAGGCTCAATTCGAAGCCATGCCTGGAATCAGCGCACAGCTCGATCCTTTCCAGGTCAGTGGCGTGACAGTGCACAACGTGATTGCCACCCTACCCGGCAGCACCCGCGCCGACGAAATCTATATCGTCGGAGGCCACTATGATGCGATCGGCGGTTCCTTCTCACCCGGCGCCGAAGACAACGCCAGCGGCTGCGCCGGGGTATTGGAACTGGCCCGCATATTCGCCGCCAATCCGCCACCACCGACCATGCTGTTCGTCTGCTACGCCGGCGAGGAGCAGGGGCTGCTTGGAAGCCATCACCAGGTTGCCGATCTGCGTGCCGCCGGCGATGACGCGCGCGTAGTGCATATGCTGAACATGGACATGATTGGCTTCAGCGGTGACGCAGATCTCGATTGCTTGCTGGAAACCGAAGACGCATTCGCCGGATTACTCGATGTCTACGCCGATGCCGCCCTGGATCACACCACACTGAGTATCGCCACCTCGCTGCACGCCTTCGGCTCCGATCACGTGCCCTTTATCGGCGCCGGCATGCCAGCCCTGTTGACCATCGAAAACGACTGGGACAGCTACCCGCACTACCACCGCAGCAGCGATATCGCCGCCAATGTCAGCCTGCAGATGGGCGTTCAAATACTGCGAATGAATGTGGCGGCCTTGGCCGGCATGATGGGAATTGAGGGTGGGCCGGTGTTTAGTAATGGATTCGAACAGCTCCAGCCGTAGCCATCGACGGCGCGCAATGGGATTAACCCAGATATTCATGAGGTCGCGCCGAAAGACACCGCCAGCCCAGCAACAGCAACGCTCGCGGACAATTCTCACTAGCCCGGATATTTCATGAGGTCGCGCCGAAAGATCCGGCGATTCCAAGCGGGGCGAGAGTTTCGACCGATGGTGTTGAGATGACAGAGTGTTCGCGATCTTTCGGCGCTGGCACGGCCCTCACCGGTCCTTTGCGCCGATTGCCGCGTTGCTTCTCGCCCAAGTGGGCCCACCACTTGGGCTCGTCGCGCCTTGCACTCGACGCAAAGTCCTCGGTGATCATCCGCGCCCCCTCATGAAATATCCGGGCTAGATCGCGGCCAACCTGAGGCTGGCCGCCATGGGTCGGCATCGCTCGCGAGTCCGTACTCGCGAGCGGTTTAGACTATTTGCCAGTCGGCGCCGAGTTTCCTCCACAGTCGCAAGGATCAAGGGCAACGCCTGCGGCAGCCGAAGCCGCGGCTGCGACACCACCGGTCTGCGAGGGCGTTGCACCCAATTCGCTGCTAATCACTGCCCCGAGAATGTCAGCCCCCACCACCAGCAATTTCTTCAGCCATTTTGGCCAACGCTGCGCATCACCTTCGACGATCGGCTCGTAGCTAACCCAATAGTCCAGAGACTTACGTCCCACCGCCAGAGCAGCCACAATGGTTTGGCCACCGAAGGTGCTGATATCGAGATTTCGCACGGCTTCCATTTCGAGATCGGCGAACATCTGTTCGGCCATTTCCTCGTCCGCAGCGGTCGCCAGCACGTCATCGATACGACCGAAATAGGAGTATTCGTAGTCAGAGTAACGGTCACGGAACGGCAACATTCGTTCTGCCAAAGGCACATTCGGGTCGCCGTTCAAGACGGGCCCAAAGGTGGCCGCGAACTCACGCAAAGGCATGCCTGGACGGAATCCGCATTGCTTTACCAAGGTGACCAGAGGCGAAACCCCCGGCTGGCCGTGCGTATGCAAGCATGCGAGATATTGGTTGTGCTGTTCGCCGACAAATTTGAACGGATTGTTGGCCGCCATAGCCGGCGAGACGACTGCCGCTGCCAGCGCGACAACGAGAAGCTTGGATTTCATTACTTATTCCTTTGAAGATTGTGTTCGGCCAGTCATCGCCTCGAGTGACGCAACTTAGCCAGTTGGTGCTGCCGCGACACGGCGCCGCAGCGGTGACCACCTTAAGTTCGAGGTTTCGGTTCGACGAGGGCGAAGCCGGGGAACGGCGGGAACAAGCCGGGCTCGCAGCCCTGATCCGAACGCCTGGCCTGATTTGTCCGGGCCGCGAAAAGAACGGCTGGGCAGAGAAAAAGTCCATCTGGGCTCAACCACTTGCGACGATTCGTTCCCGGCTTAAGCCCGCCGAGGTCGTGGACGATGGCACCTGCACTGCCTATCCTGCTGCGCCTTGTTCAATCAGGCTTGCACCATGAAACTTTGGATTTCGCTATTCATACTGGTCTCCTTGCCCACCCAGCTCTCGGCCCACGAGACCATCCCCTTGAGGTCGTGCTCGGGGGCGAATACTCAGGTCGAAGTCATTGGCGAGTTCAACTTCAGTCGTGCCGAGTTAATCGCAGCCGCGCGGGCGGTCGAACAGGAGCTCGGCCCCGAAGGCTTGATCGAAGAGGGACTGGCCGAGCGCGGTGCCGACGGTCGTTGTGGAATCGTCGATCGTTGGAACATGGCGGCCTATATCGCCCAACAAACATGCATCGCGAACACCGGCATTGCCACCGCATTCGCTGAGATCACCGCGCCAAATTCGGCCCTGACCGATGACCATCACACGCGATTTGGGTATAGCGCAGGAATGAGCGGAATGTGCGCGGTCTGCCTTGAGATTGAATAGCCTCAGTCGCCAAGCGCGATCCGCCGGGTGAACGCGAGCGCCAGATCGATGCGTTGCTGCAGATCAACGCGCAGCTCATCTGGCATTTTTTCGCCATTGCCTAACACGTAGTAAGCGGTACGCAAGACGTCCCGCCAGCGCGGATTCTTGGGCAACTTCGACAGACTAAGATAACGTTCCATGGCCCGGGCGCGTAGTCGGCCGTCGTCGATGTTGACCCGCCAGATGCGGCTGCGCTCGGCCAATTCGATTCGATTCAGTCCGGTGCATCGTTCCCAGCCTTCCACGGCCAACAGCATCAGTTCGACCAGATGGCGGCGAAATTCCTCTCGGCCTGCAGGCTCATTGGTGGGTTCTGACTGAAGCTCGCTGGCGGGGGTGGGCGAAGTCTGCAGTTCAAGGACGATCAGCCCATCGCCGCCTTCCCAGGGGCGTAACTCCACCGCTTGCGTCGTACGTCCATCGACCGAGAGCAGGAGACTGTGCGAGCCAGCGTCTTCGAGCCGCTCAAGCGCTGCGCGCAGCTCAGCCGCATCGGCGGGCTGCAAGTAGTCCGGAAGTGATTGACCTTCGAGTGATTCGCGCGGCGCGTTGAATGCGCGACAGGCCGCGCGACTAATCGCCGACACTTGGCCCTCCGCATCGAGAAGAGCAACCGCGTCCTCGCGGCTGTCCAGCAATGCCTGCAGCAGCTGTCGATCTTGCGCCAAGGTATTGGCCTCCCGCTGATAGTGCTGCAAGGCTTGTTCGTAGCGCTCGCGCCGCGCCGCTTCCATGACCCGCATGCGCTGCTGCCGATGCCAGAACAGCAAGATCAGCACAGCCAGCAGAGCCGCCGACGACACCAGGATCAACCACAACTGCAAGGTTCGATGGCGCGCCCTCTCTTCCGCCTCAGCGAGCTGACGTCGCGACTCGCTGAGATTGAACCGGGCGTTCGACCACGCCAACCCACGGTCGCGTTGCGCGCGCAGGTCCTCAACTTCGCGCTCATACGCCTCACGCAGCGCCGACAGCGCCTGACCTGGCTGCCCGGCCTGTTCCATGCCGAGCGAGATCTCCCGTAGCATCTGTGCCTGCATGGCCGGCCCCCATGCGCGTGAATCGAGCGCAGTGCGTAGCCGAGTCAGCGCCGCATCGGGCGCCCCGGACAGTCGATCAACACGCGCTGCTTGCAACTCCAGTTCGCCCGGCAAGGGTAGTCGATGCGCATCGGCGAGTGCCAAGGCTTCTGCAACCTGCTCGCGTGCCTGGGTCACATCGCCGCGCGACAGCGAGGCTTGCGCCAGACCTGCCAGCACCAGCAGCTGGTATCGGCGCGCCCCCTCGGCATCGGCACCGCCCTCTACAGCCAGCCTCAAATCGTGTAACGCTGTGTTAAGCAGTTCGCTTGCCATCGTGGCATCGCCACGGTCCAGCGCCAACGCACTCAGGCTATCGTACACATGCATGGCCTGCACATAGTGCCCTTCGCTACGAAACACCGATAACGCCTGCCGATAGTAGCGCTCTGCCTCGTCGGGCTGCTCCAAGTCACGATAGACATCGGCGATGTTGTTAAGCACGGGGCCGATTGCCGCATCACCGATTTCGTGCTGCAAGGTCAACCCACGGGACAACGCGTGCATCGCGCCACTGTAGTCGCCGATGCGGCGCAGGCTGCTACCCACATTTTTCAGCTGTTTGGCAATCGCCGACTTATCACCTAAATGTTCGGCCACACTCAGCGCACACTCGAAACTGGCCAGCGCATCGGTGGGCCGACCATCGGCGTACTCGATCAATCCACGCCGACGCACCAGCTCGTACCGTGAGCGTGAATCCTCTTCGTCCGTGACACGCGCCGCCGCGCAGGCAAGCGCCGCGGCTGCACCTTCGAGCTGGCCGTCGGCACGCTGTTGGTCTGCATGAGACAGCAAGGCCCGGAAAATCGCTGGTGCGGTCGCCTCCGCCAGTTCAAACGTCTGATGGCAGTCGCCGGCTGGCAACGGTTGAGCCGGCATTGACGCACACCGCGTGAGATCCAAGGCGGCATGTCCCGTACTTGGCAGCAAGGTCAGTGCCATACTGCCCAGCATGGCGCACAACCCTAGCCAAGGCGCATTGCAAGAACCTCTGATCTGGAAATTCAGCACGACAGGATGTTCAGTCTTGTTTTGGTTCTGGATGGGAACGGCCATCGGGCTCACTCGATCCACTGATCGACGCAGAGCAGGCCCCCAGAGGGCCGGGGATTGTCCCATCGATATAGCACTTTGTCTGCAAGCACCACGGTCCGACGCGCTTCCCTGCCAAACGAGCTGTGCCGCTATTGATCCGGCGCCCTGAAGGTTGAGCATCCTGTCCAACGTCGATCCAGCGAACCCGTGCAGGCCCCTGTTCGCCGGTGCCTCACCGCCCGGAGCGCCGCTCGCGAGCAACCCATCCACGGACTGCATTCTGAAATATCCGGGCTACTAAGCCGCGCCCTCCTCCGCCAGGCGATTCAGCAGATACTTCACCAGTCCAAACCTGAGGTCGGCCGACCCTGGTTTCAGCGACCGCTTTCGAACAGGCGTACGGACGTGAACATCGCATCGGCCAGACCCCATAGTTAAGTCTTTGAATATTCAAGCCAAACAAGACTGGCACGACGTTTGCTTAAATGCTTCAGCAGCGGCGTCGCCGCAAGACAAGGGTTGCTGGACTATGAGCGCGTTCTTCGAGTGGTTGAACCAGGACATCCGCGACGCCCTGCGCCAGTTTGCCGCGCGTCCGGGCTTCGCCCTGGTCGCTCTGCTCACGCTCAGTCTCGGAATCGGCGCCACCACGGCGATCTACAGCCTGTTGAACGCCACCGTGCTGGCGCCACTGCCCTATCCCGATGCCGAGCGCCTGGTGCGGGTGCAGGAGCGCACGCCCGACGGCATGATGTTTTCGGCATCCGAGCCGAACTATCTCGACTTTCGCCAACGCAGCCGCTCCCTTGAACTGATAGTTGCACTGAAGCAAAGCAGTTTCAGCTTGCGTTCCGGCGGAGAACCGATACCAGCAGAGGGACTGGCCGTCAGCGATGGCTATTTCGACTTGCTGGGTGCGCAGCCCGTGCTTGGCCGCGCCTTCGTTGCCGAGGAGGATCAACCGGGCGCTGCGGCCAAGGTCGTGGTGTTGAGCCATCAGCTCTGGCAGCAACGTTTCAACGGCGACGCACAGATACTCGGACGCGACATTGATCTTGACGGCACACCCTACCGGGTGATCGGCGTGATGCCTGCCGAGTTTCGCTGGTTCGAGGTCAGCTTCTGGCTACCGCTGGCGGCCGATCCAAACAGCGATCGCGGCGATCATTGGCTGTCCCTGATCGGCCGGCTATCGGTGGGCAGCGACATCGATCAGGCGCAGCAAGAGCTGGCATCGATCAGTGCCGACATCGGTCGCCAATTTCCGTCAGTGGCCGGCTGGAGCGTGAGCCTGAAACCGCTGCATGACTGGTTGGTGAGCCCGGAATACCGGCAGGGCATACTCGTGCTGTTTGCGGCGGTGGCCCTGCTGTTGGGCATTGCCTGCCTCAATCTGGCCAACCTCTGGTTCATCCGCAGTCACGCCAGTCGCGCCGAAATCGGTATTCGCAGCGCACTCGGCGCAAGCCGCAGACGCATCCTCTGCCAATGGATGGTCGAGGTGTTGCTGCTTTCGGGCCTCGGCGCGCTATTGGGCGCCGTGCTCGCTGGCGTCGCCATTGATCTGCTCAAGCACCACGCGCCAAGCGGCATACCGCGTCTTGAAACGCTGAGCGTCGATGCCAATGTGCTGCTGTTTGCTGCTGGCACAGCCTTGATCACCGCATTGTTGTTTGGATTGGCGCCAGCCTGGCATGCGGCGCGCACCGAGGCTGCGGTCAGCTTGCAGCTCGAGGGTCGCAGCGGTATGCCACGCGGCCAGGGAAAATTACGCGACCTGTTGGTGGTCGGGCAGATCGCCATCTCCGCCCTGCTACTGGTTGGTGCCGGCATCCTCGGGCGCAGTTTTCTGGAGCTGAAAGCCAGCGACCTTGGCTTCGATCCCGAGCACCTGCTCACGCTGGATCTGCAGCTGGGTGAGCAAAACTATGCCGAGCCCTGGCAGAAGGTGGTGTTCTTTCATCGCCTCACCGAGCGTCTCGATGCAATTCCAGGTGTGGTCGCCAGCGGTGCCAGTGCAGTCCGGCCATTCAGTGGCAACGACATGGTCAACGATGTCACGCCTGTAGAACGCGCCGCGGAAACCGGCAGTGCCGGATACATGCAGCTGCGCTGGCGAGCGGCGACGCCGGGGTTCTTCGCCGCGGCCGGCCTGCCGCTGATGCAGGGACGAACCTTTAGCGCAGAAGACCCCTGGAACGGACCGCGCAACGTGGTGCTCAGTGCAACGGCGGCAGAAAAGCTCTGGCCCGGCCAGTCGGCCGTGGGTCAGCGCCTGTATTGGGGCGGCATCGACGGCGATCCGCTGAACGTGATTGGCGTGGTCGGCGACTTTGAAGACGTCAACCTCGGCCAGCCCGCGTCGGGAGTGATGTTCATTCCCTACAACCAGCTGCCCTGGCCCAGCATGAGTCTGTGGGTGCGCACTCGCGGCGAAGCCAGCAATGTGCCGTCCGAGCTGCGCGAGCTGCTGCGCACGCTCGATGCCGAAATGCCTGCGGCGACCATCGTTTCGCTGCAGGATCGGCTCGACGTCGCGGTAGCCGCACCGCGGCTACGCACGCTGCTGCTGCTCGGCTTTGCTACGTCCGCCTTGTTGTTGGCCGCCTTGGGCGTGTATGCCGTCATGGCGTTCAACTTTGCCAGTCGCCGACGTGAACTCGGACTTCGGCTCGCCCTCGGCGCGACACCAGCCGTCTTGCAACGAATGCTGATGCAAGGCGGAGGCCGACTGATTGCCTGGGGCTCGGTGCTGGGTGGGCTGGGCGCCTGGACGTTAAGCCATACGCTGAGCAGCCTGGTGCAGCACCGCAGTGCAGAAGATCTATGGGCCTATGCTCTGGCTCTGTTGGCATTGGGATCGATCGCGGCGCTGGCGGTGCTCATTCCTGCCCGACGCGTGCTACGGCAATCCCCGCTGGAATCGATCCGGGGCGATTGAGCGATTCAGACTGAGCGACTATTCAGCAGCAGCGACAGCGCCGCCGGTGCTTCGCTTGGCTCCTTCTCGCGCATCTGCAATCCGCTCGTCTTTCTCAGACGCCGCTGCCCGTCGTCGCGTGACCTTGCAGTCCGAAGACCGAAGAGCGCAAACCGGGTTTGACCTGCAAATTGGTGTTCAGGCGCTGGCATGGATAACCCTTGACTCTGGACCATGGTCCAGGGTTGATAGTGGACTCAGTCCGGCGCAGAAGAGGCGGCAATGACTGGATTCACCATCGGCCACTTGGCCAAACAGGCCGGTGTCGGCATCGACACCGTGCGCTTCTACGAACGCAGCGGTCTGCTGCAGCCTGCCGGCCGTGCGGCCTCGGGCTATCGCCGCTATGGCGAAGCCGAGCTGCAGCGGCTCGGCTTCATTCGCCGCGCCAAGGAGCTGGGCTTCTCCCTCGATGAGATCGCTGAGCTGCTGAGCCTGAGCGAGCGCCGCTCGGTGGCCGGCATCAAGAGCGCGGCAGCCGAAAAGCTGGCCGACATCGAGGCCCGGATCAGCGATCTGCGGCGCATAAGGCACGGACTGAAAGCACTGGTCGACGCCTGCCCCGGGCACGGCGAGGTGGCCGCCTGCCCGATCCTCAACGCGCTTGGCCAGCCGGCCAAGGCAAGGAGTTCCCGATGAACACGCAGAACCACCACAGCGATGGACATGGCCACAGCGAGCGGCAGCGCAACGCGTCGGCGCCCGCCAAGTCATCCTGCTGCCAGGGGAAAGCGGAGGACTCCAAGCACGCGCATTCCCAGGGCGATGCGAACACAACGAAAGCGTTCACCGACCCGGTCTGCGGGATGCGCGTGGCGGCGGATGGTCCGCACCAGTACCAGCACCAGGGCGAGACCTACCGCTTCTGCTCGGCGCACTGCCTGCACAAATTCAAGGCCGATCCGGAGCAGTACCTCAAACCACAGCGGGAGCCAGAGGCATCTGAGCAAGATGTTCCACCGGATACCCAGTACACCTGCCCGATGCATCCGGAAGTCGTTCAGGACGGCCCGGGCACCTGCCCAAAATGCGGCATGGCGCTTGAACCGATGATGCCAAGCCTGGACGAAGAGGAGAATCCGGAGCTGACCGATTTTCGCCGCCGTTTCTGGGTCAGTTTGCCGTTCTCGGCAGCGGTGTTCGTACTGGCGATGTTTGGTCATTCGTTGGCGATTACCGATGCCGGCACCCGAACCTGGCTGGAGCTGGCACTGTCGCTGCCGGTGGTGGCCTGGGCTGGCTGGCCATTCTTCCAGCGCTGGTGGCAGTCAATTCGCGGGCTAAGTCCCAACATGTGGACCTTGATCGGCACCGGCGTCGGTGCCGCCTTCGTCTACAGCCTTGCCGCCACCCTGGCGCCGGACTGGTTCCCGGCCTCGTTCCATGAGCATGGTCGCGTTGGGGTGTATTACGAAGCCTCGGTGATCATCATTACCCTGACCCTGCTCGGCCAGCTGCTGGAACTCAAGGCGCGCGCCAGCACCTCCGCGGCAATCAAGACCCTGCTCGGGCTGTCGCCAAAGACGGCACGACGAATCAAAGATGATGGCAGCGAAGAAGACATCGAGCTGAGCCATGTGCATCTCGGCGATCGCCTGCGTGTGCGGCCGGGCGAGAAGATACCGGTCGATGGAGAAGTGCTCGACGGGCGCTCGCATGTCGATGAGTCGATGCTGACCGGCGAGCCGGTGCCGCTGGCCAAACAGGAAGGTGACCGGCTGATCGGTGCCACCATGAATGGCAATGGCAGCCTGATCATGCGCGCCGACAAGGTCGGCGGCGACACCCTGCTCGCTCAGATTGTGCAACTGGTGGCGCAGGCACAGCGTTCGCGCGCGCCCATGCAACGCCTGGCCGACAAAGTGAGCGGCGTATTCGTTCTGGCGGTAATGACGGTCTCCCTGCTGACTCTGCTCGGCTGGGGCCTGTTTGGGCCGGAACCTTCCTGGACCTATGCCATCGTCAATGCCGTGTCGGTGCTGATCATTGCCTGCCCCTGTGCACTCGGTCTCGCCACGCCGATGTCGATCATGGTCGCTACCGGCAAGGGCGCGGAACTCGGTGTGTTGTTTCGCGATGCCGAAGCGATCGAACATCTGCGCAAAGTCGATACCTTGATCGTCGACAAGACCGGCACGCTGACCGAGGGCAAGCCGGCCTTCGATTCGCTGATCGCCGCCGACGGATTCGCCGAGGACGAGGTATTGCGTCTGGCCGCCAGTCTCGATCGCGGCAGCGAACACCCACTGGCCGCCGCCATCGTCGCCGAAGCCGAACGTCGCGAGCTGCAGCTGGACAGGGCGGATGACTTCGAGTCATCGACCGGCATTGGCGTGCGCGGCAAGCTCAGTGGCAAGGCGCTGGCGCTCGGCAACCGTGCCCTTATGGAGGACGAAGCGATCGACATCAGCGAGCTGCAGGAGGACGCCGATGCACTGCGTCGTGAAGGTGCCAGCGTGGTGTACCTGGCACTGGACGGCAAGCTGGCCGGACTGATCGCCGTGGCCGATCCGATCAAGCAAAGCACGCCCGAGGCGCTTCGCCAGCTGCGCGCTGCCGGCATTCGTCTGGTGATGGCCAGCGGCGATGGCGAGATCACCGCGAAATCGGTGGCCAACAAGCTCGGCATCGGCGAGGTGCATGGCGAGGTTAAACCCGCCGACAAGGCGGATCTTGTGGCTAAGCTGAAGAAGGAAGGCTGCCGGGTGGCGATGGCCGGCGATGGCATCAACGACGCCCCCGCCCTGGCCGCCGCCGATGTCGGCATCGCCATGGGCACCGGCACCGATGTGGCGATGTCCTCGGCCCAGGTCACCCTGGTCAAGGGCGATCTCAACGGCATCGTCCGCGCCCGCAGCCTGTCGCAGGCCACCGTGCGCAATATGTGGCAGAACCTCGGGTTTGCCCTCGTCTACAACGGCCTCGGTGTACCGATAGCGGCCGGCCTGCTGTATCCCGCGTTTGGCCTGCTGCTGTCGCCGATGCTGGCCGCGCTGGCGATGAGCCTGTCCTCGGTATCGGTGGTCGGCAATGCACTAAGGCTGCGGTGGGCAATGGTTGCGCAGGGTTGAGCACAGTCGCTACCAGGTCCCTTTGCGACTCGCCCCATGAAGTTCCGAACAAGGACCGGATTCGGCCAGGAGCTGACCGTCAGGGCTGTTCCCTTCTCCCTGCCCGAAGGGCGGATGAGGTATGAATACGCCGTGGGCTCGGTCGCAAACGAACGTCGACGGCACTCAACCCCGGCCCCTCACCCACGGGGAGAAGGGGACCGCTTCGAGTCGCCGCCACGCTGGCTGAGCTTGTCGAAGCCAGCCGACCCAGGATTGCACCCTCAATGCTCGCGTGGGCACCTTCAGGGCTCGCTTCGGTGAGGCACCCTTCGACAAGCTCAGGGTGCGTCAAGGCGATTCCATCGCTACCGCCCTCGGACTCTCATCCGCCCTTCGGGCTGTCTCTCAATGCGAACAGGGCAAGCCATCCGCTTCGGGTGCGAATATGCCGTGGGTGTGGTTGCAAACGAACGTTGACGACCGCTTCGGGTCGCCGCCACGCTGGCTGAGCTTGTCGAAGCCAGCCGACCCAGGATTGCACCCTCAATGCTCGCGTGGGCACCTTCAGGGCTCGCTTCGGTGAGCCACCCTTCGACGGGCTCAGGGTGCGTCAAGGCGATTCCATCCGCCACGCTGGCTGAGCTTGTCGAAGCCAGCCGACCCAGCATTGCAACCTCAATGCTGGCGTGGGCACCTTCCGGGCTCGCTTCGGTGAGGCACCCTTCGACAAGCTCAGGGTGCGTCAAGGCGATTCCATAGCTGCACCAGACCGGCTTCAATGACAGCGAAATGGTCGAGATCCTCGCCCATGTGGCGCTGAATCTGTTCACTAACCACCTCAATGTTGCCTTCGACGTACCGATCGACTTTCCGCAGATCGGCCTTCGCAAGGCAGCCTGAAGTCGGTGCATGGGCGACCGGCAGCGCTGGCGGCGGGCCGCCTGACACCCCTTCAGCGCTTCACACATCGTGCCCGACACGCGATCATGGGCCATCAGCCCATGGCCTCGCCCTTGCAGGCTGAGCCAGAGGAGCTGACGCGGCTTGCCTGCCAGCACTGGCGCTGTTAGAACTCCGGCCAAGAGTTCTTCAGCCACCTGCTATCGAATCGGCCAATTGATGTTTCAATCTGCCGATTCAATAAAGCGGTCCATGGATGGACCGCTCGCTCGCAGCGACGTTGTCGCTGTGAAGCGCCCGCGCGTACGGGCATGCCTGCCGTGAGCCTGTCGAACGGTACCGGACGCGAAGGACGTGAAGTTGAACAGTATGTTCAAGCGTCAAGTTGCCGAATCAACAAGAGCGCTGAATGATGAATCCACCCGACGTAACGATTCGACAGCTTTACGATGCCTTCGCCCAGGCCGATATCGCGGCCGTGCTGGCAGCACTCGATCCCGCGGTCGAATGGACCGAGGCCGAAGGCGGGCCCTACGGCGGCACCTTCATTGGGCCACAGGCGGTGCTGGACAACGTATTCGCCAAGCTGGACAGCGAGTGGCAAGGGTTCACGGCCGCGCCGGCCGAGTTCATCAGCCAGGAGCAGACCGTGGTGGTGCTGGGCGAGTACAGCGGCACCTACAAGCGCACGCGCAAGCCGTTCAAGGCGCCGTTCGCCCATGTCTGGCGACTGCAGGAAGGCAAGGTCATTGGGTTCCGCCAATACACCGACACCCATCTGCATTTGTTGCCGATGCAATCAAACCTGCGACTGCGCGAACGCTTCTGAGCCGTTGCCGGACGAGCAGGGACAACGCCTGGGTGAAATCATCTGTTATGTGCCTTCCAGCCAGCGGCTAGAACGCCCCCCATCGGACTCGATCTGAACCCGGGCAGGAATGCCACAGGGACGGTCGAAAATAGTGCCAGACCGGTAGAAAAACGCTCCCAGGTCGCTGGTTTCCCCGCTCCGCCCCGAGTAAGCTCAGCGGAGGAAGCGATTGTGGTGCTTCCGGGAGCCGCGATGACGAACGATGTCGGCGCTGATCTCAAACTCAACTCGCCGGATATGGCTCCGCGCGCGATTGAGAATTCACGCGCCACTTCCGATTGGTCAAGCTCAGGTGAAGACAGCACCGGCTTCGAATTCCGCTTCGAGTTCGAACGCACCATGGCGGCCCTGGGCAGCGACCCGCAGCTGGCGCGACGCCTGCTGCTGAGTTTCTACTCGCGTCATCAACAGACGCCTCAACAGCTGCGTGACGCGCTCGCCGATGGCGATCTGGCGACGGCGCGCAGCCTGGCACACAGCCTCAAGGGCACCGCCGGCACGATCGGCTTTCGCGCCATTTCAGATGCCGCCAAACAGCTTGAAGGCGCCTTGCAGCCCTGGGATATCGAGGCGTCGCTGCAGTTGTTGGATGCGCTGGATAGCGCCTGCGCCACGGCGTTCGCCGAGTTGGCCGCGGCTGCCGCGGAAACCGAATCGGCCAGCGACAGCGCCACCCGCCCGGTTGCCAAGAATCGCCACGAGTTGCTGCACGCCCTGACCGGCGTACGTGAGCTGTTGCAGCGTTTCGACCCCGACGCCGCGGAACACTTTGAACGACTCAGCACGAGCCTGAGCGGCCAGGGGTTTACAAGCGAAGCTCGGCAGTTGCTCGCCGAATTGCAGGGCTTTGACTATGTCGCCGCCGAGCACAGCCTCAATCAGCTGCAGCAGAAACTGGAGAAACCCGGTGCTTGAGCCGACTTCGAGCCCGGCGCGAGAACGGCGGTGAGCCAGAGCACACTACCGTCAATCGACCCGGCGCAGCTCTGCATCGGCCTGTTCGTATGCCTGGACCTGGGTTGGATGGATCATCCATTCACCTTCAGCAGCTTCAAGATCAAGACCGACGACCAGATCGCCACCCTGCGGCAACTGGGGCTGCAGCGCATTCAGTATGACCCGGCGCGCAGCAGCGTAGCCCCGCTCGATCCGCCCGCCGAGGAGGAAGTCGTCGCTGCAGCCGAAGCGGCATGCGACCTGCCCCCAATTGAGCATCCGGCAGACCCGGGAAGCGATGACGGTGTCGCCGAACTTGATCCGTTGCAGCGCGAGTTCGAGGCCGTCAGGCAGCAGTTCAAGCTCGCGGCCGAGAGCCTGCGAAGCATCAATCGTCACCTGGAGTTCAATCCCAAGCAGGCGCAGCAGGAAGCCAGCGCGATGGTCAATGGCATGATCGAGCAGCTTCTGCAGAGCAACGACGTAAAGGTCCACGCCTTGCAGGAGCGTCTCAGCGAGCAGACATACTTCCACTCACTGAACGTCGCCGTGCTCTGCCTCACACTCGGCAGAGCACTGGAACTATCAGTTGAGGAACTGCAGGCTCTTGGCATGGGCGCGGTGTTCCATGATGCCGGACAAACCCTGCTGCCCAGCCAGCTGCTCAATCGCAGCACCCCGATGAATCGTGCTGAGCAGCGCCTGTTCGAGAGCCATTGTCAGGAGGGCCTCAGACTGGGACAGATCATGGAGCTGCCCGCGGCCGCCATGGATATTCTGCAGCACCATCATGAAATGCTTGATGGCAGTGGTTATCCAGAGGGATTGAAGGGTGAGCAGATCTCCAAGCTGGTGCGCATCGTGGCGATCGTCAATCACTACGACGACCTGTGCAACACCACGCTGGCCGGCGCCGCGGTGTCGCCGTCGGAAGCGCTGTCGCAGATGTTTGCCTTCAAGCGCAATCAGCTCGATGACACCCTGCTGCGGCTGTTCATTCGTTGTCTGGGGGTGTATCCGCCGGGCAGCATCGTGGCGCTGTCCAATGAACGAATCGGCATGGTGCTGGCAGTCAATCAGCAATCCTCACTGAAACCCACCTTGCTGATCTACGACCCATCGGTGCCACCCGAATCGGCGCCGATGCTGGATCTGCGTCAAACGCCGGAGCTGAAGATCGTGCGCGCGGTGAAGATATCACTGCTGCCGCGCGAAGTGTTTCAGTATCTATGCCCGCGCCAGCATGTCACCTACTTCTTTGACCCGCAGCGCACCGAGGCGACGCAATGAGCGACGCATCGGCGCTGTGGCTCGGCGCGGTATTCGATCAGTTACCCGATGCTGCCCTGATCATCGACCCGGGCAGCCTGCGCATCCTTGCCTGCAATCAGCTGGCCGCGAAGATTCTGCGCTATCAGAAGGACTCGCTGCTTAACAAGGAGATCAATGAGATCGAATCATCGATCCAGGCAGTGTTCTACTGGGATCAGGTCAAGGCCGGCGAGTACAACGAAACTGACTCGCAGGACGGCTACTACCAGTGCTGCGATGGCGAAGTCATCGCCATCAGCAAGCGCAGCAAGCCGATTGTTGTCGATGATCGACCCCTGATCCTGGTCGCCTTCCAGGCGGCAGATCAGGCGCACAGTGCGGAACAGGCCTTGTTGCGCACCACCTCGCTGCTGTCCGCCACCCTGGAAGCCACCGCCGATGGCATCCTGGTCACCCGTACCGATGGCGGCATCAGCAATATCAACCATCGGCTGGCCGAGATGTGGCAGATTCCCCCGGCCCTGCTCAACGCCGGGGTCGACAAGGATGTGCTCGACTTCATGCGCGCACAGTTACCCGATGCCAATCGCAGCTTGCTGGATCTCGACGACATTGACGATCAAGCAACGACGCATCCCTGCAATCTCGACCTGCTCGACGGGCGGCATTTCGAATGCCAGATGACCCCGCTGATCGTGCAAGGGCGGGTCAGCGGGCGGGTCTACAGTTTCCACGACGTCACTCGGCGGCGGCTCGATGAAGCCAAGATTCGCGAGAGCGAGGAACGCTTTCGCAACGTCTTCAACAATAGTCCGATGATGATTTGTCTGGTCAGCTTTCCCGACGGCAAGATCATCGACATGAATGAGGCCTGCCGCCGCGCCTATCGGGTCGACCGCTACCACGTACCAGACTGGCCGGCCACCGAACTCGATGTCTGGGCCGATAGCGACGAACGCGACCTGTACATCTACCAGCTGCAGGCCGAGGGCGAGGTACGTAACTTTGAAGCGGTGATGCGCCGTCGTGACGGCAGCCTGTTCCCGGTGCAGTACAGCGCCAACCTGCTCTCTCTGCGCAACGGTCAGTTAAGCCTGCTGTCGATGCAGGATATCTCGACGCGCAAGCAGGCCGAACGCATGCAGCACGTCCAGCACACCATTTCCGAAGCGGCCCACTCGGCCAGCGACATAAACGATTTGTGTCAGCGGCTTCACATGATCGTCAACGAGCAGATTCCGGCGCAGAATCTGTTTGTCGCGCTGGCCGAAGGTGATCGCAGCGCCAGCGCACAGTTCAGCTATCCCTATGTGGTCGATGAACAGCAACAGGGCGAAGCGCCATCCGAACTTACCCGCGCCCTGGCGGCCAGCGTGTACTGCGCCGGTAATCCCCAGCTGTTTACCGAGCACGCGCTCAAGTCGCTGTTTGACGCTGACTTGAGCGAACGGCCGCAGACCTGGCCGAGTGCCTGGCTCGGCGTGCCGCTGATGTCCAATCAGCAATGTATCGGCGTGGTGGGCGTTTCCAGCTATGCGCCAGGAATGCGTTACACCGATCGCGATGAAGCCCTGCTGCAGTTCGTTGCCAACCAGGTCAACATGGTGATGGAACGCAAGCAGGCCGAAGCTCAGCAGCGCCTGCTCGATGAAACCTTGCAGCAGCGCAACGTCGAGTTAGAGAAGGCCAGCCGGGTGAAATCAGAGTTCCTGGCCAATATGTCGCATGAGATTCGCACGCCGATGAATGCCATTATCGGCCTGTCGCGCCTGTGCCTGGGAACCGACCTCAATGCGCAGCAGCGCGACTACGTAGAAAAAGTGTTTCATGCCGGCAGTTCTCTGCTCGGCATCATCAACGACATCCTGGACATCTCCAAGGTCGAGGCCGGCAAACTTGAGCTGGAGGCGATTCCCTTCTCTCTCGACGCGGTGTTCGACAACCTGCGCAATCTGGTCTCAACCCGGGTGCAGGAGAAGGGTCTGCAGCTGGTTATCGAGCGCAATGATGATCGACCGCGTCTGCTTGGCGACCCGCTGCGCCTGGGCCAGGTCCTGCTCAATCTGGTCGGCAATGCAATCAAGTTCACCGAACGGGGTGAGGTTCGGATCGGTGTCAGGCAGGTCGATGCCCAGGATCAGGGCGTAACGCTGGAGTTCTCGGTCAAGGATTCGGGCATCGGTATGAGCGAAGCCCACCGCCAGCGTCTGTTCCAGCCGTTCTCGCAAGCCGATGCCTCGACCACCCGTAAGTACGGCGGCACCGGGCTGGGACTGGCGATCAGCAAGAATCTGGTCGAGTTGATGGGAGGCCAGATCGAGGTCGACAGCGAACTTGGCAGCGGCACCTGCTTTCGCTTCAGCGCGCGCTTTGGCTTGGTGACCGGTGAGCGCCTCGAGGCGGGTGAAGCAAGGCCGGTAGGCGCGCTCAGCTTTGATGTCGAAGCCTGCTTGCGCGGTCGGCACGTGCTACTGGTCGAAGACAATCTGATCAATCAGCAGATTGCTCGCGAATGGCTGGCCAAGGCAGGATTGCAGGTCAGCCTGGCCAGTAATGGTCGCGAGGCATTGGATACCCTCGCCTCTCAAGCGTTCGATTGGGTGTTGATGGATCTGCAGATGCCGGAAATGGATGGCTTCGAAGCCACCCGGCGTATTCGTGAGCAGGCGCACTTCAAGGATCTGCCGGTGATCGCCATGACCGCCAATGCCATGGCCTCCGATCGCCAGGCCTGTCTTGCCGCCGGCATGAATGATCACCTGCCCAAGCCGATCGACCCCGATCAACTGTTCCGCACCTTGGCTCATTGGATGCCGCAACAGCCCGCGATCGAGCCCGGCGACACGATCGCAACAGCTTGTTCAGTTGAGCCCGCTGTCTCCGGCATGGCATTGCCGGCACAACTGCCGGGTATCGATCTCGAGCGGGCACTGTCCAACACCGGCGGCAATGCCAGCCTGTTGCGCTCCTTGCTGCAGATTTTCCTGCGTGATCATGGGGAGGATGAGAAACGCATCCGCCAGGCGCTGGACAGTGGCGATCATGCCTTGGCGCAGCGCTTGGCCCACACCCTCAAGGGCATTGCCGGTTCGCTTGCTGCCGAGCCCCTGCATCTCGCCGCCAAGCAGCTCGACCAGGCGCTGCGGCAGCAAGCGCAGCCGCAGTGCGGCGCCCTGCTCAAGGCGCTGGAGACAGCCCTCGACCCGTTGATCTGTGGCCTGCGCGACGCGCTCGCCGAGTCGGCCAGCGCGCCGGCCCCGGCCGGCAAATCGCTAGACCACGCCGCCCTGCTGGAAATGATCGAAGCCATCGGCCAGCGTGTGGCCGAATTCGACCCTGAAGCCGAGACCATCGCCGCCGAGCTATGCCGGCAGTGCGGCGACCACGCGGCGACAGCATCGGCCGATCTATTGGCCCGGCAGCTGGCGGCCTATGACTTTGAAGCCGCCGGCGCTACCCTGCAACAACTCAGGCAGGCCCTGGAGACCGCTTCATGAGCGAGGTTGACAAGCCGCGCGTGCTGATCGTCGATGACAACAATTTCAATATCGGCTTGATTCGCTCGGCGCTGTATCCCGAGTTCAAGCTGATGGTGGCACATAGCGGCAGGCAGGGGCTGAAGATCGCCATGGAATTCAAACCGGATCTGGTCTTGCTCGATGTCATGATGCCCGACCTCGATGGCTATAAGGTGTGCGCTGCACTGAAGGAGCATGAGGCCACGCGTCATATTCCGGTGGTGTTTCTCAGCAGTCTGGACGAACCTTCCGATGCCGAACGTGGGCTACAGCTCGGGGCCGTCGACTTCCTGCACAAGCCCTTTCGCACCGATGTGGTGCTGGAAACGGTGCGCATGCATGTCGGCAAGCCCAGCTCATCATCGGGGCCTTCGCTGTGAAGCCCATGACCAGCTCCCTGCCGCCCATCACCGAAGAAAAGCAGAAGCTGCTGATCGTCGACGACGAACCGTTCAATCTGAACCTGCTTAACGCCCTGCTCAAGCAGGAGTACAAGATCATGGTGGCGATTGACGGCGAGCAGGCGCTGAAGTGCGCCCTGAGTGCGCGCCCCGACCTGATCCTGCTCGACATCATGATGCCCGGCATCGATGGCCACGAGGTCTGCCGACGCCTGAAGGCGGATGAGCGCACCCGCGATGTGCCGATCATCTTCATCAGCGCCAAGAGCGAGGTGGCTGATGAAGCAATGGGTTTTGATCTGGGCGCCGTCGACTACATCAGCAAGCCATTCAACAGCACCGTGGTGAAGGCGCGGGTGCGCACTCATATGCGCCTGAAGCGCCGCGGCGATCTATTGGAAAAGCTGGTCATGCTCGATGGCCTGACCATGATTCCCAACCGCCGCGCCCTGGATGACATCTGCGCGCGCGAGTGGCGCCGCAGTCTGCGTGGACGCACGCCGCTGTCGGCCCTGATGATCGATATCGATCACTTCAAGAGCTTCAATGATCACTACGGCCATCGGGCCGGTGACGAGTGCCTGATCGCCGTGGCTCAGGCCCTGACCCAGGGAACCCGACGCCCCGGTGATTTCGTCGCTCGCTACGGCGGCGAGGAATTCGCCGCCATCCTGGCCGAAACCGACCAGGACGGCGCCGTGCAGATCGCCGAACGGATGCAGCAGAACGTGCATGACCTGGCCATCGAACACGCGCATTCGGCCGCGGCAGCACGCATCACCATTAGCATCGGCTTGGCCGCAGCCCTGGCCAGCCCGATGAACTCGGTGCAGACGCTGCTGGAGACAGCCGATCGGGCCCTCTATCAGGCCAAGCGAGCTGGGCGCAACCGCGTGTGTGCCGAGCGGCTGTAGCCTTCCTCACCGCCGATCAAACGCAGTGTTGCCAAGACCGAGTTGCAGCCGCACCCGAGTCCGTCGAGAATGCCCCCCTCACGGTAGTAGAGAATGCGTTCCCCGAATGAAAACCCCACTGTTTCGATGCCTGTTGGCCAGTGCGCTGGCGCTTTTGGGATCTCCCTTGGTGGCGCAGGAAGTGCCGCAGTGGCAGGGTCGATTTGGCGCCGGCACCACCCGGGCCCTGGAAGGCGACCGCAGCCTGTCGGTCAGCGTCGGGCTGGAGCGTTCGCTACCTGGCTACCACTGGGCCGGCGGTGACTTCAGCCTGGACCTGGGTCTTTACTCCCTGCGTCAGCGCAACTCTGACGATCCGGAACTGGATGACGATGTGTTCGCTGCAGCGGCCGGTCTACGCTGGCGACGTGGCATCTGGGTGCTTGGTTTCAGTCCCGCCATCGCCACCTCGCGCACCTCTGCCATCAGCGGCGTACTGCAGTTCGTCAGCACCGCCGGCCTGCGCGGCGAACACATCGGCGCGATGCTGCAGCACATCTCTAACGGCAGCCTGCATGGTCGCAACCGCGGCGAGACGATGCTGATGCTGGAACTGTATTTCTGAGACGACGGACCGTGAATCGAGCGCCGCTGTGCCGTCGGCTCAGCGCGCCTGCTTGCCAAGGCCAGCGCTCAGGGTGCCGTCAACCACGGTAACCGCCTGGCCACCGATCCACACCCCATCAGCCTCGATACTGACCTCGACCCGTCCGTCGCGCTGCAGCTCTCGGCCCTGGCTGGCGACGTAGCGATCGCCACGCTTGAGCTGACCGACATCGCGCAGGTAGGCGCCCATCGAGGCATTGGCGCTGCCGGTCACCGGATCTTCCGGAATGCCATCGGCCGGACAGAATGCGCGCACCACCCGCTGGTAGTCCTGCCCGGCATTGGCCGCGGCAAACACCGCCAGACCCACCGCGCCGGTTGTCCGACACAGCGCCGCCACTGCCTGTAGATCAGGCCGCAGTGAGCGCACTGCCTCCTCATCACGTAGTTCCACCAACCACCAATGCGGTCCGTTGTCATACAGCACCGGCGCCAGGTCGCCGATCGGCCAATCGGCCAGGGCCGCCGTCAGCAGGCCCTGATCATCGACCTGCCGCCGCTGCGCCGCAGGCGAGCGCAGCGCGATGGTGCGCTGATCCTTGCTGCCCAGGACCCGCACCGGCAACAGGCCGGCCTCGCATTCCTGCACCAACTCGCCACTGCCCGACGACAACAAGCCGCTCTCGAGCAGCGCGTGGGCCGTGCCGACACTGGGATGACCGGCAAACGGCAGCTCGGACATCGGCGTGAATATGCGCAGCCGGTAGGAGGCCTCGGGCGTTCGTGGCTGCAGGACAAAGGTCGTTTCCGACAGATTGGTCCAACGCGCGATGTGCTGCATCTGCTCGCGGCTCAAGGCATCGGCGGCCAGGATCACCGCCACCGGGTTGCCGCGGAACGGCTGATCGGTGAACACATCCACCTGTTTGAACGGCACCCTGATCATGACGACACTCCAGCTCGCGACGACCCATGGTGCAGATGCCCGCACGGGCTGGCAAGCATCCACGCTAGACAGCGCGCGGCGTAGAATGGAAGACCGCCCCCGATGAGGAGATCAGCATGGCCACCGGATGGGCCGGCGACGGCGCCGTTCAAGATCAGATAGACGCGACGGTGAAAGACGCGATCCAGCGCGCGCGCAGCCAACTGCCCTGCGGCCCTGGCCTGAGCCACTGCGCCGAGTGCGATGCGCCTATCCCCGACGCCCGGCGCAAAGCCCTGCCCGGCGTGCGCCTTTGTGTGACCTGCCAATCCGAGCTCGATCGCGAACACAGCGCGCAAAGCGGCTACAACCGCCGTGGCAGCAAGGATAGCCAGTTGAGGTAAGGCGGGACTTGACCCGCCGTCGTGCGCATCCCCTCGCCACGGTTTCGATTCTGCACCACATTCGTTGCAGTGTGGTTTGGCCGGGTGATGGAGGGTCACGACCCTACGCACGCTCGACACCCATCGATGCAGCAAGCTGGGCCCTCATGGGGTGCGCCTCGGCGCACCGCCGGCGCCGGTCTGCCAGCATCAGCATCGCATCGCCACGGTTTCAATTCCTCACCACATGGCGTTTCGGTGGGCGATGGCGGGCCAAGGGCCCGCCCTACTCGTAGCGCAAGGCCTCGATGGGATCGAGCTTGGCGGCCTTGGCGGCGGGCATCAGGCCGAACACGATGCCGACCAGGGTCGAGAATCCAAAGGCCAGGGCTACCGCCCACCAGGGCACGAAGGCATCGGGGAATCCGGGCAAGAGTTTGGCCGCGCCGAAGCCGATGCCGTAGCCGATCAGGATGCCGACAATGCCACCCAGCAAGGACAGCACGGTGGCCTCGATCAGGAATTGCAGCAGGATGTGGTGCCGCTTGGCGCCGAGTGCCTTGCTGATGCCGATTTCGCGCGTGCGCTCGGTCACCGAGACCAGCATGATGTTCATGATGCCGATGCCGCCGACCAGCAGGGACACGCTGACGATGCCGCCCAAGACAACGGTCACCGTGCCAATCACTGCCTCGAAGGATTCGGTCAGCTGACTGGCGGTCTGTACCTTGAAATCATTGCGCTCGCCAGGCTTCAACTTGTGCAGTTGGCGCAGCAGGGCGGTGACGCGATCCTTGATCGGTTCGATGTCGTCGATATTGCGCACATTGAAACTGATCTGGATATCCTGCCGCAGTGGATCATCCACCATTGCCATGCCGGTGGAGAACGGAATCACCACGAAATCGTCCTGACTGAAGCCGAACATCTCGCCGCGCTCCTCAGTGACGCCGACTACCTTGAACCACTCGCCGCCCATTTCGATGAATTCGCCAATCGGGTCTTCCGGTAGCTTGAGGTTTTCACGCACGGTTTCGCCGATCACAACAACACGTCGCCGCGAGCGCTCGTCATTGTTGGTCACGAAACGGCCTATACCGGCGTAGATCTGGCGACTGTCCTGCCAGCTGGAACGGGTCGCCACCACCTGGGTAAAGGCACTCTGGCCCTGATAACGCAGCATTCGATCGCCGCCGATATTCACTACGAACAGCGGGGTGACATCTTCGATATCGTCGATGTAGTGGGTGATGCGATCGAGGTCGAGCAGGGTCAAGTGGTTGCGCTTGCCTTGCATCGCCTCCTTGAACGAGGTGTCCGAACGCACGGTCAGGCTGTTTCCGCCCAGTCCTTCGAACTGACTGGTGATCGAATGCTCCAGGCCCTGCACCAGGGACACCACGGCAATCACCGAGGCGACGCCGATGATGATGCCGAGCGTGGTCAGAAAGCTGCGCAAGCCATGGGCGCGAATACTGGCCAGCGCCGAGCGCAGACTTTCCAGCAACATGGTCATGCCATGACCTCCTTGCGGGTATCACTGATCACCTTGCCGTCGGCCAGCCGCACCACCCGATCGCAGTGCTCAGCGATGTCCGGCTCGTGGGTGACCAGGATCAGGGTCTGGCCCTCCTTATGCAGCTCATCGAACAGGGCCATGATGTCGGCACTGGTGGAGGAATCGAGGTTGCCGGTCGGCTCGTCGGCCAGCAGAATCGACGGCGTGCCGACCAGGGCACGGGCAATCGCCACACGCTGGCGCTGGCCGCCGGACAGCTGGTTCGGCAGATGATGCATGCGGCCCTGCAAGCCGACCCGCTCCAGGCTTTGCTCGGCCATCTTCTTGCGCAGAGCCGGCTTAACACCACGATAAATCAGCGGGTGCATCACATTGTGCAGGGCGCTGGCGCGCGGCAGCAGGTTGAAACTCTGGAACACAAAGCCGATCTCGCGATTGCGGATATCGGCCAGTTCGTTCTCGTCCATGCTGGCCACATCGCGACCATTCAGCCAGTAGCGACCTGAGGTCGGGCGATCGAGACAGCCGAGAATATTCATCATGGTCGACTTGCCAGAGCCGGAAGCGCCGATGAAGGCAATGCTTTCGTTGCGGACAATATCCAGGCTGACCCCGTGCAGAGCGTGAATGGTCTCACCGCCCATCACATAGCGTTTGGTGATGTCCTCAAGCTTGAGCAGGACTTCACTCACGATTCCGCCTCTTGCTCGACCTCAGACTCCTCGGACTGTTCATCGGATGAGACCAGCTTGGCCTGCAAGGCCTCACCATCCTTGAGGTGACGCAGCACCTTGTAGGGGCCGATCACCACCCGTTCGCGGGCACTCAGGCCCTCGGTGACCTCCTGGTAGCTATCGTCCGACAGCCCCACCTTCACCACACGGCGTTCCGCCTTGCCGTCCTTCTCGACGAATACGAAGTGCTCTTCCTCGATCGGCTCGTCGCTGTCGCCTTTCTTGTCGGCATTGGCCTGATTGGTGCTGAATACGCTTTGCACCGGCACTGCCAGTACATTGTCGGCATTGGCGGTATAGATTTCCGCGCGGCAAGTCATGCCGGGACGCAGGGCCAGCGCGGACGGATCCTTGAGCCGCACCTTGACCGCATAGTTGCGTGCCAGTGAGACCTGTCCGCCGAGCGCCGCTGTGCGCGGCGAAAGCGGGATGCTCTCCACCTCACCCTGCAATGGCGTATCGGGAAATGCGGCAGCAAATACCGCCACCGGCTGGCCAACCGAAATGCGCGCGATATCGGCTTCGTCGACATTGACCTCGGTCATCAGACTATCCGGGTCGGCGACCGTCATCAGCGAAGATCCGGCAATGCCAGTGGCACTTGAAACCGCCGTCTCGCCGACCTTGATATCCACCGCCATCACCGTGCCGGTGATTGGCGAGCGGATCTCCGTCTTAGCCAGACGTTCACGCGCCTGACGCAGGGCGGCTTCGGCCTGTCGCAGCGACTCACGACTGGCACGCAGTTCGACCTCGGCCAGCTCATAGGTGTGACGCGCGGTGTCTGACTGGTTGTCATCGACCAGCTTGCGCTTGTGCAGCTCCTCAATGCGCTGCCACTGGCGCTTACTGTTGGCCACGTTCAGGCGCTGCCGCTCGATATTGATTTGCTGCTGGCGCACCGCCGCCTCGTACTGCGCCACTTCCGCTTCGAATACCTGCTGATCGAGCTGCAGTACCACCTGCCCCTCATCGACACGGTCACCTTCTTCCACCAACACTGCGCGCACCTTGCCGATCACTTCGGGCGACAGCTGCGATTGCTGGCGGAACACCAAATTGCCCGAGGCCAGAATCGATGCCTTCACTTCGCGGGCGCTCACCTCGGCCACCTCGACCGACTTGCTGCTGTCGCCGGATCCGGTACTGATCAGCACCGGCAGCAGTAGGACCGCCGCCACCGCGGCGATCCCGAGCCAACGCTTGTTCATGCGCCACCCTTGGACATGGCGACCAGGGCCCAGATGCCGTAGATCAGCACATAGGGCAGCAGGACCACGGTCCAGGCGGTCGCGCTGCTCTTCCTGGTCCACAGCTTGTAGCCGACGAAAGCCAGGAACAGGCTCCAGAACATCGGCAGATGGATACTGGACAAGAGGCCGGCCCAGGCATCAGAGGCGGGCAAATGGAAGAACAGCTGGTTAAGTGACAGTGGATTGAGCTGTTCCTGGGTCAACTGACCATTGCTGGTCATCAGAATCTTGATGGCACCGGCGGGGATCAGCAGAAGGGCCGGCACCATGCTCCAGGTGGACAGCGCAAACCACTTTCCGAAGCCGATTTCGCTGCCGATCACCTTGGCCGACAGGGTGTAGTAAGTGGCCGAGATCAGCAGAATCAGAGGCATCATGATCACCACGCCGACGGCGGTGAAGACGGTCAGCATGGTCGGGTTCATCATCTTGCGCATGCTTTCTGCCTGCGCTGGTTCCATATCGGGCTGCGCCGCCACCATCTGATCGATCAGCCAATTGACGTCGACCACCTGGTAATACCAGGCCCACAAGGCCAGGGTACCGACGATGGTGAGGATCAGCGGCAAGGCGATCATCGAGCGCTCTTGCACCGCTTCGAACGCCTTGCCGGGCTCGGTAAACATCTGGCCCAAGGTCTTGATTGCAGACATGAAGTCACTCCCCACTAAATATAGATGCCCTGCCTATACGTGGCAGCGCGGGAAGTGTGACAGCTGCGAGCGAAGATTGCCCGCCGGGCCAGCCCTGCTACTCGGCCAGCGGCGCTGGTTTGGCGAACAGATAGCCCTGCCCCAGGCCACAACCCATGGCGATCAGGGCCTCGGCCTGCAGCTCAGTCTCCACGCCTTCGGCGACCGCCTCAAGGCCGAGCGAGTGCGCCAGGGTCAGGATCGAACGGATCACTGCCCGGCTACCGGCATCACCCTGCTGCCCCAGTTCAGAGACGAAACTGCGATCGATCTTCAGGCTGCGCAGCGGAAAGCGATGCACATAGCTCAGCGATGAATAGCCGGTGCCAAAATCATCCACCGCCGCCTGCACACTTTCGGCGCGCAGCCTAGCCAGCATGGTGATCACCGATTCCGGGTTATGCATCAAGGCGCCTTCGGTGATCTCGATGCGGATTCGCGACGGCGCAATGCCGGTTCCACGAATCATGCTGAGCAGGCGTTGATCGAAGTCGTCCTTGCGGAAATAGCGCGCCGAAACATTGATGGTGACATACAGCGCATCGGGCAGACGCTGCACCTGACGACAGGCCGATTCCCAAACCTGCCAATCGATCGCCTCGATACTGCCGTTTTCCTCGGCCACGTCGAGGAAGGCCGCGGGCGCCAGCCAACCACGGGTTTCGTGATTCCAGCGCATCAGCGCCTCATAACCGACCAGGCCGCGATCAACCATCCGCACGATTGGCTGGAACCAGGGATGGAAGCGACGATCGGCGATGCCGTGGCGAATATCGGCCTCCATATCCAGCACCTGGATGGCATGCTGATTGGTTGCCGCATCGAAGATTTCGAAACGCTGCCGCCCCGCGCGCTTGGCGCGGTACATGGCGATATCGGCATCGCGCAACACGTCATCGGCGTGCCGATAACGCCGATCGCCCATCGCCACACCGACACTGCTCGAAGTGCTGATCTCCTTGCCCAGCACAAACATCGGCTCGCTCATCACATTGAGGATGCGCTGCGCGACCCGCACCGGTATCTCCATGCCGGGAATATCTTCGAGCAGGATGGCGAACTCGTCACCGCCCAGACGCGCCACCACATCAGGCTCGCGCACGCAGGAGGCGAAACGCCGCGCGACCTCCTTCAGCACCTCATCTCCGGCCAGATGCCCGAGGCTGTCGTTGATCACCTTGAAGCGATCGACATCGGCATACAGCACGGCGAAATCAGGCCTGTGACCGCGCCGCCGCAAGGCCAATACGCGCTCCAGCCGATCGCGCAGATAGGCGCGGTTGGGCAGGCCGGTGAGCGAGTCGTGCATCACCTCGTGCTTGAGCCGCTCTTCGATCTTTTCTCGCACGGCGATCTGTTCGCGCAATTCGCGCGTACGTTCCTCAACCCGCCGTTCCAGCTCGGCATGGGCCACGCGCAGCTCTTCCGCCGCGCGTCGGCGTTCCACCGTGTAGCCGACCTGCCGCGAGACGAAGGTCAGCAGTTCCAGTTCACGGGCGCCGTAGCGAACCTGCTCGTTATAGCTTTGCGCAACGATCGCTCCCCAGACACGAGTGCCGGTCTTCAGTGGCACACCCATCCACGATTCGCTGGGCGTTCCGCTGCGCTTGATGTCGCCGCGTTCTTGCAGGCCGGATACATCGCGTGCACTGAGCAGCAAGGGCCGAGCCTGATCCATCAGGTATTCGGTCAGGCCACAGCCCTTGGCACGCACGCCGGGCGAACGGCCGGACTCATCGGCATAGTACGGAAACTCGATCTGCTCGGAATCGTCTGACAGCAAGGCGACATAGAAATTGGGCGCCGTGATCAGCCGATCGATCACCCGATGCAGCTGTTGATAGAAGGACTCGACCGAGCCCTCGCCACTGGCCAGCTCGGCGATGTGGAACAGGCTGCGCTGCAGTTTCTCGCCGCGCTGGCGCTCTTCGACCTCTACCGCCAGCTCGCGGGTGCGCTCCTGAACACGCTGCTCCAGCTCTTCCTGGCCCTTCTTGCGCTCCAGCGCCGTGAGGATATGGCTGGCGACGAAGCTCAACAGATTCTGATCGGCCTCGCTGAAGCAATTGGCCTGATGATAGTTCTGCACCACGATCACACCGCGAATCTCGCTGCCGCTGAGCATGGGCACGCCCATCCAGTCCGGGCTATCGACCCCGACCAGGCGCAGCGGGCCGGAGATCTGCCGTCGCAGTTCATGGGTGGCGCCGCGCAGCGGCCGACCGTCGCGAATCAGATACCAGGTGAGCGCGCGTTCGAAGTCGGCCAGCGGCGTCCAATGCTGTGAGTCGACCGCCTCGGGGTCCTCGGCATCGACGTAGTAGACGAAACGGATGGCATCGCGACTCTTGTCGTACAGCGCAATAAAGAAGTTCTCGGCATACATCAGACCGCCGACGATACGATGCACCTGACGCAGCATGTCGCCCATGTCGAGATCGGAGCCGGCCATATCGGCGATATCGAACAAGGCCCGCTGCAAGCGCTCGGAATGCTCCATTCGAGCAACCGTTTCATCCTGCCGCCGCAACTCCAACAGATCGTTCCAGCGCCTGGCAAGGGCGGCCAGCAGCACCTGCCAGTAGGGCAGCTGATGCGGCGCCGACTCAGGCGATTGGGCGCGGCAGAGCAGAAAGGCCGCCGGCCCGTCAGATGACACGTACAGGCGGTAGCAGTACACCTCGCCAGCAATCTCCAGCCCGCTGGGGCTGCCATGACAACGCTCCAGCAAGGCCAGACGTGCCGCCGATAGCGTGCGCTGCGGCGCACCCTGCCGATCGCCCGGCCAATTGAGCGACCACCACAGGGATACATCGGACACAGCGCAGGCCGCGGGCAAGGCCCGGGTCACCTGCTGGGCCAACTCGAGCGGTCCCTCGGCCTCGGCAATCGATGAAAACAAGGCCAGGGCCGACCTTTCGACCGGCGCAGATGCCGCACTCTTGACTGATCTTGCGGTCATACACCCTCCCTCCGGAGGGACAGCGCTGCAGGCGAGTCCGAATGAAACCCTGATATCACGCGCTTTGTTCAGCGCTCATGAAGGTCATTCGATTCTGTAGTTTCTATCACATTTCGCCCGCCAAGGCCTGCGCACTGCGCCAGTGCCGCCTCGGCCAGCGATCGACACCGACCACGGCACGTCGGCCCCGGTTGGTCGACCGTGCCCGGAAGTTCGAGCTATGCTCCGCCCCCCAGCCGGACTGAGCAAGCCGCGTGGCCAAGCTTTACTTCTATTTCTCGGCGATGAATGCCGGCAAGACCACTACCCTGCTGCAGAGCGCGCACAATTACCGCGAGCGCGGCATGCGCACCTTGATCCTGACCCCGCAGCTGGACAATCGCTACGGCGAAGGCGTGGTGGCCTCGCGCATCGGTCTGCGCTCGGAGGGACGCATTTTCGATCGCGATGACAACTTGCACAGCATTGTCCGACGCGACGTGGAACAGCAGGGCGACCTGCATTGCGTGCTGGTCGATGAAGCGCAATTCCTCAGCAAGCAGCAGGTCTGGCAGCTATCCGAAGTAGTCGATCGCCTGAACATTCCGGTGCTGGCCTATGGCCTGCGCACCGACTTCCGCGGTGAGTTGTTCGAGGGCAGCCAGTACCTGCTGGCCTGGGCCGACAGCCTTAGCGAAATCAAGACGATCTGCCACAGCGGACGCAAGGCGACCATGGTGGTGCGGGTCGATGAGCAGGGCCGGGCGATCACCGATGGTCCACAGGTCGAGATTGGCGGCAACGAGCGCTACGTATCGGTGAGTCGGGCGGAGTTCAAGAAGATCACCGCTGGAGAGGGCAGAATCGAACTACAGCAGCCAAAGCTGCCGTTTGCCGATGCGGTGGAGGGCTCGTCCTGAGCCCGAAGAGCGTGTTTAACACCTTCCTAACGCGACTGCCCAAGCCCGACCGGTACCCTTCACGACGTTTGCCGACCGCACGCTCGGCCCCCGACTAACTCATGTACCTGAACTATTACGGACTCAAGGAGCCGCCGTTCTCCATCACCCCCGATCCGCGCTTCGTCTTTCTGAGCGAGCGTCATCGGGACGCTTTGGCGCATCTGTTGTACGGGATCGGCCAAGGCGGTGGCGGTGGCTTCGTTCAATTGACCGGCGAAGTCGGCACCGGCAAGACCACGCTGTGCCGCCTGCTGCTGGAACAATTGCCAGAGGACACCCGGGTCGCCCTGGTACTTAACCCCAAGTTGTCGCCGCTGGAACTGCTGGAAACCATCTGCGAAGAACTGAAGATCGACCTGACCGGTCGGCGTGGCAGCTTGAAGGGCCTGGTCGACGGCTTGAATGCCTACCTGCTTGATGCCTATGCACAGGGTTTGCGCGTGGTGTTGATCATCGACGAAGCGCAGAACCTGTCGATAGAGGCGCTGGAGCAAGTACGCCTGCTGACCAACCTGGAGACCCCGACCCAGAAGCTGCTGCAGATCATCCTGCTCGGTCAGCCCGAGTTGCGTGAACTGCTGAGTCGGGAAGATCTGCGTCAGCTGTCGCAGCGCATCACCGCGCGCTATCACCTCACCCCGCTGTCGACAGATGAAACAGATAGTTATGTACGGCATCGACTGCAGGTCGCCGGCTGCAATCGCATGCCGTTCACCCGCCTGGCCCTGCGCCGCATGCACGAGCACGCCGAAGGCGTACCGCGACTGCTCAACGTGATCGCCGATCGCGCCTTGATGGCCGGCTATGCCAAGAATCTGACCCAGATCGGCGAGCGTGAAGTCGATGCTGCGGCCGCCGAAGCGCTGGCCAGCTCGAAGCGTCGGCCGAAGATTCGCATTTCGGCGATTGCCGCCGCCATTGTGGCGGCAATGGCCCTGTCGATCGCGTTGTGGCCCGAACGCCAGACGGCGGCGCCGGAGCCGATATCCGAGGAAAGCGAGGACAGTGTCGATCGCGGCCGTTCCGACGTCGATCTGATGGCCGTGATGGCCGAGGCGCATGACACCTATCCGAGCGCCTGGGCCCATCTCTTGGGGCTGTGGATGATCCGCTCCGAACAGCTCGATGCAACCACCGCGGCACGCTGCGCCAGTCAACCGGTACCGGGCATCTATTGTCTGCGCGGCGGCGGCAGCCTGACCAAGCTGGAAACCTTACGCCGCCCGGTGATCCTGCGGCTATCCAATGACGGCGTCGACACCTGGGCGGTGTTGACCGGAATCAGCAATCAGCACGCCCGACTGTTGATCAGCGGGCAGAACTACACGGTCGGTCGTCACGAACTCGAGCGCAGCTGGCTGGGTGAGTTCTATGCGCTTTGGAAGGCGCCGGTGTTTCTTAGCAGCAACCTCAAGCGCGGCGACGTTGGACCGGAAGTCGAATGGCTGCACGGCAAGCTGAAGGCACGAGGCCTGTTGCGCGAGCTGCCGCCGCAGCCGGCCTACTACGATGAATCGACGGTGGCCGCGGTGCGCAGCCTGCAAGCCTCGCACGGACTGGTGCCGGATGGCATCGTCGGCCCGGAAACCCTGTTTGCCCTGACCTCCGATGAGAGTGGCCCGCGACTGGCGCGTCGCCCACCGCCCTCGGTGACCGCAGCTGAGGGCGGCTGATCATGTCCTTGATTCTCGAAGCCCTGCGCAAATCAGAATCCGAGCGGCAGATGGGACAGCCACCGGGCCTGATGTCGCAGGCCGCGCAAGCAGCAGATCGTCAGCGGCGATCGACGTTACCGCTCTGGTTGGGCAGCGCCGCTGCCGTGCTGGTCATCGGCACCTGCGCATGGTGGATCGGCACCCAGAGCCGCACCGCCACTGAACCTGCCGTTCAAGCGGAACAAACAGGTACTGTTCCGGACGGGCAGCTCGAAGCGAGCGGGAGCGCGACAACCGAGGTCGATGCGAGGCGTCCGCAGACGGTCGCTCAGCCAGCCCAGGAGGCGCCGGCTCCGCGTGCGGCCACAGTGCCCGCACCCACACCACCACAACCCGTGGTCGCTTCCTCAGCGCCTGCAACCAAGGCTGCAGCAGAGTCGCCGCCGCCGCAGGTGACCGCGGCAGCGCCGACGACATCAGCGCCGACGACAGCAGAGGCGGCGACAACGGAGCCAACAACACCGGCACCGCCGGCCGCCGCGAGCCCGCCCCCGACCCTGCCGCCGGACATCGATCTGATGCCGGCTGCCGAACGCAGCGCGTTGCCGCCGCTGAAACTCAGTGTTCACGTCTATCATGCGCAAGCCGACCGGCGCTTCGCCGTGATCGATGGACGTCGCGTGCTGGAGGGCAGCGACCTTGGTCAACAGGTCAGCGTTCAGTCGATCGAACGCGAAGGCGTGTGGCTGCGCATCAATGGTCGTAGCTGGTGGTTGCCACGCTGATGCGCACCGTAGTCTGACCGATGTTGCCTGGTCGATATCCCTGCGGTCGCTGCGCGGCGCCGATGAAGCTGGAACAGACCCAGGTTAGGGTGCCGCGCTGGCAGCGCCATTGGTGGCAAGGGGAAGACAACCTCGAGTATCGCTGCCCGGCCTGCGGCGAGTTCCACCGGCTGAACATTAGCCTTACCGGCTGGGTGCTGTATGTCGCACTGCTGGCAGCCCTATCGGCGGCCTGGATGGCTCAGGTTAACCGCATGGGCATCCTCGGTGCCGGTCTGGTCACAGCCGCCCTGCTGTACCGGCACGCCGTCGCGCTGCGGCCTGCATCGGCGCGGGAAGCTCGGCCTTGAGTTGCCGGCCAAGGGTCACCGGCTGATGTTTGTTCGCTTGCCCGAGCGACAGCGCAATCAGATTCATTGGGCGACGCCCAGCCTGGTGTTGATCTCGGTATTGGCCTTCCTCTGGCTGGTTGGCCTCGATGACGCGGCCCGCGGCCGAATTCTCTATCGCTGGGGTGCGATGCCCGAACAACTGCTGCCGGCTGGCGTCTTTGATCTCTCCGGCTATCGCCACTGGGCCACCCTGTTCAGCACCCTGTTCATCCATGCCGACTGGCTGCATCTGGTCGGCAATCTGTTGTTCCTGCTGATCTTCGGCCTGCCCGCCGAGCGTGGCCTGGGCGGGCTGCGACTGCTGTTGTTGTTCCTGTTCGCTGGCGCGGCCGCCAATGCCGCCGCGGTCTTGCTGGTGGACGTTCCACGCGCGGTGATCATCGGCAGCAGCGGCGCAGTATCGGCCTTGGTCGGTGCCTATCTGGCCCTGTTTCCCCGCGCCCGCCTCGGCTTTGTCCTGCCGCTGGGAATGTTCCTTGAGTTCGTGCGCACACCGGCCCCGGTGATGATTGGCGCCTGGGCCATTCTGCAGGTGGTGTTCAGTGTGGTCGGCCCCAGCTTCGGCGCCGTCGCCTGGTCAGCCCACGTTGCCGGTTTCATCATTGGCTTCCTGTATGGTCTGGTAGCAAGAAGCAGCCTGTCGCGACGCTGGCGCGCTCAGGCCTGATCGCCACACTCCAACCTGTTAAGCTCCGCCCCCGTTCACCGCAGCCCGGACTCGCCCATGTCCACCAAACCGCTCTACAAAGTGACCTTTCTCAGCGCCGGCAAGATCTACGAGCTCTACGCCCGTAGCGTGGCCAGTAGTGCCTTGTGGGGCTTTACCGAAATCAGCGACCTGGTCTGGGACACCAATGAGAGTCTGGTGATCGACCCCACCGAAGAAAAACTCCGCGACGAGTTCGGCAATACCCGCGTGCTGCATCTGCCGATGCAATCGGTAGTACGCGTGGAAGAAGTCGAGCGCAAGACTCAGCTGGTGATCCGCGACTGCAACAGCGGCGACAAGATCGTCACCCCGTTTCCGATGCCCGGGAAGCGGGGGTGAAGAGCCGGGATTCGGGATTCGTCGAATCAGTCTCGACGCGTTTACTGGAATCGATTCGACCCCGCTTCAAAACCAAACTGCATGTAGGTTCGAGATGGGCGCCGTTGCTTGGCCCCCATATTCGAAGCGGAGTCGCATTGAAATTCATCAAGGCCGAGCCGGCTTCGACGAATCCCGAATTCCGGCTCTCAAGCCGCTGGCGGAATCAATACCTCAAAGCGGGCGCCGCCGAGTTCTTCCGAACGCAGCACTTTCATTTCGCCGCGGTAGGCCTTGACGATGTCCTGCACGATCGACAAGCCTATGCCGTGGCCTTGCACGCGTTCGTCGCCACGCACGCCGCGCTGCAAGAGGCGCTCGACTTTCTCCGGCGGAATGCCGGGTCCGTCGTCGTCGACGGCGATCAGCACACCGGGCCTGCGACCGGGTTCACCGGCAATCGGGCGAACGGTCAACAACACTCGTTGTTTCGCCCACTTGAAGGCGTTTTCGGTGAGATTGCCCAATAGTTCCATCAGATCGCCATGCTCGCCGTGGAAACGCGCCGTCGGATCGAGCTCGAACTCGCAGTACACGCCCTTCTGGGCGTAGACTTTTTCCAGCCCCTGCACCAGTTCCTCAGCACGCTTTTCGATCTCCAACGGCGCGGCGAAGCGCTGATGCCCGGAGGTCGCCGCCCGCGACAGCTGGTAGGCAACGATGTCATCCATGCGGCCGACCTGGGATTGAATGGTGTCGCGCAGATCGGCCGGTACTTCTCCCGAATCCAGCCGTGAGCGCATCACCGCCAGCGGCGTTTTCAGGCTGTGGGCGAGATCAGCCAGGGTGTTGCGGTAACGACTGAGGTGCAGGCGCTCGCTTTCGATGAAGCCGTTGAGGTTGTCGGTCAACACTGCCAGTTCGCGCGGGTAGCTGCCGTCCAGCAGCTCCGATTCACCGCGTTCAACACGGGCCAGATCAACAATCACGCGACGCAGCGGGCGCAGACTCCAGCGCATCATCAGGGTCTGCACCGCCAACAGCAGAAGGCCGGCGCCGCCGAGGTAGACCCACAGCGTGCGCCTGAACACATCGATCTGCCGCTTCACCGTATCGGCGCTTTCTGCCACGTAGAAGGAGAACTGCACACTGCGGTCGTCACTGACTTCCCACAGCACGCCCATGCCCAGCCGATACACCGGCCCGACTTCGCTCTCCAGCGGCTGCCCGGACCAACTCACCTCACCTTGACTCAATTGCTCGGCCGGCGGCAATTCGCGGCCGGTGGCCGAGGGCGAACGCCAGGACAGGCCCTGGCCAATCGCCTGCGCATACAGCCCGCTGAGACCGGGTTGACCGAAGCGCGGGTCGGGCGGCAGATCGGGCGCGATCAGGTCACTGGTTCGGGCCAGCTCGGTGCCGGCCAGGTAGGCCTGCAGGTAGGTCTGCAGACGCTCGCGCTGGGCGTCGAGCGCAGCACTGGCAAAGGCCTTGTCCAGGGCATAGCCGGTCAGGCCCAGAAACGCGAGCAGGCCGAGCCCGGCCACCAACAGCTGCCGTGCTTGCAGGGACAGGCGATGGCGGCGGCGCGACGCGCGGCTCGGCTCGTTGGCGTGAGACATCATGGGCAACGGTGGCGGGCCCCCGCCCGCCTGCTCGGTGTTGAGAATCAGCCCTCGCTGCGGGCAATGGCGAAGCGATAGCCGCGCCCGCGGACGGTTTCGATCGGCTTCAAGCTGCCTTCGGGGTCAAGCTTCTTGCGCAGCCGGCCGATGAACACTTCCAGCACATTCGAATCGCGGTCGAAGTCCTGCTGATAGATGTGCTCGGTGAGATCGGCTTTCGACACCAACTCGCCGGCATGCATCATCAGGTACTCCAGCACCTTGTATTCGTAGCTGGTGAGATCGACCAGCAGGCCGTCGACGGCGACGGTCTGCGCTGCCAGATCAAGCTTGATCGGACCGCACTCCAGCTGCGGTTTGCTCCAGCCGGCCGCGCGACGCATCAATGCGTTAAGGCGGGCCAGCAGCTCCTCGACGTGAAACGGCTTGACCAGATAGTCGTCGGCGCCGGCCTTCAGACCCTCCACCTTGTCCTGCCAGCTCGAACGCGCTGTTAAGATCAGAATGGGAAAGGTCTTGCCTTCGGCACGCAGGGCCTTGACCAGATCCATGCCAGACATCTTCGGCAGCCCGAGATCGATCACCGCCACGTCGAATGGCACTTCGCGGCCCTGATACAGACCTTCTTCTCCATCACTGGCGGCATCCACCGCGAAACCTTCGCGGCGCAGCCGGGCGGCCAGGGTTTCCCGCAGAGCGGCTTCATCTTCAACCAACAATATGCGCATTACTCAACACTCCTTGATGCTCGGGCCGGAGCTAGGGATTTCGGGGGTGGAATGAACCGCGGCTCCAGGCTGGACTCGCGGCGCTGTTCGCTTTGCGGCTGCCGCGATTCGGGCGCGGCAGCGCGCTGATCATCGGCCTGATCGCGCTCGTCTTCGCGCTCATCCTCGGGTTCGGAGTCGCGATTACGGGCATCGCGACGTCGGCGCGGATCGTCCTGCATGATCTTGATCCGGCCGTCGGGCGTCAGCACCTTCATGCGATAGATCTCGCGATCGCCGCGGCGAATCGGACGGACTTGCAGCACCTTGCCGCCAGTTTCGCGCTCGATTCGACGCACTGACTGTGGCAAATCGGCATAGGGCTCCTCGTCGCGATCGCGATCGGCGGCCTGACCAGATACCGGCAGGCAAAGCGCAACAGCAATCAGCAACAGAAGCAGGGGGCGGACTATCAGACTCGCACTCAGCGCAGGAGCACGTCCTGGCCGCCAGAGGGAGCTGAGCAATGGGGGCATCGGTTCCGCCGCACCAGGGTGTGTCTGGCGAGTCTGGGCAAATTGCGGTGAATTGCCTATGAACTGCGCCGAGTTTGAGTGCCGATGTTCAGCCACGGGTGCGGCGTCGCCTCGACGTCGCGGCTGGCTTCTGTATGCAAGAGGTGAATGTGCCTGCAAGGGCATCAGAAAATCTCAGCCACACAGCAGCGCAGCGATCCACCGGCGCGCTCGATCTCATCCAGGGCCACCGCCCCTATCGCAAAGCCAGCGCGTTCAAACGCCGCACGACTGGCCGGACGCAGGCCATCGGCTGCGCGTTCACTCATCCACACGCGCTCGCCATCGAGCGCAATGCAGTTGCCGGCGAAGCCCGCCTTTTCCGCCGCATCGAGCTCGATCACCTGGCCGCCATAGGTATCGGCGATGGCCTGCCAATCGCGCTCGTTCTGGAACGCCGCCGGACAGCCGACCACGGCTCGGCCGGCCAGCACACTTAGCACGACATTGGTGTGGTACTCGTCGTCCTGCAAGGCAAAGGCGAAACAGGCATTGAGCGCGAAGGCGTCGGCCATGGTGGCAACACCCTGACGATCACAGCGCGGGCTGAGTCCGGCGAAACCCAGGCCGCGAGAACGATCGATCACCAAAGTGCCGGTTAGTTCGGTCAAACCCGGACGCTGCCGCAGATCCAGCAGCTCATAGCCCATGACTTCACTGAAGAAACGCGGAATGTCGGCGCGCTCGGCCTCACGTTGGCGTACCGGGTGTCGCATGCTGCCGATCAGCAGTCGCCCACGGCCGTCGACCTGAGCGGTAGCAAACACATTGTTCGGAAACACGGCATCCGGGGTATCGGCATGCCCGGGAAATGCAATCACCGGCAGCCGCTCAGCCAGAGCCGCCTGCAGGGCGCGATGCTGTGCCAGCGCACGCTCGCTATCGACCTGGCCGGACAGCATGTAGACATTGTCGTGTTGCGACTCGGCCGCAATGGCGAAACCTTGCGGCGTGACCAGAAAAGCGGCCCGGGCGCAGGCCGCCTGGCTCGGCGCAAACTGCGCGGCACACCGCGCCCACTGGCTCGGCTGCTCAATCAGCATCGGTCAGGCCGCTCGCGTCCAGGCCTGGGTCGCGGCCAGGGCGTGCAGTACCACGGACCAATCGGCTCCGAGCGCCGCACTGCCCTGACTCAGGCGCTGACGGAACTGACGCCCGCCTGGTTCACCATGGAACAGACCGAGTAGATGACGGCTGATATGCGCTAGCGGCTTGCCGGCAGCGACATAGGATTCGACATAGCTCTGCATCGCCAGCAGCAGGTCATCGCGCGAGCGCTGGATGCGTTGGTCGGAGAAGATCTGCGAGTCCAAGCGGTGGATCAGGTAAGGCGTGTGGTAGGCGGCACGCCCGATCATCACACCGTCGACGTGGGCCAGGTGCTCACTGACGGCGGCTTCGGTTTCGATGCCGCCATTGATCACCACACAGAGATCCGGCCGCTCACGCTTCAGCTGGTACACCAAGGGATAGTCAAGCGGCGGCACCTGCCGGTTTTCCTTTGGGCTCAGCCCTTTGAGCCAGGCCTTGCGGGCATGCACGATCACCGTGCGACAGCCGGCGGCAGCCACCTGCTCGACCAAGGCGAACAGGGCCTGCTGCGGATCCTGATCATCGACTCCGATACGGCACTTGACCGTCACCGGTATCGACACCGCCTGTTGCATGGCGGCAATGCAGTCGGCCACCAGATCCGGCTCACGCATCAGGCAGGCACCAAAGCGCCCGCTCTGCACGCGATCGGACGGACAGCCGACATTGAGGTTGATTTCGTCGAAACCGCGCTGTTCGGCAATCGCCGCCGCAGCCGCCAGCAGGCCTGGATCGCTGCCGCCAAGCTGCAAGGCCAACGGCTGTTCGCTGGCATGGAAGCCGAGCAGATGCTCAAGATCGCCGTGCAAGACCGCATTGGCATGCACCATCTCGGTATACAACAGAGCGTTTGGAGCCAATAGCCGATGAAAATAGCGGCAGTGGCGATCGGTCCAGTCCATCATCGGCGCCACGCTCAAGCGCCGGGCACGGGCCAACGACGACGATGCGTCGTGGACTGCGCTGGCGCTGGCGGTGGGAGCCGGATTCATCGTTTCGTTCAGGAAACCAGAAAGCCCGCAACGGTACCGCGAAGCGGGCCAATGTTCCATGGTCTGGCCGCGGCTATTTCTACGAAATCACCCGTAGTTTGTTGCGGTTCACATTCACGGACCGATGAGCCGCTGGACGCCGCAGCGTTCTGCCGGCTGCTAGGACGGGTTTGCCTCGGCTGCTTTGCTCGGACTGCCGCAGGGCTGCCAATGGAACTGCAACACCGGAGCGCCCTCGCCGCCGCTGACCTTGGCCTTCAGATCATCACCTTCGCGCCAGTACTCAATGCGAGTCGGAAAGTCGTGCTCGGGATTGACGAACACCACGCGCTGCCCCGGTTCGCCCGGCTGGTGGGTGAACACCGTCGGCGCGCGCCCACCCGGCTGGGCCAGATAGCGCATGCCCTGAGGATCCTGCTCGATGCGCAGGAATTCAAACGCCACCTTGCTCGACCCGCGTTGACTGCGATTCACGCCGAACATGCTGCCGGCCCGCGGCGGCGTCCAGTATTCCTCGCTGAAGCCCTGGGCATCACCGGCGGCCCAGCAGCCGGTCATCCAGCGCAGTTGCTCGATGGCCTCCGCCTGCGCCGACGGAGCCAACACCAGCAGCAGCAGAGCCAGATCCCGTCGTGCCTGCCTGCGCGCGTTCATCGCCACCTCCATAACCCCCGGGTTAGCCCCATCCGTGCTTCAGCCCAATCGGGGCAGATCATCAACAATCAGAGTCTCACGATACGCATGCCAGCTGGCATAGGCCAGCCAGGGCATCAGCACGATCAGACCAAGAAATGCCGTGGCGAACCCAATTGCCGTCAACCCCGCGATCAGCACCGCCCATAACAGCATGGTCCACTTGTTGCGCATTACCGCATGCAGGCTGGACAGGCAGGCGGTGATCATGTCGACCTCGCGATCGGCAATCATCGGCAATGACACCACGCTGACGGCAAAGGTCAGGGCGGCAAACAGCGAGCCGATCGCCGAGCCAACGGCGAGAAATTCCAAGAGGGCCTGCAGATCACCTGGGCGCAAGGGCACTAGCGCGCTGACCATCATGCCAGCACGCGACCACAGCAGCAGGATCACGAACTGGGCAAGGGCGAATACACCGGCCTGACCGAGCAGCCGCCTGGCCAGGGAAAACGAGTCGGCCAGCCGCGGCGTCTGCCCCGCCTCCAATTGTCGACTCACACAGTAAAGACCCACCGCCAGCAGCGGTGCGATGAATACAAAGCCCGACAGCAAGGCGGCCAGCAGGGCAAAGCGGCCCAGCCACCAGGCCACCGCCGAGACCAGGATACTGACCGCGGCGATCAGCAGACCAAACAACAGGCTCAGGCCCGGCGCCCGACGCCAGTCCTGCCAGCCCTTGCGCAACCAGCGCAGCGGCGCTCCAGGTTGCAGATCGACGCAGGGCACCACCAGGGCCTGGAAGTCGGGCGGCGGACCAGACGATGGAGTCGACTCAGTACTCATGCTGACTTGGCAGGATCGATGGCTGTAGCTCAGTCTACTGCTGCGGCTGCCGGGCGCGTCGGGGTTGACGCCGACGTTGTGCCAGCTAGCCTGTGCAACTGTCGACAGGACCTTCGCCATGCTGCATCGCCTGAAAACCTGCTGCATGCTCGTTGCCCTGGGGCTCTGCCCGGCGCATGCCGACGCTGCGCTGCGCATGACTCCACTGGAGCTGCCGGGCCACGCACAGCCGTCGATCAGCACCGACGGTCGTGGCGGTTTTGTGCTGACCAGTATCGAGCGCCAGGGCAGCCGCGCCGAATTGCGCTTTCATCAGCTGGATCGCCAGGGTCAGCTCCAACACAGCGGATTGATCGCCAGCGGTTCGGACTGGTTCGTCAACTGGGCGGATTTCCCCAGTCTGGTGGTGGCCGACAACGGCGATTGGCTGAGCTTCTACCTGCGCAAGTCAGATCCGAGCAAGCCCTACGCCTATGACATCTGGACCACCCGTTCGACCGACCGCGGCCAGACCTGGTCGGAAGCCAGCAGGCTCAACCAGGACAACCGGCCGACCGAACACGGCTTTGTCAGCCTTCTACCAGACGGTGAAGACCGGGTCCTGGCCATATGGCTGGATGGGCGGCGTGGCGCCGAGGCCGGCAGTCACGCTGGCCATGACGATCACGGCGCTGCCCACACCTCGCTGCGCAGCGCGCAGCTGAGCCGTGATGGCAGCACTCAGCAAGTAGAGCTGGACGATCTGACCTGCGATTGCTGCCACACAGATGCCCTGCGTACCGAGCAGGGTCCCTGGGTGGTGTACCGCGACCGCAGCCGGGAGGAAATTCGCGATATCGGCTGGCTTCGCCGTTTCGATCACGGCTGGTCGGCGCCGGCCATCGCGGTGGCCGATCACTGGCAGATGGCCGGTTGCCCGGTCAATGGGCCGGCCCTCACCCGCCTGGGCGATCGTCCGCTGCTGGCCTGGCCAACCCAGAACGGCGCTAACTTCGAGTTGCGCCTAGCCGTGCATGCGCAGTCGGGCTGGCAGCCACTGACCCGCCTGGAAGCGCACCCCAGCTTGCTGGGGCGGGTCGATGCGGCGCCCTGGCACAGCGAGCGGGCCCTGGTCAGCTGGCTGGGCGTGGCCGAGGGAACGGCCGGCCACCCGGTGCTACGGGTCGCCGAACTCGATGGCAACGGCGAGCAGATCAGTCGCTTGGACATCACCGAGCTGCCGGTCGGCCGCAACACCGGCATGCCGCGGCTGGCCAGTCTCGGCGATGCGGCCATCCTGGTCTGGACCGAGCCTGGCGCAGCTGGGCCGCGGGTGCGCGGCGTGCGCATCGAAACCGACGCGACGATCTCGGATGATTGACAGGGCGACATCGAGCGCATACCAGGGTCCACACTTTCGCTGCGGCACAGCGCGATCGGCCATTGCCACAGCCGCGCGGGCATTGACATCATGAAGCCGCCCGTTAAGTCCGACCGACAGCCTGAAAAGAGGCGCCAACGGCGATGGATGCTGAACTTGCAGTGGATGCTTGGCCTGGCGCTGGTGCTACTGACGACCACGACCCCTGCAAGTCCGTCGCACGCCGACGAAGCGGGCGTCCCGCTGCTGGAGAATCTGGCGCCACGCGACTACGGTGCTGACGCGCAGAACTGGGACATCGTGCAGGACTCGCGCGGATTGATCTATATCGCCAACACACTCGGCGTGCTTGAGTTCGATGGCCAGCGCTGGAGCCTGCACAAGCTCGACAACGAAAGCACGGTGCGCTCGCTGGCCGTGGATGCCGAAGATCGAGTGCATGTCGGTGGCACCGATGAGTTTGGCGTGCTCGAACTGGATCGCTACGGCCGCCGCCACTACCGCGCCCTGCACAACCGTCTGCCCGCCGGACTGCGCCCGGTCGGTGAGATTCGTGCCACCCACGCCACCGCCGATGGCGTGGTGTACAACGCGCTGCGCCGATTGATTCGCCTACGCGGCGATCAAGTACAGAGCTGGACGCCGAGCAGCAGCTTCCACTTTAGCTTTCGGGTCAATCAGCGCCTGCTGATCTGGGAGCAAGGGCGCGGCATGCTGGAATTGATCGATGATCAGCTGCACCCCCTGCCGGGCGCTGATCGCCTGGCGGAACTGCGTGTCTATGCCGCACTGCCCTTCGACCACTCCGACGACCGCTCGAGCCTGCTGCTGGCCACGCGGCGCGATGGCTTGTTCCTGGCCGATCAGCGCGGCATTCGACCCTGGCCGACCGAAATCGACTCACGGCTGAAGGAGGATCTGATCTACCGTGGACTGCGTCTGCACGATGGCCAGATAGCGCTGGGCACGCTGCGTGGCCTGTATGTGCTGGATGCCGAGGGCGGCCTGCAGCTGCACTTGAACCGCAGTCAGGGACTGCGCGATGAGGATGTATTGAGCCTGTTCGAAGATCGTAGCGGCAGCGTGTGGCTCGGCCTGGACAACGGCTTGAGCCGAATCGACCGCAACGCGCCGTTCAGTCGCTTTGGCGAGCCTCAAGGCCTGCTCGGCCGGGTGATCGCCCTGCACCGTCATCAACACAGCCTGTACGCCGCCACCGGCCGCGGCCTGTTTCGCCTGCAGAGCGGCCATCCAGCCGGGTTTGTCGCAGTGCCCAAGGTCAATGATCAGACCTGGGCCATGCTCAGCCTGGGCGACCGCCTGCTGGTCGGCAACACCAATGGTTTGTTTGAAGTCAGCGACGGACAGGCCGAAACGGCGATCCGGGCCGGCCGCGCCATTGGCTCCCTGTTGCACAAGGATGAGCGCTTGTTCGTCGGCATGGACGGCGGCTTCCAGCAGGCCAGTTTCGATGGCAGTCGTTGGCAGCAGCATGATCTGCTGAATGATTTTGATGAGCTGGTACAAAGCATCCATCACCCCGCCGACGATCGACTGTGGCTTGCCGTGTTTCCACACGGCATAGTGGAACTAACTGTTGAAGAGGATTCGGATTCGGGCAAGCCGAAGGCCAAGGTTCTGCGCTGGTATCGTGAAGATGACGGCGTGCCCGCTCGCACCGCGCTGCGCTTGCTGCAGTGGCACGAGCGTTGGCTGGTGCTAGGTAGCCGTCCAGCCAGCCGCTTCGACCCACAGCTGGGCCGATTCGAGCCCGACCAGGAACTCTCCGACTGGGCCGATCAGCATGGTCTGGTGATCGACCTGCTGCGCAGCGCAGACGATGGCCGCGAGTGGTTTCATGCCCACCGCCAATCCGATGGTCTACCCGTCACCGGCTACTTCCGTCATAGCGCCGAGCAAGGTCTCAGCACACCGAACTACACGCCCAGCCTGCAGGGCATCACGGTACGCAGTATCCTGCCCGAGGCCGATGGTCTGATCTGGATCGGCAGCGACGACGGCCTGTTTCGCTTCAACCCGAATGACGTCGATGCAGCCGGTGCGGAGTTTCCGTTACTGCTGCGCTCGATTCGCGCTGGTGACCATGCACTGCCGGTGCACCCCGACCCCTTGCAGCCCACCGAGCTGAGCTTCGGCCAGCGCGCGCTCAGCCTGATTGTCGCCATTCCCGGGGCATCGGCCAGCAACCCACAACGGCTTGAGGCCAAGGTGATCGGCGCCTGGAACGACTGGCGGCAAATTCAATCCGACCAACAGATTGAGATTGATGGGCTGGATGCAGGCGATTACCAGATCGCCCTGCGCGCCATCGACGCCCAGGGCCACCCGGCTTCGCAACTTATCTATCCGTTAAGGGTTCATCCACCCTGGTTTCGCAGCTGGCCCTTCCTCGCGCTGGTTGCGATCGGCGCGCTCGCGTTGTTGATCGGCATCGTGCAGTGGCGAACGCGAAACCTGCGTTCGATCAACCTTGCCCTGGAACAGAAGGTGCAGCAGCGGACGTCCGAGATCGAACAAAGCCGGCAGCGTTTGGCCACCGCCCTGGAACAACTGCGCAGCACGCAGGCCGAACTTCTCAAGCGCGAGCGACTAGCCTCCCTTGGCGGCCTGGTGGCGGGGGTTGCGCATGAAATCAACACCCCGCTGGGCTACACCCTGACTGTCACCAGTCATCTGCAGCAGCAGATCGACACCGTCCAACAGACCTTCAACAGCGGCAAGCTGACCCGCAGTGAATTGCGGCAGTTCCTGCTTGAGGCCGCCGAGGCACTGACCATTTCGATTCGCGGACTGCAGCGCAGCGCCACCCTGGTGCAGCGCTTCAAGCAGTTGGCGATCGACCGGCCGGACAGCCGCAGCGAAGTCAATCTGCGCAGCGCACTGCAGGCCAGCGCCGAGCGACTGCAGGACCAGCTTGATCCACGTGGCATCAGTGTGCACATCGAGTGCCCGCTGGAACTGGCAGTTCAATGCTCGGAAAACACCTTGCACTCGGTGTTGGACCAACTATTGCTGAATGCGCTACAGCATGCGTTCCCGAGCGAGGGCGGGCGCATAGCAATGTCAGCGAGCCGCGACGACAGCGGCCGCTTCATAATCGTGGTCGAGGACAATGGTATCGGCATGGACGAAGCCACCGTTCGCAGCGCCCTGGAACCGTTCTACACCACACGCCGCCACCAAGGTGGCGTGGGCCTGGGGTTGTCCACCGCTCACAATCAGGTAGCCGGCCTGCTCGGCGGCGATTTGCAGCTGCGCAGCAGTCCGGGGCGCGGCACCCGGGTCGAACTGACTCTGCCGGCGCCGTCCGCCGAGTGGTCAGCGGACCCGGCGAGCCGATCGGACTCAGCCTGAGGGGTGAACCACCCTGCGTGGCAGGCGCAACTCAAAGCAGGCGCCCTTGCCCGGCTCACTGCTTAGCTCGATGCTCCCGCGCAGAGTGCGGCAGACGAGGTTGTGCACCATGTGCAGACCGAGCCCAGCGCCGCGGCTGCGGTGAGTGGTAAAGAACGGATCGAACGCCCGCGCCACGGTCTCAGCGGACATGCCGACGCCATCATCGGCCACCCGAACCAGCAGTTCAGTCTCCGTCAGTCGACATTCGATACTGAAACTGCCACTGCACGTCTCGGCGCCTTCAGGCCAGGCGTACAGCGCAGCGTTGAATGCCAGCTGGGTCATGATCTGGAACAGTGCGCCGGGATAGGTGATCAGCTCGCCGTTTCCGCTAACCGTCAGCGCAACCTCCACCGACTGCTGCTTCAGCGTCACCCGCGCCGTGTCGGCGAGATCCCGGGCCAGATCAGCCAGTTCCATCGACACCGGGTTCTCGTGGCGCGAATCAATTGCCAGCTGCTTGAAGCGCTTGACCAGCTCACTGGCGCGCTCCAGGCTGCGCAGAATCATCTGCACGCTCTCCTGGCTGGTGCGCTGCCACTGCTCAAGTTCGCTGCGTCGCAGGCTGCCCTCGGCGAACTTTCGGCTCGATGCATGGGTAGCCTCCTGCAGGTGGGAGGCGGCGGTCAGCGCCACCCCCAAGGGCGTGTTCACCTCATGGGCGACGCCGGCCACCAGCTGGCCCAGCGCCGCCAGTTTCTCCGATTGCACCAGCTGCTGCTGGGTGGCCATCAGATCGGTCAGCGCCTGCTCAGCACGCTGCTTGGCCTCTCTGAGCTGACCGGTCTGGGAATCGACCAAACGACGCAGCTTGCTGGCCTGGCGGGCGATCTGTCGGGTCCGCCAGCGCAGGGCGGCATGACCAAGCGCGAGCAGCAGCAGTATCGCGGCCAACATGGTCCAGGGTGTTTGCCACCAGGCCGGCTCAATACTGATCGGCAAGCGCAGCATTTGCCCGGACAGGCGACCGGTGCGATTACTGCCCTGCACCTCCAGCCAGTACTCGCCGGGCCACAGATTGCTGTAGCTGGCAACGCGATAGCCGGCATCGACCTGATTCCAGCCCTGATCGAAACCGAGCAATCGATAGCGATATCGATTGGCCTCGGGCAGGCTGAAATCGAGCGCGGCAAACTCCAGCGCAAAGCTGCGATCCTGCGGCGACAGCACAAACCCCTCCGGCCCCGAACCGATCGCCCGCACTCGACCTTGAACACGCCATTCCGTTGTGCGCAGGGGGGCTTCGTAGGTCCAGGGCCGAAAGTGCTGCGGATCAACCACCAACACGCCCTCGCTGCCACCGAACAGCAAGCGGCCATCCAGCATCGAGGCATACGATCGATACCAACCCGTACCAAAGTCGACACCGTCAGCACGGGTCAGCACATAAGTGGAGTTGCGCTGCGGATCGAACACGTAGCGCTGGCTCCACACCCGGCCTTCGCCATCCTGCTGCAGGTTGGCACCAAAATCGCCGTCCAGCGGCTGACTCTCATCCTCCAGCGCTGATCCACGCAAGGCGATGCGATCGAAGTGAAACCCCTCCGCCGCCGTTCTCAGCCGGTGCAGGCCCAGCGGAGTGTCGATCCACAGTCGTTGCTGCGAATCAACCAGCAGCCCGAGCACGCTGCTGTGGGCAAGCTCGCTGCCCGGCACGGCATCCACCGCACGCAGTTCCATCTCACCGGGCAACAGGCGAAACAGCCCCGCCACCGCGCCGACCCAAAGCACGCCCTCCCTATCCAGCTGCAGCGCATTGATGTCCTGCGGCAGGCGCTCGGAGCCCACGCTGCGCAAGCGCCCACTTCGCGGATCAAAATTGAGCAGGGTGTTGCGAGCGCCCACCCACAGCTGACCGTCTTCTTGTGCCAGCAGGCGGCGCACACTGAGGCCCGCCGGTCGATCTGTCGCCACCACATTGACCAGCTGCTTGCCATCGGCCGACAGGCGCCACAGTCCCTCGCGACTTCCCAGCCACACACTGCCATCGGGACCTTCGGCCAGCGCTGTCACCCAGGCCAGCTCCAGCGCCGGCAGTTCGCTCGAGCCCGGCGTCAGCTGCCGCAGTGGGCGCAACGCGCTATCCAGCACACGTACACCGACCCCACGCGTGCCCAGCCATAGCTCACCGTTGCGCCGTTGCAGGATGGCGGTCACGTTGTTCTGCTGGGCACCCGCTTCCGATTGAGTATCGCGTAACACGCCGATTGCGCGCGCCCCTGGGTCATGCCATTGCAGACCCGACCCGAATCCACCGGCCCACACCAGGCCTGCGCGGTCGACCAGCAAGGCACGCAGATCGCTGCCCGCCGGGCTGGATGATTCAGCCGGACGATGCTCAATGTGCTCGACAACGACACCGTCAGCATCGCGAATATCGATGCCATCCTGCAGGCCAACCCAGATCCGATCGCCAACCTGGGCCAGGGCATAGGCCGACTGAGTCACACCACTCACGCCCGACTCCACCGGCAATCGCTCCAACCTGGGCTCGGCCGAATGCGGCTCTTGCAGGCGGAACAGATGCCCCTCGCGAGTGCCGACCCAAAGACTCCCATCGGCCGCCAGCAACAGGCTGTAGACCGTGCTGTCGGCCAGCTGGCGGGACAGCTCGTCCTGGCCCGGCAGCGCTTGCACTGCGGCGCCGGGCGGCTTGCGAAACAACCCGGTCGGGGTGCCGATCCACAGCGTGCCCTGCGCGTCAACCAACAGCACGTTGATCCGCAACAAGCGGCCATTGGGCAGCGTGGGTGCGTGTTGCTCGAAGTGCGTGGCGCCGGGTGGCTGATAACTCAGCCCGCCATCGACACTCCCGACCCACAGCCCGCCTTCGGCGCTCTCGGCCAGGGCGAACAAGGCGCCGTTGACCAAGGAGTCACTGCGATCTGGCTGATGGCGAAAGCGGGTGAACTTGCCGCTCAGCGGATCCAGCGCCGCCAATCCATCGACATCGGTGCCGATCCAGATCCGCCCGTCACCTGCCACCAGGATCGATCGCACCAGATTGCCCGGCATCGAATGCGGATCATCCGGCCGGTGGGAAAAGCGTTGGAAGCGATAGCCGTCGTAGCGCACCAGGCCACCGGCGGTGCCGATCCAGATGAAACCACCGCGCCCCTGAGCCAGCGCAGTGAGCACCTGATCGGGGATCGCGCCCTGATCATCGATGCGAACGAACGCGGGCGGAATCGCTGCGCTGGCCGGCGCACATAGCAGGGCGAGCAGCAGAACGCTGACCCATACGTAGCCGCGGCAGAAGTCCGGCACATGCATGAGCGCATCGTAGTGCAATCAGGTGTCTGCGGGGGATGACCAAGGACACTCGCCGCCCACGCGCATCGCTCCTAGCATAGTGCTGCTGATCGGGCCGCGCAGCTCGGTGGTGCGCGTTCAGCCGACCTCGCGCACTCTTGGCCGGCGGATCTCAACGTGAATCAATGTGGAGCGAGAGTGTATGGGTGGATGTAAGCGATACCTGTGTTGGCTGATGCTGGTCGGCAGCGTTCTGGCCATCAGCGACGGCGCCATCGCACGTTCAGCGGAGGCCAACGAAGCACCCCTTGCCACCCTGCCCACCACGGTGGTGGTCAGCGGCGAACAACCCGGCCCTGGGCTATGGCGAGTGAGCAAGGATGGTCATCAGATGTGGGTACTCGGCACCTTGCTGCCCTTGCCCAAGCGCATGCAATGGAATGCCGCCGAGGTGGAACAGCGAATTGCCGATTCCAGCGCCTTTCTGCGCCAACCCAGCCTCAACTTCAGCGTGAAGGGCGGCATGCTGCGGGCGGTGTTCCTGCTGCCCTCGATCATGAAGACCCGCAACAATCCGGAGAAGCAGAAGCTCAAGGATGTTCTGCCGGACGAGCTGTACCAGCGTTGGCTGCAGCTCAAGCAGCAATACATTGGCCGCTCAGGCAGCGTCGAGAAGCGTCGCCCCTTGGTGGCCGCGCAGGAGCTGATGGAAAAGGCCATCCGCAAGAACGATATGACGCTGGACAACTTCGTTTCCGAGCGGGTGAACAAGCTGGCCAAGAAGGCCAAGCTGGAGCAGGTGCGACCCAGCATCGAGATTCGCTTTGAAGACCCCAAACAGGCGCTGAAGGAGTTCAACACCACCGCACTGGAAGACACCGAGTGTTTCCGCCGCATGCTCGATCGGGTGGGTGGCGAGATCGAACAGATGAAGCTGCGGGCCAACGCCTGGGCGGTGGGTGAAACCGAGATACTGCGCCAGCTCACCATCACCCAGACCTACCGCTCCTGCGCGGATGCCTTGTTGGAAACCAAGGTCGCCGAACGCCATGGGCTGCTTAACATTGAGCAACGCCTGCGCGACGAATGGTTGACCAAGGCAGAAGAAACCCTGAGTCAGCACGCGCAAAGCTTTGCCGTATTGCCGATGCCGCTGGTGGTGGGCGAAGACAGCTACCTCGACCGTCTGGCCGAACGCGGCTACCTGATCGAAGCACCGGGCCAAGGCGAGGACCAAGTCTCCGCAGCGGTCAGCGAGGCTGAGCCGGACACGGTCGGCAACGAAGCTCTGGTCGAGCGCTGATCTGTAACAGCACCCTCGCACAACGGCGGGCGTCCAGTCGGCGAACAGCCGACCGGGCGCTTGGCTGGCGCAGTCGGCGTAGCATGGACCTCATGCGCTACCTGCCCGACATTGAACATGCCACCCTGGTGCGAGCCCCGCGAGCGGCCTGTTTCGCCCTGTTTGGCTCGGCGGCCGGCTGGGATCGCTGGTTCACCCAGGGCATGCAGATGGACCCGCGACCCGGCGGAGCCATGCGCTTTCGCTGGGCCGGCTTCGGCGCCGATCGCATCCATGCCGAGGAAGATGGTCTGATCGAAGTGATCGAGCCGCCGGCCCGCCTGGTGTTTCGCTGGCAGATGCAGCGTCTTGAAGGCGGAACACGCGTCAGTCTGAGCTTCAGCGACGCCCCGCAGGGCACACGTATTTCGGTATGCGACCAGGGTTACCCGGATCATGACCGGGGGCGTCGATGCTGGATGGACTGCGCCACCGGCTGGGGCGAGGCCCTCACCCTGGCCAGGTTCTGCGCCGAATCCGGCCCTCCCGCCGGCTGAGCCGATACAATGCGGGCCGACCTGACAGACAGACTGTGCTGCACATGAATGATCTAGAGGCCCGCGTCCTGGGCAAGACCTGGTTTTACCCGTTTCGTCTGCCCTCCGGCGCCACCGCCCCAACCTACGATGGCGGCAAGCTCGACCTGATCCACCACACTCGCACGCAGATGCTCGATGCAGCGCTTGATCGTGAGTTCGGCGGTCGATTCGAGCAGCTCAGCGCCATCGATATCGCCTGTCACCAAGGCTGGTTCTCGGCGCACCTGGCGCAGCGCGGCTTCGCCAGTGTCCTGGGCGTGGATACCCGCGATGAGCACGTGGCCGATGCCACTCTGGCGCGCGATGCCATGGGTTTGAACAACTGGCAGATTGGCCAGAGCGATGTGCACGCCATGAGCGCCGAGCAGTTTGGCCTGCACGATCTGGTGCTCTGTTTTGGCCTGATCTATCACCTGGAGAATCCGGTCGGTGCGCTGCGCGTCGCGCGCGCCCTGTGCAAACGTCTGTGTCTGGTGGAAACCCAGGTGGTGCCGGGCCTGACCGGCTGGGTGGATTACGGCAGCTACCGCTTTGTGCGACCGCTGAAAGGCAGCTTCGGCATCATCGACGAGACCGAAGAAACCCATGGCCCGGAAGCATCCACCACCGGCATCTGCCTGGTGCCCAGCGTCGAAGCACTGGTCTGGATCATGCAGCGCATCGGCTTTGCCCGCGTTGAAGTGCTGCCGGTGCCGGATGATGGCTATGAACAGCTGGTACACCGCAAGCGCGTGATGGTCGCTGGCTGGGTCTAGCCCCTTAACACTTCGCTCAATCCAACCCAGGAGAACCACATGCCCTTTCGTCACCTTTGCCAGCGCTGGATAGCCATCGCGGTCGCCACATGGGCCGTGACGTTGACCTCGGCCGGGGCCCAGAGCGGCATGGTTGAAATCACCAGCACCGACCTCGGCCATGGGCTGCACATGTTGCAGGGCTCCGGCGGCAACATCGGCCTCAGCGTGGGCGACGATGGTGTGGTCATGATCGATGACCAGTTTGCCAATCTCACCCCGGCGATCGAAGCCAAGGTCAGGCAACTCAGCGACCAGCCGATCCGCTTCGTACTTAACACGCACTGGCACCACGACCATACCGGTGGCAACGAGAACCTTGGCAAGGCTGGCGCGGTGATCGTGGCCCACCACAACGTGCGCAAACGCATGGAAGCCGGTGGATTCATGGAGGCCTTCAAGCGCGAAGTGGCACCCGCGGTCGGCGATGCCCTGCCGGTGGTCACCTTCGGCCATGACATTCAGTTCCACCTCAACGGACTGACGCTGGATGCCCGCCACATCAGCCATGCGCACACCGACGGCGATGCCTACGTCTACTTCCCGCAGGCCAACGTGCTGCACACAGGGGATCTGTACTTCAACGGCTTCTATCCGGTGATCGACTGGGGTAGCGGCGGCCATATCGACGGCATGGTGCAGGCAGTGGACAAGCTACTGGCAATCGTCGACGACAACACCAAGATCATTCCCGGTCACGGCCCCCTGTCGAACAAGGCCGAACTGGAAACCTACCGCAACATGCTGGCCAAGGTGGCGCAGCGCATGAACGCGCTGGTCGCCGACGGCAACAGCCTGGAGCAGGTCAAGGCCGCCAAGCCCAGCGCCGAATTCGACGCCACGTGGGGCAACGGCTTTCTCAAGATCGAGCCCTGGGTAGAGATGGTGTACCAAGGCGTTAAGTTGAGGCAGGAAGGCAAGTTCCAGAGTGCTGAAGGAAGCCATTGATGCAGAAGGGCAGGAAGTTCTCGGCATTCAAGCGGCTGATCGCCGGCCTCAGCCTGATCATGCTGATCTCGGCCCTGATCGTGATCGGTGTGTCCGGCATCGGCATGGTTTCCGGCTCGATGCTGGCCGTGTCGGTCACCGGCGTGGTCCTGCCAAGTCTGGCGGCTGACCAAGGCTTGCTCGAATTCGCCAGCGACTTGATCGATCTGATCAGCGAAAGCCTCAGCACCCTGGTCGAAGGCGTGGCCGACTTCTTCGGATCGTTGTTCTAATCGCCCCGTCAACCGTGGGCCGATGGAGACACAGGTCCGATCACCCTCGATTACCCTGACCCAGGAGGTCTTCCGTTGTATCTGGCCAGTTGTCTTTGCAAAGCCGTCATGCTGGAAGTGCAGGGTGGCATCTCCAGCATCATTCACTGCCACTGCTCCTGCTGCCGCAAGTCCAGCGGCACGGCCTACGCAACCAATGGCTTTATTTCCGCCGCCGGGCTGCGCATCGTGCAGGGCGCGGAAAGCATTCGCTCGTTTCAAACCTCGCCGGGTCGCGCGCGGCACTTCTGCGGCATCTGCGCCTCACCCCTGTACAGCTCCAACAGCTCGGATCCATCCCGGCTGCGGCTGCGGCTAGGCGCGCTCGACTCCGCTATCGATGAGCGCCCCATCTCGCACAACTTCGTTTCCTCGCGCGCCAACTGGGAGGACATGAATGCCGATCTTCCCTGCTACGATGGCCGCGAGCCGGAGCGCAGCCAGTAGCAGGCGGCTGAAACAAGTCTCAGCAGCCTGATCGGTCACCGAATCGAGTTTCAGCTTCAGGTCGCCACGATGACTGTTGAGGGTACGGTCGCGGCAAAGCCGCGCCACACCTGCCGTGAGCCTGTCGAACGGTTTGCCGGAAACCAAAATCTTGCGGGTTTGTTTTCCGAGCGCGCCGTCCTTGGCGCGCGATATCAGGCTGCTGAAATGAGTATTTCAGCAGCCTGATAAGATCGAGCCATGCTGAAGCAAGTCATCCTCGACAATGTCCGTGTACTGACGTTCCAATCGCCAAGTGCAGCGATTCGCACACATTGGCCTAGCTATCTTGCGTTTGGCCTGCTGATGACCTGGCTGGCGGGTATCGGACGCTATTGGGACAACCCACGCGCTGAGCTTTGGCAGTATCTGGGGCTTGGCTCTGTGGCCTATGTGCTGCTGCTGGCGTGTCTGCTGTGGGCTGTGATCTATCCCTTGCGTCCGCCGCGCTGGTCGTTTCGCAGCATGCTGATCTTCCTCACCCTGTGCTCGCCACCGGCGCTGCTCTACGCGATTCCTGTGGAGCGTTTCATGTCCTTGAGCGCAGCGCAGTCGGCAAACGCCTGGTTTCTCGCCGTGGTGGCCAGCTGGCGGGTTGCCCTGCTGGCACTGTTCCTGCGACGCGGCGCCGGCCTGTCGTTCGGCGCCAGTGTTGTGGGCTGTCTACTGCCGATCGTGCTGATCATCGTGGCACTCAGCGCACTCAACCTGGAACACGTGGTGTTTTCATTGATGTCGGGCATCGCCCCGGAACAGCGCTCGTCTGCCGACCTGTCCTACGGCATCGTGGTGATGTTGTCGGCGTTATCGCTGCTAGCGGCGCCGTTCCTGTTGTTCGCCTACGCGGTGCTGGCCTATCTGGCCTTTCGGCAACGTCGAACCAGCGGCTGAGCTTCTGTCAGGCTACAGGCGCTATCAGCAAACTGACCAACTTATGGCCCGCGCGCGCAGGCGGCCACTCCGCTATCAAGGCTATCGGTTCGTTCAAACGCGGGGCTCCCTGCTGATGCTTTGTCGCCCGCTGATCATTCTTTGCGCCGCGCTCGCTGTCTTTCCCGTGAGTGCACGGGGCAGCCCTGCCAACGTCGTGGTCGAGAGGGTGGCGCAAGCAATCGAGGATCGGTTCTTTGACCTCGAGCGCGCCAAGCTGATCGCCGCTCAGCTGCGCAGCGAGGCCGCCGAAGACAAGTTCGCCGCCATCAGCGCACCCAAGGCGCTGGCACAGTCACTTTCGGAGCGGCTCTACGAACACGACCGCCATTTTCGCGTGATCTGGTCGGACCCTGCAGCACCACTTACCATGCGTCGTGGGCCGAACTTGCCGCACGGCATCGCCCAGGTGAAGCTGCTGCCAGGCAATGTCGGCTATCTGGAACTGCGCAGCTTTGAGCACTTCGAATTCGGTGATCGGCGGGCACCGGCGCGCAACGCAGTTGACTCGGCCCTGGCCGAGCTCAGCCACACCGAGGCGATGATCATCGACTTGCGCGAGAACGGCGGCGGGTCGCCGCACATGGTCGGCTATCTCAGTAGCGCCTTCACCGAGAAGGGCGCCGACATCTACAACACGTTTCACTATCGGCAGGGCACGGCCAGCGAAGCACCCCGCGAGTGGCATGCACAGCCACGTCTCGACGTTCCGCTGTTCGTACTGATCAGCGCGCGCACCGGGTCGGCAGCGGAGGCCTTCGCCTACACCCTGCAACAAGCCGGTCGAGCCAGCATCGTTGGCGAAACCAGTGCCGGCGCTGCCAATCCGGGCGACCTGTTTCGACTCGGCGACGGCTACTCGATCTTCATTTCCACTGGCACGCCAATCAACCCGATCAGTCGGCGCAACTGGGAAACCACCGGTGTAGTTCCGGATCACCCCATCGCCGCTGAGAAGGCGCTGGACCAGGTAATGCAGTTGGCGAAGGTTACGGCGCCGAGCAACGAAGCCGAATTGTAGCGTCTCGACCCGCCGCTCAGGATTGAGCCTTTGAATCGGCGGGTCGAAACGCCCTACGTTTGGGCTGTCGAGTCCGGACTTGTGCCGGACTCGTCGCGCCTGGAACTCCAGGTCTCGCCCCGCTCGCTCAGGCCGCCTTCTTGAACAGGCTGGCCATGCTGTCCGGCAGAATTGTCTTCAGCCAATCGAAATCAAGCTTGGCCGGATGATCGATATAGGTTTGCGGGTCGTCGACCAGGCTTTCCAGATAGCGCTTTGACGCGCGCCAATGCGTGCTGTGCTCGCCCTTGCCGCGCTCAACCAGTTCAAACCGTCCGTCCAGGTACTTGATGGTGAAGTAATCGTAGGGATGCTTGGGGTCTTCACCATACACACCCACGGCCGAGACATGGCCGTTGAGGTACTTGTCGAAACCCTCGATGAGTTTTCCGTAGATGCCTTGACCGCGGTTCGCTTTCAATGAGCGATTGACCACGTCGAGCGCATCCATAAAGAGTTGATAGCTATCCTGATGGGTCATGGAGTCGTCCTCCTCGGTTCGGGGCGGCGAGACTTGCGCCGCGGCGAATGGAGTCTGAAAAGGCGAGGAAGTTCGCCTGGCCGGCACGAGCTGCCGACCGCTACAGCCTAACCCAATCCATCCAGCGACAGATTGCGCGCAGATTAACGGCCCTCTTAACCTGCAAATCCACCTAGGCCGGATACTTCATGAGGGGGCGCGGATGATCACCGAGGACTTTGCGTCGAGTGCAAGGCGCGACGAGCCCAAGTGGTGGGCCCACTTGGGCGAGATCGGGACGCAGTCCCGCGTAGCTGCGACAGCAGCCG
>NZ_JACYTR010000010.1 GCF_014841215.1 Pseudomarimonas arenosa
CACGTTGTCACCCGCCTGCCCCTGGTCCAGCAGCTTGCGGAACATTTCAACGCCGGTCACCGTGGTCTTGGTGGTCGGACGGATACCGACGATTTCGATTTCCTCGCCCACCTTGATCACGCCGCGCTCAACGCGACCGGTCACCACGGTGCCTCGACCCGAGATCGAAAACACGTCTTCGACCGGCATCAGGAACGCCTTGTCGATATCGCGCTGCGGCTCCGGAATGTAGCTGTCCAGCGCATCCACCAGCTGGATGATCGCCGGCACGCCGATTTCGCTCTGGTCACCTTCCAGCGCCTTCAGTGCCGAACCCTTGATGATCGGGGTATCGTCGCCCGGGAAGTCGTACTTGCTCAGCAGCTCACGCACTTCCATTTCGACCAGCTCGAGCAGCTCGGCGTCGTCGACCATGTCGGCCTTGTTCAGGAACACCACGATGTACGGCACGCCGACCTGACGGGCCAGCAGAATGTGCTCGCGGGTCTGCGGCATCGGGCCGTCTGCGGCCGAGCACACCAGGATCGCGCCGTCCATCTGCGCCGCACCGGTGATCATGTTCTTGACGTAGTCAGCATGGCCCGGGCAGTCCACGTGGGCGTAGTGCCGGTTCGGGCTCTCGTATTCAACGTGCGCGGTCGAAATGGTGATACCACGCGCCTTCTCTTCCGGCGCCGCATCAATCGCGTCGTACGCCTTGAACTCACCGCCGAAACGCTCTGCGCCAATCTTGGTCAGCGCCGCCGTCAAGGTGGTCTTGCCGTGGTCAACGTGACCGATCGTGCCCACGTTAACGTGCGGCTTGGTGCGCTCGAACTTTGCCTTGGCCATGATTAAACCTCAGTCTAAATTTCAATTAATTGGAAAGAATCAGGACTTCTTAACCACTTGCTCAGCGATATTCGCCGGCGCTTCCGCGTAGTGGTCGAACTCCATGGTGTAGGTCGCACGCCCCTGGGTGGCCGAGCGCAGCGAGGTGGCATAGCCAAACATTTCGCCGAGCGGGACCATCGCGTTGATGACCTTGCCAGACGGGCTGTCGTCAGAGCCCTGCAGCACGCCACGCCGACGGCTCAGATCACCCATCACGTCGCCCATGTAGTCTTCCGGGGTGACGACTTCAACCTTCATGATCGGCTCGAGCAGCACCGGGCTGGCCTTGCTCATCGCTTCCTTGAAAGCCATCGAACCGGCAATCTTGAACGCCATTTCGTTTGAGTCGACGTCATGGAACGAGCCATCAACGGCGCGCACCTTGATATCGACCACCGGGTAACCGGCGATAATGCCGGTACTCATCGCTTCCTGGATGCCCTTATCGGAGGCGGACACATATTCCTTCGGCACCACGCCACCGACGATGGCGCTTTCGAAGCTATAGCCCGCGCCGCGCTCTTGCGGCTCCATCTCAATCACGATGTGACCGTACTGACCACGACCACCCGACTGGCGCACGAACTTGCCTTCCTGCTTGACCATCTTGCGAATGGTCTCGCGATATGCAACCTGCGGCTTACCGACATTGGCCTCGACATTGAATTCGCGCTTCATGCGGTCAACCAGAATCTCGAGATGGAGTTCACCCATGCCCGAAATGATGGTCTGACCCGACTCTTCGTCGGTGCGCACACGGAAGGACGGATCTTCCTGGGCCAAACGACCCAGCGCGATACCCATCTTTTCCTGGTCCGACTTGGTCTTCGGCTCCACCGCCATCGAAATGACGGGGTCCGGGAAGATCATGCGTTCCAGGGTGATCACGTTGTCCAACGCACACAGCGTGTCGCCAGTCGTCACGTCTTTGAGACCCACCGCAGCGGCGATGTCACCCGCCAGCACTTCCTTGATCTCTTCGCGGTTGTTGGCGTGCATCTGCAAGATACGGCCAATGCGCTCTTTCTTGCCCTTGACCGGATTGAACACCTGGTCGCCAGCGCTCAGAGTGCCGGAATAAACACGGAAGAAGGTCAACGATCCCACAAACGGGTCAGTCATGATCTTGAACGCCAGGGCCGAGAACGGCTCCTTATCACCAACCTTGCGCTCAGCTTCCTTCTCGGACTCGTCGACACCCTTGACCGCCGGACGGTCAGCCGGTGATGGCAGATAGCTGACCACAGCGTCCAGCATGGCCTGCACGCCCTTGTTCTTGAACGCGGTGCCGCAGAACGCAGGAATCACCTCGCACCGCAGGGTACGTGCGCGGATGCCCGCAATCACTTCGTCTTCGCTCAGCTCGCCTTCTTCGAGGTACTTGTTCATCAAGTCCTCGTCAGCTTCCGCAGCCGCCTCGACCATGAATGACCGCGCGGTCTCGCACTCGTCTTTCAGGTTGGCCGGGATATCGGCGTAAGTGAAGGTATTACCCTGAGTGGACATATCCCACACGATGGCCTTCATCTTCAGCAGATCAACGACACCTTCGAAGTTGTCTTCGGCGCCGATAGGCACCTGCATCGGCACCGGATAGGCGCCCAGACGCGATTTCAACTGGCTGATCACCTTGTTGAAGTTGGCGCCGGTACGGTCCATTTTGTTGACGAAGGCCAAACGCGGAACGCTGTACTTGCTGGCCTGGCGCCACACGGTCTCCGACTGCGGCTGCACACCGCCGACGGCGCACAACACGAACACCGCACCGTCGAGCACGCGCAACGACCGCTCCACTTCGATGGTGAAGTCAACGTGGCCCGGGGTGTCGATGATGTTGAAACGATGGGTCGGCAAGGACTTGTCCATGCCCTGCCAGAAGCAAGTGGTCGCCGCGGAAGTGATGGTGATTCCGCGCTCCTGCTCCTGCTCCATCCAGTCCATGGTGGCTGCGCCATCATGCACCTCACCGATCTTGTGGTTCACACCGGTGTAGAAAAGGATACGTTCGGTGGTCGTCGTCTTGCCGGCATCAATGTGAGCCATGATGCCGAAGTTGCGATAACGCTCAATAGGGGTAGTACGTGCCACGAGCAGACCCTCCGATTACCAGCGGTAGTGAGCGAACGCTTTGTTCGCTTCCGCCATACGATGGGTTTCTTCACGCTTCTTGACGGCACCGCCGCGGCTCTCCGAGGCGTCCAGCAACTCGCCGGCCAACTTGCGCGGCATCGAGTTCTCGCTGCGCTTGCGAGCAGCATCGATCAGCCAACGCATGGCCAGGGCCTGCTTGCGCGACGGACGCACTTCGACAGGCACCTGGTAGGTGGCGCCACCGACGCGACGTGACTTCACTTCGACGGCCGGCGCGACATTGTCCAGCGCCTTCTGCACCAGGCTCAACGGATCATTGTTCTTCTGACCGATCACGTCCATAGCGCCATAGACAATGCTTTCGGCAACAGACTTCTTGCCATGAAGCATGACCATATTGACCAGGCGAGCGATCATCTCGCTGCTGTGCTTGGGATCGGGCAAAACTGAACGGGAACCGGGCGAACCTTTACGGGACATGATGCAGGCCTAATTTGAAAAGATCGGTAGAGAGTCGGCCGTCACAGCGGCCGCTGGCTTATCAGGACTTCGGACGCTTGGCGCCGTATTTCGAACGTCCCTGGCGACGCTTGGCAACACCAGCTGCGTCCAACGAGCCGCGAACGGTGTGATAACGCACACCCGGCAGATCCTTGACGCGACCGCCGCGAATCAGCACAACCGAGTGCTCTTGCAGGTTATGACCTTCGCCACCGATGTAGCTGATGACCTCAAACCCGTTGGTCAGGCGCACCTTGGCCACCTTGCGAAGCGCTGAATTGGGCTTCTTCGGGGTGGTGGTGTACACGCGAGTGCAAACGCCACGACGCTGCGGGCAGTTTGCCAGGGCCGGAGAGGCGCTCTTGTAGGTATTGGGCTGGCGGGGCTTCCGAACCAGCTGATTGATCGTCGCCATTGCTGTTTAGCCTTCACAGAAACGAAAGCAGGCCAAATCCGGCCTGCATAGACAGACAAGTATAAAGTGCTGGTCGCCTTTCGGTCAAGCCAGCACACCCGGGTTTTGTTGCATCGCTCTCGGGGCGAGCCCGAGAGCGTGTTCACTTACTCAGAGTCGGCGGTGGTAATCGGCGCCGCCAAAGACTCCAGCTCGGCCTCACTCAGGCCCGCAGCGCCGCGACGACGTGACTCGTGGTAGGCCAAGCCAGTACCGGCCGGAATAAGCCGCCCGACGATCACGTTCTCTTTCAGTCCACGCAAGGTGTCGCACGTGCCGCGTACTGCCGCTTCGGTCAGGACGCGAGTGGTCTCCTGGAAGGAAGCCGCCGAGATAAAGCTTTCGGTGGCCAGCGACGCCTTGGTGATGCCCAGCAGGACGGGGTCGGCCTTGGCCGGCAGTTCATCGCGCGAGTTGAGGCGCACATTTTCCTCGATCATCCGAATGCGCTCGACCTGCTCGCCGCGCAGGAAACGACTATCACCGGAATCGGTGATCTCCACCTTGCGCAACATCTGGCGAATGATCACCTCGATGTGTTTGTCGTTGATCTTCACGCCCTGCAGGCGATACACGTCCTGAATCTCCTTGACCAGATACGCGGCCAGCGGCTCGATTCCCAGGAGACGCAGGATGTCCTGCGGATTCGGCTCGCCATCAACGACGGTTTCGCCCTTCTCCACATGCTCGCCTTCAAACACGATGATCTGCCGGTACTTCGGAATCAGCTCTTCGTGCTCGCCGCCGTCCGAATCCTTGATGATCAGACGCTGCTTGCCCTTGGTGTCCTTACCGAAGCTCACTACACCGGAACGTTCAGCCAGGATGGCTGGGTCCTTCGGCTTGCGGGCCTCGAACAGATCCGCCACGCGCGGCAAACCACCGGTGATGTCACGCGTCTTCGAGGCTTCCTGTGGGATCTTGGCGACTACGTCGCCCACGCCGACCGGCGCACCATCCTGCAGGGTTACTACCGACTTCGGCGGCAGCAGGTACTGCGCGGGCAGATCGGTGCCCGGGATGTTCAGGTCGTTGCCGTCGCCATCAATGATACGGACGATCGGACGCAGATCCTTGCCGGCCGAACCACGGCGCTTCGGATCTGTGATTTCGACGCTGGCCAAACCGGTCAGTTCGTCAACCTTCTCGATCGCAGTGACACCCTCGACGAAGTCGACGAAGCGCACGAAACCGGCGACTTCCGACACGATCGGATGGTTATGCGGATCCCAGTTCGCCACGATCTGACCGGCCTTGATCTCGCCGCCATCGGGCACGCCGATGCTGGCGCCATAGGGCAGCTTGTAGCGCTCGCGTTCACGACCGTGGCCGTCCATGACCGAGATTTCGCCCGAACGGGAGACGGCAACGCGATGACCCGATGCATGCTCGACGGTCTTCAGGTTGTTGTACTTGATGGTACCCGAGGTGCGGACGGCGACGTTGTCAACTGCCGCCGCACGCGATGCCGCACCACCGATATGGAAGGTACGCATGGTCAGCTGGGTGCCCGGCTCACCGATCGACTGTGCAGCGATTACTCCCACTGCTTCGCCAATGTTGACCAGATGTCCTCGGGCCAAATCGCGACCGTAGCAGTGACCGCAGACGCCGAATGACGCTTCGCAGGTGATTGCCGAGCGCACATTGATCGACTGCACGCCCGCTTCTTCCAGCTTGGCCACCCACTTCTCGTCAAGTAGGGTGTTGCGGGTCACGATCGGGTCTTCGTCATCGCCCGGCAGGAACACGTCCTGCGCCACGACGCGACCCAGCACGCGCTCGCGCAGCGGCTCGACCACATCACCGCCTTCAACGATCGGGGTCATGGTCAGGCCATGCACGGTGCCGCAATCGACCTCGGTGACCACGACATCCTGAGCGACGTCGACCAAACGGCGGGTCAGGTAACCCGAGTTGGCAGTCTTCAGTGCGGTATCAGCCAGACCCTTACGTGCACCGTGGGTTGAGATGAAGTACTGCAGAACGTCGAGACCTTCTCGGAAGTTCGCCTTAATCGGCGTCTCGATGATCGAGCCATCCGGCTTGGCCATCAGGCCGCGCATACCAGCCAACTGACGGATCTGAGCTGCGCTACCTCGAGCACCCGAGTCGGCCATGATGTAGATCGAGTTCATCGACTTCTGATCGATGGTCTCGCCCTTGGCATTGCTGACCTTTTCGGTACCAATGCCTTCCATCATCGCCTTGGCCGTACGTTCATTGGTGCGCGACCAGATGTCGACGACTTTGTTGTAGCGTTCGCCAGCGGTGACCAGACCCGACTGATACTGCTCCTGGATCTCGTTAACCTCATGCTCGGCCTCGGCCAGAATGGTCTTCTTCTCATCCGGAATGACCATGTCGTCGATGCCGATCGATACACCCGCACGGGTGGCGTAGCGGAACCCGGTGTACATCAACTGGTCGGCAAAGATCACCGTGTCCTTCAGGCCCAGCTGGCGATAGCAAGCATTGATCAGGCGGCTGATCGCCTTCTTGGTCAGCTCGGTGTTGACCAGGTCAAAGCTCATACCCACCGGCACGATCTCGGCCAACAGCGCACGGCCGACCGTGGTCTCAACGATACGAGTCTGCATGGTGCGACTCTTGTCCTCGCCGATCACCACTTCCTTGATGCGCACCTTGACCTTAGCGTGCAGTTCCGCCATGCGGTTTTCGTAGGCGCGATGCACCTCGGCCACATTGGCGAACACCATGCCCTCGCCTTTCTTGTTTTCCAGTGCACGGGTCATGTAGTAGAGACCCAAGACCACGTCCTGGGTCGGCACGATGATCGGCTCACCGTTCGCCGGCGACAGGATGTTGTTCGAGCTCATCATCAGCGCACGCGCTTCGAGCTGGGCTTCCAGCGACAGCGGCACGTGGACGGCCATCTGGTCACCGTCGAAGTCGGCGTTGAACGCCGTACACACCAGCGGATGCAGCTGGATTGCCTTGCCTTCCACCAGCACTGGCTCGAACGCCTGGATACCGAGACGATGCAGGGTCGGCGCACGGTTCAGCAGCACCGGATGCTCGCGAATCACTTCTTCCAGGATGTCCCAGACTTCGGCCGACTCACGCTCAACCAGCTTCTTGGCCGCTTTGATGGTGGTGGCCAGGCCGCGACGCTGCAGCTTGGAGAAGATGAACGGCTTGAATAGCTCCAGCGCCATTTTCTTCGGCAGACCGCACTCGTGCAGGCGCAGGGTCGGGCCAACCACGATGACCGAACGACCGGAATAGTCAACGCGCTTGCCGAGCAGGTTCTGGCGGAAGCGGCCCTGCTTGCCCTTGATCATGTCGGCCAGCGACTTCAGCGGGCGCTTGTTGGTGCCAGTGATGGCGCGTCCGCGACGGCCATTGTCCATCAGCGCATCGACCGACTCCTGCAGCATGCGCTTTTCGTTGCGCACGATAATGTCTGGAGCCGACAGCTCGAGCAGACGCTTCAGACGGTTGTTGCGATTGATCACGCGGCGATACAGATCGTTAAGATCGGAGGTCGCGAAACGACCACCATCCAGCGGCACCAACGGACGCAGATCAGGCGGCAGCACCGGCAACACGGTCAACACCATGTACTCAGGGCGGTTACCCGACTCGATGAAAGCCTCAACCAGCTTGATGCGCTTGGAAAGGCGCTTCAGCTTGGTTTCGCTATTGGTGCTGGCAACCTCTTCCTTCAGGCGCACAAGTTCGGCATTGAGGTCGATGGTCTTCAGCAGCTCGTACACCGCCTCTGCACCCATGCGCGCATCGAACTCATCGCCATGCTCGCCGACCGCCTGCAGGTACTGCTCCTCGGTCAGCAACTGGCCGCGATCCAGTGTGGTCAAGCCGGGGTCGACCACAACATAGGCTTCAAAATACAGAATGCGCTCGATGTCGCGCAGCGTCATGTCGAGCATCAGACCGATACGCGATGGCAGCGACTTCAGGAACCAAATGTGCGCCACCGGCGAGGCCAGTTCGATATGTCCCATGCGCTCACGGCGTACCTTGGCCAGCGTGACTTCGGTGCCGCACTTCTCGCAGACCACGCCGCGGTGCTTCATGCGCTTGTACTTGCCGCACAGGCACTCATAGTCCTTGATCGGACCGAAGATGGCGGCACAGAAAAGGCCATCGCGCTCGGGCTTGAACGTACGATAGTTGATGGTTTCCGGCTTCTTCACTTCGCCGAACGACCAGGAGCGGATCAGATCGGGCGAGGCCAGCTCGATCTTGATCGCATCAAAGTCGAGCGGCGCGCGCTGCTGGTTGAACAGGTTGAGTAGGTCTTTCATTGCCTTCTCCGTGATTCGTGATTCGTGATTGGTGGTTCGTGATAAGCGTGGATCTGTGATTCGGATTCGAGGATTCACCAGGCCGGTGACTTCGAATCACGAATCACAAATCACCAATCACTTCTCTCAGTGTTCATCCAGCTCGATGTTGATACCGAGCGAGCGGATTTCCTTGACCAGTACATTGAACGACTCGGGCATGCCCGCGGCCATCTCGTGATTGCCATCGACAATGTTCTTGTACATCTGGTTACGACCCTGCACGTCGTCTGACTTCACCGTCAGCATTTCCTGCAAGGTGTAGGCCGCGCCGTAGGCTTCCAGCGCCCAAACTTCCATCTCACCGAAGCGCTGACCGCCGAACTGCGCCTTGCCGCCCAGCGGCTGCTGAGTAACCAGGGAGTACGGACCGGTCGAACGGGCGTGCATCTTGTCGTCAACCAGATGGTTCAGTTTCAGCATGTACATGTACCCGACGGTCACCGGGCGATCGAAAGACTCACCGGTGCGACCGTCAAACAGGATGGTCTGGCCGGATTCGGGCAAGCCTGCCAACCGCAACATGGTCTTGATTTCCGACTCGTGTGCACCGTCGAACACCGGCGTCGCCATCGGCACGCCGTTCGACAAGTTCTTGGCCAAGGCCACCACTTCTTGATCGGTCAAGGTATCGAGTTCGGCACGCGTGCGTCCCTCAACCGCCAAGTCATGGTTGTAAATCTGACCCAGGAACTCGCGCAGCTCGGCAATCTTGCGTTGCTCTTCCAGCATCTTCTGGATGCGCTCGCCCAGGCCCTTGGCTGCCCATCCCAGATGGGTCTCCAGCACCTGACCGATGTTCATACGCGAGGGCACGCCAAGCGGGTTGAGCACGATGTCCACGGGGCGACCGTCAGCCGCGAACGGCATGTCTTCGACCGGCTGGATCATCGAGATCACGCCCTTGTTGCCGTGACGGCCGGCCATCTTGTCACCCGGCTGTATTCGGCGCTTAACCGCCAGATACACCTTGACCATCTTCAGCACGCCGGGCGCCAGATCGTCACCCGCGGTGATCTTGGCCCGCTTGTCAGCAAATCGCTTCTCGAATTCCTTCTTGTGCGCTTCGATTTGCTTCTGCGCCTTCTCGATGAATTCGGCAGCGTCCTCGTCCTTCATGCGGATGGCGAACCAGTCATCCTTCTTCAGGCTGTTAAGGTACTCATCGTCGATCTCACTGCCCTTCTTCAGGCCAGCTGGACCACCGTTGGCCACCCGCCCACTCAGCTGGGTGCGCAGTCGCGCGTAGATGGCGCCTTCAAGGATGCGGAACTGATCGTCGAGATCCTTCTTGACCCGCTTGATCTCGGTTTCCTCGATCTGGCGCGCACGCTTGTCTTTCTCGATACCGTCGCGAGTAAACACCTGCACATCGATCACGGTGCCGTCCATTCCCGGCGGCACGCGCAACGAGCTGTCCTTCACGTCAGACGCCTTCTCACCGAAGATTGCGCGCAGCAGTTTCTCTTCCGGGGTCAGCTGGCTTTCGCCCTTCGGCGTCACCTTGCCGACCATAATGTCGCCAGCGCGAACTTCGGCACCGATGTACACAACACCAGACTCATCGAGACGACCCAGGGCCTGCTCGGACACGTTTGGAATGTCGGCAGTGATTTCTTCCGGCCCCAACTTGGTGTCACGCGCGACACAGGTCAGCTCTTCGATGTGAATCGTGGTGTAGCGGTCTTCCTGCACCACGCGCTCGGAAATCAGGATCGAGTCTTCGAAGTTGTAGCCGTTCCACGGCATGAAGGCGACCAGCATGTTCTGACCGAGCGCCAATTCACCGAGATCGGTCGACGGGCCGTCGGCCAACACATCGCCGCGCTCAACCCGGTCACCGACCTTCACCAGCGGACGCTGGTTGATGCAGGTGTTCTGGTTCGAACGGGTGTACTTGACCAGGTTGTAGATATCGACGCCGGCATCGTTGTCACCAACCTCGGCTTCGTTGACCCGCACCACGATGCGACCGGCATCCACCTGATCGATCACGCCACCGCGACGGGCATTGGCGGTCACGCCGGAATCACGCGCCACTTCACGCTCGATCCCGGTGCCGACCAGCGGGGTCTGGGCGCGCAGGGTCGGCACGGCCTGACGCTGCATGTTCGCGCCCATCAAGGCGCGGTTGGCGTCATCGTGCTCAATGAACGGAACCAAGGCGGCCGCCACCGATACGGTCTGCATCGGCGACACGTCCATGTACTGGATTTCGTTCGGAGCCATCAGCAGGGTTTCACCCTGGAAACGGCACGGAACGAAGGCCTCGATAAAGGCACCATCCTCGGTCATCGGCGCATTGGCCTGGGCCACCGCGTATTGACCTTCCTCGATGGCCGACAAGAAGTCGATTTGATCGGTGACCTTGCCATCGACCACGCGACGGTACGGCGTTTCGAGGAAGCCGTAACGGTTGGTTCGGGCATACACGGCCAGCGAATTGATCAGACCGATATTCGGGCCTTCTGGCGTTTCGATGGTACAGACGCGACCGTAGTGGGTGGCGTGTACGTCGCGCACTTCGAAGCCTGCGCGCTCGCGAGTCAGACCGCCTGGTCCCAGTGCCGAGACACGTCGCTTGTGAGTGACTTCCGACAGCGGGTTGTTTTGATCCATGAACTGGCTGAGCTGCGAGGAGCCAAAGAACTCTTTGATCGCGGCGGCCACCGGCTTGGCGTTGATCAACTCCTGCGGGGTCAAGCCTTCCGATTCGGCAAGCGACAGGCGTTCCTTAACAGCACGCTCCACGCGGACCAGGCCAACGCGGAAGGTGTTCTCGGCCATCTCACCGACCGAACGCACGCGACGGTTACCCAGGTGATCGATGTCATCGACCGTACCCTTGCCGTTTCGAATTTCGATCAACACCTTCAGCACCGACAGGATGTCTTCATTGTCCAGCACACCCGCGCCTTCGACTTCGGTACGACCGACGCGGCGATTGAACTTCATCCGACCGACGCCGGACAGGTCATAGCGTTCGGCAGTGAAGAACAGGTTCTGGAACAAGTTCTGCGCTGCTTCCTTGGTCGGCGGCTCGCCCGGGCGCATCATGCGGTAGATCTCAACCAGTGCTTCCAGCGGCGAACGGGTCGGATCGATACGCAGAGTGTTCGAGATGTAGGCGCCGCGATCCAGATCGTTCACCCACAGGGTGCCGACACTCGCCACACCGGCCTTGCGGAACTTCGCCAGATGCTCGTCGGTGACTTCGTCATTCGCTTCGGCCAGCAACTCGCCGCTTTCGGCGTCCACCACGTCGTGGGCGAGGATGCGCGTGACCAGGTAGTCGTCAGGCACTTCCAGCGCCGAAATACCGGCCTGCTCCAACTGCTTGACGTGGCGCGCGGTGATGCGCTTGCCGGCCTCGACCAGGATCTTGCCGCCGACGGCCAGATCGAAGTTGAGGGTTTCGCCGCGCAGCCGCTCAGCCACCAGTTCCATCTCCACGCCCTCGGGCAGGATGTGGAAGGTGTTGATCTCGTAGAACTCCTGCAGCATCTGCTCATTGGTGAAGCCAAGGGCGCGCAACAGGATCGACACCGGCAGCTTGCGCCGACGATCGATACGAGTGAACAGGCAATCCTTCGGATCGAACTCGAAGTCGAGCCAGGAGCCACGGTAGGGAATGATGCGGGCGCTGTACAGCAGCTTGCCCGAGCTGTGCGTCTTGCCGCGGTCGTGATCAAAGAACACGCCAGGCGAACGGTGCAGCTGCGACACGATGACACGCTCGGTGCCATTGACGATGAAGGTGCCGTTGTCGGTCATGAGCGGCAATTCGCCCATGTAGACTTCCTGCTCCTTGACGTACTTGATCGCCTTGTTCGAGGCCGGGCTTTCCCGATCGTAAATGACCAGACGCACGGTGACGCGCAGCGGAGCACCAAAGGTCAGGCCGCGATTGCGACACTCGCGTTCGTCGAACGGCGGTTCGCCGAGCTTGTAGCTCACATACTCCAGTGCCGCATTGCCCGAGTAGCTGACAATCGGGAACACCGATTTCAGCGCGCCGTGCAGGCCGCTGTCCGCGCGTGTTTCAGGTGGGATCTCGAGCTGCAGGAAATCCCGATAGGAATCTACCTGAATCGCCAGCAAGAAAGGCACTTCCAGAATCGAAGGGCGCTTGCTGAAGTCCTTGCGGATGCGCTTCTTTTCGGTGAAGGAGTAGGTCATGGTCGGCGTACCACCCTTTGTTGGGAGGGGAAACAACCCCTCGAATTTCGAAAGCTTTGCCCTGATGGGCTTGATTCCTGATTCGTCATTGCTGTCTCGTAGCAGCGCTACGAATCACCAATCACGAATCACCAATCACTGCGTGTGCAACAGGCAAAGCCCGGGGGCTTTCGCCCCCAGGCTTTGCGGTTGCGCCATCAATGCAGCGGATGACGCAATGGTCCTGCTTACTTGACCTCGACGGTCGCACCAGCCGCTTCAAGGTCCTTCTTCATCTTGGCTGCGTCGTCCTTGCTGACGCCTTCCTTGACGATACCGGTGGCTTCCACCAGGTCCTTGGCTTCCTTCAGGCCCAGCCCGGTGATGCCGCGGACGGCCTTGATGACTTCAACCTTCTTCTCGCCGGCGGCCTTCAGGACGACGGTGAACTCGGTCTGCTCTTCAACCGGAGCGGCAGCAGCGCCGCCAGCGGCAGCGACCATGACCGGAGCGGCGGCGGTGACGCCAAACTTCTCTTCGATGGCCTTGACCAGCTCCATCACTTCCATCAGGGTCTTGCCGGCGACGGCGTCGACGATCTGTTCGTTGGTAAGGGACATTGCTATTACCTCTGGAAATATTGGTTAGTAAATAAGTTGCCTAAGGGCGTAACGATCAGGCTGTTTCGGCTGCAGCTTCGGCAGCGACTTCGCCACCACCTTGCTGATCGGCCACCGCCTTGATGACCCGAGCGAACATGCTTGCCGGCTCTGCCAGCACGCGTGCCAGCATCGACAGCGCCTCTTCGCGGGTCGGCAGCGAAGCCAGCTTGTCCAGGTCGGAACCCGGCATCAGCTTGCCTCCCATCGACACGACCTTGGCCTGCAGCTTGTCGTTGGTCTTGGCGAAATCCTTGATCAAGCGCCCGGCAGCGCCGGGTTCTTCAGTCGAAAACGCGTACAGCAACGGACCGACCAGGGCGTCTTTGACGCACTCGAATTCGGTGCCGTTGACAGCGCGCGAGGCCAAGGTGTTCTTGACAACGCGCAAGTACACGCCGGACTCGCGAGCCTTCTTGCGCATCGCGGTCATTTGTTCGACCGTGGTGCCCGCGTATTCGGCTGCGACCAAGGAGTGAGCCTTCGCAGCGACTTCTGCCAGCTGGGCGACAACTTCTTGCTTTTGGGACAGATTGAGAGCCATTGCACTCCTCCTAGTGAACTCCGCTTACGGCTCCTGCCGCTTGCGGTCCTCGGCAGCGTCGATCCCTGACGCTGGGGATGCATGCATCCCGGTGGTGGCCTATCCAGAACATTTCCAGAAGGGGCACCATCTACGCAGGCCGGATTCCCGATTACCCCATCACGCCCGAACTGCTGCATCCATTCGGGTTGCCGCGCTTTCCTGGCGCCGGCGTGGCGGGACCTGCGGTCTTTGACGGTTCCCGCCCGGCGCAAGCCCAGCGGGTACCCTCAAATACGAACGAAGCGAAGCTTCGTGAAATTACAGCGACAGCGAGCTCTGATCGACGGCGATGCCGAGACCCATGGTCGACGACAGCGACACCTTCTGCAGGTAAATGCCCTTGGCGGTGGCCGGCTTGGCCTTGACCAGGTCAGCCAGCAGAGCGTGCAGATTCGATTTCAGCGCGTCGAGATCGAAATTGGCCTTGCCAATCGTGCAGTGAATAATGCCGGCCTTATCGGTGCGGTAGCGCACCTGTCCTGCCTTGGCGTTACGCACGGCTTCGGCCGGGTTCGGGCTAACGGTGCCGACTTTCGGATTCGGCATCAGGCCACGCGGACCCAGCACCTGACCCAGCTTACCCACCACGCGCATCGCGTCTGGGGTGGCAATCACCACACCGTAGTTCAGATCACCGGCTTGCATCTTCTCAGCCAGATCGTCCATGCCGACCGCGTCGGCACCAGCGGCCAACGCTTCATCAGCCTTGGCGCCCGGCGGACAGAATACGGCCACACGTACGGTCTTGCCGGTGCCGGCCGGCAGCACGGTGGAGCCACGCACCTGCTGATCGGACTTACGCGCATCGACGCCGAGACGAACGGCGACGTCGATCGACTCGACAAACTTGGTCTTGCTGTTGTTTTTCAACAGGTTCAGCGCTTCGTCCAGCGGATAGGTCTTACCCGGCTGCACCAGACCCTGCATTGCTTTGAGACGCTTGGAGATCTTTGCCATGTCTTAACCCTCCACCACCAGGCCCATGCTGCGTGCGCTACCGGCAATGGTGCGCACCGCGGCATCCAAGGAGGCGGCCGTCAGATCGGCCTCCTTCGCCTTGGCGATATCTTCCAGTTGCTTGCGGGTCACCTTGCCCACCTTGTCGGTGTTCGGACGCTTCGAGCCCGACGCAATACCAGCGGCCTTCTTCAGCAGCACTGAAGCGGGCGTGCTCTTGGTAACGAAGGTGAAACTGCGATCGGAGTACGCGGTGATGATGACCGGCGTCGGCAGACCCGGCTCAAGCTTCTGCGTCGCGGCATTGAACGCCTTGCAGAACTCCATGATGTTCAGACCGCGCTGACCCAGAGCCGGACCGACCGGCGGGCTGGGGTTGGCCTGACCGGCCTTTACCTGCAGCTTGATGTAACCAACTACTTTCTTTGCCATGGTTTATCTCCTCGGGTTCCAGCGCCTAGCAATCTTGCGACTGGGTCGGCTCCCCGTTGGGTTGCTATCTCGTGATTGGTGATTGGTGATTGGTGATTGGCTGGCACGAGGCGCTGCGAATCACAAATCACAAATCACGAATCACGCCCTTCGTCAGGCCTTTTCCACCTGACCAAAATCCAGCTCGACCGGAGTCGAGCGACCGAAGATCAACACTGCGACGCGCAGCTTGCTCTTCTCGTAATTGACCTCTTCCACGGTGCCGTTGAAGTCGTTGAACGGGCCCTCAACGACGCGCACCAGTTCACCCGGCTCGAACAGTACTTTCGGACGCGGCTTGTCGACGCCTTCCTGCACACGGGCAAGAATCGCATCGGCTTCGCTGTCACGAATCGGCAACGGGCGATCGGCGGTCCCGCCAATGAAGCCCATCACCTTGGGCGTTTCCTTTACCAGATGCCAGGATTCGTCGTCGATTCGCGGTGCACCCTGGTCGGTATGGGTTTCGATCTGCACCAACACGTAGCCGGGAAAGAACTTGCGCTCGGACTTACGCTTCTGACCACCACGCATCTCCACGACTTCTTCGGTCGGAACCAGAACGTCGCCAAACTTTTCCGTCATGTCGGCGCGTGCAATGCGGTCGATCAAGGCGCGCTTGACCTGCTGCTCGAAGCCCGAATAGGCGTGTACAACGTACCAATGCTTAGCCATATCGGATCTCCTTATCCACCCAGCAGCCAGTTCACCAAGCCGTAAACGATCCAGTCGATCAAGCCGAGAATCAGGCTGATAATTACCACCACGACCAGGATCACGCCGGTGCCACGCACGGTTTCCTGCTTGGTCGGCCACACCACCTTGCGCAGTTCGAAGCGCGACTCGGAGAGAAATTCGAGCGCCAATCGGCCACGCGCGGTGAACGCAAACACTGCGCCAGCGATTGCCAACGAGGCGGCGATCATCAGGCCGCGCAGGGCACTGGGCCAGTCGGCAAACCAATAGAAGCCCACGACGCCCGCCACCACCACCAGGACGGCAAGCAAGTACTTCACCCCATCGAGCGATGAGGACGGGTTGGATTGTTCGACTTTCGCGTTCATCCGTATCCGGCAGTTAGGGCCACGTCAGTCCTTCACGGAACTGGTGGCACGCCAGGAGGGACTCGAACCCCCAACCTGCGGTTTTGGAGACCGCTGCTCTGCCAATTGAGCTACTGGCGTACGATTTCATCAAACGCACGAAAGCGGACCGTGTGGCCCGCCTCGTGTTCGACCGTCACCTTGAAGGCTTAGGTCGGATTATTCGAAGATCTTGGCGACCACGCCGGCGCCGACAGTGCGGCCACCTTCGCGAATCGCAAAACGCAGACCTTCATCCATCGCGATCGGGGCGATCAGGGTCACCACCATCTTGATGTTGTCACCCGGCATCACCATTTCCACGCCTTCCGGCAGCTCGCAAGCGCCAGTCACGTCAGTGGTGCGGAAGTAGAACTGCGGACGGTAGCCCTTGAAGAACGGGGTATGACGACCACCCTCTTCCTTCGACAGCACATACACTTCCGCTTCGAACTTGGTGTGCGGGGTGATCGAGCCCGGCTTGGCCAACACCTGACCACGCTCCACGTCATCACGCTTGGTGCCGCGCAGCAGCAGACCCACGTTGTCACCCGCCTGCCCCTGGTCCAGCAGCTTGCGGAACATTTCAACGCCGGTCACCGTGGTCTTGGTGGTCGGACGGATACCGACGATTTCGATTTCCTCGCCCACCTTGATCACGCCACGCTCAACGCGACCGGTCACCACGGTGCCTCGACCCGAGATCGAAAACACGTCTTCGACCGGCATCAGGAACGCCTTGTCGATATCGCGCTGCGGCTCCGGAATGTAGCTGTCCAGCGCATCCACCAGCTGGATGATCGCCGGCACGCCGATTTCGCTCTGGTCACCTTCCAGCGCCTTCAGTGCCGAACCCTTGATGATCGGGGTATCGTCGCCCGGGAAGTCGTACTTGCTCAGCAGCTCACGCACTTCCATTTCGACCAGCTCGAGCAGCTCGGCGTCGTCGACCATGTCGGCCTTGTTGAGGAACACCACGATGTACGGCACGCCGACCTGACGGGCCAGCAGAATGTGCTCGCGGGTCTGCGGCATCGGACCGTCTGCGGCCGAGCACACCAGGATCGCGCCGTCCATCTGCGCCGCACCGGTGATCATGTTCTTGACGTAGTCAGCATGGCCCGGGCAGTCCACGTGGGCGTAGTGCCGGTTCGGGCTCTCGTATTCAACGTGCGCGGTCGAAATGGTGATACCACGCGCCTTCTCTTCCGGCGCCGCATCAATCGCGTCGTACGCCTTGAACTCACCGCCGAAACGCTCTGCGCCAATCTTGGTCAGCGCCGCCGTCAAGGTGGTCTTGCCGTGGTCAACGTGACCGATCGTGCCCACGTTAACGTGCGGCTTGGTGCGCTCGAACTTTGCCTTGGCCATTGCCTAAACCCTCGGTGATTTCAAGGTTGAGATTGAAGATGGTGCTCATGACTGGAATCGAACCAGCGACCTCTTCCTTACCAAGGAAGTGCTCTACCGACTGAGCTACATGAGCGAATTTTGTACCGTTACTTCCAGACCAAGCCGTTCAATGGAGCGGGAGACGGGAATCGAACCCGCACAATCAGCTTGGAAGGCTGAGGTTCTACCATTGAACTACTCCCGCCCGAAGGCGTTCGATCTGGTGGAGGGAGGTGGATTCGAACCACCGAAGGCGTAAGCCAGCAGATTTACAGTCTGCCCCCGTTGGCCGCTTGGGTATCCCTCCGCAACAGAGCCGCTTATTCTTATACGGCTCCTCGACCTTGTCAATTGATTTTGTGCACTTGATTCTTCGAATCAGACGTTGAAGCGGAAATGCAGAACGTCACCCTCCTGCACCTGGTACTCCTTACCCTCAAGCCGCAGCCGCCCCGCCTCCCGACAGCCTGATTCGCCGTTGTGTTTGATGAAGTCGGCGAACGACATGGTCTCGGCGCGAATAAAGCCGCGCTCGAAATCGGTGTGAATCACGCCTGCCGCTTGAGGCGCGGTGGAGCCGCGCTTGACGGTCCAGGCCCGAACCTCTTTCACACCGGCGGTGAAATAGGTCTGTAAACCGAGCAACTCGTAAGCTGCCCGAATGACCCGGTTCAACCCCGGCTCACTCAGGCCGAGATCTTCGAGAAAGGCCATCTGGTCGCCCTCGTCCAGCTGGGAGAGCTCTTCTTCAATGGCGGCACACACCGGCACCACTTCAGCCCCCTCCTCTGCGGCTCGCTGCCGAACACGATCGAGGTGCGGGTTGTCGACGAAGCCATCCTCTCGCACGTTGGCGACGTACATCAGCGGCTTCAGGGTGAGGAGAAACAGATCGCGCACCAGAGCGCGCTCCTCTGGCTCCATGGCAACCGAGCGGGCGGACTTGCCCTGATCCAAGGCCGCGCGCAGGCGCGACAGGACTTCACGCTTGGCCATCGCCTCCTTATCACCTGCCTTGGCTGCCTTTTCGGCGCGCACCAACGCCTTCTCCACTGACTCAAGGTCAGCCAGGGCGAGCTCGGTGTCGATGGTTTCGATATCGGCAATCGGATCAATCTTGCCGGCAACGTGAACGATGTCAGAGTGCTCGAAACAGCGCACCACATGGGCAATGGCGTCCACTTCGCGAATATGCGCCAGGAACTTGTTCCCCAGGCCCTCGCCCTTCGAAGCCCCCGCCACCAAGCCGGCGATGTCGACAAATTCCACCGAGGTCGGGATGACCTTCTGCGGCTTGACGATGCTGGACAACTGCTGCAGCCGCGGATCGGGCACCGGCACAACACCGACATTGGGGTCGATGGTGCAAAACGGGAAATTGGCGGCTGCGATGCCGGCCTTGGTGAGCGCGTTGAACAGGGTCGATTTGCCGACATTTGGCAAGCCGACGATGCCGCATTTGATGCCCATGGTGACTCCGTGTTTCCTAGTGGATGCAAGTGACTCGCTGTGCTGCGATCACACTGCAGGTGTCGGCGGCGTGTGCAGCCGCTTCATTGCCTCATTTAGCTGATCGTTCAGCACCAGGGGCAGGACATCGACCGCGCGATCCAGCGCTCGACGGATTTCGATTTCATCCGCCTGACCCGGCCTGCCCAGCACCCAACCGGTGACCTTGTCCTTGTGCCCGGGGTGACCAATGCCGATGCGGAGGCGGTGGAACTTACCGTGTCCGAGATGCGCGAATAGATCGCGCAGCCCATTCTGGCCGCCGTGCCCACCATCGAACTTGAGGCGAATGGTGCCGACCGGCAAATCGAGATCATCGTGCGCCACCAGCATCTCAGCCGGATCGATCTTCCAATAGCGCAGGGCAGCCGAGATCGACTGTCCACTACGGTTCATGTAGGTCGCCGGCTTGAGCACGCGCAGATCATGGCCCCGCCATTGAATGCGCGCCGTCTCACCATGCAGCTTGGCTTCGACGCCAAATCTGGCCGCACCGAGGTCAGCCATCAAATCGGCGAACCAGAACCCGACGTTGTGCCGGTGATCGGCGTAGTCGCGACCGGGATTGCCGAGTCCGACAATCAGTTTCAGTTGGCTCATCGACGATCCCGAAGAAACAAACGGCGGCCTCAGCCGCCGTTTGTTTCAGGCGATTACTTGTCTTCGCCCTCGCCTTCGGTCTCAGCCGAAGACTCTTCTTCCACTCGGCCGTGACGCGCAATAACCACAGCAACGTCATGCTCCTTGCCCAGCTTCAATTCGGTGATCGAGACGCCGGCCGGCAGCTTGATCTCCGACAGATGAACGGTGTCACCCTGCTTCAGAGCAGACAGATCGACCTCGATGTACTCCGGCAGATCCTTCGGCAAGCAGCTGATTTCGACTTCGTTCAATTCGTGGGTAATGACCACATCGGACGACTTACCCGCCGGCGACTTCTCCTGATTCAGGAAGTGCAGCGGCACGCTGACGCGAATCGCCTCGTCAGCCGAAATGCGCTGAAAATCCAGGTGCATGATCTGCTGCTTGAACGGATGACGCTGCATGTCGCGCAGAATGACCTTCTGCGTTTCGTTGCCCATATCGAGATCAATGATCGCCGAGTAGAACCATTCACTGTTCGACGCGTGGTAGATCGCGTGATGCTCGAACTGGATGCTCAGGGGATCCTGGTGGCCACCGTAGACGATAGCCGGCACCTGACCCGCACGACGCAGGCGGCGGCTCGCACCCTTCCCCTCGTCCTTGCGCAGGCTAGCCTTGATGATGTGTTGAGTTGCCATGATGTTGCCTTCTTAACTACAGAACCCGCCTCGCGGCGGAAAATCCTCACCCGCGACCAGGTGAGGGTTGGAAGCCGTGATTGGTCATTGGTGATTCGTGATTAGCAAGAGCAAGCGAGGCACGCCGTGCTCTTTCGAATCACCAATCACAATTCACCAATCACAGCCCTTAATCCACGTACAACGAGCTGACCGATTCGCCAAAGGCGATCCGGCGAATCGTTTCCGCCAGCAGCTCAGCGACGCTCAGCTGGCGGATCTTGCTGCAGCGACGCGCTTCGTCGCTGAGCGGAATGGTGTCGGTGACCACCAGTTCGTCGAGCTGCGACCCGGAAATGTTGCTGATCGCTGGCCCAGACAGCACCGGATGGGTGCAGTAAGCGACCACTTTGCGGGCGCCATGTTCCTTCAGCGCCGCGGCCGCTGCACACAAGGTTCCAGCGGTGTCGACGATATCATCGACCAGCACGCAGTCCTTGCCGGAAACGTCGCCGATGATATTCATCACGGTGGCGACATTGGCGCGTGGACGGCGCTTGTCGATGATGGCGAGCTCGGCATCGTCCAATCGCTTGGCAATTGCTCGAGCGCGCACCACGCCACCGACGTCGGGGCTGACCACGATCAGGTTGTCGGTGCCGATGGAACGCCAGATGTCAGCCAGCAACAGCGGCGAGGCATAGACATTGTCGACCGGGCAGTCGAAAAAGCCCTGAATCTGGTCGGCGTGAACATCGACCGTAAGCACCCGGTCGGTGGACACGGCGGTAAACATCTTGGCCGCGACCTTGGCCGTGATCGGCACTCGCGCCGAACGCGGACGACGATCCTGCCTGGCATAACCAAAGTACGGCACCACGGCGGTGACGCTGGCCGCCGACGCCCGCTTCAGCGCGTCAATCAGCACCAGCAACTCCATCATGTTTTCAGCGCTCGGTGCGCAGGTCGGCTGCACAACGAAGACTTCCTGCCGACGCACGTTCTCTTCGATTTCGACCTGCACTTCGCCATCGGAAAAGCGACCCACCAGGGCTTTGCCCGGTCGAATCCCCAACTCGCGACAGACGGCATGCGCCAGTGGCTTGTTGGCATTACCGGAGAAAACCAACAATCCGTCGGTGTTCATGGTCATGATTGTCCCAGCCTCAGCGCTCGAAGAATTCGGCGAGAGTGGCTGGGGCGGCAGGATTCGAACCTGCGAATGCCGGAATCAAAATCCGGTGCCTTACCACTTGGCGACGCCCCACCAATCCCAATTTTGTGTTGTCTCGACCCGGCCCGCGGCTGCCGTCAAAGGCGCACTGTCCAGCTGCAGCATCAGCGGCGAGCGGTCTACGCCACGCGCGATGATGCAGCGCCCCAGCGCAGCCAAGGTTACCGCCGCGGCGTCGGCTTCTGCCCGCGATTCTACCCGCAGAAAACAGCCGCCGCCGGTTCCGGTCAGCCCGCCGATGCCAAGTCGAGCGATGGCGTCCAGCGCCGCGGCGATGCGCGGAGCGCGCGATCGAAGCAGCGGTGCAAACGCATTTCGCCCGACCATGGACGAAACAAAGTCCGCCATTTTCAAGCCTGGTGCGTTTCTTGTCAATTCAGCGGACTGGAACAGGGCCGCGGTTTCACTGTGAACGGCGCAGTCCAGCAAGACATACCAGAATTCCCCCAGGGTCATCGGCTGCAACACATCGCCCACGCCTTCGGCCCAGGCGCTGCGGCCGCGGACGAATACCGGCACATCAGCGCCGAGTTGCAACCCCAGTTCGGCCAGGGCGTCGATCGACCAATCCAGCGCCCAAAGGCGGTTCAAGGCGAGAAGGACGGTGGCCGCATCCGAGCTGCCGCCGCCAAAGCCCCCGCCCATGGGGATCTGCTTGAGAATGGCGATATCCGCGCCCAACCTTGCGCCAGACGCCGTTTGCAGCAAGCGCGCGGCGCGTACGGCGAGGTCATCGTCGACAGGCACGCCCTCGGCCCCTGCCCGTCGCCGGCACTGACCGTCGGACCGTGGCCGCAAGGCTACAGTGTCGCCCCAGTCGAGCAACTGAAAGACGCTCTGCAGCAGGTGGTAGCCATCACTGCGCCGACCAGTAATCTGCAGCAGCAAGTTGAGCTTGGCCGGCGCCGGCCAAAGCGTCCACTGACTCGCGTCAGCCATGTTCAAACTGCCAGCGACTGGCGGCCAGCCGAACACGCTGATCGCCTCGACTGGCAAATACGCGCTTGGGCATCCGGCCGCTGGCGGTGTCCATCCACTCGCGGAATTCCACCGTCCAGCCCTGCTGTTCGATACGTGCCGGCCAGCCATCCTCGGCGAATTCGATTTGCGCCGGGCCCGGGGCACGCGCGCCGCGCACCCAATAGCGCAACGATGACAGCGGAATGTCCCACCCGACCGACTCACGCAGCAGGCGCTGTGGGTCTGGATCGCTCAGTGGCCCGCCCTCCAAACCCTCGATCAGCGCACCCTGCTCTCTGACCTGCAATCGCCAGCTGCGGCCGGTGACGGGGGCGCGCAATTCAAAATCGGTGCCCTGTTCGTGCTCGACCCACAACACGGCCCCGGAGCCACCCTCACCGTTGGCAGAGACGGCGACCCGGCCACTCATGCGCCATCGGTCGTGCGCCTGCAGAGTCAATTCACGCTGCTGTTGCGCCTGCTCAGCCTGACTCGCCTCCACCCCACGAATCGGCGCCCGGGCACAGGCCACCAGCAAAAGCGCGAGTCCGGCCGCGCCCAACCACTCGAGGCGAAACCTCACAGCGGCTCACCGCGCGCTTGCAGTACTCGCTGCAGGCCACGGTTATCTGCATCGATTTCGTGACCCAAACGCCACACCGAGCGCGCCTCGTCATGCTCGCCCAGCAGCCACAGGGCTTCGCCCAAGTGTGCTGCGACTTCCGCATCGCGCTGCAACTCAAAGGCCCGACGCAAATGCGGAAGACCCTGTTCGGGCTTGCCCAGGCGCACCAGGACCCAGCCCATCGAATCAATGATGGCCGGGTTGTCCGGCTGCATGTTGAGCGCCCGTTCGATCAGGGCACGGGCCTCTTCGAGCTGATCGGTGCGATCGGCCAGGGTGTAGCCGAGCGCATTCAAGCCGTTGGGGTTGTCAGGATCAAGCTCCACCACACGCCGCAGATCCCTCACTGCATCGTCGACCCGATCGACGCTTTCAAAATGCAAAGCACGGGCATAAAGCAGACTGGGTTCGTCCTCAAACACCGCCAGCCCGCGTCGATACGCATCCAGCGCCAGCTCGTAGCGCCCAGCCGCGGTGGCCAGTTCGGCCTCAAGCTGATAGGCGCTGATGGCGACTGCGCCATCATCCAGCTCCGTTTGCTGCAAGTCGGTGAGGATCTTCAGCGCCTCATCAAGATCGCCGCGCTTGTTGGCCAGCACCGCCAGGCGCAGTTCCGCGCGCGGCCGCTGATCGGGATCCTGCACACCCTCGAACCAGCGGCGCGCCTCGGCATCCAGCTCGAGGACCTCGGCCAGCTGACCAAGTAGCATGCGTCGCGCCGGCGAAAGGTCCTCGCTCTCGCTGCGCTGTTTCATTTCCTGATACAGGGCGGTCAGACCCGCATTGCCATCGAGCCGCGACAGGAAGGCTGCGCGTGCAGCGAAGGTGTCATCGGTCTGTGCCCCACCCGACAGCGCCTGCGCGGCGGCTTCGGCATCACCCAGTCCCGCCAGCAAGCCGGCCGCCGCCAATCGCATGTCCGACGGCAAGCCCGGCAAGGCCAGTGCCTGCTCAATCGACCGGCGCGCGGCCGCCTCATCGCCCGCTTTGCGCATGGCTTCGGAATGCCACAGCCAGGCCCGCGCCTCCTGCGGGAAGCGGCTCACCGCCAGCTCGGCGACTCGCTTGACCGTGCCGGCGAGGGCCAGGCGATCGGCCAGACCGCCGACCGCCAGAAGCGCATCTGGGCTGGCCAGCACGGATTCGGCCTCGATCATCTGTGGCAACAGGGCCGGACTCAGCAGCGAGTCCTGGTTTGCCGCCAGGGCCTGCAGCACGTCCTTCCAGCCCTGTTCGAGCTGCAGCAGGCGCTGCAGGGCCGACTCGGCCGGCTTCATTTCGCCGCGCCGAAGAGCCAGCCCCAACTCAATCCGGGCCAGCCCCTCGGCTGCCGGCGCCAGCGCCCGCCAGCGTTTCAGCGATTTCTCGGCAAGCTCGGCATCATCGATCAATAGCGCCAGGCGCGAGGCACGTTCAGCGACACGCGGATCGCTACTGAGTTCGGAGGCGCGGGCATAGGCGACGGCGGCCTCTTCGTTGCGCCCGGCCTGCAGCGCAAACTCAGCCTCCATCAGCGGCTGCAGGTACAGATCGGAGTCGGCGCCGTGCAGCGCACCCAGGTAGAATAAGAGTCCAGCCGCCAAGCCGGCAGCCGCTGTCGCTTTTCGCCCACGCCCGCCGCCACTACCTTTCGTCAATTGCATTTGAAAGCCGTATCGAAAACCAGACTCGTTGCGCTCTTAAGTGTACCCGAAGCTTTCTGACTCGCTCGCCGCATGCCGCTACTCGCTCTTGGCTTGAACCACGCCACCGCTCCTCTCGACCTGCGCGAGCGCGTCGCTGTGGCCGAGCGTGAGTGCGCCGCAGCCACGGCCGAGCTGGCGCGTCAGCCCGGCGTTCGCGAGGCGGCGGTGATTTCGACCTGCAATCGCACCGAGATCTACTGCGCCGTGGAAGAGGGCGCCGAATCGACGCCGGCGCAGTGGCTCAGTACGCGCAACCAGCTCGATCCGGCCACCCTCGATAGCTACCTTTACCGGCACTACGATGCAGCAGCCGTGCGGCATCTGTTCCGCGTCGCCACGGGCCTCGATTCGATGGTGCTGGGCGAGCCGCAAATCCTCGGCCAGGTGAAGTCTGCCTACCACGCTGCACGCGACGCCGGCAGCCTGCAGGCCCCCCTTGATCGTCTGTTTCAGCACGCGTTTTCGGTCGCCAAACGGATTCGTACCGATACCCAGATCGGCGCCCACCCGGTGTCGATCGCATTTGCCGCCGTGCGCCTGGCGCAACAAGTGTTCAGCGAGCTGGACCGTGCCACGGTACTGCTGATTGGCGCTGGCGACACCATCGAACTGGCGGCCCGGCACCTGGCCGAACAGGGCGCCAAGCGGCTGCTGGTAGCGAATCGCACGCTCGGGCATGCACAGAATCTGGCCAGCCGATTCGGTGGCTATGCCCTGCCCTTGGCGGAACTCGGCCGTCATCTGCCGGAGGCCGACATCGTTTTCTCCGCGACTGCCAGCCCGACACCGGTGGTCACGGCCGATATGGTGCGGCAGGCATTGAAGGCACGCCGCCACCGACCGATGCTGATGCTCGACCTTGCCGTCCCGCGCGACATCGATGCCGCCACAGCAAAACTGGATGATGTGTTCCTCTACACCGTGGACGATCTCGATCAGGTGATCGAAGACAACCGACGATCGCGCCGGGAAGCGGCCGAACAGGCCGAGGCGATCATCGCGTTGCAGGTCGAGCACTTCATGGGCTGGTGGCGTGCCACCGATCGCCATGACGTGCTGCGCGAGCTGCGTCTGCGTGCCGAGCAGGAGCGCGACCTCGCACTGGGCAAAGCGCTGGAGGCGCTGCGAGGCGGCAAGTCTGCCGAGCTGGTGCTGCAACAATTTGCCCACGCCTTAACCAACAAATTCCTCCACGCCCCAAGCGCCGCCCTGCGCGGCGCGGCGATGCGAGGCGACCTCGACTTGCTGCAGGCGGCCGCCCGTCTGCACGCACTTTCAGACGACACGGGCAGCACGCCCGGCAAGGACGCAGATGACACCGGGCATACGTCGTAAGCTCGAAGCATTGGCCGAGCGCCACGAGGAAGTGGGCCGCTTGCTGGCAGATCCTGAGGCCAGTGCCGACCCGAATCGCTTCAGATCCTTGTCGCGCGAGTACGCCAGGCTGGAGCCGGTCACCCATAGTTTGCGCGAGCATGAACAGGCCCGCCGCGAACTCGATGCTGCATTGGCGATGCGCAACGACCCGGAAATGGCTGAACTGGCCGAGGACGAAATCGCCGCGCAGACTGCTAGATTGGCCACGCTGGATCATCAGCTGCATCTGCAGTTGCTGCCTGAAGATCCGCGCGATCAAGCCAACCTGTACCTGGAAATCCGCGCCGGCACCGGTGGTGATGAAGCCGCCATCTTTGCCGGCGACCTGTTCCGCATGTACAGCCGCTACGCCGAGCAGCAGCGCTGGAAAGTCGAACTTATCTCGGCCAACCCAGGTGAACACGGCGGGTTCAAGGAAGTGGTGGCACGCATCGAAGGCGCCGGCGCCTACTCCAAACTGAAATTCGAGTCGGGCACGCATCGGGTGCAGCGGGTACCGGCCACCGAGTCGCAAGGGCGCATCCACACCTCCGCCGCCACGGTGGCCATCCTGCCGGAAATGGAGGATATCGAGGATATCGAGGTCAAAGATTCGGACCTCAAGGTGGATACGTTTCGCGCCAGCGGCGCCGGTGGTCAGCACGTCAACAAGACCGACTCAGCCATTCGCATGACGCACTTGCCAAGCGGCATCGTGGTCGAGTGTCAGGACGAACGCAGCCAGCACAAGAACCGCGCGCGCGCGCTGTCCCTGTTGAAGGCGCGACTGCTGGATGAGCAGCGCAGTCAGCAGGTCGCCGCGCAAGCCGAATCGCGTCGCCTGCAGGTCGGATCGGGTGACCGCAGCCAGCGCATTCGCACCTACAACTACCCGCAAGGCAGAATCACTGATCATCGAGTAGAAGGGCTCACCTTGTACTCGCTGCCGGAGATTGTCGCAGGCGACCTCGGCCCCTTGATCGAACGGCTCACGCGCGAACATCAGGCCGATATGCTCGCGGCACTCAGCGAATAGACCCCACCCATGGCCCAGGAATCTCTGAACAAAATCAGAGATTCGCGCGGTGCAAAGGATGCACCGTCGCGATCAACAACGTAAGTTATTGATCAGCGCGTTCGAGCGAAGCTCGACGCAGCCGCGAAGCGGCCGAAACCGAGCTCGAACTCGGCGCGTCTGAAGAGTCCAGGATGGACTCGTTCAGACCTTCTCCAACAGGCTGCTGAGACTGATTTCAGCGGCCTGTGGAGGCGCACCATGGATGCGTGTGCGGAAATTGAACACGGCAAGTGTCTGATTTCCGACAAAGGTGGCGCGGCCATGCCGCGACCGTTTGCACTGAAATCCGCCAGGATGGGGGTATTTCAGCAACCTGCGAAGGAGGCGGCGATGACCGAGTTTCGAGTACGCAAGGCGACCCTGGACGACCTGTCGGTGCTGGTGCAACTTTTCGACGCCTATCGAGTGTTCTACGAGCAGGCCAGCGACCCGGCGCGGGCAAAGGAATTTCTGCAACAACGACTGCACGGTCAGGATTCGGTGATCCTGTTGGCTGAGGACGCGAGCGGCCAAGCAGCTGGCTTCGTACAGATGTTCCCGTCATTCAGTTCGGTCAGCGCAGCGCGCATCTGGATACTGAACGATCTATTCGTCTCACCGACTCATCGCAAGCGCGGCGTTGGCCGTGCCCTGCTTGGCGCGGCGGAGCAGTTCGGCCTGGACGACGGCGCGCACTGCCTGAAGCTCGAAACCCACCGCACCAATACCGTTGCGCAGGCGTTGTACGTGGAGCAGGGTTGGGAGGAAGATCGCGAGTTCTGCACCTATTACTTTCCGCTGCACCCAAGCGAAGCCCAGCCATGAGCGAACTGCCACGCAGCCTGTCCATCGCCGTGCTCTGCGTCTCCGACTCGCGCACCCTGGAGAACGACAGCTCTGGCCGCTATCTGACCGATGCATTGCAGGCGGCGGGCCACCAGCTATATACACACGAAATCTGCCGCGATGACCGCTACCGCATTCGCGCCATCGTAGCCACCTGGATTGCCGATCCCACGGTGGATGCAGTACTGATCACCGGCGGCACCGGCTTTACCGGCCGCGACAGTACGCCCGAGGCAGTGGCGCCGCTGCTGGACAAGGAGATGCCCGGCTTCGGCGAGATGTTCCGCATGCTGAGTTGGCATGAGATCGGCACCTCCACCATGCAGTCGCGTGCCTTCGCCGGCCTGGCCAACAAGACCTTCGTCTTCTGTCTGCCGGGCTCAAGCTCGGCCTGTCGGCTGGCCTGGGAACAACTCATTCGTGCCCAGTTCGACGGCACCACCAAACCTTGCAATCTGGTCGGGCTGATGCCGAGGCTCGACGAGCGCTAGCCATTCTGAATGCACCGCCGGAGGGGGCCATGGGCAAGCTGAAAAAGAAAGAGTATCTGGCGATGCTGGAGACCATGCAGGTGGAGCTGAACGCCCTGCATCGCTGGCTGCAGCACACTGGCAAGCGATTGATGGTGCTGGTCGAAGGGCGCGACACGGCAGGAAAGGGCGGCGTCATTTCCGCCATCGCCGATTGTCTCAATCCGCGGCAGTGCCGGGTGGTAGCCCTGCCCAAACCCACCGAACGCGAACGCAGTCAGTGGTATTTCCAGCGTTATGTCAGCCATTTTCCAGCCGCCGGCGAAATCGTGCTGTTTGATCGCAGTTGGTACAACCGCGCTGGCGTCGAAAAGGTCATGGGTTACTGCAGCGAAGATGAGTATCAGCACTTCATTGCACAGGTGCCGGTATTCGAGCAGCTATTGATCGACGACGGCATCCTGCTGTTCAAGTACTGGCTGTCGGTCGACCAGTCCAAGCAGGAGGAACGCTTCACCGAGCGGGCCTCGGACCCGCTGAAGCGCTGGAAACTGTCGCCCATCGACCTCAAGGCACGGGAAAAGTATCGCGAGTACGGCGACGCGCGCGACGCCATGTTCAAGCGCACCCACACCAAACACGCGCCCTGGACCGTAGTCGACTTCAATGATCAGAAACGTGGTCGACTGGTGTTGATCCGCGACCTGCTCGACCGAGTGCCGGATATCAAGCTGGAAGATCAACCCTTGCTGTTGCCGCCTCTGGCCAGAGAGCCGGAGAAGGAACGCTTCAAGGGGCCCTGCAAACCGATCCGCAACGGCGCGTCATAGCGAATCAAAGGCCCACGCCAGATTGCAACGACTAACGAAAGCAGGTGCATATGGCAGCGACCCAGGTCGCGCACGGGAATGCATGCCTACGTGTTAAATTCCCGAGAGATCGCTCGGCAGGCTGACGGCATCGACTGCGCTCAGCACGGGGATTTTCGCTAGCCTGTTGCACCCAAAGTTGCGGTACGTCTGGAGCCAACGCAATGGACGACACCACCCAGCGGCTACCTGCTGCAGCCAAGACCAAGCCGCTGCACAAGCCCACCCAGCAACGCAACACATTGCTAAGGGCGACGGTCGCCGCCTTGCTGGCGGTCGCGGCCTTGCCGTTCGGTTTGGCCGCCTTTCAGATCTACCAGGCGCGTGAATCGATGGTCAATCAGGCGCAGCAGACTCACCTGATCGCCGCGCGAGCCACCGCCGATCGCATCGACAACGAGCTGCAAAGCCTGATCAATGCGGCCCAGGCCAGCGCCGAGAACCCCCTGCTATACGAAGACCCGCAGTCGGATGCCAGTCGTGAGACCCTGGCTGGCCTGCTGATCGGTCGCAGCCGGATCAAACTCGCGGCCACCTTGTTTGGCCAAGCCGAGGCCACCCAACTGATCCAGATGGCGCGCGCGCCAGGCCTCGATCCGCCTGATCTGGACCTGCTCGACCAACTCGGCATGCGACCGACACTACTGGAAGTTGACCGGGCTCCCTACGTCGGGCTGGCGCGTGAAACCGGGCGACCCGGCTTGCGCATCGCCTTGTTGGCCGATGCGCAGCCTCTGCTGGCGGCGTTGCAACCACGTGAGCTTGGCAGCAGCGCGGAGCTGTACTTGCTCGACGGCACCCGGATCGAGCGCGCTGGCGGCAGCGGTTCGGCCCTGCCCGAGGCCCTGCTGGCAGCGATACGCACGGCACAGATCGATGCCCAGGCGGTGCGCACCGAGGTCGATGGCGTGCTCACCGTGGGCGCCTTTGCCCGCCTGGGCGACAGTGGACGCGTAGTGGCGTCGCTGCAACCGGCAGCTGACGCCGAGGCCGCGGCCGCGCGTATGCGCCGTGCCGCTTTGATTGCGCTGGCCGCGGTCGGGCTGATGGTGGCCGGACTGAGCCTGCTGGCCTGGCGCAAGGTATTACAGCCACTGCGCGGCCTGCTTTCCTTGCAACGCAGCGTATTGCCCATGAGCGCTGGCAGCGGATCGGGCAGCGATCTGGCCGATCTGCAGGCCACCTTCAAGCAGATTCAGCGCTACCAACGCAATCGCGAGGCGATGAAGGAAGTGTTCCTTGGTCGATACAAGCTGTTAAGCACGCTTGGCCAAGGCGCCATGGGATCGGTGTTCCTGGCCTGGGACCCGCGGCTGAAACGGCATGTGGCGATCAAGACCATTCACTTGGACAGCGTCGACAGCGCTATGCAGGCAGCGCTCGCCCGCACCCTGGAAAACGAGGCTGTGGCAGTCGCCAACTTGCAGCACCCGAACATTGTGGCTGTCTACGACCTGGTCGCCGCTGGCGAGTTCGCCTTCGTGGTAATGGAGTACGTCGAAGGAGGCAACCTGCGCTCAGTGGTCAGTCGCAACGGCGCGCTGGAGGCCAGCGAAGTTGCGCTGATCGCACAGCTGATGCTGAAAGCCTTGGATACGGCGCATCGCGCGGGCCTGTTACACCTTGATATCAAGCCCGGCAACGTTCTGATTTCGCCCCAGGGCGAGCTGAAACTGACTGACTTTGGCGTCTCGGCTTGGCGTTTCGAGATTCCCGATCTGGTCGCACGTGGCGGATTGGCCGGCACGCCAGGCTTCATCGCCCCCGAATACGTCAATGGTGCCGCCCCGTCCGAGCGCTCCGACCTGTTCTCCCTGGGGAAACTGCTGGTTGAGTGCCTGACTGGCGCGGCGCAGCACCTGCCCGGCGCCAACACCGGTGACATGCAGCGAGCCGCACAGGTGCCGAGCTTCATCCCCGAGCGCGTGCTGAAGCAGCAGCCCGAGCTTTGCCAGGCGATCTTGGCGCTTTGCGCGCTGGACCCGCTCAAGCGCCCCAGCTCTGCCGCCGAGTCGCTGCGGGTGTTTGCCCAGCTCAACACCGAAGGCGCGGAAGATCTGCTGGCCAAACGTGCGCAGGCGCTGGGCGACGAGCAACAGGCTTTCGAAGCAGAAGCAGCCGCCACCTCAGCGCCACCCGGAGGCGCCGGCACCACCACGCGACCACTGCCGAGCGGTAGAGCTTCGAGCACAGCAGCCACCCTGCCACCACCGGGGCTGTCCGCTGGCGTCAGCGGGGACGCCACTACCCGGCCACCACCCGCAGCAGCCGATGCGGTGACCCGCCCGCCCCCGGGTCAGATCAGGCCCAGCGAGCAGCAGCGCGACGGCCGGGATGACACCACTCGACCACCCCCCACGGCCAAGTCGGGCCAGCCTGGAGGTGCAGCATGATCACTCGCCTATCGATTGCGATATGCGCACTGATGTTGGCAGCCATGCCGATCCGGGCAGCGGATGACTCTGAACTCGCGGTGCCAACGCCGCTCGGCGCGGCGCAGCTGTTCGAGCATTGGCAGTTCCGCCTCGACGCCGCAGGAAGACCAAACCACTGGCTAAGAAGTGCCGAGCAGAATCGGGCCGCAAAGATCTCCCTGCCTATCGAGATTGATCGCCACGGCCCCGACATGCAGCTGCGCTGGCAGCCTGACCCGGTGACGGCCGCCGATTCGGCCATCGGCGTGCTCGGCCCGAAGCACCGGCCGCTGCTACAAAGCGCAGACCCAGCAGGCGTGGCCGATGCACAGATACTCAGCCGCGACGGCCAGCCAGTCGCGCTGGATCGCTGGTCTGAAGATCTGGAGGAGGGACGGTTCTCGCTTCAGCTTCTGGCCAGCGATCGACTCGGCAACGTCCAGCGGACATCGGCCGGACCGTTTTTGCTCGACCGGACTCCGCCGACCCTCAGCTGGCGCCGTCTCGACCCAGCGGAAGGGCTGCCGCACGACGTCTACAATGGCAAACACGCCTTGATTGAACTCTCTGTTACGGATGCCGGCGCCGGGCTTGAGTCCGTACAGCTGAATGGATCCAGCGCCGAGGACATCCGCGGCAAACAGCGCCACACCACCCAGTTCGAGTTCTCCGATGGACAGGTCGAGTTGACTTGGCTGGCAAGCGATCGGGTAGGCAACCGCAGCCAAGGCAGGCTACAGCTGCGCGTCGATCAGCACGGCCCTGAGTTGCAGATCGCGTCGGCGGGACAAACGATCGATCTGAAAGCCGCGCGCCTGCCGCCGAATCAAGCGCTGCGACTTACTGCGGTTGACGACACTGCCGGCGTGGAGAGCGCCTGCGTGGTGGCATCGATCTGGGGCGAACAGTGCCGCCCCCTTCCACTCGACGTTGTCGGCCTCTCCTGGGGCCGCTTCACTCTTGAGTTTCGCGCCCGCGATCGACTTGCCAATATCAGCAACCGTCGCTTCGTGATCGAGGTGACGCCATGAGCCGCTTGATCGCCTGGATGTCGGCCTGCCTGATCCTGGCAACTATCGCTGACTATGCCCAGGCCGCAGCCACCTACGAAGACACGGTGGAACCCTATGTGGTCAAGTCAGGGGACACGATCAGCCACATCACTCATCGTTTCCTCGGAGATTCGCTGTTCTGGCGTGACAACTGGGCACTCAACCCACAGGTCAAGGACCCGGACAAGCTGCGCATCGGCCAGGTGTTGCAGATCATCACCCACCGCAAGGTCATCGCGGAAGCAGCGGAAGTGGTGGAGGCAGTCAACCGCACGGAAAAAATGCTGGCTCCGCCGGAGTGGCAACCGGCCCATCGCGGCGACCAGCTGAATTCCGGCGATGGTCTGCGAACCCGCCAAAGCTCGACAGCGGAGCTGCGCTTCAACACCGAGTCCAGCCTGCGATTGGAGGAATTCTCGCAGGTGTTTCTGGCCGAAAGGCGAACCACCCTGCGCGGCGTCGACCGCGGTAGCGTCAAGGTCGAACGCGGCGCCGTGGGACTGGTGTTTGAACCAATTAAGAAGCCACGCACGGAGATTGAACTGATTGCCGGCCCCAGTGTCACCCGCGCCCAGGCCGAAGCCAACAGCGGCACCCAACTACGCGCAGCGCCGATGGATGACGGCGGTGCGAAGGTGATGGTCTATCAGGGCAAATCTGAAGTCGAAGCTGCCGGTCAAACCGTCGCCGTAAGCAAGGGCATGGGCACGCGCGTACCCGACACGGGGCCGCCACTGCCGCCGGTCAAGCTGTTGCCGGCACCGCAACTCGAGCACTCCGAAGTGCGCTGGAACTACAGCAATGGCCTGCTGCGCTGGCAACCGGTGGAACGCGCTGCTCAGTACGTGATCGAGGTCTGCGCCGATCCCGAGTGCCGTCAGCCACTGCAAAGCGAACAGTTTGATGCTCAGCAGCTCAGCATCCAGGTCAAGCCATTGCCGGCCGGGCTGAGCTTCTGGCGTGTGCGAGCACTCAGCGATCAACAGCTCGACGGTCACAACAGTGAAAGCGGTCGCATTCAGATCGACAACCCGCAACCGGATCTGGCCGGACCGATGGTGGCGCTGCAGCCCATTTCCGGCTTCGTGATCGACCAGAGCGGACAATACCGACTGGGTCCGAACGCGCGCCTCAAGCTGCATGTACACGACGATCAATCCGGGCTGGCAGCGGTTGAGCTGCTGCAAGCTGACGGCAACTGGGCGCAGCTGACCGACTTCGAGCTCAGCCCGGACACGCTCGGATCCACACAGCTGCGCGCCCGCGATCAGCTCAACAACGTCACCTTCGTTGACCTCAGCTGGCCCGATGCCCAGCCCTGAATCAACGCTGCCCGCGCAGCGGACAGCCGATTGGACGGCGGTGATCGACAGCAATGTCTGGCTCGACTTGCTGCTGTTCAAGGATCCACGCTGCGCCGCGCTGCGTCTTGCCATCGAGCGGGGCGATCTGCAGCCACTCAGCAATGCCGACTGCCAGAGCGAATGGCTACGAGTGCTTCACTATCCCGCGCTATCCCTCAGCGATGATCAGCGGGCCGGCCTGATCACAGCACAAGCCGACTGGGTTCGCCTGATAGCATCAGCGGATACCGCAGGGCCGCGCCCGGCCAATCCACGCTGCCGCGACCCGGACGACCAGAAATTTCTTGATCTCGCCGTTGAGCAGCGCGCAAACTTCTTGTTCAGCCGGGACAGAGCCTTGCTCAGGCTGTCACGTCGCTGCCAGAACGCCTTCCAACTTTGGATTGGCGTGCCGCAGGATTGGCCTACCGACCATCACGCCCGTCTCTATTGAGGTTTTCGCGTTGCGAGAATGGTTGCAGCTCACCGCTTGTCTCCCCTCTCCCCTTGCGGGAGAGACCGATGCGCACTGATTTTCGCGCACCGGCTGGTGCCCCGGAACTCCCTCCCCGATGTTCGGGGAGGGCCGGGGTGGGGTTAGGGAGCCGATCTTCTCCTGCCCAGGGGTCTCGCGAAGCGAGGTTCCTGGGTAGGGGCTCTACAGCGTCTGTCTCTCAATTCGGAAAGACGAATAAACCCATGGAACTCTCTCTCAGCACGCCCGCCTTGCTGTTTCCGGCCATTTCCCTGCTTCTGCTCGCCTACACCAACCGTTTCCTTGCCGTGGCGTCGGTGATCCGCCAGCTGCACGCCCAGACCGAAGGCGGCAGAGGTCAGTTCCATGAAGAAATCGGCAACCTGCGCTACCGCATCGTATTGATCCGCCGCATGCAACTGATCGGCGTGCTCAGCCTGTTCTTCTGCGTACTGTCGATGTTTCTGCTGTTTGCCGGTTGGATACTCGGCGGTCACATCGCATTCGGCACCGCCTTGATCATGCTGTTGCTATCGCTGGCAATCTCCGTTCGCGAGATCCAACGCTCAGTGAGCGCACTGGATCTGCATCTGCAAAGCCTCGAACGAACCAAGCAAAGTTAGGGAATCGCTGAACAAGTTCAGAGATTCCTGTGGTGCAGGGATGCACCGCCGCGATCAACAACGTAAGTGGTTCATCGCGAATTCGAGCGAATTTCGACGTAGCCGCGGAGTGGCCGAACCGAGTTCGAACCCGTGCCGAACTCGGCGCGACTGAGAAGTCCATGCTGGACCTTTTCAGACCTTCCTTAGCGGGCTCATCAGACTTCAAGTTGCCGAAACAACAGTTAGCGCAGCAGCTCCAGCTTCTCGCGATAGCTGCGGCTCAGTTTCACTTCATGGCCGGAGTCGAGCAGCAGGAAGTACTCGCCATTCATATGCGGGCGCATCGATTTCACCCGTTGCAGGTTGACGATGGTTGAGCGATGAATGCGCTGAAAGCGCTTCGGGTCGAGCTGCCCTTCCATGTCGCCCAGGGTGGCGCGCACGATGTGGGTGTCGTCGTCGGCGTGCACGCACATGTAATCGCCAGCGGCTTCGATCCAGCGAATCGAATCAACCTTGATGCGGATGATCTTGCCGCTGTCCTTGAATGACAGCACTTCGCGATCCTTCAGCACCTCGTCCTCGGCGTGCTCGGACAATGCATCTTCCAGCAGCAAGTCGGGCTTCCCGGCTACTTGCCTCAGCAGGGCCAGCAGTTTCTCTCGATGCGCCTCTGCGCCGCGTTCTGCCAGCGCCTCGCGGGCCCGCTCGAGACTCTGCGCCAGGCGTTCGTCCTCCACCGGCTTCAGCAGATAGTCGAGAGCACAGGCCTCGAAAGCGCGCACGGCATGATGATCAAAGGCGGTGACAAAGACCACCAGCGGACGTTGATGCTCAGGCAGGGCGGCCAGGGTTTCAAAGCCATCCATGCCGGGCATCTGCACGTCCAGAAAGATGACATCGGGTTGCAGCTCGGCCGCCAGTTCCAGAGCCTGCTGGCCATGACCGGCGTTGCCGACCACCTCAACATCCTGGTGCGCGCCCAGGCGCAATTCCAGGCCGCGGCGAGCCAGGGGCTCATCGTCAACAATCAAAGCTCGCAGCATGCTCTGCCCTCCCTCAATCTGCACAGGCTGAGCGTTAGACCGTGTCGCGCCATGTGCGGATGGTCATGGCAAGCGCTTCTCGCTCAGCGGGCAGCCAGCTCGAACGGCAGCTCCATGGTGACCTGGAATCCACCCTCGGGGCCGTTCCCGGCCGAGAACGACTGCCTCTCACCATACAGAACGCGCAGCCGGTCACGGGTGTTGTCGAGCCCGACGCCGTGGCCGTCGCCACGCGGCTTTGGACCGTTCTCGCCACACCCCGGCCCATCATCGGTCACTTGCAGCAGCAGGCGCGCCCCCTGCCGTCTGGCCTTGATTCGCAGCCGACCACCTTCAACCCGCTTGGCGACCGCAAACTTGATCGCATTCTCGATCAGCGGCTGCAGCAACAGGCTCGGCATCAGGGCCTCCTGGCAGTCATCGCTAACATCGAGTTCCAGTCTGAGTCGCTCGGCGAAACGGACCTTTTCAATATCGAGATAAAGCCGTATCGCCTCCAGTTCCTGTCGCAGACTGACCTTCTGCATCGGGTCGTTGTCCAGCGAGTGACGCAGGAAGGAGGAGAGCCCTTGCACCATGCGATTTGCCGTCGGCGTGTCGCGGTCAAGAATCAGGGTCGAAATCGCATTCAACGTGTTGAACAGGAAATGCGGATTGAGCTGGTAGCGCAGCATCTTCAGCTGTGCCTGGTGGGCCATCGCATTGGCCTCCAGCGCCTGCCGGGTCTGCAACTGCAACTCACGATAAAAGCGCAAGGTGATGTAAAGAAAGGCCCAGGCCAGAATCAGGTAGGTGTAGCTGACCATGGCGCCGAGCCAGAAGCTGACCGTGCCGCTTTCCTTCTTCATCATCTCCGGCTCGGCCAACGACCAGGTATAGGCCAGGGTGATGCTCATCAGACCGCCGACCACGGCACAGGGCAGCAACATGGCGATGGCGAGCGGTAGCGGCGACAATCCGCGCCACAGGCGCAGCAGATAGCGCAAGCCCAAAGTGCCGACAAAGCCCACGAGGTAGACCGGCAGGGTGACATGCCAGGCATCGAAGTCGCGACCATTGACCAGGGCAGTGAGGTAGCTGAACAGCGAAACGCCCAACCAGCCGCTGATCTGCAGTTGCCAGAACAGTCGATTCGAATTGGCGGTGGCGAAGTCGAAGTGCAAGGGCCTGTACCGATTGCTGGGGGCAGTGAGACTATCGCGTCCAGGTCGATCTACCACGGCCCGCGCCAGGCTGCAGGCGAAGTGACGTGTTGATCGAGCCCCTGGATGGGCAGTCCCGGCGCATGTCGTTCAAGATGGCTGGGTCGCACCATCCTGAGTGAAATGCTATCGCGTGAAACCACTCTGCGGGCATCGCCCCGGCGCGGCGCGGCGTCGACCGATCGCAGCTGGGCCGCGCCAAGCGCTCAGCCGACGCCAAATCCGCTGCGCCCCTTCACTTCGATTTCATCGCGATCAATCGAATTCACCTGCGAAAACGGCGGCCCCTGTTGCAACCAAGCAGCCAGTTCAGTGATGGCCCGCGGTTCGCCCTCGGCCACCACCTCCACCCGGCCATCAGGCAGGTTGATCGCATGGCCGCTCAAGGCCAGTCGCTGCGCTTCGCGCCGCGTCGCCGCCCGGAAGCCCACGCCTTGCACCCGTCCGCTGAGCAGAAAGCGCGCAGCGGCTGGCTCAGACTGTGCAGAATCACTCATCGCCGGCTCCTCCTTCGCTGGCCGCCTTGCGCGCCATGTCCAGATCCTTCCCGGTGATGGGCCCGACAAAGCGCTTGGCTACCGCCCCATCCGGTCCCAGCAAGATACTCAAGGGCAAGCCACGCGGCACGTCCCAGCCGGCCGGCGGCGCATACACGTCGACCAGGGCGATCGGGTAGCTGACTGGCCGGGTCTGGAGAAACGCCTGCAGCTCTTCCGCCGTGGTCTCTTCAAAGGCAAGGCCGATGATCTGCAGGTCGGCGTTGGCTTGGTCGTAGTGGTCAAGCTCAGGCATCTCCTTCAGGCATGGCGCACACCAGGTCGCCCAGTAGTTCACCAGTACCCACTGGCCGCGCTTGGCAGCAAGATCGAACTCGCCGTGGGCCAGGGTGTTGATCTTGAGCTCTGGCGTGGTGCCGACCTCCTGAGCCGACACCGACAAGCCGAACATCAGCAAGATCAGACTAAACAGACGCATCATCACGGGGTACCTCGGAATCATCGGAATCGATTGGCATCAGCAGGGTAGCAACCGACTGCTCAAGAGTGGGAGAAAGCTGCGCTTTCAAGGTTTCGGCCAGACCTAGCACCCGCCGCCCGATAGCATCCTCCACCCCCACCCGTCCTGGTGGCTGCAAGGTGATCGGGACCGCAAGTGCCAGATGCACATCGGCCAAGGACAAGGCGTGCGGATCGCGGGCCAGCATCCAGTCCCCGTCTTCATTGCGCTGAAAGATCTCGCTCCGAGTCAGTCGATCGAGCAGTTGCACCAAGGTGTCGTCATCGATCGCTTTCTCGATCTGGCGTAGCGTTTCCAGACTTAACGAGCCACCTCGCGCCTGCGCCTCGAGCATGCGACTGACCAGGCGCAGACCGGCCATCCATTCGGCGGCCTTCGGCAGCCGCGCCGAGGCCGGCTGGAAACGGAACGAAGAAAGCGAAGCAGCTATCGAAGCGCCGAGCAACACCACCGCCCAGGACAGGTAGATCCAGACCAGAAAGATCGGCAACACCGCCAAGGCGCCATAGATCTGCTGGTAGGTCGGAACCTGACGTAAGTAGAAGCCAAGCCCAGCCTTGGCGGTTTCGAACAGCAGGCTGGCCAGCACGCCGCCAATCAGAGCGTGGCGCCAGGACACGCGATGATTGGGAATCAGCATGTAGGCAAGAGTGAAGGCGCCCAGCTCGACCGCAAAGGGCAGCAGCCGAATCAGCATTTGGCTGACGCCGGAAATCGGCGTTTCGGCCACCCAGGGCAACGCGAATATCCAGGAACTCAGAGCCAGACTCGATACCACCAGCAACGGCCCCAGGGTCAGCGCGGTCCAGTACACCATGAAGCGTGACATCGGCTTGCGTGCCACCGAGACCCGCCAGATCCGGTTGAGGGTGTCCTCGACGCTGACCATGATGAACAGGGCCGAGAGCAGCAGCGCGAGCAAACCGGTGGTGGTGAGCTGCTGCGCGCTGTCGGCAAACTCTCGCACGTAGTTCTCCACCACGCGCGCCGCGCCAGGCACGAAGTTGGTGAACAGAAAGTCACTTAGCGTGTCGCTCCACTGGTCGAATACCGGGAACGCGGCCAGAATGCCAAACACGGCCAACGACAGCGGCACGATGGCGAATACCGTGCCGTAGGCCAGCACGGCGGCGCTCTCAAAGCAGCGGTCTTCGACAAATCGTCGCCAGACGAACTGCGAAAATGCTTGAATGCGCTCGCGAGCGTGTGGCGGCGGAATCCACCACGGCCGTTGCTGGGTCATCACGGCTCCAGGTCTGGGGTTTCAACCATTGTGCCTGCAAGTCGCGTAGCATCGCTGCCCGCGCGGCGGATTCACAATCGCCGAGGGACAATCGATCAGGAGTGTGGTGTGAACGAGGTGCTGATTCTCTACTACAGCCGCGGCGGCAGCGTGGAAGCCCTGGCACGGCAGATCGCCCGCGGCGTGGAGAGTGTGGAGGGCGTCTGCGCCAGGCTGCGCACGGTGCCGGCGATCGGCCCGGTGAACGCCGAGCGCCAGGCAGCGGTGCCCGAAGACGGTGCCCCTTATGTCGATCGACGCGATCTCGCCGAATGCAGCGGCCTGGTGCTCGGCAGCCCAACCCGCTTCGGCAATATGGCGGCAGCGCTGAAGCAGTTCCTTGATAGCACCGGCGCTGAATGGGCCTCGGGCACCTTGATCGGCAAGCCAGCCTCGGTGTTTTGCTCCACCGCATCGCTGCACGGCGGCCAGGAAAGCACCTTGCTGTCGATGATGCTGCCCTTGTTGCATCACGGCATGCTGATCGTCGGCCTGCCCTACAGCGAGCCTGGACTCAACGCCACGCGCAGCGGCGGCGGGCCCTATGGCGTCAGCCATTTCGCAGGTCAGGCCGACGACCCGACGCTGAGCGCCGACGAGATCGCCTTGGCGCGAGCGCAAGGGCGGCGAATGGCCGAGTTGGTGCGGCGCCTGGAGGACAGGCCATGACCTATCGGGCGATGGTGGCGCTGAGCCTGATTGCGCTGATTGCCATTCAGGCAGCGTGGCAACTGGCTTTCGAGAGCAGCGCGCGAGTCTTTTGGCTGTTGTTCGGACTGGCGCCCTTGCTGGCTTGCCTGACGGCCCTGGCACTGCGCAGGCCGACCGCGCTGTTCTGGTCCGGCGTGCTGGCCCTGCTGTACTTCTGCCACGGCGTGATGGAGGGCTGGACGGTGACCAGCGACATCCGCTGGCTGGCGGTCCTGGAAGCGGCCGTGGCGATGACCCTGGTGCTGGCCGTTGGTGCCGACGGTTTGGCGCGACGTCGAGCGCAGCGGGCCAAGCCCGGCCCCTTATAATCGATGCCTTGCGCTAGGCGCCGCTCCCGGCGCCCTGCATCAGACTGCGAGCCCGCAATGAGCCCGATGAATGAACTTTGCATCGTCACCACTGGCGGTACCATCGACAAGATCTACTTCGACGACAAATCCGACTACCAGATCGGCGAGCCACAGATTGGTCGAATGCTGAACGAACTGGGCGTCGGCTTTCGCTTCAGCGTGATTCCGATTCTGCGCAAGGACAGTCTGCATATCCAGGAGGAAGAGCGCGCCCTGATCCGCAGCACCATCGCGGCACAGCCGGCAGCGCATGTGCTGGTGACGCATGGCACCGACACCATGGTCGACACCGCCAAGGTACTGGCCGATATCGAAGGAAAGACCATTGTGCTGACCGGCGCACTGAGCCCGGCTCGCTTTCGTGGTTCGGATGCCGAGTTCAATATCGGCTGTGCAGTGGGCGCGGTGCAAAGCCTGCCGCCCGGGGTCTACATCGCGATGAATGGACGGATTTGGGACCCAACCCGCGTACGCAAGAACGTGGCGGCCAACCGCTTCGAGGCCAACGACTGAAACAACGCCCCGAACACGGGGCGTTGTCTGTCTGTGCAGACCGCCTCGATCACTCGACGGCCCACTTCAGCGAAGCGCGTCGGATCGACGCTGAAAGAACACCAGGCCGGCGCTCTTTCAGCATCCAGCTCAGATCAGAACGTCATGCTCCAGCTGTTGATGTAGCCAATGTCGCCACCAGCGTTGTCGTTGACTCGCAGCTTCCAGGTACCGTTTGCCACTTCGCCCGACAGATTGACCGTGTAGGTCTTGACGATATTGTCGGCGCTGCCGCCGGAGCGGTTATGCAGCACGTACACGCTGCCATCCGGCGCGATCAGATCGACCTTCAAATCGCCGATGTAGGTGTGCACGATATTCACCGCCACTGCAGTGGAACTGCTGGCGTTGCCGCTGCGACCACTGATGGTGATCGGACTCTCCACCGTAGTGTTGTCACGAATCTGGTAGTCAGTGGTGTTCTGATAGGTGGTGCCACCACCGCCGCCGCCCGAACCGGTGCGGTAGCCGGCCTTGGTGGTGGCGCCGGTGCTGCCTGGATCAAGCCAATTGCTAAGACGGGTGCTATTGCTGCCGCCACCGGTCCACGACACCGACAACTTGCCGTAGTAGTCAGCCAGATTGTTGCCGCAGGCCGCCGAGCCGCCATGCAGTTGGCCGACGATCAGCTTGTTCTGATTCCACAGACCAGACCCCGAAGAACCGCCCTCGGTGGTGCCTTCATCCCAGTCGCTGACTTTCCAATGCGTGGTGCCCGAGCCACCGCCATAGGCCGTGGTCGACAGCCCCTGGTTCTCCACCGAGATGCGCTTCTCGTGACCCTGCGGATGGTGAATGCCAACAGCGGAACTCGGTGTGGTGCCGCTGCGATCCCAGCCGGAGAAGTACGGATTGGCGCCGCTCGGCACCGCTGACGACAGCTGCAGCAGGGTGAAATCGCTGGCCGAACGGGTGGCACGCAAGGTGCTGCCCGACTGCGAGTGGGTGGCAATGCTCTTCGATAGCGGGGTGCCGCTGGAGCTGGAGCCCGGGGTTCGGCAGGTTGAGCTCTGGTAGTTCCAGTAGACCACGATGGAGCTGGCCACGGTCTGCGAGCTGATGCAGTGGTTGGCGGTCAGGAAGTACGGCGTGGTGGTATTGCCGGTGTTGGCCAGCAGGGTTCCGGTACAGACGTAGGAACTGCCGCCCTGACTGAACGTGTATTGGCCCACCGAATCAATCTGATCGCGCCAGTTGTTGCCGGTCGGACAGATGGTGTCGACATTGCACGAGCCTGACTTTTGCATCGGGTCGGCATTCTCGAACAGGCCGCGATATCCGTGCGTCACAGCGCCGAGTTGCAGCTGCACCTGCGAGCGCTCCTGCTTCGACACCAACACTTCGAGGGTGGCTTTCTCACCGGCCACGTAGGGCGACCAGAACTCGCCGCCGCTCACCTCGGCGGAGGAAATCTCACGCAGATTCTGTTCGCCTTCACCGCGAATGGTCAGCGTCGCACTGGCCGGCAGGCTCAGCTTGCTGAAGTGGAAGTCCATGCTACGGGCCGCCGGCGCGACCAGTTCGACGCTCCATTTCCAATGATTCTTGCCGGCCTTGCTCCAGCGACCAAAGCCACGTTCACCCAAGCGCATGCCTTCGACCGGAATTTGCACGCCGTAGCGATAGGCGCCGCCTACGCTCTTGGCATCTTCCATCTTCAACTTGGCAAGATCGGGGGCCGGCAGAACAACGCTTTCACCAAGCGAGAAAGCAGATTCGGCGCTATTGAGAGGGCCAGCCTGGGCAACAGAACAGAACGCAAGGGCCAGGGCGGCCGCCATGGGGGCTACAGCTACACGCATCACAACACTCCTGCACAAAGGGGGGTTCTGCACGTCGAGCGACGCGCAGGCGATACATCAGCTACAACGAAATCAGGAACGCCGAGACCGCCCGAGCAGGCCATCTCATCGACGATTGATCAAAGACATCAGCTCGCTTGCACGGCATCGACTGCCACGTCAACGCGTGCGCTTGGAGATCCTCAGCAAACCGGGCCGACCGCATCCATCGTGCGCAGCCGTCCACGCTCCTTGCGTGGAACCGACAACAACTCGGGTAAGGCGCTGCGGGCACCAGACCGGCTCTGCCACGCTTTCGCCGCGTCCCCGTGAGCGAAAGTGGTTGCGAAGCTAAACCCCGTTCAGCTGGCGGTCAATATTGCATTGCACCAAGGAGCAGCAGCCTGGCCGTCCACCAATATATTCAGTGAGTTAGGCGCAAAAATCAGGGTGATATTAACGTGAAGATTGCGCGTGAAATCATAATTTCATGCGCTGGATCACAGTTTTCCCAGCACCAAGTTTGGGCGGCCTGCGCCCCAATGTGACAACACGGTGTCAGCGGTCGAAATTTTCCGACGAACGGTAGCGCCTGATCACAGCATCCCAGTTTCGAGACGTGCTGCCTCACTCATCATGGTCTGATTCCAGGGCGGATCGAACACCAGTTCGACGTCTGCTTCGGCCACGGTGGGAATGATCTCCAGCTTGCTGCGCACGTCATCGACCAGCACCTCACCCATGCCACAGCCTGGCGCGGTGAGGGTCATCTTGACGCAGATCTTGCGCTTGTCCGGGGCCTGGCTCTCGACCTTGCATTCGTACACCAGCCCGAGCTCGACGATATCGATCGGGATCTCCGGGTCGAAGCAGGTGCGCATCTGCTTCCAGGCCATCAACTCGACGTCCTCATCGCCTGCCCCTTCGGGCAGGGTCGGTACTTCGGCACATTCCTTGCCGATGGCATCGGCATCCTTGCCGGCGACCCGAAACAGGTTGCCCTCAACGAATACGGTGAAGCTGCCGCCCAAGGCCTGAGTGATGTAACCGACACTGCCGGCCGGCAAGGTGACCTGATCACCCTGCGGCACCATGACCACGTCGCAATCGCGTTCGAAGCGAATCGGTTCTGAAGCTCGGCTATATCCCATCATGCGCTGGCTGGAGGCTTGGTCTGGCGTAAAGCGCTATTCTAGCCGGCCCTCGTCCCACGCAGATGAAAATGCTTTCAGCAAGTTGCCAGCAGGGGTCGCCGCAGGCGGCCCGGATGCGCGATTCTCGACCCGCTACGGCGCGTCACGGATGACCTCGTTGCTGAAACCGCAGCCCAAGGCCACTGCCGCCTGGCTGCTGACCCTGGTGGCGCTGGCAGCGATCGCCGGCATGTCGGCGATCTGGGCCGGAGCGGCCTCGCTCAGCGGCGGCAATGCCGGCTGGATGAGTCTGATCGTGGCACTGGATGCCGTGCTCCTGCTCTACCTGGCCGGGCAACCCGGCGGCCAGCGGCGCATCCTGTGGGCGCTGGCGATCACGTTGGCCACCGTGCTGGCCGCCGCCGCTCTGATCGCCGCGGCCAAGATCGGGGCCGGCCTGGGCCTGCGGCCGGCGGAAAGCCTGGGCCGGATGTCGCTGAATCTGGTGCTGCTCTACTGGCAGGCCAATCTTGGCTGGATCGAGCTGTGCTGGGTGGCGGCGGGCTGCGCGCTGGCGGCTCGGGTGGCGCGCTGAGTTTAGCTCGCTCAATCCGCCTGGCGCTCTTCCCGCTTGGCCTCGTCCCACAATTGATCCTGCGCTTCCAAGGGTAGCTGGCAAAGCTGCAGGCCGCGCTGCTCGGCCAATACCTCCATACGCCGGAACCGCCGCTCGAACTTGGCGTTAGCGCGACGCAGGGCACGGCCGGGATCGAGCTTGGCGTGACGGGCCAGATTGGCGGCAACGAACAGCACGTCACCCAGTTCGTCTTCCAGCCGGGACTCTACCGCCGCTCGCTGCGCTGAATCGACTGCCTGGTCCAGGGCCTCGAACTCGGCCTTCAGTTCCAGCAGCTCCTCACTCAGCTTGGCGAACACCGGATCGACATTCGGCCAGTCAAAGCCGACGCTGGCGGCGCGCTTTTGCAGCTTGGTGGCGCGCATCCATTCGGGCAGACCGCGAGCGATCCCGGCCAGCACCGAGCGATCACCACTGCCGGCGCGCTCAGCGGCCTTGCTGGCCTCCCAGGCCCGCGTCTGCGCCTCGGCATCGGCCACCGAGGCGCCGGCAAACACATGCGGATGCCGGCGAATCATCTTGTCATTGATCGCCTCGGCCACATCACGCAGCGCAAACGCGCCCTGCTCTTCGGCCATCCGGGCATGAAACACCACCTGCAGCAACAGGTCGCCCAGTTCGTCGCGCAGCTCAGCCAGATCACCGCGCTCGATGGCGTCGGCGACCTCGTAGGCTTCTTCGATCGTATACGGCGCGATACTGGCAAAGTCCTGCTGCACATCCCAGGGGCAGCCACGCTCGGGGTCGCGCAGGCGGGCCATGATGCCGACCAGGGTCGACAAAGCACGCAGGGTGGCCGGATCGGCACTGGCCAGCGCAGCGATCAGTTCAGTCTGGTTGGCGCAGTCACTCATCGATCCAGTCCCGCCAAGGCAGCTGAGGATCACCCAGGGCCAGGAAATCGCTGTTCAGCAGTGACTCCTTGCAGTTGTAGCGCAGTGCCTGACCCGAACAGTCGATCACGGCACCACCGGCCTCTTCCAGCACGCACTGCGCGGCCGCGGTATCCCATTCCGAGGTTGGCCCAAAGCGCGGATAGAAATCGGCCCGCCCCTCGGCCACACGACAGAACTTGAGAGAGGACCCGAGCCCGACCTTTTCGTGCGCGCCGATTCGCGCCAGCAAGGCCTCGGTGCGCGCATCCAGATGCGAGCGACTGGCACAGACCCGCAGCGGTGTGCCCGCCGGACGCGTGCTCATCACCCGCACAGCCGGCTGATCATTCGCTTGCACGAACGCGCCCTCGCCGCGAACGGCGTGGGCAAGATAGTCGAGCACCGGGGCGTACACCACACCCAGGATCGGTGAGTGATCCTCGATCAGGGCGACGTTGACGGTGAATTCTCCGTTGCGCTTGACGAACTCGCGAGTGCCATCCAGCGGATCGACCAGCCAATAGCGCCGCCAGCCCTGGCGCTCTGACCAGGGTATCGTCGCTGATTCTTCTGACAACACCGGCAAGCCGCTGGGCAAGGCCGACAAGCCCTGCACCAGGATATGGTGGGCGGCGCGATCGGCGGCAGTCAGCGGCGAACGATCATCCTTGTGCTCGACTTCGAAGTCCTCGGCATAGACCTGGAGAATCGCCTTGCCGGCCTGCCGCACCAGGTCGATCACCGCCTGCAGTTCCGCTGTCGCCATCCTTATTCCTTGTTCGGTCGTCGCGCCAGATACTCGCGTGCAATGAACAGCCCGGCCAACGAACGCCCCTCGGAGCAATCGTCGCGCAGCATCAGCTGGTCAAGCTGGTCGAGCCGCCAAGGCACGACGTCAAGTGGCTCGGGTTCGTCGCCTTGCAGCTTTTCCTGGTACAGATCCTCGGCCAGCACCAGCCAGGTCTGATGGGCCATATAGGTCGGCGCCATGGTCAGCGGCCGCAACACTTCCAGTTTGCGCGCACCAAAGCCAGCCTCTTCCTTCAATTCGCGATTGGCCGCTTCGATCACGGTTTCACCCTCGTCGATGCGACCTTTGACCAAACCCAGTTCATAGCGATGCAGACCACAGGCGTATTCACGCACCAATAGGGCGGTGTCGGCATCGCGCATCGGCACCACGATCACCGCGCCGAAGCCGCGTGGCGCACTGCGCTCGAACACCCGCCGCGCACCGTTGGAAAACTGCAGGTGGACGCGTTCTGCGCGCACCCGTCCGCCTTGCTCGATCGGCTCGACCGACAGGATGCGCGGCAGTTCACGCACCGCGCCAACCCCGCAGTTGGTCCAAGGCCAAGGCGTGCAGGCTGGGCACCCCAGCCAGCACGGAGCGCGTCTCGAGATCAAGCTCGGCGCCATCAAGATCGGTGAACACACCGCCGGCCTCACGCACGATCACTGCCAATGCCGCGATGTCCAGTATGTTCAGATCAGACTCGATCACCAGATCCAGCGAGCCGCCAGCCAGCAGATGATAGTGGTAGAAATCTCCATAACCACGAATTCGGTTGCAGGCCTGAATCAAGCGACCGAGGGTGTTCCAGCCTGGGCCAGCGGTCAAGGATTTCAGATTTCCGGTGGAGATGGTTGCCTGGTCGAGGCGCTCGATGCCGGACACCTGCACACGCCTGCCATTGAGGAAGGCGCCGCCGCCGCGGCGGGCGTAGGCCAGGTCACCGAAAGCGCTGGCTGAAGAAACGCCAAGCACCAGCTCACCGTGCACCATCAGGGCGATCTGCGTGGAGAACATCGGGTAGCCGCGAACAAAGCTCTTGGTGCCGTCGATCGGATCCACCAACCAGAGAAACTCGCTCTCACCTTGCCGCCCCTGCTCCTCGCCAAAAATTGCGTGATCGGGAAAGGCTTTGGTCAGATGAGTGCGAATGACCTGCTCGCTCTCGAGGTCGGCGCGGGTCACCGGGCTTTGATCAGACTTGAACTCCACCGCCAGATGCTGATCACGGTAGTAACCTGCGATCACCGCAGCGGCAGCGGCCGCCGCATCGCGCGCGACTTGCAAGGCATGCTCAAGGAAAGCGTCGTCCAGGGTCATCGTGGACATCACCTGAGTGGCAGCAACCGACCGCTGACCTTCAGGATCGAGCTACCGTCGGATTGTTGTTCGCCAATCCAGCCGAGCGCCTTGATCACATCGGGATTGCCATCGCGAGCGGCCAGAATCGCTTCCGCCTCGTAACCCGTCGCGCCCAGTTCGAAGGTACCTTCCAGGCTCAGATTGCCGCCGTTGTCTCCCAGCACGCCATTGATCTTCCCGCCCGGCACACTGCGAAACTCTGCGTTAAGATCGCCGAACGATGCGGCCGCTTCGCCAGCCACGGCAGCGTTGCGCCAGATGGCCTTGCCGTCGAGTTGCTGCGGATAGCCCATCACCAGCTTGACGTCAGTCAGCTGCACTTCCACCTTGCCCACTGGCAGCAACCCAGGGATATCCAGCGCCGGATTGAGCAATTCAGCTGGGAACACCAGCCGCAGGTCCTTGAACTCGCCGCTCAGCGGCCCCGTAACATGAAGTTTGGACTCGCCTTCAAAGCGATCGCCCAGCAACCGGACCTCGCCAATCAGTGCCGAGTGCAGCAGGCTGCGCGGGCTGATCGACCAACCCAAGGCGCCCAGATGTTGATTGCGCACACTGAAGCGAGCTGCCTGACCCTTCCAGATCGTTCCTGTCACCTCTTCAAGTTTCACTGCTCCGAGTCTGGGGGAAAGCCATTCGACCGCGGTACGCGCCGGGAACAAGGCCACGACACCCGCCGCCACCAGCATCAGCACGACAAGAAGAATCAGCACGTTGCGGATAAATTTCATAGAAACAGTCTATCGACAGTGGGAGGAATGGCGATATCGCTTGCGGCCATCTGTTGAGAACATCAGCCTGGCTCGCTGAGGGTGAGGCGCGCCTCGACCAGGCCAACCCCCTCGGAGCGCCGGATCGACAGTTCTTCTACGCGAATCTGGTAGCGCTGGGCCGTTGGCTGCAGCCACTCCATCAGACGATCGAACGGCGCGCCCTGAAAATACACCCGGACCTGCCGCTGATTGACCGGCTCGACGCGCAGCAGCACGCCGCCTAGGCCGGCCTCGCGCGCTCCGCTGTCGATCCGCGCCAGCAGGGATCGGTTGTCGCCATGGGCCGACGGCGAGGCGGCAATCGGTCCGTTGGCCAGCGCATCACGCATGAAGGCCCAGGCACTGTCGGCCGCTTCGGCGCGGGTGCGCCAGGCGTCACGATCGCGGCCCAAGGGAATCCACAGCGCTCCGTACAGCAACAATGCCAGCGCCAGAAAACCGCCCCAGCGCAGCATCCGCTGGTCGCGCTCGGACAGGTTCTGCCACCAGCCGATCATCCGCCCACCTCACTGATGCGCAGCCGCGCTTCCACGCCGCGACTGCCAGGCGTGGCCGCGGTCAGCTCGGCTTGCAGACCAGGTACGGTCAAGATGCGCTCGCGCAGGGTATCGAGGGTTTCCACGTCGGGCCCGAACACGGTGAGTTCCATCACGCCGCCGCGGTACTCCAGTGCCTCGAGTTGCAGCGCGCTGCTGCCCACCAGCAAGGGCGCCAGACGCCCCAGCAGGGCCAGGGCATCATTGGAGCCTCCCTGCGCTCCCAGCGCGGCGCGCAACTGCGCCACCGGATCAACGATGCGCTGAACATCCGGCACCGCCTGGCGCAGCATCTGCTCCATCTGGGCCTGGCGTTCCTCAACATGGCGTTTGAGCATGGAGCGCTCGATCAGCAGCTGACCGAAGGCCAACAGCACGGCCGCCGCCGCCACGCCCGCGGCCCAGCGCCACCCCGCCTGCCAGGCCGCGCTACGAGCAGGGGGAGCAAACCGACCTTGCAGCAGATTGGGGCTGTCCTTGCCGGGCAGATGCGCCGCCATCCAAGCCAGCACGGGTCGGGTCAGACGCTCTCCGTCGCTGCGTTCGGCGTCAGCATGGAACCAGTGAATCGTGGTCGTTGCTGCGGCGTGATCAAGCCAGCTGGACATGGCCGACTGCTCCAGGCTCAGGGCCCGACAGCGACCCAGACGCACGGTGGCGCGCCCCGCCTCCAGCAGACCACAGCTCTGCTCGGCCCGGTACGGCAAGCATTGCGCCTCCGAATACATCGCATCCAGGGCGAAGCCATTCTGCTTGGCCTGATCGAGAATCGTCTGCAGCTGGTGCCGCGCGACCACGGCGACCGACACACTTTCGGCACTGCCCGGCTCAGCAAAGGCCACATGCTGGGTTTCGATCGGCGCCACCACGGCATCTTCGATCGCATACGGAAGCGCCTTGGCCAACTGCGCCGAACTCTTGGCCACGCGCGGCGATTCCAGCAACAAAACTTGATCGGCCGGCAGAATTCCGATGCAGCGCTCAGCCGCCCGCTCGGGCCAACCGGCCTGTGGACCTGCGATAACCGCTCCGTCGCGCCCCAGGCTGAGCCATTCGGTACTGCCATCGGCGCGCCAGCGGATGAGGTGTCGATCGAGCATGAGCTAAGGCGGTGATGGGGACTGGCGAGTGTAGCGCATCCCTACCATGCGCCCCGCAACCGGGCCCAGGTCTGCGATCCGCGCTGCTCGCGACGAATCAGCGCGCTGTATTGAAACGGCAGGCCATCAACGTCGACTTCGGCACGCAGCAGGACGAATCCACTGGTGGTGCCCAAGCCTTCGCCCGCCACTGCTGGCAACTGCAGCCGGAGCAGCGCCTGCTCCACCGCAGGCCAGGAGTCGTAACTGGCTTTGCCGTCTTGCCAGAGCTGACGCGCCAGCGACTCGGTGATGCGCTCATCCAGGCTCATCCAGACCGCCAGGCTGGCGAAATTGAGGTTGAGATCGACCGCCTCAGGCAGGGCGCAGACATGCGGCCGCAACGTCTGATAGGTCTTGGCATCCACCCCTGCCACCAGTCGCAGCTCGGAGATGTGCGCCATCGGACGATTGGCGCTGCGATAGGCTGGCGTCTGGGCCAGATAGGCCAGATCCTCGGCCCCCTGGGGACGTGGCGCATTGTCCGGGTCAATCCAGTCGATCACTCGATCAGCCAGATTCTCATTGAGTTTCAGCACCTGCAGCAGGCGCTTGAAGCGCCGCACCTGGATGCCGACCGGCTGACCATCGGCGAACAAGCGATTGAGATCAATACATCCCGTTTGATCGAACACCTGGCCCGAAAGCTGTCCACCAGGAACCGGCAGTGGCGGTATGGCCAAGCTCCAGGCCTCGCCGTAATGGTCGCTGCCGCCGGCGCTGTTCCAGTCCTTGTCGAGCTGGGTCAGGGCCCAGTACTCGGCACCCAGGGCCAGCTGCCAGGTCTGCTCGGCGCGCAAGCTGTTGCGGCTGCGCGCTCTGGACTGCTCGCCACGATCCAGCATGGCGGCAATCAACACGGTGGCCAGGGCCACCACCAGCAAAGCGGCCAGCAGGGCAACGCCGCGCTGTCGGCGATGACGGCAGCTCACGGCGCCAGCACCGGCGGACGAGCAGCGATTTCGAAGATCCGTTCGATCTGTCCAAACTTGCTGTGCTGGAATCGCACGCGCACGGCACGCGGCATTGATTCCGCACTCTGTCCCAGCTGCGGCCAGCGATCCGTCCAGCGCAGATCAGCGGCCAAGGCCTCGATACGCAGTCCGTCCACATCTCCCAATACCACCAGGGGCTCGTCGCTGGGGCTGTCCGCCGCGTCAAGCTGCAGCGCCGACTGGCGCAGCAGGTCGCCATCGCGCCAGCGCCAATCGACTCGCTGCAACTCGGCGCGACTCGCCGCCAGGGCATTGGCGTATCCGCCACGTGTCAGCGCCAGGCGCCCGCCTTCCAGCGCCAGGGCCGGGAGGCGCTGACCATATCGATCTTGAACAGGTCGATCCACTGCCGAACGAAGGTCTCGCTCCAGCAAGCCAACGGCAAACTGCAGTCGCGACAATGCATCGGCCTCCTGATCGAGCTGGCGTCGCGACTGCACAATGCTGTTCAAGCCGCCATAGGCCAGGGCCATCGCCAGCGCAAACACCGCCACAGCGACCATCACTTCGATCAGGGTGAAGCCGCGCGAGCGCTTCATCGGTGGTAGAAGCCGGTCAAGGTGGCGGCCGGCGTGCCGTCACTGCCCTGCTCTGGGTAGACGCGCAGGTCCAGGCGCAGCAGTTCGATTTCGTCGGTCGGGCGCACATCCAGCTGCCATTGCCAGTCCTGCTGTCCCATCTGCGCCCGGCCCTGGGCGTGACCGCTGGACGGCAGACGGCGATGCAAGCGGATGTCTGCCAGCGTGTTGGCAGCTACCCATTGCGCCAGACTGGCCTGTCGCTGCGCGGCCAGCGCTCGCGCTTCCAGACCGGCCAGTCGAATCATCGCCACCAGTGCCAGAGCCAGCACCAGCAAGGCCACCATCACCTCCAGCAAGGTGAAGCCGACGGACCGGCTATGGCGCATCGAACGGCTCCATCGCTACTCGCCCATCCAAACGGCCCGTTAAGCGCCAGGCAAACTCTTGCCCCGCTGCACCGATTCGCAGCTCAAAAGGACTGAGCTCCCCCGACGACAGGCACAGCAGTTGTGGCCGTTGCGCCTCCTGCTCGGACGCCGGCTCGGACTCGAGCGCACGGCCATCGCGACGCAATTCCAATCGCAGCGCCTCACCCAAGTCGCGAGGCCGCAGTTCCTCGCTTGGCTGATCGGCCATTGGCTGCCACCCCTGCGGGCGCTGGTAGCCAAACAACCAACGCCCATCGATCAGACTGAAGCCGATATCAACGCCGGTCACCGCTGCCCGTTCACAGGCCAACAGAATCAGTGCCTGAGAGCGCCGTGCGGCATCTTCCACGGCGCGCTCGCTGCCGCTGGACATGCGCAATACAACCGCGCCCAACACCACACCGACGATCACCATCACCACCAGCAGTTCGATCAGGGAGAATCCGCGCGTGTGTCTGAGCATGGTCAGGCCTGATCAACGCCGCAGTGATCAGTTGCCCCAATTGCCGATATCGGCGGCGATCCCCTCGCCACCCGGCTGCCCATCGGCACCCAACGAGTAGATATCGATCTCGCCACGTTGACCCGGGCTGAGGTAGCGGTATTCGTTGTCCCAGGGATCTTTCGGCAGACGCGGCAGATAGCCGCCCTGACGCCAGTTCGGCGCTGGCGGACTGCCGCCGGGTGCGCTCACCAGTGCCTGCAGCCCCTGATCCGTCGAGGGATAGGCGAAATTGTCCAGGCGGTACATGTTCAGCGCGGTGGCGATGGCATCGATATCCTGCTTGGCGCGCGTGACCCGGGCCTTGTCAGGTTCGCCCATGAAGTTGGGCGCGACCACGGCGACCAGGATGCCGATGATCACCACCACCACCAGGATCTCGATCAAGGTGAAACCACGCTGAGCGCTGCCGAGAGCGCGGCGCTGTACAGCAAGCGACGCAGAAACCATCATTCGCATACCTCCGGAACCGAAGCGGAATGGTAGCAAGGCGTGAACAGGAAGACATGGCGCGATCGCGATCTGGCGGTGCTTTGGCATCCCTGCACGCAAATGCAGGAGCACCTGGACGGCGCCCCCTTGATCACCATACGTCGCGGCCAGGGCGTGTGGCTGGAGGATTACGAGGGCAGACGCTATCTCGATGCCGTCAGCAGTTGGTGGACCAATCTGTTCGGTCATGCCGAGCCGCGGATCGCCGCTGCGATTGCCAGTCAGGCACAGCAGCTCGAGCAGGTGATCCTGGCCGGATTCAGCCACGTGCCTGCCATTGAGCTTGCCGAACAGCTGCTGGCCTTGGCGCCGTCGGGCCTGTCCAAGGTGTTCTTCGCCGACAACGGCTCGGCGGCAGTGGAAGTAGCGCTGAAGATGAGCTACCACGCCCACCTCAACCGCGGCGACACGCAGCGAACACGCTTCATTGCCCTGCAGAACAGCTATCACGGCGAGACCCTGGGCGCGCTGGCGGTGACCGATATCCCGCTGTATCGCCGTACCTATGCACCGCTGATGATGCAGCCAGGCTTTGTGCCCAGCCCCGACGCCTGGTTGGCCGAGCCGGGCGAAAGCGCGGAGGACCGTGCCGAGCGAGCCGCCCAGGCACTGGCCGAGGTGCTGCAACGCCAAGGCGAACAAACGGCTGCCTTGATTATCGAGCCACTGGTCCAATGTGCCGCCGGCATGCGCATGCACAGCCCGCTCTATCTGCGTCGCGCCCGGGAACTCTGTGATCGACACGGAGTTCACCTGATCGCCGACGAAATTGCCGTCGGATTCGGTCGCACCGGTAGCCTGTTCGCCTGTGAACAGGCGGGCATCAGTCCTGACCTGATGTGTGTTTCCAAGGGCATCACCGGCGGGTTCTTGCCTTTGGCGGCCACCTTGGCCACGGAGGCGATCTATCAGGCATTTCTGTCCGATCGCCGCGACCGCGCCTTCCTGCATTCACACAGCTACACCGGCAACCCACTGGCCTGCGCGGCGGCGCTTGCTTCGCTACAGATCTTTCGTGACCAGGATGTACTGGGAGCCAACCGGCAGCGGGCCGCGGCACTGGCGCGGGCGGCGGCGCCGATGGCCGAGCTGCCGAAGGTCGGGGAAGTCCGCCAGCGCGGCATGATCGTGGCGTTCGAACTGGTCGCCGACCGTGCCAACAAGACGCCGCTGCCGACCGTCGGTCGCTACGGGCAGCAGATCTACCGTGCCGGCCTCGAGCGTGGCGTGTTGCTGCGGCCACTGGGCGATGTGATCTACTGGATGCCGCCCTACTGCATCAGCGAAGATGAGATCGGCCATCTGGGCAAAGTGACGCAAGACGCGCTGCGGGTGGCCTTCAGCGCATAGTGCCGGTCACAGCACTGCGCACTGCGCTCAATCGCCATCGTGTATCCGTTGCAACAGGGAGAATGCCATGCGAACGATTCGCAGCTTTACCGAACAAGCGCTGCCGATCGGCACCGAGGTTGAGCTTGAAGGACATGCCGCGCAGCATCTGGTCAGAGTGCTGCGTCTGCGGCCCGGTGATGCGGTGGTGCTGTTCAACGGCGATGGCCATGATTATCGGGCCACCCTCAGCCAGGTCGGTAAACGCGGCTGCAGCGCCATGATCGAGAGTGCGCAGGCGGTACACAACGAGTCTCCGCTGCGCCTGCACTTGCTGCAGGCGATTGCGCGTGGCGAGAAAATGGATCTGATTCTGCAGAAGGCCACCGAACTCGGCGTCAGCGAGATCACCCCGATCGTCACCGAGCGCACCGAAGTGAAGCTCGATGCTGAAAGGAGCGAAAAGCGGCTCGCACACTGGAACGGCGTGCTGCGCTCGGCCTGCGAACAATCCGGCCGCACTCGGGTTCCGCTACTTAACCCACCGATTGGCCTGGGGCACTGTCTGGCCGACCTGGCGCCGGCGCAGCGCGCGATTCTGCATCCGAAAGCCGAGCAATCGCTGAGCGAACTGCGGCCTGATCGCGACTGCGCTGTGCAGTTGCTGATCGGTCCGGAGGGCGGGCTATCCGAGCGCGATCTGCAGGCAGCTGACGTGGTGGGCTTCAGGCGCTATCGACTGGGGCCACGAATTCTGCGCACTGAAACGGCCGGACTGGTCGCTCTGGCCGTGCTGCAGGCCAAGGCTGGAGATCTGGCGGCGTAGAGAGGCTCAGGCGCTGCCAAGCACCTCGGCCAGGCGGCCTTCGATTCCCTCAAGGTCGGGCACATAGGCCTGATCGTCACGCAGCATCACGCGCATGCGAGCGCCGGTCGGCAGCGCCTCGTCGGTCGGCGCATCGAGAAGTTCAGCAGCCGGCACCGTGGTCAGGCGCGGGAATCCCTGCGTCACCATGCAGAAATACGGCAATTTCGGATTTCCGGACAGCGCCTTGAATACCGCGACCTTGGCGCCAGACTCGGTTTCCTTTTCGGCGAATCCGGCTAATCGGGAAAAGGAAATCAGCGGAATGCGCCAGCCGCGCCAACGCAGGCGACCGAGCAGCCAGGCTGGCGCATCCGGCACCACTTCGGGCTCGGAAAAGGTGATCACTTCGGCCACCGTGGCATTCGGCAGCAACAAGCGGCCGTTGGTTACCGTGATCATCACGCCCCGGATGTCTGCGACTTTCTTTTCCATCGTTCCTTCACCTAGGGTTCTGTCCGGGCCGCCGATGTCAGCGTCTATCCGGCTGCATACTTTTGCACGATGCGCTCGGCCAACTCGCGCGGCGTGCCGACAAATTCCACTACGCCTCGAGCCAGGGCACCGTCGACCATTGAACTCACAACACAGCTTGCCGGTGACTGCGCCCACACTTCGCCGCCCTTGCGGGTGACTTCAGCGGCGCCTTCCACGCCATCACCGGCCATGCCACTGAACACGATCGCGGTAACCTTGGGACCAAACTGCGCGGCCACTTCGCGCAGCAGATCGTCGATGCAGGGCTTGTAGCGCGGTGGCTCGCTGTACTCGAATGATTCGATCCTTCCGTCCTGGGCGATGCTGTAGACCTTGCCCGATGGCACCACAATAACGTCGCCATTGCTGACTGCATCGGCGCCACCTTCGGCCACCCGCACCGTAAGCGGCGTGACCTTTTGCAGCTGTTGCGCCAGGCGACCGAAAAAGCCGCTTTCCAGATGCTGCGAGAGCAAGAACAAGGCAGGGAAATTCTCCGGAATGCCGGAGAGGAAGGTGCGCACCGCATCGGGACCGCCGATCGACGCCGCCAACACCACCACCCGCGAGATACCGGCCACCGGCTTGATCGGCCTGGGCGCGTCAGTAACCGCCACTGCCTCCGCTTCGCTGCCTTCCTCGGTCTCTTCCGCCAACGGCTCCAGGCTCAGATTGAGGCTGTCGAAATCGTAGTCTGAACTGGCCGCTTTCTGCGGCGCCGTCGGCGTCGAGATGTCGGCGTCGAGGTCGAGCAGCGACAGCTCACCAAAGCCCACGCTGGCGGCCTGCTTCCTGGCCGTGGGTGGCTCAGGTACGGCGGTCGGCGGCGCGGCTTCAGCAGCGGGCTCGCTATCCAGACTGACCTCCAGCCCGGCATCCAGGTCGGTGGAAAAATCATCGACCAGCTGACCGTTCTCGCTTCCCGCACTCAGTGCATCGAATTGAGCTGCCAGGGCCGCCACATCCTCGTCCAGACTGAGATCGCCGTCATCATAGTCATCGGCGGACAGTGACGGCCGCTGCGTCTGATCGACTTCAGCACCGGCATCGAAGTCGAACTGATCAAGCTCATTGAGCTCACCAGCACCGGCGTCCACAGAGAGGCCCGAGTCGTCACCCATTTCCAGCCCGATATCCAGGCTCTCAGTGGCGATCGGATCCAACGGGGCCTCACCCTGCTCGATGTCCTCAGCCAGATCATTCAGTTCCGCCTCCAACTCACCGAGTTCCAACACGGTGGTCGGTTCATCCGGGCCAAGGCGCCGGGGCAGCGTCGAGTTCAGCTCGGCCTCGGAATCGAACTGATCGATGGACAGCTCGTCGACTTCGATCGAATCCTCGACGGGCTCTGCTGCAGCGGCCGGCGAAGGCAACTGCTGGTCAGCGGCTTTGGCGGCAGCGCTCAAGGCCTGCTCAAGATCTTCGCGTGACAACACCACGGTGGGCTCGTCGGGCCCCAGCCGCCGCGGCACAGCGCCTTCCTGCTCAGCCGCCGGATCAAGTCCGGGTCGGCTTCCCGCCTCGATACCGGACAGCGCACCTTCGATTTCACCGACATCGAGACTGAAGCTGTCGAGCTGTTCTTCGCCGAACGGCCGCACAACACTCACTTCCAGCGGCGCGTCATCGATCTGCGGCTCATCATGCATCGGTTCACGCTCGATGCTGCCGACCGCCAGTTCGTCGCCGTCCGGCTCGGCCGGCTCACGCTCAAGTTCAATCTGTACAAGCTCGGTGTCGGTGTCCTGGTCCGGCGCGGGTGAGCGCGCCGTGCTCTCGATGATCTCGATTCGCGGGCTGCTGGGCACACCTTCCGAACTCGCAGCGGCCTCGGCATGCACGCGCTCAAACTCCTGCTGCCCGGCTTCCTGTATCTCAACCCGCGGCGCGCCGGGTTCGATTGACAGTTCGCGCAGCGGCAGCAACTCGGCGCCCGGCGGCGGCGGTGGCGTGCTGTCGCCATCACCGACGACCTTGGCGACCAGATGTCTTGCCCAACGTGCCAGATCCCAACCGGCCAGCTGACCGGTAGTCTCCGATTCGTTGAACACCACCCGCACTTCCGGATCGGCCATCAACTCGTCGAGTTGATCAAGCGCGTCTTCGCTGCCGGGGTCGAGGTTGACGATGATGGTGGCCGCATCACAGGCGCGCAGCTCTTCCAGCCGCAGACCGGCCAGATCGCGCTCCAAGGCGACTTCAGCGCCGGCATCGACCAGCGCCGCACGCAGCTGCGCGCGAACCTGGTCCTCACGTCCGAGCAGGGCAACTCGCGACATCGCCGCCACCTTAGCCTGCGCCGCCACGGCCGACCTTCAGCACTTCCTGTACGTTGCGCATCAGTTCGGGCTCTTGGTAGGGCTTGCCGAGATAGCGATCGACACCGATTTCGAACGCACGCTGGCGATGCTTTTCGCCGGTACGCGAGGTGATCATGATGATCGGCACGTTGCGCAGGCGCAGGTCATTGCGCATATGCGTGGCCAGTTCATAGCCATCCATGCGTGGCATTTCGATATCGAGCAGCATCGCGTTGGGTACGCGCTCCTGCATCTTTTCGATTGCATCGACACCGTCTTTGGCCGTCATCACCTCGTAACCGGCGCGCTCCAACACGCGACTGGAGACCTTGCGCATGGTGATCGAATCGTCCACCACCATCACCAGGGGTACCTGACGCAGCTCGGCGACTTCGGCTTCCTGCATCGTCTCGCCAGCCTGACGCAGCAAGTCCGCACGGCGCACCAAGGGCGCCACATCGAGGATCACCACCACCGAGCCGTCACCCATGATGGTGGCGCCGAAGATGCCGGGAATCGAGTTGATCTGCGGCCCGGTCGGCTTGACCACGATTTCCTTGCTACCGATGACCTGGTCAACGCTGATCGCTGCCCGCAGATCACCGGTTCGCGCCAGCAGCAGGGGCACCTGCAAGGATTCGGCAGCCTTGACCTGACCATGGCCCAACAGCTGTCCGAGATCGTGGATGGCGTAGTCTTCGCCGGCGTATTGGAAGATGGGCGAGCCACCGGCCACCTGAGCTTCGAGTTCCGACGGGGCGATACGAGCCACGCCCTGCACCGAGGTGATCGGCACGGCGAAGTTGGTTTCGCCCAATTTGACAAACACCGCCTGGGTGACAGCGAGGGTGAACGGTAGCCGGATGACGAATTGAGTGCCCTTGCCGAGCTCCGATTCGATATGCAGCGAGCCGCCAAGCTGCTTGATCTCGTTGTGTACGACATCCATGCCAACGCCACGGCCGGCAATCTTGCTGATCGTCTGCGCGGTGGAAAAGCCCGACTGCAGGATGAAGCCGAACAGTTCACGATCGCTGATCTGGGCATCAGGCGCCAGCAGGCCACGTTGCATCGCCTTGCTGCGAATGGCCTCGCGATCGATTCCCTTGCCGTCGTCGGTGACATGAATCACGACTTCAGAGGCTTCGCGAGCCACCTGAATGCGCACCGTGCCTTCTTCGGGTTTGCCAATCTTGGCGCGCTCTTCCGGCGTCTCAAGTCCGTGGGCCAGGGCATTGCGCAACATGTGCTCCAACGGCGCGGTCATACGATCGAGCACGTTGCGATCCATTTCACCCTGCGCACCCTCAACCTTCAGCTGAGCACGTTTGCCGAGCTCGCTGCCGGTCTGGCGCAGGATTCGGCGCAAGCGCGGCACCAGGGAGTCGAACGGCACCATGCGGGTGCGCATCAGACCTTCCTGCAGTTCCGAGCTCACCCGCGACTGTTGCAGCAGCAGGGTTTCGTACTGGCGGGTCAGATCGTCCAGGGTGCCCTGCAGGTTGGTCAGGTCGGCAGCCGACTCGGCCAGTGCGCGCGACAATTGCTGCAAAGTCGAGAAACGATCCAATTCCAGCGGATCAAAGTTCTGCGCCTCGCCTTCGTCCTGCTCACGCTGATAGCGGGCGATGATCTGCGCCTCGGTCTCGATTTCCAGTCGACGCAGCTGTTCGCGCAAACGGGCTGTTGTGGCCTCCATTTCCACCAGACCGCCACGGAACGCGCCGAGCTGCTGTTCCAGTCGGGCGCGATAGATCGCGACTTCGCCAGCGTAGTTGACCAGCCGATCGAGCAGATCGGCGCGAATGCGAATCTGCTCCTGCGGCGCCCGCACCGAGGCATCTTCTTCTTCGGCGGCGACGTCCAGCGCGGTCTGCCGCGCCACCACTTCGGCCACGTGCGACACCGGCGGCGCGGTGACCGCAGGCTTCGCTTCTTCGGCGGCAACCGGGGCTGCAGCCGCAACCTCTTCTGCGGTCGCTTCTTCCTCGGCCTCAAAGGCAATCGTTTCGCCACGAACTAGCGCATCGACATAGCCAAGCAAGGTCACCGGCATGGCCAAGGCCTTGCGTTCACCGATGCGGGTGACCATGCCATGCAAACGATCGAACACGCGCTCCAGCACTTCGGTGCCGATCGGGCCAAGTTCGCGACGGCCATCGGCCACTGCTTCGAGCAGCGATTCTGCGGCGTGACCAAGGTCACCGATCGGCGATATGCCGGCCATACGCGCACCGCCCTTCAGCGTATGCAGATCGCGCTGCAGGCCAACCACCAGTTCACGATCAGCCGGATTCTCACGCAACCGCGCCAGCATGCCATCGCTATGATCGAGAATGTCGACGCCTTCCTCCAGGAAGATATCGAGCAGCTCCTCGTCCATGTCGGCCAACTGCAGCGGTCCATCCGGATCAGGGTCGGCAGCCATCAACCCGGCCAGACCAGCGCTGGCGGCGGCGGGCAGTGCCTGTGGTTCTTCTGCCTCGGCTTCCGTTGACGCAGCAGCAGCTTCGGCGGCAGCAGCTTCGGCGGCAGCAGCTTCGGCGGCAGCAGCTTCGGCGGCGGCAGCTTCGGCGGCGGCAGCTTCGGCGGCGGCAGCTTCGGCAGCAGCAGCTTCAGCGGCAGCGGCTTCGGCGGCGGCAGCTTCGGCGGCTGCAGCTTCGGCGGCTGCAGCTTCGGCGGCTGCAGCTTCGGCGGCTGCAGCTTCGGCGGCTGCAGCTTCGGCGGCTGCAGCTTCGGCGGCTGCAGCTTCGGCAGCGGCAGCTTCGGCGGCTGCAGCTTCGGCAGCAGCAGCTTCGGCGGCGGCAGCTTCGGCGGCGGCAGCTTCGGCGGCGGCAGCTTCGGCGGCGGCAGCTTCGGCGGCGGCAGCTTCGGCGGCAGCGGCTTCGGCGGCAGCGGCTTCGGCGGCAGCAGCTTCGGCGGCGGCAGCTTCGGCGGCGGCAGCTTCGGCGGCGGCAGCTTCGGCGGCGGCAGCTTCGGCGGCGGCAGCTTCGGCGGCGGCAGCTTCGGCGGCGGCAGCTTCGGCGGCGGCAGCGGCTTCGGCTGCTTCGGCCTCAGCAGCTTCGGCGGCAGCAGCTTCGGCGGCAGCAGCTTCGGCGGCAGCGGCTTCGGCCTCAGCAGCTTCGGCGGTGGCAGCTTCGGCGGTGGCAGCGGGTTCAGCCTCGATTGCTTCCTCGCCGATGATTTCAGCCTCGACCGCTTCAACGTCGATCGCGTCGGGCACCTCAGCCTCGACTGCGTCAGCCTGGCCTGCTTCGATGTCGATGGCTTCGACGTCGATGGGTTCAGCGTCGGCATCATCGGCCAGCAGCAAGGCCACCAGTGATGCTTCCTCGGCATGCGCCTGATCGATGCTGGTCTCAACGGGTTTCGCTGCGAGTTCTTCCTCGGCGATCAACTCATCGCCGACCAGCTCGAACTCGCCCAGCGCGGTCTCCGGCTCCAGCTCGGGCTCGTCGGCCTGCTCAAACGAATCCAGATTCAGTTCTTCGAAAGCAGCTTCAAGCGATTCGCTTTCCTCGACCAATTGCTCTGTGCTGAGCTCGGCGATCTCCTCTTCGGCCGCTGCGGGTTCAGGCGCGGTCTCTTCAACCAACAGACCCGATTCAAGATCGATGCTCTCGCCCAGATCGATATCCAGATCCAGACCAAGCTCAGCACTCTCCTCCAGCTCTTCGGCCGGAAGCGCGTGCTCTACAGCCGATGCATCCTGGTCGGCGCCTTCCAGCGACTCTCTCTGTAGCTCAGGCAAGTCGCCGAGGGCCGCTTCCAGTTCAGCCTGATCAATGCTGTCGAACAGGCTTGGGCCTCCGAGCTCAAGGTCGGCGGCCATCTCGATGACCTCTTCCTCAGGCGCCGACGGGGTAACAGCCGGCGCTTCGACCTCGGCCTCGGTCGGCGCCGTCTCGACCGCCCGCATCTCGGACTCAACGGCTTCTTCCTGCGCCTCATCGTCGCCATCCACATGCATGGGCAGCATCGGGCCGCTCGGCTCAGGCAAGGAATCGCGCAGCTGCTGCAACTGTTCGGCCAGGCGCGGGAAATGCGGCGCAAACGGCGGCTCACTCTCGAGTGCGCGCATCAACAGGCGAATGGCATCCGCTGCCTCGCCGATCAAGGCGACTTCGCTTGAGGTCGGCTGATGATGAGCAGCGATTGACCTCTTAACAAAGGACTCCAGCGGACCAGCCACTTCACCGATATGCGGCACTTCGGTCATTGCGAAGGCGCCACTCATGGTGTGGATTGCGCGCAGCATCGCATCGCCAACTGACCCGGGCTTCTCACGGGCCACGTAGTGATCAACGGTTTCCAGGTGACCGGCGACTTCGGCCTTGAGGATCTCGAACAGCACGCTGTCGATGAAGAACTCGGTGCCGTCAGCACGCAAACGCTCTAACGGATCAAGCTCGGCAGCTTCCGGCGAGGCCACCAAAGACTCCGCCGCCTCAGGCTCATCCAGGGTCTCTTCGACGGCATCGATTTCGGCGGGCAATGCTTCGGTCCACTCTTCCACCGCCGGCTGTTCGGCTTCGGCCGCGAGTGCTTCTTCCGCGAAGTCCGTTGTGTCCACCGCGGCGGCTGCCGGCGCCTCGACCGGCTCCGCTGCCTCGACCTCGGGCAGCGCCAGCTGCGCTGCCTCCCGCACCTGAGCAGCGCTCACCGGCTCGCCGTTGGCGATGCGGTCGGCGACCTGCTTGATGCCATCGAGGTTGACACTGATACCGCCCTCGCCCTGCAGCGCACGCAAGAGTTGTGGCAGCACCAGTTCGGACTGAACAATGACTTCCACCACACCGTCATTGGCACGAACGGTCTGATCGAGCACGCGGTTGAGCATGTTCTCGATCTTCCAGCTGAATTCACCCAGGGTGAGCGCGCCGACCAGACGACCGCTGCCTTTCAGGGTGTGGAACACGCGGCGAATGGGCTTCAGTGCGTCAGCCGCGTCGGGCTGCCGGCGCCAGGTTGGCAGCAAGCCACGCAGGTTATCGATTTCTTCCTGCACCTCTTCGATGAAGACCTCACGGATCTCCTCATCGATCTCATCGCTGCTGGATTCGAAGCCGCTGACCACCACCGGGCTGACCACACTGGGCTTAGTCGCGGCCGGCATCGCCGGTGCCGGCGGAGCGACTGGCGGCGCCGGCTGTTCGGAAACGGCGGGCTCGACCGGAATCTCGGGCAGGTCGGCGGCGGCCGCCGGCTCCATCGGCGCGATTTCAGGCTCAGTTGCGGCAGCGGTTGGCTCAGCCTCTGGCTCGCTCGGCGCCACCGGCTCGGCAGCCGGCTCCTCACTCGGAGTCGACTCACTGGCTGGGGCTGCGGGCACATGCGCTGCAATATCGGCCTGACCGACCGGCACGCTTTCGACCACGCCTTCGACGCCAGCGCTTGGAATTGGCCAATAGCCGAGTGATTCCAGACGTTGCCGCGCAACGTCGAGTATCTTTTCGCGGCCGGAGCGTTGCTCCAGCAGGGCTTCGAGGTAGTACTCCAGGCTGGCCAGGGCATCCGCCAAGGTGTCAAGCTGCTGGCCATTGGGAATTCGATGACGGGTCAGCAGCTCGGTTTCGGTGAAGCGACTGATGGCCATCAGGTACTGCGGCGGTTCGCCAATTTCCAGAATTCTGAGCGCACCCGACACTTCTTCCAGCAGACGCGGCACATCCTGCAATTGCTCGTGATCCCAGTTGCTTTCGACAAAGGCCACATAGCATTGCTTGGCCTGGGCGAAATTGGCTTGCGCCTCCTTGACCAGGGTATCGAGCACCTTGCGCGTCTCGACATGGGCGGCATCGCGAATTCCGCCACCCGCCCCCAGATGGGCAACCTGATCATCCAGCGAGCTTTCGACGTACAGCAGTGCGCCTGCGATATCGAGCAATCCCGACTCATCGGCCGGCTTCTTGCCGGTGGCGATGTCGTGCACAGCATCTTTCTGTTCCAGCACCACCCCACGCGGCACGCCCAGACCGAGCATGCCCAGGGTGTCAGCCACCCGCGCCAGCACTTCGGCCTGCACATTGAGGCTGGCGCTGTCGCCGCTTTGCGTGCGCATGAACAGGTCGAGCGCATCCTTGACCCGCAGCAAGTCTTCCTTGATTGCCAGCGATACGGTGTCGAGCAAGGCACGGTTGTGACCGCTGATCGAACCCTGGGCGTGACGCAGCTCTTCCTCGGTCGGCAACAGGCGATCAAGGTCGAAGGTGTGGCGCAATTCGGCGATCCGACCATGCTGAGTCGGCGCGTGGGCGGCGAAGTAGAGCAAACTACGGGTCAATTCGCGTGGCGGATCGACTCGGAACGAAGCCTCGCCCGACTCCACCAGTCGTTTGATCTCACGCTCGACGCGACCGATGGTCTGGCGAAGCTGCTGCGAAGGCGCGAAGGCCTTTTCGCGCAGCGCGGCCAGCAGGCCCGCGGCGACCCAGAACAGACGCCGGGCATCTTCCTGCTGCAGCAGAGTCACCAGCTTGTCGCAGACCGCGGCCAATCGGGCGACGTGGGTAGCGGGATCTTCGTTCTTGAACCATTTCAGCAAGCTGAGCTGAAATTGAACACGCAAATGCTCGGCCTGCTTGGCCAGCTCGGCGCTTTCCAGGGCGCTGGCGGCGCCGCGTGCCGAACCCGGCAACGGCTTTGACAGGTCGGGCGTGAACAGCACGCTCTCCGACAGGCTCTTTTCACCGCGTGCTGCACGCAGGTCATTGAGCAGGGGCAGCAGCACGATGGGAATGTCTTTGTGCCCGGACTGCAGCCGCTCCAGATAGTCGGGCAGCTGCACAATGCCGCGCATCAGCACGGTGTAGGCGTCATCGCGGTTGTCGACCGGCCCACTGGTGAGCGAGGTGGCGAGGTGCTCCATCTCCTCGGCCACCATCGCCGCGCCATACAGCTCGACCATGCGCAAGGTCCCCTGCACCTGGTGCAGGTAAGTGGCGCAAAAACGCATCTGGCTGACGTCGGTAGGATCTTCGACGTACGACTCCAGCGCCTGGCGAGCCTGCTTCAAGGTCTCGTCGAGTTCACCCTTGACCCAGGTGAGTGTGGTGAAATCGATGTCTTCTTGAAGCCTCATGCCCGGGTCTCTTTGGATTGACGGAGAAACGCCAGCACCTGGCGTCCACCGGTACGAATCAATTGGGGATGCGTCCAGCCAGTGACCTCACCGGGGCCGAGAACGAGTAAACCGTTCGGACGCAACAAGCGCGCCAAGCCGTCGAGCAATTCGCCTCGACGCTCGCGGGCAAAGTAGATCAACACGTTCTGGCAATAAATGAGATCGAGTTGGCGAAGTGGCGCACGCGAGGCGTGCATCAGGTTGACGCAGGCAAAGCCGACCCGCTTGCGCAGGCGTTCGGCGATACGAAAATTCTCATCCTCATCCGGTTCGATCGTACCCACTCGATACTGAGCCGGAATTTCCTCCAGTCGCGACAACGGATAGCTCGCCGCACGCGCCTGCGACAGCGCCGGCTGACTGACATCGGTGGCGGTGATGCCGAAGCGGCGTGAGGGGTCGACTTCGCCCAGGGCGACGTCGAGCAACATGGCCAGGGTGTAGGCCTCTTCGCCGGTGGAACAGCCAACCGACAGGGCATGCACCGGCTGATCATCGGATGCCTCATCCAGCCAATCGGGCAGCCATTGCTTGCGGATCAGCTCCAATGACGGCATGTGGCGAAAGAAACGGGTCTCGTGCACGGTCAAATGATCGACCAAGGTGGCCCATTCAACTGCGCCGCGGGCACCGTCAAGCAGCTCTTCGTAATAGCTGTTGTAGTCGGTGTGACCTGTCTGCCGCATTCTGCGCCGCAGGCCGGTAACCAGAAACGGCTTGCGTTCGGGCGGTACCGTCACGCCGGTACGGGTCTCCAATAGCCGCACCCAACGGGCGAACTCGAGGTCGTCCATCGGCGGTATCTGGTTACCACTGCGCGCTGCCGACTTGGCCGCCATGCCCATCAAAACCATCCGTTTCCGTATTGCCTCAGCCAAATTTCACGAGACCCGCCTGAGACAGGCCTTGCCCACTCCTGACCGGTCCACTGCATCGGCCAGTCAGCCCTTGCACGCAATCACCGTGGTGATTGCAGTCTTGTCGCGGCCCTCCATGACCGACTTGGGCCAGCCCTGAATCGGCTGTGCCCCTACGCTTAGCCGGGCAGTTTGAAGTCCGCCACCGAACGCCGGAGGTCGGCTGCCAACTGCGCCAGATTTCCAATCGACTCCGCCGTTTGGCTGGCACCCATCGAGGTTTGCGAGGTGATTTCCTGAATCACGTTCATGGTCGCGGAGATATTGGTCGCCGCGGCCGACTGTTGGCGCGCCGCTTCGGAGATGTTCTGAATCAGGTCGGCCAGATCGTTCGACACCTTTTCGATCTCGCCCAGGGCCAGACCGGCGTCTTCGGCCAGACGGGCACCGGCCACCACTTCGGCGGTGGTTTGTTCCATCGACGACACCGCTTCGTTGGTATCGGCCTGAATGGTTTGCACCAGTGTTTCGATTCGCTTGGTGGCGTTCGAAGCGCGTTCCGCGAGGCGCTGCACTTCGTCGGCCACGACCGCGAAGCCACGACCCGCTTCACCGGCCGAGGCGGCCTGAATAGCGGCGTTCAGCGCCAGAATGTTGGTCTGCTCGGCGATGTCGTTAATCAGTTCAACGATCGAGCCGATTTCCTGCGAGCTTTCACCCAGACGCTTGATTCGCTTCGAGGTCTCCTGGATCTGATCACGGATCGAGTCCATGCCTTGAATGGTCTGCCGCACCACTTCGGCGCCCTTGGCAGCGATCTGCACCGAGCGTTGCGCCACGTCGGCCGATTCGGCGGAGTTCTTTGACACTTCGTCGATCGAGACGGCGATTTCGTTGATCGCCGCCGAGGCCGAGGTGATCTGCTGCGCCTGATGCTCAGCCGCCTCGGCCAGATGCATGGCCGTGGCCTGGGTTTCCTGAGCGGCCGCAGCCACCTGCACCGCGGTCTCATTAATCGTGGTGACCAGGGAGCGCAGCGCTTCGATGGCGAAGTTGATCGAGTCGGCGATCGCGCCGGTGATGTCTTCGGTAACGGTGGCGCGGACGGTCAGATCGCCTTCCGCCAGCGAGCCCATTTCATCCAGCAAGCGCAGAATCGCTTCCTGATTACGCTGATTGAGTTCCTGGGTGACCTGGAAGCGCTTGGCCTGATCGCGATACAGGGTGATCAACAGTCCAAAGATACCGACCAGGGCCAGCGCACCACCGGTCAAGCCCGCGGTCACGCTGGGGAACGGACGCGCCTCCGGCAGCTTGCCAAACGCGGCGTTGAGACTTTGCGCGCCGCGCAACAGGTCTTCCGAGGCGAGGAAGATATCGTCGGCGGCTTCCTTTACTTCAAACAGATCGGTCGAGCTTTGCAGAATGCCTTCGACGTCGGACTGGATGTTCTGGAACATCTCTTCGAGTTCGACCAGCTTGTTGCGTGCGGCCGGAATATCGACGCGACGGATATTGAGTTCAGAGGCGCCATTGGTCAGCGCATTCAGCGTCTGTCCGTACAGGGTGACTTCGCGCGACAGTGCGTCAGCGGCCGACAAGGCACCGGTACCACCCTGCAGGATCAGGGTAACGCGGCGCAACATACGATCGGCCAGCAGGTTCTGACTGCTGGCGGTGTAGATCTGCGAGCTGGAGGCGCCGCCTTCGACCAGGGCGCGTACCGCCTCGTCCATTTGTTGCTGCAGCTGAGGCAGGCTGGCGGCAAAGGCCCCGGCGGTGTCGAACAGGTCCAGGGTCATTTCCCGGCGCTGCAGGATCTTGCCGGCGCTCTCGTTCAGCGGCTGCCAGATTTCGCGCAGGCGCTTCAGCTCGGCGGCTACGCCTTCGACGTCCGCGTAGGCCGGGATCTGGTCCTCGCCGCCTTCCGGGCCGCCATTGACCAGGATATCGATATTGCGCTGGATATCGTCCCGAGTGGCCTGCAGCTCGTCGAACTCGTCGAGGTTACCGGCACCGGCACCCTGGGCGAACTTGGCGATCTTCTGCGACAGCACCTGGATATCGGTCACCCGGTTGCGGGCATTGCTTTCGTCGGTGGTGAACCGGTTGGCGAGATAGAAGTTGGCCAGCAAGACCAAGAAACCAACGACCAGAAGAGTAATCCAGAGCCAGTACAGACTCCGGCGCTCGCGTCCACCAATGGCTACCGCTGCAGTGCTCATGCTTTAAACCTCGCCCCAAAAAAAGAACCGCTCATCAGGCCAGCGCGGCCTGTCGGAAATCTACATCGCGCGTCAACATCGCCATGTTGAACACCCCATATTGCACGCCGCCCAGGTCGTAAGCCTGTTTGACATAGTCAGCATAGCGTCCCGCAGCCAGATCGCCTGGCTCGCAGCGCTGCTCGTCGGTGAAGTGCCTTTGCCCCAGCAACTCGTCGATGATGACCGCGACATTGCCGCCGGGCTGCCGCACCACCAGGGCGCGCTGCGTTTCGTGCAGCACAGTGCGCTCGGCCTCCAGATACATGCGCAGATCAACCACCGGCAACAAGGTTCCGCGAATGTTGGCAACTCCCAGCATCCAGCTTTGCGCGCCCGGCACCGGGGTGAGATGCGGAAGGGTGATGATCTCCAGCACTTCGCCAAACATCGACGCCAGTCGACGCTGACCAATCCGATAGCCCACGCCGCGCCACAGTCCGGACGCATCTATCTGCTCAGGGGTTCCGGGCGTGTGCTCCAGGCTGCGACGTTCGTAATCCGCAAGCAATTCAAAGGCGTGACTGATTTCAGCACCCATCGACTCAGCCCACCCCTTCCGGCAGCAATGCGCGAATCCGGTTCAGCAACTCCCGTTCCGTGGGCGGCTTGACCAGATAATCCTTGGCGCCCTGGCGCAAGCCCCAGACGCGATCGGTTTCCATATTCTTGGTACTGACGATAATCACCGGAATGTGCTGGGTGACCGGGTCGCGCGACAGGGCGCGCGTGGCCTGAAAGCCGTTCATACCGGGCAGAATCACATCCATCATCACCAGATCTGGCAGTTCCGCCTTGGCCTTTTCGATACCAGCCTCGGCGCTGTCGGCGCTCAGCACTTCGAAACCATTCTTCTCCAGCATGCTGGAAAACACCTTGGTATCGGTGGGTGAATCGTCGACGATCAGGATCTTGGCCATTGGCTTGCTCCTCAGCCGCGATCAACGTGGCGACGAATCGCCGACAGCAGCTCGTCGCGGGTGAACGGCTTGGTGAGGTACTCCTCCGAGCCCACGATGCGCCCTTTGGCCTTGTCGAACAAGCCGTCCTTCGAGGACAGCATGATCACCGGTGTGCCCTTGAACATCTGATTGTTCTTGATCAGGGCACAGGTCTGATAGCCATCGAGCCGCGGCATCATGATGTCGACAAAGATGATGCGCGGCTGATGATCGGCAATCTTGGCCAAGGCCTCGAAACCGTCGGTCGCCGTGACCACGTCGCAGCCTTCCTTCTTCAGCAGGGTCTCAGCGGTCCGGCGAATGGTCTTGGAATCATCGATGACCATCACCTTCAGCCCGGACAGGCTTCCTGCGCTTCCAGAGTCTTCCATCCAGCTTCCCCTAGCTATCGGTACAGGAAAGGCGCAAACGCCTCGCCGTTTCTCGCTATATCCCAGTGTTACCGCATACTGTCAAGCACAAGCAAGCGCTTCTTGCACTGACAAAGCGCGGGCCTGAAAGTCGATTGGCGCGCTGCCTCGCCAGTCTGTGAGCTTGGCGAACGACACTGACATGGTCCGCGACCTCGCGAATCGTTCGGGCTAGTATAAGCAGCAACCGCTGCCGTGGGCATTGCGGACCTTTACTCGCCCACCTTTGCAGGATGCTTTGCGGATGCCGATCGACATTGCTGTCGTCATGGACCCGATCGAGTCCATCAAGATCGCCAAGGACACCACTTTCGCCATGCTGCTGGAAGCGCAGCGGCGCAGTCATCGACTGCATTACGTGCAGCCCGGCAGCCTGCACTGGCAGCAAGGCGAGCCCTGCGCCGACCTGACCTCCCTGACTGTGAGCGACAATCCGAAAAGCTGGTTCCAATTCGGCGATCAGCGCCGCGGCAGCCTGAAAACGGTCGATCTGGTGCTGATGCGCAGCGACCCTCCAGTCGATAGCCAATACCTGCACGACACCCAGCTGTTGAGCCGCGCGGCCGACCTGGGCGTGCTTGTGGTCAACGATCCGCGCGGCCTGCGCGACATGAACGAGAAACTGTTCGCCCTGCACTTTCCGGAGCTGTGTCCGCCCAGCCTGGTCACCCGCCGCGCCGATCAGGTACGCGAATTCGTCAAGACGCATGGCGATTGCGTGTTGAAGCCTTTGGACGGGATGGGCGGGCGCTCGATTTTTCGCGCACGCCAGGACGATGGCAATCTCAATGTGATCATTGAGACCCTGAGCCAAGGTGGCCGAGAACTGATCATGGCGCAGCGCTATCTGCCCGAGATCAAGGACGGCGACAAGCGCGTGCTGTTGATCGACGGCGAGCCGGTGCCGTATTGCCTGGCGCGAATTCCCAGCGGGCAGGATTTTCGCGGCAACCTCGCGGTCGGCGGCCGCGGTGAGGCGCGGCCAATCGGCGAGGCCGAGCGCCACATCGCCGCCGTCGTCGGCCCGGAGCTGAAGCGCCGCGGCATGGTGTTTGTTGGACTGGACGTGATTGGCGATCGACTCACCGAAATCAATGTCACCAGCCCGACCTGCGTGCGCGAGATCGATGCCCAATGCGGCACCCGTATCGCGGCGGATCTGTTCGATTGCCTGGAGGCTCGATTCGGGTGAGTTCGGCCGTACGCGTCACCCCGCAGGATCGGCTTCGCGCCACGCTGCTGTTCTCGATTCTGGTGCATACCCTGATCGTGCTGGGGGTTGGCTTCAGCATGGAGGATGCCGCTCCGGTGGTGCCCACGCTGGACGTCATCCTGACCGAAACACGCAGCGAAAAGCCGCCCGAGCAAGCCGATTTCCTCGCTGCCAACAGCCAGCAAGGCGGCGGCGAGTCGGACAAGGTGGAGCGCCCGCGGGAGCCGACCACCTCGGCGGTACCCAAGCCAACCCCAGGCCTGGCACCCAGTGAACAGCCAGTAAGTGCGCCGAAACCGAAGAACACCACGGCTGAGCCGCATATCACCAGCACCGATGAACAGGCCCGGCCCGACCCCTCCACCGAAATCGCCCAGCCCGAGCGACTTTTGCCCAGCAGCCGGGAACTACTCGAGACGAGCCTGGAAATGGCGCGTCTGGCCGCCGAGATCGAACGCCAGAGTCAGGCCTACGCCAAGCGGCCGAAACGCAAGTTTCTCTCCGCCAACACCCGCGAATACGAGTACGCCGCCTACATGCGCGGCTGGGTAGCGCGGGTTGAACGGATTGGCAACCTCAACTACCCAAGCGAAGCCCGGCGACGCAACATCCACGGGCAACTGGTGATGACCGTGGCGGTGCGTCGCGACGGCACGGTCGAACGCATCGACGTGATTCAGCCCAGCGGCTACCCAGTGCTGGACGATGCGGCCATGCGCACCGTGCGTCTGGCCGAGCCGTTCGCACCGTTGCCTGAAACCAAGGATAAGATCGACGTGCTGCATATCACGCGTACCTGGCAATTCCTGCCCGGCAACATTCTGCGCAATCAGTAACCCAACAGGCTGCACCGCTGACCGTGGTCAACGCTGGCGGAGCGCGTCGAAGCCAGCCTCGACCGAGCGCGCCCCCAACCCGCACGCCAGCCAGCCCGCATCGAATTCATGCCAGCCGCCGCCACTACCCTTACAATGCCCCCATGGATGCCGATCGGTTCCTCGCCAATCATTTTCTGATCGCCGTGCCCGGGATGAGCGACCCCAGCTTTTCCAAGGCGGTGACCTTGCTGTGTCAGCACAATGAAGATGGCGCGATGGGCCTGATGATCAATCGCCTGTCGGACTTCACCCTCGGCGACATTCTCAACCAGATGAACATCAAGACCGAGGATGCCGATCTCAGCGCCACGCCGGTACTGGCCGGCGGCCCGGTGCAGCCCGAACGCGGCTTCGTCCTGCACACCGAGACTGAGCAGACCTGGGATTCCAGCTTTCAGATTTCGCCACATCTTTGGCTGACCACCTCGCGCGACATTCTGATCGCCATGGCCGAAGGCAAGGGCCCGGCGCAGGCGGTGGTCGCCCTGGGCTACGCCGGCTGGACTGCCGGCCAGCTGGAAGACGAACTGCAGGACGACGCCTGGCTGACCGTGCCGGCGGCGGCGCAGATTGTCTTCGACACCGACCTGGACCAGCGCTGGACGGCCGCCGCACGCCTGATCGGCATTGATCTCAGCCTGCTGACCAGCTATTCCGGCCACGCATGAACGAGGCGTCCGGCGCGTCGGTCTGCGCCCTCGGTTTCGACGTTGGCGAGCGCTGGGTCGGCATCGCCATCGGCAACAGCATCAGCCAGCAAGCGCGCCCACTGAAGGTACTCAATCGCGAGCAGCAGAATTTCTGGAGCGATCTAGAACGACTGATCCGCGAGTGGCGGCCCGATCGTCTGGTGGTCGGCGACCCATTGACCTTGGCCGGCGAAATACAGGCGGCTACCCGCATAGCGCGTCGTTTCGCTCGTCAGCTGCAGGGCCGCACCGGCATTCCCACTGCCATGACCGATGAGCGCGCCAGTTCGCGCGAAGCTGTCCGGGTATTCGCCGAACAGCGCCGCCAAGGTCAGGCACGACGACGCGATGCCGAGTTGCAAGACGCCTATGCGGCTTCGATCATCCTGCAACGCTGGCTCGACGCCGGCATGCCCGATTCTCCTCCGCCCGATGTTGCCCATGAACACCTCGATTCGCCACCTACTGACGCTTGATCGGCTGAATGCCGAGCAACTGAACAGCTTGCTCGATCAAGCCGAGGCACTGTCTCCGCAGGCACTCGGTGCGCCGCTGTCGCCACCCCGCCTGGCCGACAAGACGGTGGTCAATCTGTTCTTCGAACCGTCGACCCGAACCCGCAGCTCCTTCGAGCTGGCCGCCAAGCGACTCGGTGCCACCGTGCTCAACTTCGACATGGCCAACTCCTCAACCCGCAAGGGCGAGACCCTGGCCGACACGCTGTACACGCTTGAAGCCATGGGCGGCGATATCTTCGTGGTGCGCCACTCCGGTGACGGCGTGGTCGCTCAGCTGGCGGAGATCTGTGCGCCTCGCACCTGCCTGGTGAATGCCGGCGACGGCAAGAGCGCGCATCCCACCCAAGGCCTGCTCGACATGCTGACCATCCGCCAGCACAAGGGCCGCGATTTCTCCGGGCTCAAAGTGGCCATCATCGGCGACATCCGCCATTCACGGGTCGCCCGCTCCGACCTGCACGCCCTGCGCATACTGGGGGCAGGTGAAGTGCGCCTGGCCGCCCCGGAGAGCCTGCTGCCAAATGCTGACGTGATGCAGGGATTCCGTGTGGTCGACAGCGCCGACGCCGCGATCGAGGGAGTCGACGTGGTGATGACCCTGAGACTGCAGCGCGAGCGAATGGAAGATGGACTGGTCAGTTCGATGGAGGCCTACTTCCGCGATTGGGGCATCACCCCGGAACGCCTGGCCTTGGCCAAACCCGACGCCATCGTCATGCACCCCGGCCCGATGAATCGAGGTGTGGAGATCGCCGACGCCGTCGCCGACGGCCCGCAATCGGTAATCCGTCAGCAAGTGTCAAACGGCGTTGCCGCAAGGATGGCAGTGTTAAGCGCCCTGCACGCAGAGTCAGCCTGATCGGAATCGCCCGAAGGGCGCTACGAATCGCTGTTGATCTTGATCATCGACTCGGTTTCCTCAAGATGCGTGGCGGGCGTAAGTCGTAGGGCGGGCCCTGGCCCGCCACTTTGCCCCATCAACAAAAAACCGGCGGGTCAGCCCCCTACCGCGTCTCCATAATCTCCACCCCATCGAGACCTTGCGACAGGGTGTGGGCATCACCGCCTTGGGCGAGCTTGATCTTCAGGCGCACTTCATTGCTGGAGTCGGCGTAGCGCAGGGCGTCTTCGTAGCTGATCTCGCCAGCCTGATACAACTCAAACAGGGCCTGGTCAAAGGTCTTCATTCCGAGGTTGGTGCTTTCCTTCATCACCTCTTTCAGCTTGTGAATCTCGCCATCGCGGACGTAGTCCTGCACCAGCGGCGTACCCAACAGAATTTCCATTGCGCAGCGTCGAGACTTGCCGTCCGGAGTCGGAATCAGCTGTTGTGCAACGATGCCCTTCAGGTTCAGCGACATGTCCATCAGCAGCTGGCTGCGCCGATCTTCCGGGAAGAAGTTGATGATGCGGTCCAGCGCCTGGTTGGCGTTGTTGGCATGCAGGGTGCACAGCACCAGATGGCCGGTTTCGGCAAAGGCGATGGCGTGATCCATGCCTTCGCGGGTACGCACCTCGCCGATCATGATCACATCGGGGGCCTGACGCAGGGTGTTCTTCAGTGCGTTCTCCCAGGAATCGGTATCGATACCGACCTCACGCTGGGTGATGATGCAGCCCTCATGCTTATGCACGAACTCGATCGGGTCTTCGATGGTGATGATGTGACCTGATGAATTCTGATTGCGATAGCCGATCATCGCCGCCAGCGAGGTCGACTTACCGGTACCGGTGGCGCCGACGAAGATGATGATGCCGCGCTTGGTCATCGCCAGCGTCTTGATCACCGGCGGCAGATTCAGCTCGTCGACGGTCGGGATCTTGGTCTCGATGCGGCGCAGCACCATGCCGACCTGGTTGCGCTGATAAAAGCAGCTGACGCGAAACCGGCCGACGCCCGATACGCCAATCGCGAAATTACACTCGTGGGTCTTTTCAAACTCCTCACGCTGCGAGGGGTTCATCACGTTAAGCACCAGATCGCGACTCTGCTGCGGCGTCAACGGATTCTGGGTGATCGGCTGCACTCGCCCCTGCACCTTGATGGAAGGTGGCACGCCGGCAGTGATGAACATGTCCGACGCCTTCTTGTGCGCCATCAATTTGAGGAACGAAGTGAAATCGATGCTGCTCATTGAGAACTCCGGGATTCGGGATTTGGGATTCGGGATTCGCTGAAGCGAGGTGTTCGCAAGCTCATGCTCTTACGAATCCCGAATCTCGAATCTCGAATCCCGCGCCTTTTCGGCGTCAGTCGAAAAGGCGTTTGTCTTTGGCATACTCGCGTGCCTGCTGACGCACGATCTGGCCGCGCTTGACCAGGTCAAGCAGGCATTGATCAAGGGTCTGCATGCCGACGTTCTGACCAGTCTGAATCGCCGAGTACATCTGCGCCACCTTGTCTTCGCGAATCAGGTTTCGGATCGCCGGGGTCGCCACCATGATTTCGTGCGCGGCCACGCGGCCGCCGCCGACCTTTTTCAGCAGGGTTTGCGAGATCACCGCGCGCAGCGATTCGGACAGCATCGAACGCACCATCGGCTTTTCGCCGGCCGGGAACACGTCGATGATGCGGTCGATGGTCTTGGCCGCCGAGCTGGTATGCAGGGTGCCGAATACCAAGTGACCGGTTTCCGCCGCGGTCAGGGCCAGACGAATGGTTTCCAGATCGCGCAGCTCGCCGACCAGGATGTAGTCGGGATCTTCGCGCAGGGCTGAACGCAGGGCTTCGTTGAAGCCATGGGTATCGCGGTGCACCTCACGCTGATTGATCAGGCACTTGTTCGAGGTGTGGACGAATTCGATCGGATCCTCGACGGTGAGGATGTGGCCGTACTCACCCTTGTTGATGAAATCGATCATTGCCGCCAGGGTGGTCGACTTGCCCGAGCCGGTCGGCCCGGTGACCAGGATCAGGCCCTGCGGCTGCTGAACCAGCTCGGTGAACACCTTGGGCGCACCGAGGTCTTCCAGCGACAGCACCTCGGAGGGAATGGTACGGAACACCGCACCGGCGCCGCGATTCTGGTTGAAGGCATTGACACGGAAGCGGGCCAGGCCGGCGATCTCGAAGCTGAAGTCGCACTCGAGAAATTCTTCGTAGTCGCGACGCTGCTTGTCCGACATGATGTCGTACACCAGCGAGTGCACCTGCTTGTGCTCCAGCGCCGGTATGTTGATGCGCCGGACGTCACCATCGACGCGGATCATGGGCGGCAATCCGGCCGACAGGTGGAGGTCGGAAGCCTTGTTCTTGACCGAAAAAGCCAGCAGCTCAGCGATATCCATCGAACACTCCCCTCGTAGTCCGCCGACAGCGTCTTGGTGACCATGCCCGTAGCAAACAGATACCGCTAAACTGGGGCCCACCACCAAAGTCTTCCCGAGTATAGCGCCGAACTCGCTGCACCAGTGCGGATCAGCGCGACTGCCAGTCCGGATTCATGACTGAACAACCCCTGCAACGCATACAAAGCCGCATCACAGCAGCCGAACGCGGCCCAAAAGTGACTTTAGTCGCTGTCAGCAAGACGCGCAGCGCGCTGGAAGTGCGTGACCTGGCCAAACAGGGCCAACAGGTGTTCGGCGAGAACTATGTGCAGGAAGCGCTGGCCAAGCAGACCGAGCTGGCCGATCTGCGGCTGGAATGGCACCTGATCGGTCATCTGCAATCGAACAAGTGCAAGGAAGCGGCCCAGGCTTTCGATTGGGTCGACACGATCGATCGAGCCAAACTACTGGCTTCCCTCGACCGTTATCGTGACCCATCGAGGCCGCCATTGAACCTGCTGATTCAGGTCAATGTCGACGACGAGACTTCGAAGTCAGGTTGCCATCCGCAGCAGGTGCCAAGCCTGGCCGAGCAGATCAGGCACTTCCCGCGACTCCGTCTGCGCGGCCTGATGGCCATTCCTGCCCCGGCCGATGAGACAAGCCGGATCCGCGCCTTCGAGCGCATGCACGAGTTGTTCGAGCAGCTGCGCTGCGCACATCCCGAGATCGATACCTTATCGATGGGGATGAGCGACGATTTCGAACTGGCGATCGCCCACGGCGCGACCCAGGTGCGGGTCGGCACGGCATTGTTCGGGCCCAGGCCAGTCGCCGACTGATCGCGCATTGCCGCATACAGGCTTGCTATTCTGCCGCGCGGTCCAAATGTTTAAAGGACCGAGCCTTCATTCAGGGAAGAATATCGCATGACCCAGCCAGCACCCACACTTTGCTTCATCGGTGGCGGCAATATGGCGCGCTGCCTGATCGGCGGGCTGCGCCAGCGCGGCACGCCGGGCCATCAGATCCGCGTCGCTGAGCCGATGGCCGCGGCGCGCGAAGCACTGCAGACCGAGTTCGACGTGGCCTGCTTTGAGAGCAACCGTCAGGCCGCCGAACAGGCCGATTGCGTGGTGTTGGCGGTCAAGCCGCAGATCATGCACACGGTGTGTCAGGAGCTGCACGGCCACAGCGGGCGGCCGCTGTGGGTATCGATTGCTGCCGGCATCACCAGCACCCAGCTCGATACCTGGCTGGGCGGCGACCAACGCATCGTGCGCTGCATGCCCAACACGCCGGCCCTTCTGGGTGTAGGCGCCACCGGACTGGTCGCCAATGTCGCCTGCCATGAGGCCGATCGCGCCCTGGCAGAACGCATACTTTCAGCGGTCGGCATTGCGGTGTGGATTGCCCAGGAAGCACAGATGGATGCGGTCACCGCCCTGTCCGGCAGTGGCCCGGCCTATAGTTTTCTGCTAGCCGAAGCGATGCAGGCTGCTGCGCTGCGCCAAGGTCTGGATGCTGAGGCGGCTCGCCGCCTCACCTATCAAACCTTGCTCGGGGCCGCGCGCATGCTGAGCGAATCGGCTGAACCTGCCGATCAGCTGCGCAAACGGGTCACCTCGCCGGGCGGCACCACGCAGGCGGCCATCGAAACTCTGCAGGGTGGCGGCTTCGAGGCATTGATCGACCGCGCCATAGCCGCCGCCACCCGGCGCGGCGCAGAACTCGCGGCGGCGGCGGGGAACTGACATGGGCTACTTCACCACCGCCGGCCTATTGATCGTCGACACGCTGTTCTATCTATTGAGCTTCGTTTTCCTGCTGCGGGTACTGCTGCAGCTGGTCGGAGCCAATTTCTACAACCCGATCTGCCAGTTCTTCTTCAAGGCCACCAATCCAATCCTGGTGCCGCTGCGCAAGCTGCTGCCGCCGATCGGACGGCTCGACGTATCCGCAGTTCTGATCCTGCTGCTGATCCAGGTGCTGCACGTGGTGGTGGTCGCGGGGCTCAGCGGTCGCGGCCTGCACCCCCTCGCCCTGCCCATCCTGGCCCTGGCCGGGGCACTGAACATCCTGCTGCAGGTGCTGTTCTGGTCGATCATCATCCGCATCATCATCAGCTTCGTCGCCGCCGACAGTTACCACCCCGTGGTGCCGATCATGGCGCAGATCACCGAACCGGTGATGGCACCGTTTCGCCGCCTGCTACCCGCCACGGGCGGGCTGGATTTCTCACCGCTGCTGGCCACCCTGGCAATCATGCTGGCGCGAATTCTGCTGCTGGCGCCGCTGTATGACCTGGCGGCCTGGGTATCGATGGGTTGAGTTGATCGTCTGTTGGGTCGGCCTGTTCAGGAAACTCAAGGCCGTGATGCGCTTGGTCACGGAGCAACGCAGTCAAGTTGCAGGGGTGGGTCGCGACTGGCCGATTCGATATCCGCCACCCAATGCGGCGGGCCAGGGCCCGCCCCATGCCAGCTGACGCTCGGGGTTGAGGGCGCGGATTCGCCGGTCGAGACGAGACCCTAGGGAAGGTCTGAACAAGTCCATCCTGGACTTTTCAGACACGCCGAGTTCGGCACAGGTCCGAACTCGTCTTACGCTGATCAACAACTTACGTTGCTGATCGCGGCGGTGCATCCTTGCACCGCGAGAATCTCTGAACTTATTCAGAGATTCCCTAGCAGTTGGCTGCGGGCGGAAAACACGCACAATGACGCACCATGGGTCTGGCTCGACGAAGAGCCATGCCAGACTGATAGTCGGCCGCAATCGGCACAGCCACAGGATCTCTGCATGCCACCACGTCTCCCCACAACGACCGCCCGCCGGGTCCGGCTCGGTCTGGCCCTGACCGCACTGCTCTCATGCGTATCGGTCTCGGCCGAGAAAAGCATCAGCGCCGGCGAATACACCGTGCACTACAACGCGCTGTCGACCCTCGACCTTAGCCCCGAGGTGGCGCGCAGCTATTCGGTGAGTCGTTCTGCCAACCGTGGCCTGCTGAACATCGCCGTCCGCCAGAAATCCGAACAGGGCGATCACGCTGCAGCGGCCAAGTTGAGCGGCGAAGCGGTGAATGAGGCCGGGCAACGGCAGGCCCTGTACTTCCGCGAGATTCGCGAAGCCGATGCCATCTACTATCTATCGGAGCCGCCGGTGCGCCCCGGTGACACCTGGCGCTTCGAACTGCAGGTGGAGATCGAGAACGGCCCCACCGTGCCGCTGCGCTTCAGTCAGGAGTTCTTTGCACCCTTGCCCGGCCAGCGTTGACCGACGATGAAACTGTTAGCCGTGAGGCATGGCCAGGCGTCGTTTCACGCCGAGGATTACGACAAGTTGTCCGATCTGGGAAGTCGGCAGTCGCGAGCGTTGGGCGAATGGCTGTTACGGCACAACTACCGATTTGACCGAGTGGTCAGCGGCAACCTGCGCCGCCACGCCGAGACGCTGGCCGCCATCCAGGCCTGTTTCAGTGCCGCCGGCCGTCCGCTGCCAGCGGTGGAGATCGACCCCAGCTTCGATGAGTTTGATCATCGCCGGGTAATCGCCGGTTTCATCCGCTGTACGCCCGAGCACCCCTGCGTAGCGGCTGCCGATTTTGGCCGCAGCCGCGACCCACAGCTATTGTTCACGCTGCTGCGCCACGCATTGCGAGCCTGGGCGCTCGGGGCACTGGATCAGCATGCCGAACCATGGTCTGCGTTCAAGCAGCGAACCCGCAGCGCAGGCCAGACCTTGGCTGAGCGGGCGATGGATCAACATGTATTGTTGGTTTCTTCCGGCGGGGTGATTTCGCAGCTGGTGGCGATGGCGATGGAAGCGCCTGACCACCGTGCCGTCGACCTGAATCTGAGCCTGCGCAACGCCGCCTTGAGCGAGCTGCAGTGGCTGGAAGGTGCACCAATGTTGGGCAGTTGGAACGGTCTACCGCACTTGGCCGACCAACGGTCGATGTGGTCGTACGTGTGAAATAATGGTGAGACACAGCGCTCAGAAACTGGCGTAGCCTGCGGCCTACTCTTTCGCCTAGCTTCGAGCCCGGTCCTTGCCATGCCCTCCACGCGCAGGTTTTCGCTCAGTTTCGCTCTGCTGTCTTGTCTTGCCCTCTGCTGGGGCGCCGCACCGGCGCAGGCTCAGGTGATCTTCCAGGCCGGCTTCGAGGGAGGCGTCAGTCTCGCCGATGCCGAAGCGGCCCGCCTGCTGTCGCAGGCCTCGTTCGGCGCCAGCACCGAAAGCATTGCCGAAGTCCGCGCCCGCGGCATCAATGGCTGGATCGATCACCAGCTGACCCTGCCCGCCACGCGCCATCTGCCTTACCTGGATCAGGTGCGCGCCTCCGGCGAACCGGTCTATCAGAACGTACGCCTCGAGGCCTGGCTGCAGCGGGCAATGTATGCCGACGACGAGATGCGGCAGAAGATGGCCTACGCGCTGTCGCAGATCTTCGTCATCTCCGATGCCTCTGGTGGCCTCGAAGGCAATCCATTCGCCATGGCGCAGTATTACGACCTGCTGCTCGACCACGCATTCGGCAGCTATCGCGAGTTGCTCGAAGCGGTCACCCTGCATCCGACCATGGGCGTGTATCTGTCAATGATGGGCAATCAGAAGCCCAACCTCGTCGAGAACATCCGCCCCGACGAAAACTATGCACGCGAAATCATGCAGCTGTTCTCGATCGGCCTGGTGATGCTCAATCCGGACGGCACGGTGATGGACGGCGACCCCGGCACGGCCGGCATCCAGCCCATCCCTACCTATGACCAGGACGTGATCCGCGGCTTTGCCCATGTATTCACAGGCTGGAAGTGGCAGGAGTGCGCCGACGCCAACCCGGATCAATACTGGATCTGGACCTACTGCGGCCCGACCGAGGAAACCCGCACCGATTCCGGCTGGCGCTCGCCGATGCTGAACATCGAGTATCAGCATGACACCGCACTGAAAACCCTGCTCGGCTACGCCGGGGTGAACGACCCCAACCGCTTCGAGATCGCCGCTGGCGGCACCGCCCCGCAGGATCTGGAAAGCGCGCTGGATATCCTGGCCGGGCACCCGAACGTGGCGCCCTTCATCAGCAAGCAGCTGATCCAACGCCTGGTCAGCAGCAACCCCAGCCCGGCCTACGTTGCGCGTATCAGTGCCGTGTTCAATAACGATGGCCAGGGCAACTACGGCAACCTCGGCGCGGTGCTGCGGGCCATCCTCACCGATATCGAAGCGCGCGACAATCGCTGGCGCGACTCGCAAACCTACGGCAAGTTGCGCGAACCGTTCCTGAAGTGGATCCACTTGTTACGGGCGATGCGTGCCCGCAGCGAAAGCGGCCGTTTCTACTTCTGGTACCGGCAAGAGCAGTACGGCCAGGCGCCATTGAGCAGTCCGTCGGTATTTAACTTCTACTTCCCCTATTTCAGCCCGAATGGGCCGCTGCAGGACGCTGGCCTGGCGGCACCGGAAGCCCAGATCATCACCGACACCATGATCGTGCGCACCGCCAATGACCTCACCTCGCAGATCTATTGGGGCTACATCGGCAACCCCTATGCCGAGCCCGACAATCTGCTGCTCGATCTGGCGCCCGACGAAGCCCTGGCCGATCGTGCGGAATTGCTGATCGATCGCTACGACCTGTTGTTCATGAGTGGCCAGATGCCTTCCAACATGCGCCAGCTGCTGATCCAGCATGTCTCCGCCATCACATCCGACTACAACGCTGACTGGCGACGCGATCGCGTGCGCGATGCGCTGGCCTTGATCCTCACGTCCGCGCAGTACGCGGTTCAGCGCTAGGAGCTTGAAATGAACCGTCGCGACTTCATTCGTCAATCCCTGCTCTGCGGCGCCGGCGCCGCCAGCCTGCTGGGCCCGGCCGGCCACCTGGGCCTGCTGCAGGCCGCCACCCGGGCACAGAACCTGGGCAAGGGCAGCGCACCGTTCCGCGCCCTGATCTGCATTTATCTGTACGGCGGCAACGACAGCTTCAATACCCTCGTACCGCGCGATGCCGGCACCCATGCCGTCTACTCAGCCTCGCGTGGCGGCAACCTGACCATCTCGCTGGCCGATGCGCAGGCGCTGCCATTGAATCCACTGGCGGCCCCGGTAGGCGGCGGCGAGTACGGCCTGCACCCGGGCATGCAAGGCCTGCAGCAGCTGTTCAACACAGGGCGCTGCGCGGTAGTGAGCAATGTCGGCACCTTGAACTACCCAATCACCAAGCTCGAGTTTCAAAATGGCAGCGTGCCAACGCCGCCGCAGCTGTTTTCGCACAACGATCAGACGCTGTACTGGCAGACCTCCTGGCCCGACTCCACCGAGAAAACCGGCTGGGCCGGGCGCGCCATCGACACCCTGTACAGCGGCGGGTTCCCAGCCCTGTCGCCCTGCATCTCGCTGGATGGCGCCAACACCCTGCTGGTCGGCCGCGATGTGCAGCCCTACTTCATGGGTACCGACGGCACCGAATCGGTGTACTTCACCGAAGGCGAGTGGAATCAGCCGCGCCGCACCAGCTTCGATGCGCTGCGCCAGATGGCGCGCTCCAGCGGCGGCCATCTGATGGAAGATCACTACGGCCGCATCATGCAGCGCTCGATCGACACCAATGCCGTGGTAAGCGCGGCGCTCGACGCCACCCCGGCGCTAACCACCACCTTCCCCGACACCTGGCTTGGTCGCCAGCTGGCGATGGTGGCGCGGATGATCGCCGCGCGTGGCCCACTGGGTCTGTCGCAAGAAGTGTTCTTTGTCACCGACCACGGCTATGACACCCACGACACCCAGCTCGGCGCCCAGGCAGAATTGCTGCCCAATCTCTCCGCCTGCATGCGCGCCTTCTACGATGCCACAGTGGAAATGGGTGTTCAGAATGACGTAACCCAGTTCACCGCCAGCGACTTCGGCCGCACGGTGACGGTGAACGGCGATGGCACCGATCACGGCTGGGGTGGTCACCACTTCGTGGTCGGCGGCTCGGTGGTCGGCCGGCGTTATTACGGTCGCATGCCCAACCTGCAGAACGGCGGCCCCGACGACGCCGCCTGGGGCCAGATCATCCCGACCACTGCGGTCGACCAGTACGCCGGCACCCTGGCGCGCTGGCTCGGCGTCAGCGACACCAATGTGCGCGATATCGTCGTACCCAACCTCGAGCGCTTCGGCGCCGGCTCACCGTATCTGGGCTTCCTGCCGACTTAACCCAGCCCTGGCTCAGGTTGCGTGGCTGTGCGCGCCAGCCCGCCGCCGAGCCACGCCCCCTCGCAGTCGCTGAGTGTGTCGAAGCGAGCCTCGACAGCGCGTCGTCATGCCGCGCCGTGCTTCTCCACCCAGCGCTTGACGATCGCCTGCAGCGCCTCCAGCCCGTCAGTCAGCGCGGCCGGGCCGGGCTGCAGGATGATCGGCGACTTGATCTCGTGCAGTTCGCCCTGCGCCACCGCCGGAATACTGCCCCAGCCTGCCCGCGCCTTGACATGCTCGGGGCGAAATTTCTTGCCGCACCATGAGCCGATGATGATATCGGGCGCCGCCCGGATCACCTCGGTCGGATCGCCGAGGATGCGCCCCATAGCCAAGGCGCGTTCGGCGCGCTCGGGGAACACATCGTCACCGCCGGCAATGCGGACCAGCTCGGCCACCCATTGGATACCGGTGATCAAGGGATCGTCCCATTCCTCAAAATAGACCTTGGGTCGACGCTGGTAGCCAGCCGTCTGCTCGACCACCCGATCGAGTTCACGCTGCAGATCCGCCGCCAGAGCCTCGGCCCGATCAGCCACGCCGACCAGTGCACCGAGCCGCCGGATGTACTCCAGGATGCCATCGACGCTGCGATGATTGCTGATCCACACCTCGACCCCAGCACGCACCAATTCGGCCGCAATATCGGCCTGCATGTCGGAAAAGCCGATGGCCAGATCCGGCTTCAAGGCCAGGATCTTCTCGATCTTCGCCGAGGTAAAAGCGCTGACCTTGGGCTTTTCCTTGCGCGCTGCCGGCGGGCGCACGGTGAAACCGCTGATGCCGACAATGCGCTGCTGCTCGCCGAGCAGGTACAGCGTCTCGGTCGGCTCCTCGGTCAGACAAACGATGCGTTTCGGTCCCATGCGCACTCCTCCAGCGCAGCGACAGGTCTGGCGCCTGCGCGGCAAGGACGGCAGGCACAGTGGCTCACCGCCCTCTGATCAGATCAACAGATTGCCCCGGCGGATTCTTGCGCCGCCTTCACAAAACGACGCTTTACCTCGCCCCCCATTCGGCTCACAGTGTAACCGTCGCGGCATGGTGGTTAGCCTTTGAGCCCTTCTGCCCTGAAACCGACAGCGCGATCGCCCAGCCTGGCACGCATCGGGCTTACCGTGATGGCCGTGCTGGCCTCGGCCGCTGCCGCCTGGTGGGTGGTGCTGAACGGCGATCGCAGCAACTTCGAGCTGGTCGCCCTGCCTACCGCCAATCGCACCTTGAATCAGCTCACCGCCGTGGTGCTGACCTGCATGGCACTGATCGTGCCGCTGACCTCGAATCTGTATTCGCCCAAGCTGGTGAAGCTGTACGTTACCCATCCGCTGATCGTCGCCGGCCTGGCCGTGCTGGTCGGCAGCAATCTGCTGATCATGCCCACCGTGTTCCTTCCGGCCACCGACAATTGGGGCCGAAGCATGGAGTTCGTGGTCAGTTTCAGCTTTTTCCTGATCCTGCTGGCGACCCTGCCGTTTCTTTACGCCATCAGCCGCTTTCTGCGGCCCAGCTACTTTCTGCGCCTGCTTACCGAGCGGGGTTACCAGCAGTTTCGCCGTCTGCAGCATCAGCAACAGGCCCAGGACAGCGTGCGCAAGCTGTTCGACGCGGTCGACGTGGTCACCAATATCGCCATGACCGGCATGAACCGCGGCGACCGACAGCTGGTGCTGATGGCCTTGAATGCCCTGCACCGCCTGCTTTGCGGCGTGATCGAACATCACCAGAGCAGTGATCAGGGCTGGCGCAGCGCCCACGCCTGTTTCGTACCCGGCCTCGCCCGCGAGGGCCGCAACCTGCTGCGCCAGGAACGAATCTGGCCCGAAGCCTATGTGCTGGCGCAGATGCTCAAGGTGATGGAAGTCGCCAACAAACGGCAGCACGAGATCCTCGGTGAGCTCGCCGACCAACTGGTCGATAGTGCCCGACTGGCCTTTGAGCACCGGCTCGATCACATCGTTGAACTGCATGTCATGGCCCTTAACACCCTGCTTCGCGAATCGATTGAAGAGCGCGACCTGCGGCGCTTTCAGAATGTGTCCTACCATTTTCGCGAACTGCTGGAACTGTTCGTCTCGCAGCCCGAGCGCCTGCAGCGCGACGCACGCCATCTGCTGCACTACGGCCGTCTCGCCCAACGCCTGAACCTGGAGTTTGGCCTGGAGACCGTGATCTACGACCTCGCCGAACTGCTGGTCGGCGTTGCCCGACGTGATCCGGCGCAGGCCACCAAATTACTCGACGGCGCCAGCGGCGAAGCCATCCGCCACGCCCTGGCAGCTCAAGGCGGCCTGCAACGCATCGGCTGGCGCGGATTAATCTACATGTATTGGGAATGCCGCGCCGCCGGCCTCGACGACATCGCCCGCGGCATCGAGATGCGCTTTCTCAACGACCCACACGAGCACAAAGCACAGATCGCCCGTGCCCTGGGCGAAAACCGCGCCCTGCACTTCGAATTCAACGACCGCCTGGTGCGCTTCGCGCACTTCTCCGCCGAAGCAGAACGCCTCGCCCACGCGTTTGGCTCAGAAGGCAAGCCGTAGGGCGGGTCTTGACCCGCCGAAAGAACACACGACAAGGCACCCACCGTCGCAAGCGCCTCACAACGCCTCACAACATCTGGTTTGCGCACCTCCAAGAGTGCGCCCGTGCCGGGCGCACCAAAAAAAAAACCGGCCCGAAGGCCGGCTTTTGAGAAAGGCAAGGGCGCGAACGCCCTCGCCTGCTTTGTTTCAACTAGCGTGTCGTCGTTCCTTCAAAACCGTCCGAGAACACCCGCGGGATGACGTTGATGGTGTAATCCTCGGCCTGCCCATAACCCGCCGTGTTGCAAGGGGTTGGCTGCGTGCTGTAGCGCTTCAGTACGCGCATCCGCACTGAGCCAAGCGGCGTCAGGGCTGGGACAGTGATGACAGCGCTGGCCGACACTGCATCTTCGCCGGTCGAGTTGGTGATATCGCCGATGATGTAGCGCTCACTGGCATCGTCGTTGAAGATGCCATCGTTGTTCCAGTCGATGTAAGCACGTACGCGATCGGTGAAGTTGCCGTCCGTGTTGCCTTTGACGGTCATCGTGTAGCTCAGCCCCGGTCCCACTGCACCGCTGATGGAGGTGAAGTCCTGCAATGCCGGGGTACCGTTGATGGCGGCGCTGCTGGCGTTGTTGATTCCTGCGAACTGCACCAGGGAGATCGGCTCGACCCCGCTGGGGAAACCAACATTGCAGTAAGGCGCAGGGAACACCGGTGCCGAAACGGTCAATGATGCCGAGGCGATCGACTGGTTGCTGCCGCTATCGGTTTGTAGATCGCCCACACCGAAGTTCAGCTGGTAGTTGCCTTCGGCCGTCGGTTGCACGTCGAACTGCACGGAGCAAGAGCCAACAAAGGGTATCTGCGCACCCGACGACAGCGTGACCGAGTTGCTCAAGGCCGTCGCGGTCAGCGTGCCGCCGCAGGTCGTGCTGGCATTCGGGCTGGGTGCCACACGAACTCCGCTCGGCAATGCGGTGACCAAGTCAGAGGTCAGCGTGGCAACGCTGGCGCCTGGATTCCCCAACTGCAAGGTCACCGTGCTGGTCGAGAAGGCACTCAAGCTGGACGGCGCTGCATCGACCGCAAGGGTCGGGTTGGTGTCAGGGAACGGCACACCGAAGCGCACCGGCAGGTAAGCGATGGGTCGCTCGGCATCATTGCTGGAGAAGCACAGCGCAGCGAAATGCTCGCCAGGCGACAGGCCGCTGGCATCGAATTGCACGTTCACCGTAGTGCTACCGGCCAAGCCCAACGAGCCGCTGGTTGCCGAGGTCACGCTCAGCCAGCTGGCGCCGCAAGTCACTTGGCCATCGGCGCCCATCGAGAACGCCTCAGCCGGCCCCGGACCCGGGGCACCGCTCAGAGTCGGAATCACCCAGGCAGGCGTGGCCGACGCAGGGGCAAAGCTACGCGGGGCAAAGCCATTGGTGGGTGCACCCACTCCAGTGATGGCGGCCGCCCACAGCGGATTGCCAGTGGCACCGGAACCGGTGCTGGTGGCATAGCTCGGATACACCAGCAGCCAGTAGCGTCCGCTGGGCAAGGTGGGCGAAGTGGCACCCGCTGTCGCCAGATCAAGCGCGATATCGCCGACGATGCCGTCTGCGGCGATGTCCACGCCTGGGGCATTCGGGGCTGCGGTGAAGGTGAACAACGGTGCTGTGCCAAAACCCGGCGCGCCATTCGGCTTGCCATTGTCATCGCCATACACCTGGAAGGTGATCGAGGTGGCACTGGACAGATCGTTCGCACCGAGCACGAAACCGTTCGATTGCAACCTGGTCAAGGTTCCTTCTGCCGGCATCAGGAAGTCGTCAGAGGCAAAGCCGGTCGAGGTCGGGCTTGCCGGGTGTTCGCTACCGCGGAAACCATTGCCCAACTGCGGCCCTTGATTCAGCAAGTTCACTGATTGGGTGCCGGTGACCACGCTCCAGTTCAAGGTCGGGTTGCCGACGTTGGACAGATCGAGGTTGGCGGTGGTGGTGGTCGCGGTGGCTGCTTCCAGACTAGTGGGATCGAAAGCAATCGATGGCCCCGCCGCCTGCACCGAAATCGGCATGTGCAGATCGGGCTCGCCAACCACGCTCGAGCTCAAGGTCAGCTCACCGTGCTGCCAGGTACCCGCTGGAAGCATCGTGCCGTCAACGGTCACGGTAAACGAGGTGGTTCCCGACTCGCTTAACATGAAGTTCGTTGGATTGACGCTGGCCGCACCCATCGGCAGGCCAGAAATGGCCAGGTTGTAGGTGGCGGAACCAGTACGGACACGCTCAACTGAACGGGTGAACTCGCAGCTGCCTACGCAGTTGCCATTCGCCATGCTGGGCAGATTGAGGGTGGAGATATCGCCACCGTTGCCGGGGTCAGCATCACTGAAGTTGGTGGTGGTTTCGTTCAACACCAGACTCGATTTGGCAGCAACGGTCAGATCAACGCGACCCGACCCACGATCCCAGGGTGTGCTGGGATCGTCATTGTGATCGAGAAGATCAGTGGTCTTGGCCGTCATCATCAGCGCCGACTTCACCTCCATCGGCGTCCAGCTGGGCTGCAGGGCGCGAATCAGCGCAGCAGATCCAGTAACGTGCGGGGTGGCCATCGAGGTGCCGTTCAACATCTCGGTGGTGTCGCCTGGCCCCAGGCTGGCAGCAATGATGTCGACACCGGGCGCCGCAATGTCGGGCTTGACCAGGAACTGTCCGTTGATCGGCCGCGGCCCACGTCCGCTGAAGTCAGCGATACGATCCGGCGTGGCGGTCGAGGGGAAGGCCTTCAGCGGAGTCAGGATGGAGGCCGCTGCAGTGCTCGGATCACCGCTGATCGCGGCTGCAACATTGGTCCAATCGGACATCCGCATCGACCATGCGTTACCGCTGGCACCAAGATTCAGGAAACCCTGATCGACAAAGATCACGCCCAATGCGCCGGCAGCAGTCGCATTGGCCTTGCGCGCCGAACTCGCGCAATTGCTGGCGGTGCCATCAAGCTGCAGCACCGCGATGGCCGGCACAGCCGCGCGGGTAAAGGTATTGGCCGCGAACGCCGAGCAACCATCGTTGCTTCCATCAGCGAAAGTCGGGCTGACGATCAACGGTGCACCGACGATATCTGCTGATTGAATCGGCGCGGCACCCGGCGTGACCGGCAGGTCAACGGTATTTCCCGGCGGGGTGCCTGGCGCAGTCAAATCGAACTCGAATGCGATCGCGCCACGATCATGGGTTGATGCCGCAACGGTTTGCACCCAGGGCTCTTGATGATCTGAGGTGCCCGCTGCGGGGCCATCATTGCCCGCCGCAGCCACCACCAGGATCCCGGCGTCGGATGCGTTCAAGAAGCCGAGGGCATTGGCCTGATTCCACGGCGAGTCGCCGCCACTGATCGAAAAACTGATCAGATCCACGATGCCTTGAGATACGGCATCGTCGGTGGCTTGAGTGATGGCCGAACTCGGGCAGGTACCGATACAGACCTTGTAGGAAATGACGGTCGCATGCGGTGCCACGCCAGAAAGCGTCAAGTTGGCGCCGCCGAAATTCACGTCGCGCTGATTGCCTGCCACCGTACTGGCCGTGTGCGAACCATGGCCGTCATCGTCCGCACCACTGCGCGTCGGAGACGTCGACGCGAAATTGAACATGCCGATCAGCTTGTCATTGCAGCGCCCCAAGTCGGCATTCGGCGCCGTGGGCCCGCACAGCCCGAGGTAGTTACCTGCCCCCAAAGGATTGACGTGCACATAGCTGTCCAGCGGACCAGTGGCTGCGAATGCCGGACTTTCCCAGTTGATACCGGAGTCGAGCACCGCCACAACCACACCTTCACCCTGGCTGCCCGCGCCATCGTTGGCGCTACCGTCCCACAGCGAAGGCGCACCGATGAAGGTGGGGCCACGATCGGTCAGCAGATCGAGTTGACGATCGCGCTCGACGAAAAGAACGTCGTCAAGCTTGCGCAAACGCGCCGCCTCGTCTTCAGTCAACTCGACAATCACGCCATTGATGGCGTGCTGCATTTGGCCGAGCGCAGGCAGCGAGCGCTTCAGCTGAAAGCTGGCGTCATTGAGGAACCGATCCTGCTCCTGACGCAGAAACGCGGCGTAGGCCTGAGCTTGCGGCGACTGCATCTCTGGACGACCTGCGCGGCGACCGGAGGTGACCTGCGGAACCGCGGCAAACGCGGGCAATTCACCGCGATAGGCCGCCACTGGCGCTTTGCGCAAGACCACCGTGTAACGGGCGTACTCGCTGGCCGCCTCAATCTTGGCGGCGCGAGACCCAGGCTCGCGCATCACCTGCCCTTTGTGCAGCTCAACCGGTCCTTCAGCGCTGATCGCCTGACCACCGAGACTCAGGCCGGCGGCACACAGCGCAATGGAGATTGCGCCGACCAGAGGCTTGCGTGACCGGCAAGCCCCGAGATTCGAAATTCTGTTGCTCATCACAGCTCCCAACGAATGCCCAGACTATTCGTACATCCCCTCGGGCATTCCCTGACGAGCGACAAGCAGATGCCCGGGATTCAGCACGTCGAATCCCAGCCGCAGGTCCAGACCAGGGAATTAACCCGCCATGGATCCTAGTTAAGCTGGCGGTGAACAGCAAGCGCGAATCCGCCGAGCGATGCGCGCAATCGCCACAGAAGCTGGCGGCAACTGTCCCTCGCTACGGAAACAACATCCTTTTTCTCCAAACGCCGCCTTCGCCGCGTTCGTAGAGGAAGCGCTCGTGCAGACGGTAATCGGCACCGAACCAGAGTTCGATGCAGTCGGGTACCACGCGGTAGCCGGACCAGTGCGGGGGGCGGGTCACCGGTTGGTCTTCGAAGCGGGCTTCGACCTCGGCCACGCGTGTGTCGAAGACGTCCCGCGAATCGAGAGTGCGCGATTGATCGGAGGCCCAGGCGCCGATCTGGCTCATGCGCGGTCGCGAAGCAAAGTAGCGATCGGCTTCGTCCTCGCTCACCGGCTCGGCCCGGCCTTCGATGCGTACCTGCACACCATTGCGCAAGTGACGCCAGTGGAACAGCAGGGCACATTGGCGGTGAATGCGCAGATCATCGCCCTTGCGGCTATCGGTATTGGTATAGAACACGAAGCCGCGTTCATCGTGGGCTTTGAGCAGTACGGCGCGGCAGCCCAGGCGCCCCTGATCGCCTTGCGTGGCCAGGTACATGGTGGTCGGCTCGGGGTCAGGGCCCGACTTGGCCTCTTCCAGCAGGTCACGGAAGGCCAGCATGGCTTCGACATAGGGGTCGACGATGGGTGAGTTGATCATGGAGTTAAGGCCGCAATGAGTGTCAGTGCCGATGATGCCGGGACTGGCGTGAGCCGGCCATGACTTCGCTCAAGTTGAGGGCATGCGCCTGGCCAGGTCGGCGAAGGCTTCAGCCACCCCCTCACCGCGAGCGGCATCGATCTCGAACTGCGGCCAGGGCATGTTGTCAGCCGGCGTGGCCGGCACCACGGTGCCCTGACGCCGATTCAACAGCAACATGGCCGGACGCGGGCCCAGCAGTTCGAAGGCAGCGCGCAGGGAGTGTTGGGCGGCAATCAGCGATTCGCTGCGACTGAGATCGGCCACCGCGACCACGGCTTCACTGCCGGCAATAAAACTCTGCCCAAGCGCCTCCAGCGAACTGCGCGAATTGACGTCCCAGATATCGAAACAGACGCCGCTGCCGGGCTCGACCCAGCGCGCTACCGAAATGCCCGGATGATTGGGACAGGGCTTGCCCGACAATACCGACACCACCGAGCTGCGCCCGGCGTTGCGATCACCGAGCAGGGCCAATTTGAACGGCCGCAGGCTCATCAGGCGCCGACGCGAGAGCCGAAAACGGCAACGCTGCCGGCGAGACTGATCGCCAGCCTGAGCTGCCCTGCACGATTGGTCTCGCCGTCGGCCGCCTCGTTCATCCAGCCTGTCCTGGCCCCATTGCCCGAATGGCCGCACTATACCTGATGCTTGGCGCGAACCCGAACACTTGCCGAGGTGAAACCAAGGCCATTGCAGCGGCTATCGGCTCAATAGCCTTGGCACCTCGCTTCGCCCAAGCACCCTTCGACTGGCTCAGGGTGCGTCGAACGGGGCCGGACGATGCCGGCAACGTCTCGCTCGCTGAGCCTGTCGAAGCGAGCCTCGACAGCGCACGGCGCTGGCATGTGGTGGCGCATGTGGTGTAGGTGGGGAGAGGTTGTTGGCACCGTCCAATGGGCGATGGCGCGACTTTGGTTACTCGCTTCGCCCAGGCACCCTTCGACTGGCTCAGGGTGCGTCGAACGGGGCCGGACGATGCCGCCAACGTCTCGCTCGCTGAGCCTGTCGAAGCGAGCCTCGACAGCGCGCAGCGTCGGCATGTGGTGGCGCATGCGGTGTAGGTGGGGAGAGTTTTTTGGCACCGACCAATGGGCGATGGCGGGACTTTAGCTACTCGCTTCGCCCAGGCACCCTTCGACTGGCTCAGGGTGCGTCGGATAGGGTCGACGTCGTCTGCTGACGGTTCACGGGACCGGCAGACGACAGCAAATCCCGATAGCCGCGGCGAAAGTCCGGGTAGTGCAGGCGAAATCCGCTGGCGTGCAAGCGTCGGTTGCTCAGGCGTCTTCCCTCGGCGACCGGTCCGCGGCGCGCGGGGGTCTGGCCCAGCATCTCAGCCAGGCCCGCCATCACCTGCCATTCCGGCAAGGGCGCATCGTCGGTAAGCAGATAGCGCGGCGCCCGTTGGGTCTGAGCAGATAGATGAACCACCGCCCGCGCGCAGTCGTCGATGTGGATACGATGCGTGTAGCGGCCGCCACCGGTTTCGCCGGCCAGCACCCGTCGCAGCAGCCAGTTGCGTCCTGGGCCATACAGGCCGCTCGGCATGAGTACACAGAGTGCCGGCCAACTGCGGCGCAGCTGCCGTTCCGCCGCGGCCAATAACTTGCCGTTCCAGCGCTCGGCCGGGCAGTGCTGATCTTCATCCACCCACTGCCCGTCGGCGCCTTCGATCGGCGCGCTGCTGCTCACCAGCAAGCGTCGCGCAGCCGCCGGCACGCTGGCCATGAAGGCCGCGGCGGCTTCGAAATAGCAGGCCTGATAGGCGCTCTCGCTGCGTTGATCGGGTGAGGCGCAGAACAGCGCCAGTTCAACCTGATCGAACTGACCGGGCTGCAGTGCCGCCATGTCGGCCGCCAGGGTTTGCCAGCCTTCGCCGGGATCGATCTGCGGCCGGCGTTTGAGCCCGATCACCGTGTGACCGGCAGCGCTCCACAAGCGCGCGCATCGGCGGCCAAGGTCACCCAGGCCGCCGATCAGGATGTTCATGTCGAGGGCAGGGCTTCCGCCGGCCGCGAGGTGCGCGGCAGATAGCGCAGCCAGATCAGCCACACCGCCAGCGCATCAAGCACGATCAAGGCCTGCCACAGGTACAGATGGAACCAGTCGAACGCCACCTTGCTGTACTGGCCGAGATAGAACAGCGAAATGATGCGCACCAGATTAAGGCCCTGGATAGCGACAAAGCCGATGCCGATACCGATCAACTTGTGTTTCCACGGCGAAGGGAAAGCGACGACGGCAGAGACCAGGATGATCACCGCCTCGATGCCGTCGCAGCCGGGCGCGATCGCCACCGCAAAGCCATTGCTCAGGCTGCGAATGATCACCCCCTCGGATGCCACGGCGCTATCGAACAGCATGATCAGCCAGGCGCTGGCCTGAGCCAGCACACCAGTAAACGGGACGGTGATGTGATCGGTACCCCATTGGGTAATGCGCACACTGAACAGCAGCGCCAACAGGCCGACAAAAGTAAGGAAAAAGCGCAGCATCAGCGTGGTTCAACTCTATATCTGGACAAGGAAAGCACTGCGGCAGACGCAGCCTGGCGCATGCACCGTGACAGTGCCGGCAAGGCGCCAACGTCGCGGCGGGCGCAATGCTAGCATCGCTGGATGAATCCCGCCTCCAACCTGATTCTGGTCGGCCCGATGGGCGCCGGAAAGACCACCATCGGAAAACGTCTGGCCAAGCACTTCGCACTGCGCTTTGTCGACTCGGACCAGTTCATCGAGCAGCAGACCGGGGCGAGGGTCGCCACCATCTTCGATCTGGAGGGCGAAGCGGGCTTTCGCCAACGCGAACAGCAGGCGATTGCTGAGCTATGCAATGGTCACGGCCAACTGATCGCCACCGGCGGCGGCGCGGTGCTGAACGAGGAAAACCGCCGACTGATGCACCTGCACGGTTTCGTCATCTGGCTACGCACCTCGGTCGAGCGACAGCTCGAACGACTGGCACAGGACCGCACGCGGCCACTGTTGCAGGCCAGCAACCGCCGTCATCGCCTGGAGGTGATGGCGGCACAGCGCGACCCGCTGTACGCAGTCTGCTGTGATCTGGTATTCGAGTCTGAGCAGCGCAAGGTGGCGGCCGCGGCCGAGCGTCTGGCAAGAATCCTGGCGCAGCGTTGGCATCGCGAAACCGAGCCTGCCCCCATCCCCGACCCGACCCAACCGCCATGCACCACTTAACTGTTAGTTTAGCCCAGAGAAGCTATCCGATTCTGATCGAGCGCGGCCTATTGCATCGCCCGGAGTTGTTGCGCGCGCAAATCAAGGGCCGTCATGTACTGATCGTGTCCGACCAGCATGTGGCGCCGCTGTATCTCGACGCCGTGCGCGCGGGACTGGCGGATCTGGTGGTGGAGTGCTGCGTGATCCCGGCCGGTGAACGGGAAAAGAATCTCGACCGCTTTGGCCAGTTGATGCACATGCTGGCCGCCATGAAAGCCAGCCGTGACGTCACCCTGATCGCGCTTGGTGGTGGCGTGATCGGCGACCTCACCGGCTTTGCCGCGGCCTGCTGGATGCGCGGCGTGCGCTTCATCCAAATCCCCACCACCCTGCTGGCGATGGTCGACTCTTCGGTCGGCGGCAAGACAGCGGTCGATCTGCCGCAAGGCAAGAATCTGGTCGGCGCCTTCCACCAGCCGGCCACGGTGCTGATTGATACCGACACCTTGGCCACCTTGCCGGCTCGCGAAGTGCGCGCCGGGCTGGCCGAAGTAGTGAAGTACGGGGCGATCTTCGACGCCGAGTTCTTCGCCTGGCTGGAGCAGCATGCCGAGAGCTTGCTGGCGCTCGACCCGGGCGTCATTGCCGAAGCCATCGCCCGCAGCTGCCAGCACAAGGCCGAGGTGGTGGCACGCGATGAGACCGAACAAGGTGATCGCGCCCTGCTCAACTTCGGCCACACCTTTGGCCATGCGATCGAAACCGCCGACGGCTACGGCGGTCTGCTGCACGGCGAGGCAGTGGCCGTGGGCATGTTGCTGGCCGCCGATCTCAGCGCCCATCTGGGCCTGGCCACGCAGGCCGAATTCGAGCGTCTCGGCCAGCTGCTGCAGTGCCTGCAGCTTCCCACCCGGGTGCCCGACGGACTGCAGGCGAGCGAATTGCTGCGGCATATGCGATTGGACAAGAAGAACGTGTCGGGCCAGATCCGCTTGATTCTGTGGCGCGCGCTTGGCCAGGCCTTTGTCGCTCCCGGCGTCGAGGAGACCGAGATTCTTCGCTGTCTCGAGCGCGGCGGCGCAGCGAGGGGCTGAGCTTCAAAAGAGCGGCCGCTGAGATATTCGAAGGGCGGTCCCTGAGCCCGTCGAAGGGCGGTCCCTGAGCCCGTCGAAGGGCGCCCAACAATACCGCTCCGCTCGGGCTGGCTTCGACTCGCTCAGCCAGCGTGGACCGCGGCGTGTCCAAACTTCAGGCTCCTACGCAGCACAGACGCGCTCCGCGCCTCGTCGATTGATCGCAGGCTGCCGATCGAACCGAGAATCGGCGAGAATTAGCCCATGCGCATTTTTCTGCAACAACGGCCGGAAGCCGGCGAACAACCGAAGTTCTACCAGATCGTCCTGCAGCAGGATCTGCTCGGCGGCTGGATTCTGCTGCGTGAATGGGGTCAGCCCGGCCTGCGCACCAGCTCCAAACGCGAGGTGTTCCTGGAGCGTAAGGATGCCCTCGACGCGCTCTCGAAGGCCCGCGATGCGCAGCTGAAGAAGGGCTTTCAGGTGATGTTCTCGCAGGGCGCCGACGACCCGCGGCGAGTCTGAGCGGCGGACCCACAGCCGACCACCCAGCGCCGGCCGCCGCTCGAATGACAGGCAGCGCGCAGCGCATGCGGTAAGCTTGCCGGCCTTGCTTGTCTGCCCTTGAATCGATGAACGATCGCTATCTTTGCGCCCTGCGCCGCGAACCCGTCGACTGCACTCCGATCTGGATCATGCGTCAGGCCGGTCGCTACCTGCCCGAATACCGCGCCACACGGGCCCGTGCCGGCAGCTTCCTGGCGCTGGCCAAGACGCCCGAGCTGGCCTGCGAAGTCACCCTGCAGCCGCTCGACCGGTTTGCCCTGGATGCCGCCATTCTGTTCTCCGACATCCTCACCGTTCCCGACGCCATGGGCCTTGGGCTGTACTTTGCCGAGGGTGAAGGCCCGAAGTTCGAGCGCCCGCTGCGCGATGCCGCCAGCATCGAGAAGCTGGCGGTGCCGGACATGGAAACCGAACTTGGCTATGTGATGGATGCCGTGCGGCTGATTCGCCGCGAGTTGCACGGTCGGGTGCCGCTGATCGGCTTTTCCGGCAGCCCCTGGACCTTGGCCTGCTACATGATCGAGGGCGGCGGCAGCGACGGCTTCGCTCGAGTACGCGCCCTGGCCTACGAGAACCCGACCCTGCTGCATCGTCTGCTGGCCACCACCACCGCGGCCGTGATCGCCTACCTGAAGGCCCAGGCCGCGGCGGGCGCGCAGGCACTGCAAGTATTCGATACCTGGGGCGGCCTGCTGTCGCCGCGACTGTACCGGGAGTTCTCGCTGCGCTATCTGCAGCAGATCGCCGAGGCCGTGGCGGGTCTGGAACCGCCGTTGATCCTGTTTGGCAAGGGCACCGGCCAATTCGCCGCGGAACTGGCCGCTACCGGCTGTGCCGCGGTGGGCCTGGATTGGACCACCGACCTGGCCTCCGCGCGCGCCGCCTGCGGTGATCGCGTTGCCTTGCAAGGCAACCTCGACCCGACTGTGCTGGCCGCCAGCCCGGAGGTGATCGAACGCGAGGCTAAGGGAGTGTTGGACAGCTTCGGTGTGGGCAGCGGACACATCTTCAATCTCGGACATGGCATCACCCCGGACATCAATCCCGAGCACGTGGCAGTGCTGGTTGACGCCGTTCATCGATTCAGTCGTCGCAGCGGCGACGGGGTCCAACCGCTTGCCGAGCCCCCTGCATCCTGACCTTTGCGCGTCAACGGTCGCGACAACGGGGTGAGCTTGCGCACCGCGCGACCGAGCTGCGCTACCGTGCCCCCCTGACTACAGGTAGGATGGCTCGAAAGGGGAGGCAATGCTGTTCGCCTTGGACGACGCTTCGATACTGTCGCTGCTGGTACTGATCGCCCTGGTCAATGCCAGCATTGTGCAATGGGCATCGCGGATGGCACCGAGCATCCAGGGACCGTCGCAATGGGCTGCCTCATTGGCCTTGACAGCGACGATGGCGGCACTCAGCGTCAGCCCGATCGAGGCCACGTCGCCATGGCGCGGCGGCTTGTTCAACCCCTTGCTGATCGCCGCGCAGCTGCTGTGGTTTCACGGCACCTGGCAATTCAGCGGACGCCGTTCGCTGGCGCGCTGGTTGATCGGACTGTTCCTGATCGTCGTGCTCTTCAACACCTGGTTCAGCTTTGCTGACCCGCAGCGCGATCTGCGCATTGCCAGCGTGGTCAGTCTGGCGGCCAGTTTGAAACTGGCCACCGCCGGCCTGCTGCTTGCCTATGCCCGCAACAGCAGCAATCGGGTAGCCATTGTCGCGGCCGGCTCGCTCGGGCTGGAGTCGATGGTTTTTCTGTTTCATGCTTATCTGGCCATTCGCGGTGAAGTGCCGTTGTTTGGCAGCGGCGCGGGCGGCGGGGCCAGCCTGATCTGGCTGGCGATGCTGCTGGGCGTATCGGTGACCGCCCCGCTGTACATGCTGATGGGTCTGGGGCGGCTGGTCCTGGATCTGCGCCGTGCAGCCAACCGCGACAGCCTGACCGAGCTGCGCAATCGCCGCGGGTTCTTTTCCAGCATCGAGCCGCTGATCGCCCATGGCCGGCGCAGCAAGGGCCACGCAGCCGTGCTGATGCTCGATATCGATCGCTTCAAGCGACTTAACGACCGCTTTGGACACGCTGTCGGCGATCAGGTGTTGCGCACCATGGGAGCAACCCTGCGCGGCACCCTGCGTGGCTCAGATGTAGCGGTGCGTTGGGGCGGCGAGGAATTCTGCGCCTTGCTGCTGAACACCGACGGCAAGGGTGCCCACACCACAGCCGAGCGCATTCGCCATGAATTTGCCGCGGCCTGCAAATCGATCGAGGCGCTGCGCGGTGGAGCGGTCTCGGTCAGCATCGGCATCGCCTACGGCGCGCTGGCCGACCATGACTTCGACAGCCTGCAGAAGCAGGCCGACCAAGCCCTGTATGCCGCCAAGGAAGCCGGGCGAGACCGGGTGGTGGCGGGCCAGTCGATGCTGATCAACGAGTAAGCAGCGTGGCTACAATCGCGCCATGTGGATGAAGTTGATCGGCCATGTCGCCGCGTTTGGATTGCTCGGTGGCGCCTTGATCACCGGGCTCAGGCTGATCGAGTATCGCTGGCTGGTGCTGAGCCACTCGTTTGAGATCTATGCCGCCCTGGTGGCAACCCTGTTCGCCGGCCTCGGCATCTGGCTGGGCCGAAGCCTGAGCCGGCGCCGGATCGAAGTGCGCGAGGTTCGGGTCGAGGTGCCGGTGGTCGACGCCGAGCCATTTGTGCGCGATCAAGCCAAGATCGAGGCACTCGGCCTGACGCCGCGCGAGCTCGAAGTGCTGGAACAGATGGCCGCCGGCCATTCCAATCGGGAAATCGCCCAACGCTTGTTCCTCAGCGAAAACACCATCAAGACCCATAGCAGCCGGGTGCTGGACAAGCTTGGTGCCAAACGGCGGACTCAGGCGGTGCATCAGGGCAAGGCGCTGCGGCTGATTCCCTGACCCGCAGCGCACCAGCGACCGCTGGTACTTTCGGGTGATGGTGCTCACTTCGAGGCAGAATCACCCTTTTGGGTGACGCCGAAACCCATGCGTTGCGGCTGCAATCGACCCGCAGCGGCTACTGGCCTGCTCTGTTACCCACCTCGTTCACCCTCACGCAGGAACCTCCGTCATGGGAAAAACCATTGTTCGCTTCGGCCTGATCGCGGGCGCCATCCTTTCCGCCATGCTGCTGCTGACCCTGGCGCTGACCGACCAGGTCGGCTTCGAATACGGGGCGCTGATCGGCTACACCACCATGGTGCTGGCCTTCCTGATGATCTACTTCGGCATCCGCTCGTATCGCGACACCGTCGCCGGTGGGCAGATCGGCTTCGGCCGCGCCCTATTGGTCGGCCTGCTGATCACCCTGCTGAGCAGTGCCTGCTATGTCGCCACCTGGCAGGTGGTGTATCACCAGTTTGCTCCGGATTTCATCGAGAAATACACCGCTTACGAGATCGACAAGGCACGCCAGGGCGGCGCCGACGATCAGCAGATTGCGAAAATGCGACAGGACTTCGCCGAGTTCGCCGAGCTGTACAAGAACCCCGTGTTCAACATCGCAATCACCTTCATCGAGCCCTTGCCGGTCGGCGTGCTGATCAGTCTGATCTCAGCCGGTGTGTTGCGCCGGCGCCGTGATCCGGCAACGGCGACGAGTTGATCGAATCCGTGGCTGATAATCCGCGCCTCAAACGCCGAGCACCAGATCCTCGGCCTCCACTCGATCAATCTTGATCCGATTGGCAAACAGCGAAAACGCCAGCATGCCGGCCAGGCCATTGGTGCGACGCAGCCAAGGCGGAATATAGGTCGGTTCGCTGATTGCGCCCTGCTGGAACATCGGCTCCAGGGTAAATACATCGTGCAGGGCCATCTTGCCGGCAAACAGCAGATGGGTCAGTGCCAGACGCCGATGTTTGAGCGCCCAGCGGAAGAAGGTATGCACGCTGAGCAGGCCATGCAGATAGACGGTGTCCTTGGTGAAAGCCGTGCCGCCGGTCGCCGGACTGCCGCGAAACACCCGCATGGCCGAGGTAAAACTGTCGATCTCGTTCTGTCCGGCCTCGAGAAACAGCTTGAATACATCGAGAAAGTCAGCACCGTTCAGGGCATTGTCGATCGCCACGATGCGCAGGGAAATCCGCTTCAATCGCTGCAGATCGATCGAACCGGTGATCAGTTCGGCAAAGGTGGCCAGGCCTTCCTGCGTCGCGGTGACACGCGGTACCGAGCGCCCGAGGCTCTTCAGATAGGGCTGATCGCGGCCATTCAGCGCGGTCAGTGTGTGCACAAAGGCTTCGTGTTCGAGCAGCTGATGGCGATCGTACTCAGTAAACCCGGTGCGATCGCGCAAGCGAATGCGGGTGGCGCCGGCCGCCGCCTTGGGTGTCAGGTCAGGATCGATCTCCACTCGAACCTTGTGTTGAGTAAAGAAGTTGTCCAGGGCGTGCTGCAATTCCTGCTGCATGGTGGCCGCTGACAGCACGTAGTCGGCATCGCCGGGCAGGCTGCCGGTATCGACGTCCGAGGCCAGCTCGACAAAATGCCGGGCGGCATCGAGGTTACTGAGCTCACTGCCGGGCAGACGGTCACCGGGTCGACCGAACAGACGCATCGAGTGCCAGAACATGTCGGGGCGCCCCAGCGACTGCAGCAGATCCGCGGTCACCTGATAGCTGACCACGGTGCGGCGCAGATACTCGCCCAGCGGGTGGTGCGGATCGGCGGCATCATGAATGGCCTGCAGTTCGGCGTGCACCTGACTCAGGTCGCGTTTCGGATATTCCGGATGCGGAAGCTCTGGCTGACCGCCATGCCAGCGCTCCAGAAAGCGATCGCGCAGCGGTGCGGCCCAGCTGACATCGGTCATCAGCCGAATCGGCTTCACCGCCTCGACCATGCGAGCATCAAGGGCGGCGTGGCGCTCTACATGAACATCCATCAGCACTCCCGGCGAAACCTGCAACGATCAACCTTCGACCAGCCCACAGCCACGGGTTGTGCATGATCATGCGCCTTTCCGCGCACAGCGAACAGCTCAGCGCTTGCCGTATTTGTCGACCAGGCGCTTGTTGAGCGCCTTGCCGAGCCGCTTATCTTCGGCCCGTCGCTCAAGCTGCTGTGCCAGCGACTGTCGGGCCTGGCCCAGTTCCTGCCCGAGCTTGAGGAACTGCTCCCAGCGGCGCCGATCGAGATCGCCGCTTTCCAGTGCCGCGCGAATGGCGCAGCCGGGCTCGCGATCATGCCGACAATCGCGAAACTTGCAGTCAGCGGCCAGGGTTTCGATATCAGCAAAGCCGGCGTCGTCCAGATCCTCCTCGCCGGTCAGTTTCAGCTCGCGCATGCCCGGGGTATCGATCAGACAAGCGCCGCCCGGCAGCCGCAGCAGACTGCGATGCGTGGTGGTATGCCGGCCGCGCGCATCGCTGTCGCGCACGGCACCGGTGCGCTGCCTTTCGTGACCCAACAAGGTATTGGTCAGGGTCGACTTGCCCGCACCGGACGATCCGACCAGCACCAGGGTCTGGCCCGGCGCCAGCCAGGGCTGCAGCGCCTCGCGCGCCGCCGCTTCGCGTGCATTGACCCGTACCACCGCGACCTCCAGTTTCGCCAACTCGGCCAGAGCAGCTTCGGCATCCTGAACCTGTAGATCCACCTTGGTAAGGACAATGACTGGGCGGGCGCCACTGGCGCCGACCATGGCCACGTAGCGCTCCAGACGGCGTGGGTTGAAATCGCCATCCAAACCAGCGACCACCAGCACGGTATCGATATTGGCGGCAATCAGTTGCTGCTTGTAGTGCTCACCGGCCGCGGCACGACGCAGCAGGGATTGCCGCGGCAGCAGGGCCTCGATGCGATCATGTGCCGGATCCAGCAGCACCCAGTCGCCCACCGTGGCCCGCTCCTCCGGCATCAGGCTGGCCTTCACCCACTGCGAGGGTGATTGCACCGCGAACTCGTATTCGCCATCGGTGACCTTGTAGCCGGAGCGATGTTGTTCGGTCACCCGCGCCACCCGCCCGCGCGCCCTGCTCAGCGCCTGCGCGGCGGGCAGATCATCACGCCAACCGCACTCGGCCAAACCGGGCGTCACGCTCGGCGGCGCAGGGGACGAACTCATCGAACGGGTGGCTGACATCTCATCAGGCGAATTGTGGCGGTTCGGCGCGCTTGCTACCACTCCCTTGACCTTGGCGGCACTATGCTGGCGTCTGATATCGGCAGGAGACAGCCGCATGGGCTTGCCACGCTTAGCACTGGGGTTGGGGGGCCTGGGCTTTCTCGCCTTCGGCGCCATGTTCATGGTCGCACCGCTGCAGACCATGGCGATGGCCGGAATCGAACTGCAGGGCGGCCTTGCCGCCACCGAGCTGCGAGCCTTCTACGGCGGCCTGGAACTGGCCCTGGCCGCCTTGCTGCTGCGCGCGGCGCTACGTCCGCAGCTCCACGCCGAAGGCCTGCTGCTGATGGCCTTTGCTTATGGCGGCATCGGCACCGCACGCTTTATCGGCATTGCCCTGGAAGGCTCGGCCACCCCTTTCCTCTGGTTTGCGCTCGGCACCGAGTGGGGCTTGGCGGCTCTGGCCGGCTGGGCCCGATCGCGCCTGCGGCGGGGCTGATTGGTGAGTGACGAATGCCACGCTGATCGACAACTTACCTAGTTGATCTCGGCGGTGCATCCGTGCTCCACAGGAATCTCTGAACTTGTTCAGAGATTCTCTACCAATGCTGCCTATGCTGCGGTGACCAGACGGACGAACTCGTCGAGATCCACCTCCAGCAGGCGTTCGGCTGCGGCCTTGCCGGCGTCCTCGTGCTTGGCAGATTGCACAAAGCGCTTGAACGCCTGCCAATCCGAGGCCAGAGCGACCACCAGGATACGCGCCAGGTCATAGCTCAGTTCTTGGACGTTGTCGGTCGCGTAAAAGCTCTTTCCCGACCAGAAGCTGTCCAGGTTTCTCTTGTTCCAGTGCCGGCGGTGCTTCACCAGCAGTTCCCGCTGATGGCTGACCGTGGCATACGGATGACCAAGCCGTACTTCGGTATTGACTGCGATACCTTCGTCCAACCAGGTCGGCAAGCCAAGATGCGACAACAAGCTGTGGGTCATTTCGTGCACGATCACCGCCTCCATGCGATCGATGCGAGCGGTGTTGCTGGCGAAGTGACCGCAGCCGAACGACAGGAATACGCCGCTGCTGACAGTCTCCTGGCTATCGGCACAATCAAAGGCTGACACGTAGCGGTAGTAGAGATCAGCGTCCTCAAAAACGATCAGGATCTCCTTGCCGGGGTCGGCAGGCGCCGCCAGTTCCTCCAGCAGCCGCAGCACGCGCAGCTTGGTTCGGTCGAGGTAGTTCAAGGCCAGGCGCGCTTCGCGCTCGCTGCCCGGGCTGAGCAGGATGCTGTGCTCGGACTCGGCAAATCCGTATTGCGGACCCAGATCGCTCAGCAGCCAACGCGCCCAGCCACGCTCACATTCCAGCCACAGGCCGGTTCGATCTTCTTGAGGCAGCGCCTCCAGCCAACGATGCACGCGCGGCCAGTCGACGTGCCGAATCCCTCTGTGCGATCGCGCGCCCTCGCTCAAATCGAGCTCGGTATCGGTCGATCGCACGATGCCCTCACCGACCGCGCGTTGTAGCAAAGCCGGCGCACCACGGCGCGCGGCAAGTCCGGCCCACCAATTGAACATCCTGGCTCCCATGCCGCGTGATCAAGCGCCTATTGCAGCACAGGGGCCTTCTTGTCGACAGCTGACAGGCCAAGCCCTGAAGTCTCCCCACTTTTCTGGCCCGGTTGCTGCGTCGAATCCCCATCAACAGGCTCGGGCCGCCCGAAGGGCGGAACGAAACGCTCTTGTTGGTGGCTTTGCCTTAAGTGTTTGAACTGTCTGCTGGTTTTCTGGGAAGGCCTCAGGCCAAGCCGTGCCGACATCGTTGTAACCGCGGCCAAATGCGCCGAACCGAGCCAGGGAATGCGCCCAACGGTGGCCGCCTAGGCCGATCGGCACGGGGCAGCTGGGGCATCAGGCTGCAGTCTGGGCAAAAGTGGAAAGCAGCAGACCGCCCATGGAAGATTACGTCAGCAACCACCGTTCGCCCGCCGAGGCTGACGACGCCTACGCGCCCACTGCGCGCGATATCTGGCATCGGGTGCAGCGCGAGGCGGTACCCCGCAGTCATCAGCGTGCCCCGGAGCACCTGAGCCTGTGGGTGCCGCAAACCAGCTTTCAGATGCAGGTGCACGGATTCGCGCCGTTCACTGCCAATCCCTGCAGCCTGATCCTGCTGCACCCACGGTTTCGCTTCGATCGCCAGGTGCTGCAGGACGCCTGGCTGAAAGTCGATGAAGTACACCTGCCGCTCAGCCTGCTGGATCGCTGCGGCATGCAGATGCAAGGCATGAGCCAAAGCCTCTTGCCATGGATGTATCTCGACGCCGAGGCCTACATCAACCTGCGCCGTTCCCTGGCCCTGCCTTCGCCGCTAAAGGAGACGGCCCTGGAGCGCTGGGCGGCGATGGTCTTGCAGTTGGCACGGGTGGAGTGGCGCAAACGCCCTCTGCCGCGGCAGGCGATTATCGAGACCGGCACCCATCCCAATCGCTTTGCCCTGGCGCAATCGGTGGCCGCCCGGCTCGATCAGGTCGAGGCGCGTTGCGGTGGACTGGATGAACTGGCCGAACGCTTCGGCGTCTCGGCGTTTCACCTGTTGCGGGTGTTTCGCCGCGTGATTGGCACCACGCCGCACCAGTACTATCTGCAATTGCGCCTGCGCCGCGCCCTGCTGCAGATCGATCTTGGCCGCGAGCGCATCGTCGACATCGCGCTGGCGGCGGGTTTTTCCTCGCACGGTCATTTCTCTACCGCCTTTCGCAAGGCATTCGGCTGCAGTCCGCTGGAATTCCAGCGTGGCCAGCAGAGACTGGCGGGCGAACTTCGTTGAGCAGCATTGAGTCAGGTGCCGGCAGCGCCCCTTGGCTGAACGTTTCGGATTGACCGCTCTCGACGAAGCGCTCGTCAGCGTCGACACTGCAGCCTGCCGTGGCCGATGAGGGGCCTTGCGGTCTGTCGTTGAATGCCGGAGTCGATCGCCGATGAACTATCTTGCTGCCCTGCCCCTGCTCGCCCTGGCCTGTTCGCTGCAGGCCGCCGACCTGCCGCATCGCAACTACGAAAACCATCCACAGAACGCGATCGATCTCAGCCCCGACGGCAGCCGCATTGCCGTCGCCCATACCGCCGATCAGCGCGTGCAATGGTTTGTCAGCAGCGAGTTGGGGCCGGTGGCCGGCGGCCATACCGTGGTCGGCGTCGATCCAGTCAGTGTGCGTTTTCGCGGAAACGACGAGCTATGGGTGGTCAATCACCTATCCGACTCGATCAGCATCATCGACGTCGCCAGTCGCCAGGTCACACGCACCCTGCCTACCGGAGATGAGCCTTTCGACGTGGTGTTCGCCAACGGCCGCGCCTTTGTCAGCTGCTCGCAGATCAATCAGGTCTGGGTCTACCAGCTGGACGATCTCACCCTCGCCCCCACGGTGATCAAGGTCGCTGGCGAGGACCCGCGTGGATTGGCGGTCAGCGCCGACGGCAGCGAGGTGGCGGTGGCGATCTTTGAATCGGGCAATGCCAGCACCGTGCTGCCCGGCGGCTTCGACAACACGGTCATCGCCCTGCCCAATGCGGTGGGTGATCCGCGTGGCCCCTACGGTGGTCAGAACCCGCCACCCAATTCGGGCAGCGCGTTCGAGCCGCCACTGGAAGGCTCAGCGCCGCCGCCGAATGTCGGACTGATCGTGAAGAGGGCCGGCGATGGTCGCTGGATGGATGACAACCATGGCGACTGGAGCCGCTTCGTGTCGGGCGATCTGGCCAGTCAGTCGCTGCGTCGAGTCGGCTGGAACATGCCTGACCGCGACATTGCACTGATCAACACATCCAGTTTGGCGGTGCAGTACGTCAGCGGCCTGATGAATATCGGCATGGCGATCAGTCCACTGCCGGGCGGAGGTTACGCCCTGGTCGGCACCGACGGCGACAATGAAATCCGCTTTGAACCCAATGTCAAGGCGACCTTTCTGAAGGTGCTGCTGGCCACCGTTGGCAGCAATGGCAGCCAGCCTCAGCGTTTCGATCTTAACCCACACCTTGACTACAGCCAGCGCAGCATCAGTGCCGAACTGCGTCAGCGTTCGATCGGCGACCCGCGGGCGGTGGTCTGGCACAGCGATGGTGAACGCGGCTGGGTAGCCGGACTCGGCTCGAACAACGTGATCGAGATCAGTCGCAGCGGCCAGCGCCGCGGCAACCCCATCGAGGTCGCCGAGGGCCCGATCGGCCTGGCCTTGGACGAAGCACGTGGCAAGCTCTATGTCTGGAGCCACTTCGCATTGAGTTTGAGCGTGATCGATGTCGACGATCGACAGGTCGAACACAGCATCGCCAGCTTCAACCCCTTGCCGGACGCGATCCGCCAGGGGCGCAAGTTTCTCTACGACACCCACGCCACCTCCGGCCTCGGCCAGGCCTCTTGCGCCTCCTGCCACATCGACTCGCGAATGGACCGCCTGGCCTGGGATCTGGGTGATCCGTCGCACGCGCCCGCTCCCTTCGACCAGAACTGCGTCACCGCGGTGGCACGCGCCTGCGAACCGTTCCACGCCATGAAAGGGCCGATGGTGACGCAAACCCTGCAGGACATCATCGGTCACGAGCCGCACCACTGGCGCGGCGATCGCAGAGGGATCGAGGCTTTCAACCCGGCCTTCATTGGCCTGCTCGGGCGCGACTCTGAGTTAAGCGCCGCCGAGATGCAGCAGTTCGAGGATTTCCTGGCCACCATCTACTTTCCGCCCAATCCATTCCGCGCCATCGACAACAGCCTGCCGCGCAACCTGGCGCTGGAGGGCCACTACACCAGCGGCCGCTTCAGCCTGATCGGCCAGCCGCTGGGCCATGGCGATGCCGTGCGCGGCCTGGTGCTGTTCACTCAGGGCTTGCTCGATGCGCCGTTCCAGTGCGCCAGCTGTCATACCTTGCCGACCGGCATGGCGGTCAATGGTCCCTTGTTTGCCGGCCTTCCCTCAGTGGTGGCCGGCGGCAGTGTGATGCCGATCGGGCCGATGGGCGAAAACCATCTGGGCGTGGTCAGCATCGATGGCTCCAGCAATGTGCACATCAAGGTGCCGCAGCTGCGCAACCAGCATGAAAAGGTCGGCTACGAATCCACCCAGCTGGAGAGCAACGCCGGCTTTGGTTTTCTCCACGATGGTTCGGTCGATTCGCTGTCGCGCTTTCTTTCTGCCAATGCCTTTGATGTGACCTCGGACCAGGATGTGGCCGATCTCACCGCCCTGATGCTGAGCTTTGCCGGCGGCGACTTCAGCCTCGACAACCCGGCACTGGGCGCAGCCGCGCCGCAGTCGAAAGACAGTCATGCCGGGGTCGGTGCCCAGACCGAACACCGCGGAGGTCCGGCCTCGGCGCGCCTGAACCAACTGCTCAGTATTGCCCGCGATGGCAAGGTGGATCTGGTAGTTCATGGTGGCGGTCGCGGTTACCGCTACCTGCCGGGCGAGAACCGGCTACTGGCCGATGACGGCGCCACGCGGCTGAGCCCGGCCGAACTGCAGGACCTGGCCTCGCAGAGCGTGCCGCAGACCTGGACCCTGCTAAGCAGGAATCTGGCTACCCGTTTCGCCAATGATCGCGACGGCGACGGCATCAGCGATGCGATCGAACTGCAGCAAGGCTCGAATCCAGCCGATGCCGACAGCATCAGCCTGCGCCCTGCCGCCGGTCTGTGGTTCAACCCAGCGCGCAATGGTCACGGTCTCGATCTGCAGTTCGTGGTCGGCAGCAATACGCTGGCCCTTACCTGGTACACCTACAACGACGACGGCAGCCCGACCTGGTACCAGGCGGTCGGCCCGTTCGCCTCACCCTGGCAGGCCGACCTGCTGCGCTACCGCTGGAATGCCAGCCTGAATCGGGCCGAGAGTGAAACCGTGGGCTCAGCATCGCTGAGTTTTGATCAGGGCAGACAGATGAGCTTCCAATGGCAACTCGGCAATCGCAGCGGCAGTGAGCCGATGCTGCCCCTGCTCAGTGCTACCTCGGCGCCGGCGCCTGATCACACTGGCATCTACTTCGATGTCAATGAGCCTGGCTGGGGGCTGAGCATCAACAGCGCCGAGAACATTCGTGGTGCTCTGATGTACTTCTACGATGACGCCGGCGAGCCGCGCTGGAGCCTGGGCCTGGGCGACAACCGGCAATCCAGCGAACAGATCACCATGCTGCGCTTCACCGGCTTCTGCCCCGATTGCCCCGCCAGCGCAACGCCCTCGGTGCCGGCCGGCACCCTGAGCTGGCGTTTCAGCGCAGCACGCGCGCTTGAAGTCGACACCGATGTCGCCGCCGCACAAAGCCCGAGCGCTCCCTGGCGTCGGCAGCAGCGTCCGTTGACCGCCCTGAGCCAGCCCTATCTGGACCCACGCTGGCAGTGACCTCGACTCTTACTCTAGATCATCCTACATGTTAAGGGGCCAGGCGCCATGCAGAATTGCGGGCAACCACAGGTTGCCCGAGCGCTGATACAGCCAGCCAAACAACAGGCCAATGGCGAAGATCGCCGCGAAGGTGGCGAAGGCCACCGGCTCGGGCGAACCCCAGCGGTACAGCGCGCCGTGCAGCGGTCCGAAGGTGAACAGCAGATTGGCCAACAACAGCGCAGCCCAAGGCCCAAGGCGCGTTTGCAGGGCGGTCTGCAACCAGCCGCGATAGACCCACTCCTGCAACAGCCCCCAGACAAACCCGGTGGCGACCGCCAGGACCAGTCCAAACAGGCCCTGGCTGCGCATTGCCGGTGACAGCGACGGTCCACTGAGGGTGAGCACCAGCGCCAGCGTCATCAGCGCCTGCAGCAGGAACAGTCGCTCCTCACTCGACCAGCGCGACCAGGGCTTCCAGCCCATCGCGGCTGAAGAAAGACCCATCCAGCTCAGCTGCAAGAACGCAGCGGCGGTCAGCAGACTCAACAGCAGCCCGACCCGCGGGCCGGGACCTGCACCCGCCGCCGCCACGATCAATTTCAACCCAGGTTGCAGCAGCAGGGCCCAGCAGGCAAAAGCCAGCAGCATTCGAGCAGCGCCGGATCGCGCCACTCGCACATCCAGCGGCTGAGGAAATCGCAGTATCAAAGCTCGACCGAGTGCAGCAACGCTCATCCCATCCTCCAATCATGCAGCAGGCAAGACCGTCGACGTCGACATCCGCGCGGCCTTGCAGCGCGCCGCTGTCGCTTCATGAACAACCGGTTCCACGCTAAGCTGATCGCCAATGGCGAACCAGCGATTTGGGATCGATGACAGCGCGATGTGACCAATGACAAGGCCGCCGAAAGCATCGCGCTGGCAGATCGCCTGGCAGCGGCCGTATCCACTCAGTCGTGGCACTGCAGTTGAGCTCGGCCATTCGCTGGCGATCACCGTGTTTGCCCTGCTGCTGATCTGGCTGACCCGGCCATTTGGACTTGGCCACTTGCCAGCCAGCCTGGCCGATCGCCTGATCCTGGAACTAAGCGCCGTCTGCCTGGGCAGCGATGCGCTGCTGCGCGCTGCTCTGCCCGCCCTGTGGGGACGTCGCCTCGAAGCGGGCTGGACCTGCGGCAGGGAAATGCTGCGCACTGTCACCGAAATCGGCCTCCTGGCCTGCGCTGTGCTGGCCTGGCTCCACCTGCGCACTTCGATGACCCTTGGACCGCGCGGATGGTTGCTGGGCATCGCGGTGACCGCACTATGCGCCGCCGGACCAATCGCGCTGCGTGTGTTGCTGACTGAGCGCCAACTACGGGCGGCGCATCAGGATGAACTTGAGCGTGCTGCGCGCCACTCGGCAGACTCGGCAGCCAGCGACTGGCCGAGCACGCTCGCCATCGAGGCCAGCGACGGCCAACTGGCGCTGAGTTTTTCCGCCTTTCGTTACGCCGAGGCCGAGCAGAATTACGTCAACGTAGTGTGGCACGAGCAGAATCGCCGACATCAGCGGCTGCTGCGAATGACGCTGAGCGAACTTGAGCAGCAACTGGCCCGCTATCCGGTGTTTCGCTGCCATCGCTCGTTTCTGATTTCCCTGCCGGCCGTGACCGAGGCCCGGGGTAATGCGCAGGGCTACCAGCTCAACCTGCGCGAGCTGCCGGAGACGGTGCCGGTTGCGCGCTCACGCTTGACCGACTTTCGTGCTGCCTGGGCGCCGGTCAGCCAGGCTGCCCCACCACCGGCTACTGATCCACCGACTTGAGGCTGGACCGTGATGTTCATGCTGCACGTCGCCGCCTCAAACCGCACTCGCTGAACCGATCACAAAGCACGCTGAAGCGATGCCCTCGCTTCGCCGTACGATGAAGCGAGTCAAGTCGCCTCCCATAGCTCACCGTTTCACCGGAAACTTCACCAAGCGCCCGCAACGATTCGCCTAAGCGATTGAAGTAGCGTCATTTGCGCTATTTCTCTGATTCGCTGCGTACTGAATCAACCGCCGGCACGCAGAACAAACGTCACGGCTCGATAGCAGAAAATTGCTGAACACATCCATTGGTCAGGTCAGGAATACGAAAGCCTCACAACGAAATTTTTACGCAAACTCCGAACAGCCGCTTCCGCCCCGAAGCGGTTTGCTCCGCCGGTTCACCGTCTCGATGGGCTGCATGCATTGTTACCAATGCTTCCAAGCTCACTGCGGCAGTGAACCGCCACTGGGTATGCACTGCGCTGTTGCCTCTTTGCTCTCTATCAACGTTCAGAGTGGCCTGCACACAGACTCGCGAAGGATCGCGAGGCGGGACCAAGGCAACAGCGCAGTGCATACCGCTTGGGTGGAGCTCTTTCCCAGCATGGAGTCTTGCATGAAGAAGAACCGACTTAACCAGGCGATTGGCCTGGCATTGAGCCTCACCTCCCTGGCACTGCTGTCTGCCAGTTCTGCGATGGCCCAGAACAGCAACGACCAGGAGGAAGAAACCAACGAACTCGATCGCATCACCGTTACCGGTTCGCGTCTACAGCGCGTGCAGCTGGAAGGCCCTTCGCCGGTCACCATCATTGATGCCGCGCAGATTCAGCGCGAGGGCTTTACCACCGTTTTCGAGGTACTGAACTCGCTGACGCAGAGCACGGGCCAGATCCAGGTGGAACAGGATGCCGGCACCTTTACCCAGAACGCCAACTCAATCAACCTGCGCAACCTCGGCCCGGGCCTTTCGCTGCTGCTGATCAACGGCCGCCGCGCGGCGGACTATCCGCTGCCGTTCAACGGCCAGAGCAACCTGGTCAACCTGGCTTCGATTCCTGCCGCGGCGGTGGAACGCATTGAAGTGCTGGCCGGCGGCGCATCGGCCATTTACGGCTCCGACGCGGTGGCTGGCGTGATCAATATCGTGCTGCGCAAGAGCTTTGAAGGCCACATGCTGAATGCACGCGTGGGCGGCACTGAAGACGGCGGCGGCGCCAGCAAGCGCCTGCAGTTGGTCGGTGGCAGCAGCCAGGGCAACCTGAATCTGGTCTACACCTTTGAGTATCTGGATCGGCAGCCGATCTGGGGCTTTCAGCGCGACTTCCAGGATTCGCTGGCCGACGACCCGCGCCTCAGTGGCCAGGTGGTGAACACCCGCAATGTGCTGCTGCTCGACCCGTTCGATGGCAATGACGATGGCCTGACCTATATCGATCCGGGTCCGGCTGCCTGCTCGGCCTTTTCACCGGAGCTGGAATACTCGTTCCGTCCGGGCGGTCGCGGCTTTTACTGCGGACGTTCCGACGACGTTTCGCAGTTCACCCTGCGCAACCGGCGCGAAAACCTGAGCGGCATGCTGGATGTCAGCTACCTGTTTGAGGGCGGCCAGGAGCTGTACGGCAACCTCAACGTGTTTCAGTCGGACAGTGAGTTCAACACCGGCACCGCGTTCTGGACCTTGCTCAGCAGCAACTTCCTGATTGATACCGGCGGCACCGACTACTTTGATGTCGGTGGCGAGACCGTGCTGCCGCAGCGCATCTTCACCCACGCCGAAACCGGTGGCCGAGATGCCAACAACCAGACCTTCGATGAGCGCAACTGGAACATCGTGTTGGGCTTGAAGGGTGTGTTTGGCGATGGCCGCTTTGACTACGATGTCTCGTACTCGCACTCCGACTACACGGTTGAGCGGACCCGCCCACTGTTCCTGGCCGATGCCATTGATGACTATTTCCTCGGCCCGCAGCTCGGTACCGGCATCTTCGGCGCGCCGATTTATAACCTCAATCGTGACCGCCTGTTCAGCCCGATTACGCCGGAGATCTATCGCAGCCTGACCGCCATCGATACCACCGAGGCCGATTCCTCCAACGACGTGCTGACCGCCGTGGTCACCGGCGATCTGTGGGACCTGCCGGCTGGCCCGGTAGGCTTTGCGGCGGTGGCCGAGTGGGGCACGCAGGACTACCAGATCGATCTCGACCCCCGCCTGAGAAATGATGAGTTTTGGGGTTTCACCGGCACCGGCGGCGGCGGCGAGCGCGACCGTTATGCGCTCGGCCTGGAGTTTGGCCTGCCATTGCACGACACCGTCAACGCTACCCTGGCTGGCCGCTGGGACAAGTACGACGACATCACCGCCGTAGATGACGCACTGACCTATAACGTCGGCCTGGAGTGGCGGCCGATCGATTCGCTGCTGGTTCGCGGTGGCTATGCCACCAGCTTCCGCGCCCCGGACATGCACTACGTGTTCGCCGACCCGTCGGGCTTCTTCCAGTCGGTCGACGATCTGTATCTGTGCCGTCGCGACGAACCGGGCACGCCAACATCTGATTGCACATTTGCAAACTCCTCGTTCCGCGGCTCGCGCCAGGGCGACCCGAACCTGGAGGAGGAAGAGGGCGAGAGCTTCACCGCTGGTGTGGTGTGGAACATGACCGACAACCTGTCGCTGTCGGTCGACTACTACAGGGTTCGACTGGAAGGCATCGTCGATGATCTGAACGTCAACTACATCATCGATCGTGAAGCCGACTGCCGCCTGGGCATGGATATCGATGGCTCGCCGGTAAATATCAACTCGGCCGAGTGCCAGGATATTCTTAGCCGTGTCGTCCGCGCACCGGCCGATGGCTCGCAGTTTGCCGAGACCCTGGTCTCGATCCGCACGGGCCCGATCAATCGAGCTGTTCAGGAAGTCAGCGGCATCGACGCCGAACTGAAGTACGCCCTGGCCACCGACAGCTATGGTGACTTTGGCTTCCAGCTGGCCTGGTCACACGTGCTGACCGACAAGCAGGCACAGTTCGCGGCCGACCCGATTGTCGACCAGCGCGACAATCAGCTCGACCTGCGCTCGCGTATGCGCGGCAGCGTGAGCTGGGCCAAGGGCGACTGGCGTACCACCCTGTTCGGCACCCGCTTCGGCTCGGCGCTGATCGAAAACCTGGAGGGTCGCTCAGGCAGCTACACCCGCTTCAACCTGACCGTGGAGCATCGTTTCAGCGATTCGCTGCTCGGCCGCTTGACGGTGCAGAACCTGTTCGACAAGGATCCGATCCTGGATACCTTCAACTTCCAGGCTTATCCGTTCTACACCACCAGCATCTACGACCCGACCGGGCGTGAGGTGTTTGCGGAAGTGGAATATCGGTTCTAGCAACAGGCCCAAGCGCTTCCATTCTGAACCCACGGTTCAACTGCAAGCGCGGACATCACCGGGTTCGGCCATCGCCGGACCCGGTGATTCACCTATCAACGAAATCCAATCGCTGTACTGAAGACAGCACAGCGATCAAGTCGAAGTGGCGTCGAAGCGTGGATGCAGCGCAATTCGTCAAGCTGCAAGGCAGACTATCGAATCGGCCTCTCCCTTTGCGACGACGATCTGCGCTACAGTCGCAAGCATCGTCCGCAGACCCAAGCCCTGCGCCTTGCCGAACGCACGCCTGCCTTCAACAAGCCAGATTGCGCAGCGGCGTCGCGGCGCCGCGCTAACGTTTGCGCTGTGCCTGCTGCTGTCGTCTGCGTTGCTGGCCTCCGACCTGGCGCCGACCACGGCGCGCTTTCGCAGCCTCAATACCAGCAATGGCCTGAGTCAGGACACCGCACTCGCGCTGGCCCAGGATCGCCATGGCTTTCTCTGGGTGGGCACACAGGATGGACTCAATCGCTACGATGGCCACGAGGTGATCACCTTCCGGGCCGGTCGCGATAGCGACAGTCTGGGTTCCAGCTGGATCGACTCGCTCTGCCTTGATCCGCGCAATCGACTATGGGTAGGCACCAGTGCCGGCCTGTTTCGCTATCACGATGGCGATCAGCGCTTTCAGCGCTACAGCGACAGCCGACACCCAGCGAGTCGCGATCAGTTCATCTACGATCTGATCTGCAACGACGATGACAGCGTGTGGGTCGCTGGCAGCGAAGGCCTGGGACGCATCGACGACGCCTCGCACTCGCTCATGCTGGTCGAGGAGCAAACGCCGCCTGAGGATCGGCGCAGCCGCGCGCTGGCCGTTGATTTGCAGGGCCGGCTATGGGTCGGGGGCTTCAATGGTCTGCGCTGTGTGGACCCCGCACGCACACCGCTCGGCGCCTGCGGCGAAGTCGACCTGCTGCGTGGCAAGCCGGTAAATGCCCTGCTGATCGATCCGCAGGGCGCGCTCTGGGTCGGCACCGATCGATCGGGTCTGTTCCGGGTCGATACCGCCAGCGCTCAGGCCGAAGCGGTATTCGCCGATGACCCGCAGGACCCGTTCCGCGGCCGCGTGGTGGCCTTGCATTGGGACCCGCCGACTGGCCTTTGGCTGGGCACCGAACTGGGTGCCTATCGGGTGCTTGATCACAGCACGGCGACGCCGCGTCTGCAGCCCTTTCTGCATCGCCCCTATGATCCGTTCAGCGCTGGGCTGGGCCGGGTGCGCAGCTTTCTCAGCAGCGAAGACGGCAGCCTGTGGTTTGGCACCTGGGAAGGCGGCGCCAGCCGGCTGCACCCGCGCTATCGGCGCCTTCTCAGCTTTGCCGGTGAATCCCTCGGGCTCGATACCCACTGGCAACCGGCGGTTTACAGTCTGATCGAACATCGAGAGCAGCTATGGATCGGCACGCCGCAAGGGGCATATCAGGTCGATCTCGACCGTTTCGCGCTGCACCCTGCGCAGGGCAGCGAGGCGCGCGCCGTCCACTCGATGGCATCCGATGGTCAGACGCTGTGGCTGGGCACCGATGATGGGCTGTACAGCCACAGCGAGACGGATTCGTTTCGATCCAGTGAGGCACTGCCGGCACTGCGCCGCTCGCGGATCGCCCGATTGGCTGTCGATGGCCAACGCCTATGGGCCGTTGCGGCCTTGCAGGGCGTCTATGTGATCGATACCCAGAACAGTCAGATCCTGGCGCGCACCGAGTTTGCCGGCACTGTCAATCATATCGGCATTCTTAACCCTTCGTTTGTTCTTGTATCCGCCAGCGATGGCCTGTATTGGTTTGACCGCCACAGCTTTGCTCTGCGCCACCGAACCGAAGTCGATACCAGCGGCGTCAGCGGCAAGCTGCCCGGGCGACCCAGCGGCTTCCTGGTCGATGGTGCCGGGCGCGTGTGGATCTCTGCCTATGGCAGCGGGTTGGTCGAGCTGCAGCTTGCGGCCAGCGGCGAGCCCGCCGAGGCCGAGTTGAAGCTCGTCGCTGGCCGGGATCAGCTCAATAACCTGGGCATCAACTCCGTACAGGGCGATGCGCAGGGCAGGCTGTGGCTGGCCAGCGACCGCGGCATCATCCAGTTTGATCCACAAAGCGGCCAGACCCGTCATTTCGACGCCAGCGACGGCGCCCTGGCGCGCGGCTACTATTTTGCCGCCCGCCAACACTTGAGCAACGGCTGGCTGGCGTTCGGCAGCAAGCACGGCTTTACCGTGTTCGACCCGCTGCAGAATCTGAGCCCGATGCAGCCGCGACCACCCCTGGTCACCAGCCTGGAGCGTCAGGGACAGACCGTGCTGCCGCGCGCTCAACAAGCCGATTCACCTCTACCCGCGGCCATTCACCTGCTCGACACCCTGCGCCTGCCACCGGGCTGGGGGCGAAACCTGCTGTTCAAATTGGCCAGCCCCAGTTTCGTCCACCCGCAGGAGCTGCACTATCGCTACCGACTGCAGGGCTTCGACAACGAATGGCTGGAGGTCGATGCCCAGCGGCGACTGGTGGCCTATACCAATCTGGCACCGGGCGAATATCAATTGCAGTTGCAGGCGCTGGCGCGCGGTGGTCTGGCCAGCGATGTGCACACCTTGCAAATGATCATTGAACCGCTGTGGTGGCAGTCGACCGCCGCTCGGGTGCTGGCCGCACTGCTGACCATTGGATTGCTGGGTCTGCTATATCGGGCACGGATGCATCAGTTGGCACTGCAGCGAGGGCAGCTTGAACGTCTGGTGCGAGAACGCACCGAATCGCTGCAGCGCGCACGCGAGCAGGCCGAGCAATCGCTGCAGGTGTTGCAGTCGACCCAGGTTGAACTGGTGCGCGCCGAGAAGCTCTCGGCGCTCGGCCAACTGGTGGCCGGCGTTGCCCACGAGGTCAACACCCCGCTCGGCGTCGCGGTGACGGCGATCAGCCACATGAACCAGCAACTGCGCGCACTGCAAGACAAAGTGCAATCGGGACGCATGACCAAGCGCGATTTCGAACAGCAGATCGGTGAAACCATTGGTGGCGGCGACCTGGTCGAACGCAACCTCGATCGCGCCGCCGACCTGATCCGCAGCTTCAAGCAGGTCTCGGTCGATCGAAGCTCCGATCAGCGGCGCAAATTCGACCTCGACGAACTGCTGAACCAGCTGCTGCAGAGCCTGAAGATCCTCTGGCGCCATCGTCCAATCGAAATGCAGATCAACTGCCCACAGGATCTGATTCTGGACAGCTTTCCGGGCGCCCTTGGTCAGGTGCTGACCAATCTGACGCAGAATGCGCTGCTGCACGCGTTCCAGCCCGAGCAGGCCGGACGGCTGCAAATCGAGTGCCGCCCCCTGCAGCATGGCTGGGTTGAGATCCGCTTTTCCGACGACGGCCGCGGCATCGCGGCCGAGCATATGGGGAAGATCTTCGAACCCTTCTTCACCACGCGGCGCAACGAGGGCGGTACAGGCCTCGGCCTGCATATCGTGCATAACCTGGTCCGCGATGTGCTGGGCGGCAAGCTGCAGGTGCGCAGCGAAGTCGGGCAAGGCACCGAAATTCGTATCGAGCTACCTCAGGTGGCGCCGAAGTAATCGAGCTGTTCTGGCAGGCCGCTGAAACCTCCATCCTGGAAGTTTTCAGCGCAAACGGCCACCGCGAAGCCGCGCCCCCTCATGAAATATCCGGGCTAGAAAATCTTTGAGCGCCGCATCAGCACCAGAATCACCGACACCAGAAGGAAGGTCACAACCCAGAAGAACAGGTAGCCATATTCCCAGTTAAGCTCGGGAATATTGCTGAAGTTCATGCCGTAGATGCCGACCAGGAAGGTCAAGGGCAGGAACACCACGCTGACCAGGGTCAGCCGCTTCATGGTCCGGTTGGTGCGATGCCCGACCATCGACATGTACAGGCTCAAGGACTCGGACAGGATATCGCGATCGACCATCAGGTCCTGCAGCAGGTGCTCGACCGTGCCGACCATATTGCCCAGAAAACCCTGGGTAGCCTCGCCAATGAAAATCGATTTGCGGGTCGACAGCTCAGTCAGCACCGCCCGCGCCGGCAGCAGCACCTTGCGAAAATGCAGCAGGTCGGAACCGAGCGAGGAAAAGCGAGCGAACACATCGTCGTCGACCTTGCCGAAGGCCAGCTCGCGCTGCATCGCCTCGACCCGCTCTTCCATCTCCTGCTGCACTTGCAGATAGTTCTCGATCAGGTGATCCCACAGCTCGTAGACCAGAAAGCTGGGACTCTTGGCAAAGCGCAGGAAATCCGAGTGGTAGTCCTGTCGAACCGCTTCCAGGAACAACACCGGGTTGCGATGGATGGTGGCGAGAAAGCGCTCACCGATCACGATATCGACCCGCTCCAGCTCGACCCGCGCCCCGCTGGGCCGACAGCCGGTGACCACCACATGCAGGTAATCGTCGTAGCGGGCGTGGCGGGTCAGGGCTTCGCCCGACAAGGCCTCGTCGATCACCGCCTCGCTGATCAGACCGATCTGCTGCAGCGCATCGCGCACCGCCTGATCGGCCCCGGCCTGCACATCGATCCAGACAAAGCGCCCCGCCGCGACCGCCACTGCCACCTGATCCACCGGCAGCTCGCGTTCCTGCTTCTGATCGAAATCGAATTCGACCAGCCGGATCCGACAGCCCTCGCCGCCCACGGCACACCCCCCGAGAAGTCCCCGCGACCGTTCTACACCCTTGCCCCGCGTTTGCCCAGGGCTCGGGCAGTCGATCAGCATTGAACGCGCAGCGACGTAGTCGCTGTGAAGCGCCCGCGCGTACGGGCATGCCTGCCGCGAGCCTGTCCAACGGAACCGCACGCAGGGGACTTGAAGTTGAACAGGATGTTCAAACTTCAAGTTACCGGATCGATAACAGACACCTCAGCCGCAATGCAGCAGACTGCTAGCCAATGGTGGGCCACAGGCCCAGCCTACGCTCGGCCGTCCTGCGCTGGCACAGGGTGCGTCTTGGACGCACCGACCGCGGCAACCTCCTGTCTTGCCCGTGATTCACTGCGCAAGCGCGGTGAATCACCCCCTTGGGTGATGCTGCTGGTGCAGGCGCTTCAGGGCTTGCTTGGCCACCAGGGTATAGATCTGGGTGGTCGACAGGCTACTGTGACCGAGCATCATTTGCAGTGCGCGCAGGTCGGCGCCGTGATTGAGCAGGTGGGTGGCAAAGCTGTGCCGCAACCGGTGCGGGCTGACATTGACCGGGTCGATGCCGGCCCGCACGGCATTGCGTTTCACTGCGGTCCAGAACTGCTGTCGCCCAAGCGCACCGCCCTTGTTGGAGACGAACACGAAGTCACAGCGGTCGCGACCGACGATGCCGGCACGGGCCTCACCAATGTAGCGTTCCAGCCAATGCTGCGCTTCTTCACCCATCGGCACCAGGCGCTCGCGGCTGCCCTTGCCGACCACCCGCAGCACGCCCTGGCGCAGATTGATCTGGGTGCCGAGCAGGCCGACCAGTTCGCTGACCCGCAGACCGGTGGCATACATCAGCTCCAGCATCGCCTTGTCGCGCAATCCAATCGGCGTGCTAAGTTCGGGCGCCTGCAGCAGCGCCTCTACCTGCGTTTCGCTGAGCGCCTTGGGCAGCGGCCGGCCGAGCTTGGGCGCGACGATGCCAGCGGTCGGATCGTCAGCGCGCGCGCCACTGACCACTCGATGGGCGTAGAAGGCACGCAGGCTGGACAACAGACGCGCGGCGCTGCGCGGGCTGTAGCCGTCGCGATTGAGCTGCGCCAGGTAATCCAGCAATTCGGCCCGGCCTGCTTCGGCCAGGGACGGACCGACGCCGACCAGATGGCGCGCCAGGCCACTGAGGTCGCGCCGATAGCTGTCCAGGCTGTGTCGGGCCAGGCCACGCTCGGACCATATGGCATCCAGAAAGCCCTCGATCTCGGCTTGATCCTGGGCTCGAATCTCTGCCCGCGCCTGACTGCGTTGTCGCCGTTCTGCGGCTGTCTTGGGGCCGGCCATGGCCATCCATCATCACCCATGCAAGTGATCAGCATACCGACTGCGGTCTCGGCCAGCTAACCCGGATATTTCATGAGGTCGCGCCGAAAGATCCGGCGATTCCAAGCGGGGCGAGAGTTTCGACCGATGGTGTTGAGATAACAGAGTGTTCGCGATCTTTCGGCGCTGGCACGGCCCTCACCGGTCCTTTGTGCCGATTGCCGCGTTGCTTCTCGCCCAAGTGGGCCCACCACTTGGGCTCGTCGCGCCTTGCACTCGACGAAAAGTCCTCGGTGATCATCCGCGCCCCCTCATGAAATATCCGGGCTAAAATCCGCCGATGACTTCTTCTGCTCGGCGGTCGGCACAGCCGGCCCATTTCGGTTGGCGATTGCTGGCCCTGGTTTACGATGCCCTACCGATCGTTGCCCTGTGGTTCGTGGTCAGCGTGGCGGTCTTGTTGCTGCGCGGGGGCAGCCCGGTGGTGCCCTGGACCCTGGCCTTCTGGCTGCAATGCGCGGCGCTGTGGCTGGTCACCGGACTGTACACGGTCGGCTCATGGCGCAACGGTGGGCAGACCATGGGCATGCGCCCCTGGCGCCTGCGGGTGGTCGCCGAGAGCGGTGAGGCGGCCAACATCGGCCAGCTGGCGCGGCGTTATGCCTGGGCGACGCCGTCGCTCCTGCTCGCCGGCCTGGGACTGCTGCTGGCGCTGTTCGATGCCGAACGCCGCGCCCTGCACGACCGTCTCAGCGGAACCCGCATGGTGCGCATGGAACCTCCGGCAACCGGCGGATGAGCGCCCGGGATCGCAGCCTTCCGAACGCGCCAGGGGTCGCCAGCCCGGCTCGCTACCGCTACGATGCGCCGAGATCGTTCAGGGACACCGCCACATGAGCCGTGCAGCGCAATGAAACGCGATAACGTCAACTACGTGCTGGTTGGGGTGGCCGTGCTGATTGCCTTCATGCTGCTGCTGTTTACCCTGTTCACCATCACCGGCCGCAGCGGCACCATGCAGCGCTATGCGGTCGATTTCAGCAATGTCAGCGGGCTCGGCTTCGGTGCGCCGGTGTACTACGAGGGCTTTCGCATCGGCCAGGTGAGCACGATCGAACCCAGGCGCGAAGATGGGCGCACCCGCTACCGGGTCAACCTGGACATCCGCGATGACTGGCAGATTCCCGATGACAGCGTCGCCCTGCGCCAGGCCAATGGCCTGCTGGCCGATATGACGGTGGCGATTCGGGAAGGTGAAAGCAGCACCATGCTGCCAGCCGGCGCGCTGATTCCCAGCATCGAAGCCGGCGATGTATTCAGCGCGATGAATGACCTTGCCACCGAATTGACCATGCTGTCGCAGGAGCGTCTGCGACCGATGGTGGAAACACTGTCGACCCGACTCGATTCGATCGCCGGCACGGTCGACGCCAACGCCCCTGCCCTGCTGGCAGAAGCACAACGCCTGCTGGAGCAGCTCAACATCGCCGCCGGCAGGGCGAACAAGGTGCTGGATGCGCCAAACCGCGATGCGATCGCCGACATTCTGCAGGACGTCAAGGCGGTCGCAGCCGAACTCAAGACCACGCGCGCCGAAGCAGATGCCCTGCTGGTGGAACTGCGTGCTACGGTGGCCGATAACCGGCCAGGCATCCAGAACACGGTCAGCGACCTGGAACGCACGGTCAGCGCCATCGCCCAGCGGATCGACGGCATCACGCGTCACTTGGAGGCCTCCAGCCGCAATTTCGATGAGTTCAGCCGCGAGATCCGCCGCAGTCCGAACCGACTGCTGTTCACGCCGCCGGCCGATCAGGTGGAGGAATGATGATCAAGCGAGTGCACCGCGGCGCCTGTTCGCTGCTGACCCTGGCCCTGCTGGCCGGCTGCGCCTCCGGCCCCGGCATTCCGGAAACCGTCTACTACCGGCTGCCGGCGCAGCCTGAGGTGCGCACGGCCACCTCGACGCTGGACGCGCCCCTGGTCATCGATGCCTTCTACGCCGATGGCGTGCATTCGGACATCTCGTTGCTGTACAGCACCGACCCCGAGGGCGATCGGCTGCGCGCCTATCACTATCAACTGTGGCTCGACCCTCCGACGCGCATGCTGCAGCGGCGCCTGATTCGCACTCTCGATACCGCGGCCATCGCGCCCAAGGTGCTGGAAACCCTGCCGGCCAGTACCCAACACTACAGACTGCTGACGCGTATCGAAGCGTTCGAGCGCATCAAGCGTGACGAAGGCTGGGTGGTGCGCGCCAGCTTGAACATCCGACTCAGTCGCAGCGGCGGCGAGCTGCCCTTGCTGCTGCGCGACTACCGCCGCGAAGTGCCGGCCGATGGCGTCAGCGTACGCGATTCGGTCCGTGCGCTCGGCAATGCGGTCGATTCTATCTATGCTGAGCTGATCGGCGATATCGAGAAATTGCAGCAGCGAGGTTGAGAGCAATGCTGGGTCAGCCGCAACGCGAAGCGATGTTGAGAGCCATGGGCTACCGCCCGCTGCGCTTGCGCCGTGACGACGCTGCGGACACTGGCTCTGTGGCGACGCCTCACGCCCTCGCAGCAGCGCCACAGCCGGTAGCTCAACCGAGCCCCGCACGCCCCAGCCAACCCACCGACCGCGATCCCCTGTGGCAGGCGCTGCTGCGTGCAGTGCATGCCTCGCTTGAACAGGTGGATGCGCTGGGATGGGAAGCCGTGCTGGACGGCCCGCCCTACCGCTACGACGGCCCGCGTCTGTATCTCAACCTGATCGCCCTGCGCGGCCAGCCGGCCGCCAAGCGGGCGTTGTGGAAAACCCTGCGCGCCCTGCGCCGACGACGTCAGGGAACGCAGGGATGAACGCCCAAGTGCGCGAGTACCTCGATCTCGCGCCGGCGCGCATGCGCGCCATGCAGGAGCACGATCTGGAACGAGTAGCGGCGATCGAACGCGCTGCCTACGATTTTCCCTGGTCCATCGGCATCTTCCGCGACTGCCTGCGTGCCGGTTACGGCTGCTGGGTGCTGTGCCACGAGGAGGCGGTGATCGGCTATGGCATTCTCAGCAGCGGTGGTGGCGAAGCCCATGTACTGAATGTCTGCGTCGACCCCGAACACCACGGTGCCGGCCACGGCCGCCATCTGGTCAAGCGACTGATCGATCTGGCCCGCTGGCAGCGCGCGGAACGCGTTTTCCTCGAGGTCCGTCCCTCCAACCCCAGGGCAATCGCCCTGTATGAGAGCCTGGGCTTTAACGAGATTGGCCGACGCCCGCGTTACTACCCGGCCCGGCAAGGGCGCGAAGATGCCATCGTGATGGCGCAGGAGCTGCTAAGCGAAGACCTCTGACCGTCGTTGCCGGCGGTCAGCACGACGCGCGGGCCAGCTGCTGACGACCCGAAGCGGGCACTCACAGCAAACGGCGACCGACGGCCAGCGACCCGAAGCGGACGATGGCTTGCCCTGTTCGCACTGAGAGACAGCCCGAAGGGCGGATGAGTCCGAGGGCGGTAGCGATGGAATCGCCTTGACGCACCCTGAGCTTGTCGAAGGGTGCCTCAGCGAAGCGAGCCCTGAAGGTGCCCACGCCAGCATTGAGGTTGCAATGCTGGGTCGGCTGGCTTCGACAAGCTCAGCCAGCTGCTGACGACCCGAAGCGGACGATGGCTTGCCCTGTTCGCACTGAGAGACAGCCCGAAGGGCGGATGAGTCCAAGGGCTGTAGCGATGGAATCGCCTTGACGCACCCTGAGCTTGTCGAAGGGTGCCTCAGCGAAGCGAGCCCTGAAGGCGCCCACGCGAGCTTTGAGGTTGCAATGCTGGTCGGCTGGCTTCGACAAGCTCAGCCAGCGTGGCGGCGACCCGAAGCGGTTCCCCTACCCAGGAACCTCGCTATGCGAGGCCCCTGGGCAGCCGGCGCGCGAAAATCAGTGCGCATCGATCTCTCCCCGTGGGAGAGGGACTGGGGGGTGAGGGCCGGGTGGCTGTCCCCGAGTGACAAACATAACTCCTTCAATAGAATGCCCTACCCTCGCCCTGAGGCGCTGCGGGGCTCGTTGAGGGTTGCGCCATCGATCAAGAAACTCGATCACGGCTCAGGCGGGCCGTTGACCGCGGTAGCGCACGGCCATTGCGTGCGGTGGCCGGCCAGTGGCTGAGGTCGCCTCAACCGCGCCTTCTTGCTCTTCGCTTTCAGTGTCTCGGTGAGCCTGTGCTAAGTGCCAAGACCGCCGTGAGATGGAGACACCGCTGAGCGCACCATCAACAGCTGGGCGGCGATGCTGACGGCGATCTCATGCGGCGTTTCGGCGCCGATTTCCAGGCCGACCGGGGCGACCAGGGGCGCATCACCAAGCCGAAGCGGTGCGCCTCGCTGATCACTGAGGATCAGCCCTTGCAGATCCTCCGTGACCTGACGAATCCGCTTGCGACTACCCATCATGCCGATCCATCGCGGCGGGTGTTCGGCCAGCACGCGAAGAGCATCCACGTCGCATTGGTAATTGCGGGTCAGCAGCACGGCGAATACGGGTCGCACGGTGTGCAGCGCCTTGCGTAGCTCACTCACCGGCCCGGAAAGGCAAATCGCCTCGTGCAGGGCTTGGGGCTGCACGCAGCCCTCCCGCTCGTCGTATAGCCAGATGTCGAAATCGAGCAGCCGCGCTACATCGTACAGGGCCAAGCCGCAATGACCTGCGCCGACGATCAGCAATCGCGGATTCGGCGCCAGCCTGACCTGCATAGCGCTGACACCTTCCACTCCAAGTTCCATCGAATCCAGGCGCAGGGCCTGGCCGCGCTCAAGCAGCGCCAGCCCTTGCTCTGCCCAGATCCGATCCTGCTCTGAGGCCAGAACGCGCAGCGCGATCTGCATCCGGCCGCCGCAGATGCCGGCCGCCCCTGCGCCGCCGCCAAGGTCGACCTCGAGTATCGGACCGCGACTGTGGCGATCGCGCAGCCGCTGCTGCGCGGCGGCCATGACTCGACCTTCGGCTTCACCTCCGCCAACCGACCCATAACTCTCGGTTTCGCGCAGCAGCATCATGGCGCCGGCCTTGCGCGGCGTGGCACCCTCAGTGCGCAACACGCAAGCCAGCACCAGCGGACCGTCCTGCAACCAGGCGGTCAACTGGCGAAACAGTCGCTCGCTCATGCCGGCGCTGCTTGCTCGGTCGTCGCTGAACTAACCGAGGGGGTGACCGAACGCACCTGCTCCACCGCGCGCCAGATCGCTTCCGGCGTCGACGGCGAATCCAACACCACGCGTTGCAGCGGACCAGGGGCGAAAGCCGCCACCGCATCACGCAGGGCCTCGCGCACGCTGAGTGCCAGCATCAGCGGCGGCTCGCCCACCGCTTTCGAACCAAAGATCACCTTGGTGGTCGGCGGCGCCGGGCGCTGGAACAGATCAAGGCGAAATTCCTGCGGCACTTCGCCCACGGTGGGGATCTTGTAGGTACTCGGCGCATCCGTCAGCAAGCGACCCTGCTCGTTCCAGCGCAGCTCCTCGCAGGTTAGCCAGCCCATGCCTTGAACGAAGCCGCCCTCGATCTGCCCCCGATCGATCATCTCGTTAAGGGAATCGCCGACATCGTGGAGGATGTCCACGCGGCGCAGTCGATGAATACCGGTGGAGCCATCGACCTCCACCTCACTTACTGCAGCACCAAACGCGTAGTAGTAAAACGGATGACCGTAACCCTTGGCCGCATCCCAACTCAGGCCGGGCGTACGGTAGTAGCCGGTCGCCGACAGGCTGATCCGCGCGCTGTAAGCCGCACGCACCACCTCGACGAAGGCGACGCGCTGATCCGGTTGCGTCGCCAGAAACACCTGACCGTCAGCAAAGCAGACCTGCTCGGCCTCGCCGTTGAGGCGCGCTGCGGCAATCGGACGTAGGCGCTCAAGCAGGTTCTCGCAGGCTGCCCGCACTGCCTGGCCATTCAGATCAGAGCCGCTGCTGGCTGCGGTGGCCGAGGTGTTCGGCACCTTGTCGGTGCTGGTGACCATGATCTGGATGCGCTCACGCGGCAGGCCAAGACAATGCGCGGCCACCCCGATCATCTTGGTGTGCAGCCCCTGGCCCATTTCAGTGCCGCCGTGATTCAGCTGCACGCTGCCGTCGGTGTAGATATGCACCAGGGCGCCGGCCTGGTTGTATTCGGTCTTGTTGAAGCTGATGCCGAACTTCACCGGGGTGATGGCCAGTCCGCGCTTAACGTGTCGATTGCCCTTATTGAAGGCATCAACCTCGACCCGCCGTGCGCGATACTGGCTGGACTCGATCAACTGGCTCCACAACGTGTCCAGATGATTATCGACTACCGGCTGACCATAATGGGTCTGGTTGCGGTCTGGGGTTTCGCCCGCGCGATAAAAATTGCGCTGCCGAACTTGATCGACCGGCAAGCCGAGATGGCGGGCGACATGGTCGATGATTTCCTCGCCAACCAGCATGCCCTGCGGCCCACCGAAACCACGGAACGCGGTGTTGGACGCCAGATGCGTGTTGGCTATCCGACCGATGATCTCGACATGCGGACAATAGTAGGCATTGTCGACATGCACCATTGCCCGCATCAGCACCGGCGGTGACAAGTCGCAACTCCAGCCGCCATCGGCCACCAGTTCCACGCACATCGCCTGCAGCCTGCCCTCGGCATCGACGCCGACCTGATAGCGCGCGAAGAACGGATGCCGTTTGCCGGTGAGCTGCATATCCAGACTGCGCTGCAGTTTGATCCGCGCCGGCCGACCGATTTTCCAGGCAGCCAAAGCCGCTACCGCGGCATACTGGTTGGCCTGGGTTTCCTTGCCGCCGAAGCCGCCGCCCATGCGCAGGCAGCGGCACACCACACGGTGATTCGCCAGCCCCAGCACCTGGGCCACCATATGCTGGGTTTCGCTCGGATGCTGGGTCGAGCTGACGATCTGCACCAGCCCCTCGGAGTCGATCTGCACCCAGCTGGCCTGGGTTTCCAGATAGAAATGGTCCTGGCCACCGAAGTGCAACTCGCCGTTCAGGAGAATCGGTGAGGCAGCCAACCCCGCGGTGGCATCGCCGCGGGTCACTCGCGCAGGCGGCATATGGAAAGCCTGCTCGGCAATCGCCTGCTGCAGGCTCAGCCGCGCCGGCAGCGGCGTGTATTCCACCACCACCTGTTTCGCTGCACGCTGGGCCTGGGTTTCGGTCTCGGCCACCACCCAGGCCACCGCCTGACCGTAGTAGCGCACTTCATCGGCCGGAATCAGCGGCTCATCAGCGAGGATCGGGCCGGTCTGATTCAGGCCTGGGATATCGGCCGCCGTCAGCACCGCCAACACGCCAGGCATCGACAGCGCCGCCTCGCTATTGATCGACCCGATCCGCGCGTGTGCATGCGGCGCCTGCACCGGATACACGCTGATCAGGCCGGTAGGCGCGTGCTGCTCGTCGGCATACACCGCGCGCCCGGTGACATGGCCGACGGCGCTTTCGTGGGCGCTCGGCTTCATGCCGCCACCTCGGCTGGCTCGAACTGCTCGCGGATAAACTTGGCAAACAGATTGCCGCACAGGGCGCGGCGATAGTCAGCCCCGGCGCGCAGGTCAGACAAGGGGGTGAATTCGGCGCGCAGCGTATCGGCGATGGCTTCGATCGTGGTCTGATCCAGACGCTGGCCGATCAGTTCAGCCTCGGCCCGCTTGGCGCGCAGCGGCAGCGCGGCGACACCACCAAAGGCCAGCCGCGCTGCCTCGACCCGCCGCTCGGCATTCAGTTTCAACGCAAACACCGCCGCGACGATGCTGATGTCATCGGTCTGTCGCTTCGCCACCTTGTAGGCCGCACTTAGCCAATCATTGCGGCGCGGAATACTGACCGCCTCGATCAGCTCATCGGGCCTGAGCTGGGTCTGCCGATAGCCGGTAAAGAATTCATCGATAGCGAGGTCACGACTGCCCGCTGCGCTGCGCACATGCACGACGGCATCCAGGACCAACAGCACCGGCAACAGATCGCCAATCGGCGAGGCCGTGCCCAGATTGCCACCGAGGGTGGCACGATTGCGCACCTGGCGTGCAGCGAACCAAGGCAGCATCTGATCGATGGCGGCAAACATGCCGGTCAAGCGTTGCTCGATTGTGCGCAGAGCCACGCCAGCGCCGATGCGAACCACCTGGTCGCCAATCTCAATCTGCTGCAGCTCAGGCAGGCGATCCAGCGCAATGTAGCGCGCGGGCTTGCTCTGACCATGGCTCAACACCACACCAAGATCCGTTCCGCCAGCAAACCAGACTGCCTGCGGATCGGCCTGCTTGATCGCCAAGGCGTGTGCCAGATCACGTGGCACCGACCAGCCCTCGGCATTGCCAGACTCCAAGCAAGGCGCATCGGTGCCCAAGGCAGGGGCCTGGAAGGGCAGATCTTGCAAGCGCTCAAGCGCACGTCGGATTGGCAGATAACCGGTACACCGGCATAGATTGCCCTCGAAGCAGGCCTCATCGAGTTGATCGGCCGCCTGCGCGGCAAACAGACTCATGACGAAACCGGGCGTGCAGTAGCCACATTGCGATCCAGCACACTCCACCATCGCCTGTTGCACCGGATGCAGGCGCTCGCCTACGGCCAAGGCCTCTACCGTCATCACTTCGCGCCCCGGCAAACAGCCGACCGGCAGCAAGCAGGCATTCACCGCCTGCCACTGGGGCTTGCCGTCGACATCGGGCAGACGCAAGGCGACGGTGCAGGCACCGCAGTCGCCATCGGCGCAGCCTTCCTTGGTGCCATGCAGCTGCTGGCGTTTCAACCAGCGCAGCAGGGATTCACTGGGGTCGCCAGCGCCCAGACAGTGACGCTGACCATTGAGGAGGATTTCGGGCAATTCAGTCATCCAGCAAGAGTAGCGCCATTGCGGCGCCTCGGGTATCGCCGGCATGCTGGTCGATCCGTCCGAGTTGCGGCACACTGGCCGATCCAATCAAGACTTCGGGGAGTCCTGCATGTCCACCCATCCCTTGGATGATTTCGCCCACGGGCTGCCGAAAGCCGAGCTGCATATTCATATCGAAGGCTCCTTGGAGCCCGAATTGATATTCGCGCTTGGTCAACGCAATCAGATCGAACTGCCCTACCCCGACGTCGAATCGCTGCGCGCGGCCTATGCGTTTACCAATCTGCAGAGCTTTCTCGACATCTACTACGCCGGCGCCAGCGTGCTGATCACCGAGCAGGATTTCTTCGACATGGCCTGGGCCTATTTCCTGCGCGCCAAGGCCGACAATGTGATTCATGCCGAGCTGTTCTTCGATCCGCAAACCCATACCGAGCGCGGCATCGGTTTCGACACCGTGATCAATGGGCTGACCCGCGCCTGCCAGCAAGCGCGCGAGCAGCTCGGCATTCGCGCCGAACTGATCATGTGCTTTCTGCGCCACCTCAGCGAGGAGGAAGCATTCGAAACCCTGGAGCAGGCTAAACCGCATCTGGGCAAATTCATCGGCATTGGCCTTGATTCCAGCGAAGTCGGCCATCCGCCAGAGAAATTCGCCCGGGTGTTCGCCGAAGCGCGCAAACTCGGCCTGCGCGTGGTCGCCCACGCTGGCGAGGAAGGCCCGCCGGAATACATCTGGAGTGCGCTCGATGTACTGAAGGTGGAGCGCATCGATCACGGCGTGCAGTCGCTGAAAGACCAGAAGCTGGTGGAACGCCTGGTCAAGGAACGCATCCCGCTCACTGTCTGCCCGCTATCCAATATCAAGCTCTGCGTATTCCCCGACCTCGGCCAGCACAATCTGAAGCAGATGCTTGACCTTGGCATCGTCGCCACCGTCAATTCGGATGATCCGGCCTACTTCGGCGGCTACATGAACCAGAACTTCCACCAGCCGCGCGCCGCCCTCGACCTCGACCGCGAGCATCTCAAGCAACTGGCCGCCAACAGCTTTGAGGCCAGCTTTGCCACACCGGAAGAGAAGCGTGCCTATGGCGACCGTCTGGAGGCGTATTGCGCGGGTTAGAGACTGTCTCCCCTCTCCCTGTGGGAGAGGGGCCGGGGGTGAGCGTCGGGTCTTGTATTGCCTGAGCAATGGCGACGCCAACCCTCACCCGGCGCTGCCGCGCCACCCTACCCAGGAACCTCGCTATGCGAGGCCCCTGGGCAGGCAAAGATCGGCTCCCCAACCCCTCCCCTCCCCAAACATTGGGGAGGGAGTTCCGGGGCGCCAGCCGGTTTGGCGAAGATCGCCACACATCGTTCTCTCCCACAGGGAGAGGGGAAGCAAGAGTTCAGGTAGATCAACCATGCCCAACGGAAAACTCACCACCCATATCCTAGACACCGCCCACGGCCGCCCTGGCGCTGGCATGGTGCTTGAACTATCTGTTATCGAGAACCGCGGTCGGCGCTCGCTCGGGCGCTACACCAGCAATTCCGATGGCCGTTGCGATGCGCCCCTGCTGCAAGGCGACACCTTCGTTCCCGGCATCTATGAGCTCGACTTTCAGGCTGGCGACTACTTCCAGAAACTGGGGCTGAGCTTGGCCGAACCGAAGTTTCTCGACGTCATCACCCTGCGCTTTGGCATTGCCGATGCCAATGCGCACTACCACGTGCCCCTGCTGGTCTCGCCGTACAGCTACAGCACCTATCGCGGAAGCTAGGCATGGAAGGCTACCTGCTGGATGCCGCCACCTTCCTGCTGCGCTGGCTGCACGTGATCGCCGCCATCGCCTGGATCGGCGAATCGTTCTACTTCGTTGCCCTGGACCGCGGACTCAAGCCGGGGAAACAGGCAGTTCAGGGCCTGTTCGGCGAATCCTGGTCGGTGCATGGCGGTGGCTTCTATCTGAAGCAAAAGTTCATGCCCGCTCCGGCCGAGCTGCCGGAGGAGCTGCACTGGTCGAAGTGGAAAAGCTACACCACCTGGTTGAGCGGCTTCGCCCTGCTGGCGATCAGCTATCTCTGGCAGCCGAGCATTTATCTGGTCGATCCTCGGGTCTATGAGCTGGCGCCGGATATGGCCGTCGCTATCGTCATTGCCCTGTTCCTGGTCGGCTGGGTGGTCTATGACCTGCTGTGTCGGGCAGTCGGCTTTCGCGATGGTGTATTGGGCGTGGTGGTGGGCCTGCTGGTGGTGGGACTTTGCCTGCTGACCACTTCCCTATTCGCCGGCCGCGCCGCCTTTCTGCTGACCGGCGCGGTGCTGGCCACCTGGATGTCGGCCAATGTGTTCTTTGTGATCATCCCCGGGCAGAAGCGGATCGTAGCGGCCCTGAGCCGTGGCGAAGCGCCCAACCCGCTCGACGGCCTGCGCGGCAAACAGCGCTCGGTGCACAACACCTACTTCACCCTGCCGGTGGTGTTCGCCATGCTCAGCACCCACTACGCCGCTGCCTATGCGCATCCGCAGAACGGCTGGCTGCTGGTGCTGTTTCTGGTGTCGGCGGCCCTGATCCGCCAGTTCTTCGTACTCTGGCACAGCGGTGGCCGAGCCTGGGGATTGCTGGCCTTGGGTGGCGCTTTCCTGCTCGGCGCCCTGGCCTGGATGGCCCCGGCAGCCACGCCGTCGGCGGCAGCCAATGGCGGTGAATCATCCAGCGCCATCGCAGTTGCCGAGTCCAGCCCGACGGTGCCCGGCAACATCGATTCCAGCACCACAGCCAGTTTGGACAATGTGCATACCGTGCTGCAGACACGTTGCCTCGGCTGCCACGCCACCCAAGGCTCGATCATGCCGATCGCGCCGAAGGGATTGATCCTGGAAACGCCAGAGCAAATCGAACGCGCCGCCCAGCTGATTCACCAGCAGACCGTGGTGTTAAGGGTCATGCCACCGGGCAATATGACCCAGATGACCGACGAGGAGCGATTGCTGCTGCAGCGCTGGTATGAAGGCAGACAATAACCCTCGTAGGCTGGGCCGTTCGACAGCCCGTAGGGTGGGCCGTTCGACAGGCTCACGACAGGCCTGTGGCCCACCGTCAAGCGCACGATGGTGGGCGGCACGCCCACCCTACGAGTCGGTGGTGAAACGACATCCCGCGTCGGGTGAGCGGTTCAACAGCCCCGGAAGGTGATCCGTTCGACCGCCCCGTAGGCTGGGCCGTTCGACAGGCTCACGACAGGCCTGTGGCCCACTATCACACGATCCGCTCCACCCGCACCGGCAGGCCATTCAAGGCCGCGTTGCCGGACGGCGCATCGATCCGTGCGGGGTCGGTGAGGGCGTTGTAGTTGGCGCCTTTCACCTCGCTTGCCAGGCGCAGGCGTACGCCGGGCTGCTGATGCCCGAAGCCATGCGGCAAGCAGACCACACCGGGCATCATCGCCTCGTCTGCCTCGACCTCCACCTCGATCTCCGCCACGTCCGACGCCAGTCGCACGCGCTGGCCGGACTGCAGGCCAGCCGCGGCCAGATCGGCAGGATGCATCCATAACTCATGCCGCGGCTTGCCTTTCACCAGGCGCTGCGCGTTGTGCATCCAGCTGTTATTGCTGCGGACGTGACGGCGGCCGATCAGGCGCAGCGGAAATTGCGCATCGATCTGCGCTGCGTCCGCCGATAGCTCACTGAGCGCATTCATCAACAGCGCTGGGGCACATTCCACCTTGCCTGACTCGGTCTGCAGTCGGCTCAGCAATGAAGGCTTCAGCGGTCCAAGATCGAGCCCGTGTGGCGCTGCCTCCAGCTGCTGCAGTGTGATCCCACTGCGCCCGGCAGCCAGGCCCATTCCGATCAGCACCTGGGGCGGTGGCAGCGGCTTGACCTCGCGCTGTGCAGCGTTGCCGAAGGCCGTCGCCAGCCCGTTGAGAATCTCCCAGTCGGCGCGCTCGTCGGCTGCGCGCTGTCGTAACGGCGTGTTCAATCGCGCCAGCTGACGGATGGCAAAAGCATTGAAGACGCTGTCGTAGTGATACTGGGTAAGGAATGAGGCCGGCGGCAGAATCAGATGGGCATGACGGGTGGTTTCGTTGACGTAGATGTCGACCGACAGCATGTAGTCGAGTTTGCCCAGCTGTTCGCTCAAGGCAGCGCCAGACGGCGTACTTAACACTGGATTTCCTGCACAGGTGAACAGCGCCCGCACCTGGCCCGGCCCGGGCGTGGCCATTTCCTCCAGCATGGCCGACACCGGCAGTTCGCCGACAAACTCCGGCAGGCGACGCACCCGCGAACGCCAGCGCCCGTAATGACCGGCCGACGTGCCGGGGCCGGTCAGCGGCAGCACCGGGTGGTTGGGCAGACTGCCGCCCTCGCGGTCGAGATTGCCACTGATCAGATTGATCAACTGCAGTAGCCATTGACAGAGACTGCCATGTGCCTGAGTGGATACTCCCATGCGCCCGTAGGCCACCGCTCGCGGCGCGGCCAGGAACTCCTCTGCGATGCGCTCCACCCGGCTCTGCTCGACACCGCAGCGCAGCTGCAGATCGCCCACTTCCACTGCACCAATCACGGTCAGTGCCTGGGCGAGACCATTGAGCTGATCGCCATAGGCCTCAACGCGCGGTGCACTGCGTCGCAGCATGGCCTTGATCAGAGCGATCAGAAACCAGACATCGGAGCCAGGTCGGATCGGGCAATGTTCGCTGGCCAGCTTGGCCGTTTCACTGCGCCGTGGGTCCACCACCACCAGTTTGCCGCGCTGGATCAGGGCTTTCAGCCGCTTGGCCACATCCGGCACGGTCATCAGGCTGCCGTTCGAAGCCAGGGGGTTGGCACCCAGCATCAGGAAGTAGTCGGTGTGATCAAGATCCGGAATGGGCAGCAGAAACTGATGCCCGTACATCGCCCAGTTCACCAGCTGATGCGGCCACTGGTCGACTGAGCTGGCACTGAACACATTCCTTGACTTCAGTGCACGCAACAGCGTTGGCAGGTAGGCCAGATGGCCAAAATGGTGCACATTCGGATTGCCAACGTAGGCCGCCACCGCATCGTTGCCGTGCTCACGCTGGATAGCTGCCAGCCGCTCGCCGGCCTCGGCGAAGGCCTCGTCCCAACCAATCTCTTCCCATTCGCTGCCGCGCCGCCGCAGCGGCACTCGCAGGCGATCGGGGTCGGCTTCCAGATCGAGGATGGCATTGCCCTTGGGGCAGATATGGCCGCGCGAGAACGGGTCATTGGCATCGCCGCGAATCGCCACCGGCCGACCGTCCTTCACCTCCATCTGCAAGCCGCAGATCGCTTCGCACAAAGGACAGGCTCGAAAGTAGGTTTCGGACAAGGCAAAATCCCCGGTCGCGGCGAGAGCAGCTAGTCTGGCATAGGGTGCGTCTTGGACGCACCATTGCACCGTCTCGGCAGGTCGCTGACGCTGACGCTGACGCCGACGGCGACCACCCACCCAACGGTGCGCTCAAGGCGCTCCCTATGGCCGAACGCTGGTTTCCTGATCGGCGATAATCTCCACATCACGCGTCGTTCCACCGATGGCCAGCTGATAGCGACCGGCTTTCAGTTCCACCGCCTCGCCGCCGACGAATCCTGCCGCGACTCGCTTGCCGGCCTGACTGACAAGGTAGGGCCGGCGCACCGACTGCAATACGCCGCGCGCCAGGGCGTCCCCGTCCTTGGCTGAGTAGTAGGCGCCGGCTCCAAGCTCAGCCCAGGCCTGGAACTGCTGCTCCAGCGCGTACTCATCGACAGCGAAACCGACGATGTTCAGCACCAGATCGAATCCTTGTGCTTGCAGACCACGGATGGCCGCCTCGGGATCGCCATCACAGGTTTCCTCACCGTCGGTGACCAGCACCACCACGGCCGGGCCTTCCACGCCGGCAAGATCGCCAGCCACTGCCGCCAGGGAGTCGGCGATGGGCGTCTTGGCCAGATTCTTCGCCTGGATGGCATTGATGGCAGCGCTGAGCTGGGCTCGATCGAGCGCAGCCAAGGGCTGTAGCAGCTCGGTATCGCAGGCATCGGGTTTGCGATGACCAAACACACGCAGCGACACCCGGGTGCTGTCGGCCAAACCTTCGCTAACCAATCGATTCAGCGCAGCTCGAGCGAGATCGATTCGCCGCGTGCCATCGAGCTTCTGCAGCATGCTGCCTGAGGCATCGAGAATCAGTGCGACCGCCGGACCCGAGCTGCCCGCCGTTTCACCGTTGGCAGCCAATACACGCAGCGTTCCGACCGCGGCTGCCGGGGTAACGTGCAAGGGCCGACTGGCCAGCGACACATCGTCGCGTCCGGTCAGATAATGCACTTCGTATTGGCCCGCTTCTCGCGGCGCCGCCAGCCCCAACGGACTGCCGCGCTTGGTATAGGTATAGCTGAGATAGCTCTTGGGTTTACCGACTTCGGTCACCGCAATGTAGTCGAGCTCGTTGTTCGGCCCCTTCCATGCCACCTTGATTTCGCTGCCTGCTTCAACGCTGGCTGGCGACTCGACGCTGGCTGTCACCGCACCGACTTCAATCGCCTTGCGCACCAGAATCCGACTGCTGTCGGCGGTGAGGTAGCGCACTTCATAAGTGCCGGCCTGCTCCGGAACCGGCAGTTTCACCGGCGATCTCTTGGTATAGACGTACTGCTGGTAATCGCGCGGGGCCGCCTCCGGCGCGACGATGGTGATGTAGTCACGCGGATTGCCCGGCCCTTTCCAGCTGATTTCAATCGTGCTGCCGGCAGCGGCACTGGCGGGCAGCTCAAGGCTGGCCTCGATATCGCCCACCTCGATGCGACGACGAGCCAGCGTCTTGTAGGCGTTGCCGCTGAGAAAGCGCAGCTCGTAGCTGCCGGGCTCACTCGGCGTGGTCAAGGTCAGCGAGCCGCTGCCCGCACCGCGGGTGTACTGATACTGTTCGTAATTGCCCTCCGGCGTATCGACCGGCACCAAGGTGATGTATTCACCGCTGCCGCTGGGGCCGCGCCAATCGATCTTCACCGCGGTACCGATCGGCGCCTGCTCCGGCGCCTGCAAGCTGGCCTCGGGGATCAGCAAGCGAATCGGCCTTTTGCTCAGGGTGGGATACGGCCGCTCCGGGCCTAATAGCCGCAATTCGTACTCACCCGGCTCGCTGGGCATGCGCAGCTTGAGCTTGCCGGGCTTGGCATACACGTAGTCGCCATAGCTGCCCTCCGCCGCCTCCGGCAGCAGGGCACTGATGAAACTGCGCACCGGCGCATCACCGACCACGGTGATCTCCACCATGCTGTCAATCGAAGCACTGGCCGGTGCTTCGAGCTGTTGTGCGAAGGACACCCGACAGCAGCCAAGCAGCAAGAAAGCAGCAAGTATTTGTTTCGAGCGTGACACGGCGGCTCCTGAGCAGGACGACGGGGGCGTTGGCGGCATGGCGGCCGCGAGGCCGCCAGTCTGCGCAAGCGCGGCGTGTGATGCAATCCGAGTGACCTGTGCGGGTCCCGCCAACGATTCAGCGCTGAGCGAGGTGATCGAGGATGCGTGCCAGAAGCTGCTGCCGGTCGCGCGTGGTCGGAGCCACACGCTGCACATCGGGCACACGTTCGATGCCGATGCCGTGGCGGGCAAACGCCCACTTCGTTCCCATCACCACCTGCGGCATCACTTCGATCACCTCGATACGCGTGGTGTCCGCGCCGGCCTCACGCAGGTGGACGACAAATTGGCAGCTGAACGGCAGCACCCGTTGATCCTGCACATATTCGCTGTCCCAGTAGTGCGGCCCGGTAGGTTGGTACAGATACAGATCCTGCCCCCGCACCTCCTCACTTAACCCAAGGTAACGCCTTAGAGCAGGGTTCAGGGCGGACTCCTGGCGCAGCACGTGATCAGCCGGAGCACCCACCTGCTGCTGCGAAGCCGCCCTCAGCGGCACGGCTTCGAACAGGTGCAGTCGGTCGCTGGCCGGAAAGCGGTTCGGCGACTCCGCCGCCCGACCATCATTGAACAGGGTCCACAATCCTGCCCGCACAGCAGATAGCGACAGTGGCACGTCCGCGGCAACCTCGTCCTGCACGGGGTCGACCCTTTGCACCGGCAAAGGGTCGGCACAGGCACTCAAGCTCGATACCGCCAACAGCAGCCAGACGAGTGGGGCTGCCGTGCGCCACCGATTCACTGGCGACGAGCGGCAGCCACTTATTGCATCGCTTAGTTGCACGTGGTGGAGTCATGGGCCGCTGCGGGAGGCTCGCAGCTGCCTCCGCGCTGGTGCGGCACGCAAACATCGACGCGTGCTGAACACTCACTACCGACACTGTTCGATGCGGTGAACAACACCGAGTACACGCGGCCATTCCTGTTACCGGCACGCTCTGCTCGCACTTCCGCCACGGCCGATCCAACCCCGCGCGCATCAGGGCAGGTGGCGCCGCTGCCAGACGCCCCAGTGGGTTCGTTCTGGGTGATTGCATCGATGATCACATCCACCGCTCCGCCATCGCTGCTGCTCAGATCGCTGATGGTAACCGGCACGAATGAGTGATTGGGAGGCCAGATCATCGATGGCGATGCCTGCGCAGCACTGCAGTCCACTGTGGCGATGCCTGCGCAGCACTGCAGTCCACTGTGGCCACGGTCACCCGACTGCGCACCACAGCATAGTTGCGAATCGCGCTGTCCGCATTTCCTTCGGCGGTGACCGTCAGCGTGTGAGTCAGCCCCTCTTCGATAGAGCTGGGCACGATCAGATCGACCATCACTTGGGTAGCGCCGCTCCCGATAGCCCCGCAGCCTCTTGTTTCAGCAAGACGCAGATTTCGCTTGACAAACTTTTTTAATTCCATAATTCTGGAATTATGGAAACTACACTAGCACTCAAAGCCCTGGCCGCGCTCAGCCATGAATCGAGACTGGCCGCGTTCCGTTATCTGGTCCAGGCCGGCCCGGATGGCCTGGCGGTGGGCGAACTGCGCGAGCGGCTCGACTTGCCGCCGGCCACCCTCAGCGCCCATCTCAACGTGCTGCGGCAGGCCGATCTGGTGCAGGACCAGCGCCAGGGTCGGGTCATCCGAGTGCGCGCCGACTACGGCCAGATGAACGCCCTGCTTGCCTATCTCACCGAAAACTGCTGTGCCGGAAGTTCCTCCTGCACGCCCTCAACACCCTGCAAGTCCTGAAGGAGCCCCCATGAATCGCTTCCACGTCCACCTGAATGTCGCCGATCTGGAACAGAATATCCGCTTCTATAGCCAGCTGTTTGGTGCGCAGCCATCGGTGCAGAAGCACGATTACGCCAAGTGGCTGCTGGATGATCCGCAGCTCAACTTCGCTATCTCCACCCAAGGTGAGGCGGGCCGCATCGCCCACCTCGGATTCCAGGTCGATAGCGACCAAGGCCTGGCCGACATTGGTGCCCGCCTCAAGGCCGCTGGCAGCAGTGTGTTGCCCGAGGATGCCACCGTCTGTTGCTATGCCCAGTCCGACAAGCTGTGGACGGAAGACCCGCAGGGCATCCACTGGGAAAGTTTTCATACCTTCGGCGAGGCCACTACCTACTTCGCCGCGGAAGCGGCCTGTGCCACCGACGGCAGCAGCTGCACGCCTGATCCGGCCAAGATGAAACCGCAGACTCAGGCTTCGGCGAGCTGCTGCGCACCGGCCTCCGCCTGCTGCTAGGTATCTGCCCGATGAAACCACGTGTATTGTTCGTCTGCGTTGAAAACGCCAATCGCAGCCAGATGGCCGAAGCTTTCGCCAAGTTGTACGGTGGCGATCGGATCGAGGCATACAGCGCCGGCTCAAAGCCTTCGGGCGTGATCAATCCGAAAGCAATTCGCTTCATGGCCGAGCTCGACTACGACCTGGGCCAGCATCGTTCCAAGTCACTGAGCGAAATCAACGGCGAATTCGATGCCGTGATCACCATGGGCTGTGGCGACAACTGCCCCTGGATACCGGCCAAACGACGCGAAGACTGGCAGCTGGCCGATCCCAAGCACATGGATGACGAGGCGTATCGAGCGGTGCGCGATGATATCGGCCGTCGGGTACAGGCCCTGCTGGAGGCGCTGATATGAACCGCAGGCAGGCCCTGTGCGCCGAATTCCTGGGCACGGCGGCCTTGCTGGCTGCCGTGGTGGGCTCGGGCATCATGGGCGCTTCGCTTTCAGCCGGCAATACGGCGGTCGCCCTCCTGGCCAATGCGGCGGCTACCGCCGCGGCGCTGTATGTGCTGATCACCTGCTTGGGGCCAATCTCGGCTGCGCACTTCAACCCGGCGGTCAGCCTGGTCATGGCCTTGCGCGGCCACTTGAGTCGCGGACAAGCCTTGAGCTATGTCAGCGTGCAGATACTCGGAGCGGTCGCCGGCGTGTTGCTGGCGCATGCCATGTTCGATCTTCCACTGCTGCAATCCGGTGTGCAGGTGCGCAGCGGCCTCAGTCAATGGATCAGCGAAGCGGTGGCTACCTGTGGATTGCTGTTGACCATTCTGCTTGGCCTGCGTCACCGCCCGCAGTCGGTGGCCGCCCTGGTGGCCTGCTACATCGGCGCCGCCTACTGGTTCACCGCCAGCACCTCATTCGCTAATCCCGCGGTGACCTTGGCGCGGGGGTTGACCCAGACCTTTGCCGGCATTCGACCGGATGACATGGCGGGATTTATCGTCGCCCAGTTTATTGGCGCACTGCTGGCCGTATTCGCAATGCGGCTGTTGGCCGTGGACAGCACTGGTGAGCCGAAATCGCACCCGGCCCAGGGCGCTGTCGCCGACGCCGTCCCCGGCGCTGAGCCATGAGCCGCATCCGCCCGGCCGGCGCCCGCGATCGCAGTGCCATTCGCCAGCTGTTGCACGAAGCCGGTTTGCCCACCGCGGATCTGGAGCATTCGGCGATCGATTTCTGGGTGATCGGCGAAGCAGATCGCATCATCGCAGCCATTGGCCTCGAGACCTTTCAGCCTAGCGGCCTGCTGCGCTCGCTGGTGGTGGCGCCAGAACAGCGTGGCCGTGGCCTCGGCCAGGCCTTGCTGGCGCATCTGGAGTCGACCGCGCAAGCTCGCCAACTCAACGCGCTCTATTTGCTGACCCTGGATGCCGACGGCTTCTTCCAACGACTCGGCTATCGGTCCGTGCCCCGTCACACTGCGCCTGCGGCCATCCTCCATAGCCAGGAATTCCACTCGTTGTGCCCGGCATCGGCGCTGTGCATGCTGAAGTCGCTGGCGCTGACCGACCGCGACTGAGTTGGCCGCAACACCAGGCCACATCCCTTGCCAGCCCGGATATTTCATGAGGGGGCGCGGATGATCACCGAGGACTTTGCGTCGAGTGCAAGGCGCGACGAGCCCAAGTGGTGGGCCCACTTGGGCGAGATCGGGACGCAGTCCCGCGTAGCTGC
>NZ_JACYTR010000100.1 GCF_014841215.1 Pseudomarimonas arenosa
GCAGCCGACCGAGCATAGCGAAGGCGCAGGCTACGAAGTAGCCGTTGCTGCGTAGCAGCCGACCGAGCGTAGCGAAGGCGCAGGCTACGAAGTAGCCGTTGCTGCGTAGCAGCCGAACAACGCCGCAATCGGCGCAAAGGACCTCAGGGCGAATGCCCTGCGTAGCCGCGCAGCGGCCGATTGAGGGCCGTGCCAGCGCCGAAAGATCACGAACACTCTGTTATCTCAACACCATCGGTCGAATCTCTCGCCCCGCTTGGAATCGCCGGATCTTTCGGCGCGACCTCATGAGATATCCGGGCTAGAATAACAGCGATGACATCTTGCGCCGGTAGCGACCGACCAGGTCTTCGTCGTCGATGATGTTGAACGCATCAATCAGCAGTTTTTTGGCCAGTCCGTCGTTCCACTGCTTGTCGCGCCGTAGAAGTTCGATGAACTGGTGCAGGGCGGCTTCGTAGTCGCCGGCCACCAGATAGTGCACGCCAGCCAGGTGATGTGCTTCCAGATTGCTTTCGTCTTGCGCCAGTCGGTGTTCCAGTGCGTTAAGGGGCGGCGCATCGCGCAGTGTGGCGGCGAAGCCGAGTGTGGCCTGCACGCGCTTGGCGCGGTCGTCGGTGGCCAGCTTGGCCGGCAGCTGATCGAGAATGTTGCCGGCGCGCTCGACCTCGCCGACGCGCGAAAGCGCTACCGCCAGATCCAATTGCAATTCATCGTTGTTGGGGTCAGCGGCGATTCTGGCTTCGACGTCGGCCAGTGCCTGTTCCGGGCTGAGCGATTCTGACTCGATCTCGGACTCGTTGCCGGCGCCGTCAGCCGCAACGATCTCATGGCGACTCAGAAACTCACGCACCTGCGACTCGGGCAGGGCACCCATGAATCCGTCGACTGGCCGACCACCCTTCAGCAGAATCACGGTGGGCAGCGAACGCACGCCGAACAATGCCGGCAGCTGCTGTTCTTCATCCGAGTTGATCTTGGCCAGTACGAAGCTGCCGCCGTACTCGGCTGCCAGCTTTTCCAGAATCGGCTTCAGCTGCTTGCAAGGCGCGCACCAGTCGGCCCAGAAATCGACCAAGACCGGCACGTCCATTGAACGCGCCAGCACATCCTGCTCGAAGCTGGCGGTGGCTACGTCAAAGCTGTGCGCGGGAGGGGGCGAATCAGTCAGGCCATTTGCAAACATAGGACTCAGAACCTTTGAAGATCTATTGGGGATATGGGCAAAGTGAGGAAATGCAAGGGTTGCTGCGCCGCTACTTGTATCGCTGCCCGGCCTTGATCACCACCTCCACCCGTTGCAGCAGGGTGATGTCTGCAAGCGGATCGCCGCTCACTGCAATCAGATCGGCTTGCTTGCCGACCTCCAGGCTACCCAGTTCATCCCATTTTCCCAATAATTCGGCCGCGTTGCGGGTCGCAGACTGCAGGGCCAGATCGGCCGGCATGCCGGCCTTAACCATGAGTTCAAACTCGCGGGCGTTCTGGCCGTGAGGAAATACGCCGGCATCAGTGCCAAAGGCGATCTTGACGCCGGCCTGGTAGGCCTGGGTGAAGGTCTTGGCGATCTGCGCGCCGACCCGTGCAGCCTTGGGGCGCACGATGTCAGGATAGTAGCCATCCTGCCTGGACTTCTCACTGACGAAGTCGCCAGCCAGCAAAGTGGGCACATACCAGGTGCCGCGCTGTTTCATCAGTCGCATCACCTCAGCATTCATATACGTGCCGTGCTCAATGGAGTCCACGCCGGCCAATACCGCTCGTTTCATCCCCTCGGCGCCGTGCGCATGCGCGGCCACCTTGTAGCCGTAGTCTCGCGCGGTGGCGACGATGGCGTCGATCTCATCCTGCATGAACTGCGGATTGTCGGCCGATTTGGCGAAGCTCAGTACGCCGCCGGTAGCGGTGATCTTGATCACGTCGGAGCCTTCCTTGTAACGCTGTCGCACCGCGCGGCGCGCCTCGATCGGACCGGCAATCACGCCGTCTTCCGGACCGGGATAGCCAAACGCGTGCAGCATGTCGCGGCTCACTCCATTGATCGGATCGGCGTGTCCGCCGGTGGTGGCAATGGACTTGCCAGCCGCGATGATCCGCGGGCCGGGCAGCTGCCCATCGTCAATCGAGTCTCGTAGCGACAGAGTGATCCTTCCGCCCAGGTCGCGCACGCTGGTGAAGCCGGCCAGCAAGGTGCGCTCGGCATAGCTGACGGCGCGGAAGGCGAAGTCCTCCTGATTCAAGCGGAAGCCTTCCGAATAGCGGTTGGGATTGGACTCGTGGTCCAGATGCACGTGCATGTCGATCAGACCGGGCAGACAGGTCTTATCAGTGAGATCCAGCGACTGATCGTTGCCGGTTGTCATTGGCTGTCCGCTGCGCATTTCAGCGATGCGGCCCTCACGAATCAGGATCTGATGCGGCCCCAGCAGCTTGGCGCTCTTGGCGTCGAACAGCTTGCCGCAGGAAATCCATTGCTCGGCGGCGGCCGGGCCACAGAGCAGCAGGAATAGCAAGGGGAAGCAGGCGCGCATCTCGAAGTCCTCATCGCAACGAGCCCGCATCATACGTGCTCTGTCAGCGATGGGGCGTGCTGCACCGCTTTGGGGCGATTTGCTGCGCATTCCGCACCATACGCGGGCGAATGGCGGGAGGCGAAGGCGGGGCTGCACCGCTAAGTGCTTGGTGCAACGCACAAATTTAGCTTTGGCTCAGGTTTGGCACGGTTCGCGCAAAGAGTCGGCTGGGGGGAAGTCCTGTCGTCCGGGGGAACCGGCGGGCAGGTCCCGAGCTGTGCAAACCATTGCGAGGAACCCGATGAAACTGATTACCGCCATCATTCGACCGTTCAAGCTGGATGACGTACGAGAGGCACTGGCCCAGGTGGGCGTATCCGGTCTCACCGTCACCGAAGTCAAAGGCTTCGGGCGGCAAAAAGGTCATACCGAGTTGTATCGCGGCGCTGAATACGCCGTCGATTTCCTGCCCAAACTGAAGATCGAAACCGCAGTCAGCGACGACCATCTGGACGTCGCCGTCGAGGCCATCATCAACGCCGCTCGTACCGACAAGGTGGGTGACGGAAAGATCTTTGTCAGCACGCTCGACCAGGTGGTGCGGATACGCACCGGCGAGCTTGACGACACCGCGCTTTGATCTGAGGAGACGCCCATGAAAGTCGAGAAAGTTTCTACTGGTCGCCGCGTCGCCCTGAGCCTGTTGCTGGCGATGGGGTTTGCGGTGGCGATCACCGGATCGGTCACGGTGGCGCAGGATGCGCCGGCAGCACCGGTAGCCCCGATTCCTGTGGTGGCTGAAGCTGCCGTGGCCACCGAGGCCGAAGCGGCGCCGGCGGCCGAAGTCGCCGAGGCAGTCGACGCCGCTCCGGCGCCCAGCGTCGACAAGGGCGATGTGGCCTGGATGCTGGTCTCCACCTTGCTGGTGGTGATGATGGCAGTGCCGGGGCTGGCGCTGTTCTACGGCGGCCTGGTACGCGCCAAGAACGTGCTCAGCGTGCTGATGCAGGTGATGACGGTATTCTCACTGATCGTCGTGCTATGGGCGGTGTATGGCTACAGCCTGGCCTTCGTCGGTGGTAACGCTGTGTTCGGATCGCTGGATGCACTGTTCTTGAAAGGCATCACGGTCGATTCCCTGGCAGCGACCTTCACTGACGGCGTGATGTTGCCGGAGTTCGTGTTCATTGCCTTCCAGTCGACCTTCGCCGGCATCACCTGTGCCCTGATCGTTGGCAGCTTCGCCGAGCGCATCAAGTTCTCCGCGGTGCTGCTGTTCTCGGTGTTCTGGTTCACCTTCAGCTACCTGCCGATCGCGCACATGGTATGGGCCGGCGGCGGCTATCTGTTCGAGAAGGGGGCGCTGGATTTCGCTGGCGGCACTGTTGTCCATATCAATGCTGGCGTGGCTGGTCTGGTCGGCTCGTACTTCCTCGGCAAGCGAGTGGGACTGGGGCGCGACAAGATGAGCCCGCATAGCCTGACCCTGACCATGATGGGTGCTTCCCTGCTGTGGGTCGGCTGGTTTGGCTTCAATGCCGGTTCCAACCTTGAAGCCAACTCGGGCGCGGCCCTTGCGTTCATCAACACTCTGTTTGCGACGGCTGCGGCGGTGATCAGCTGGTCGGCCATCGAGGCCATCCTGCGCGGCAAAGCCTCCATGCTGGGCGCCGCGTCCGGCGCGGTGGCTGGTCTGGTGGCGATCACCCCGGCCTGCGGCTCGGTGGGCATCATGGGCGGCATCGTGATTGGACTGCTGGCCGGCGTGATCTGCTTCTGGGGCGTGACGGGCCTGAAGCGCATGCTCGGCGCCGACGACACCCTTGACGTGTTCGGTGTGCATGGTCTCGGCGGCATCGTCGGTGCCATCCTCACCGGCGTGTTTGCCGCGCCGACGCTCGGTGGAACCGGTGGCGAAGACTTCTCGATCGCCTCACAGGTGCTGATCCAGGCCGAAGGCGTGGGCATCACCATCCTCTGGTCTGGTGTGGTCGCCGCGATCGGCTTCACCCTGGCCAAGTACACCGTGGGCCTGCGGGTCAGCGAGGAGCAGGAGCGCGAGGGTCTGGACATTGCCTCGCATGGCGAGGCGGCCTACACCTGAATCACCCAACATCGTTCCCTCCATCGTCAGCGGTTGCCTTCCTCCAGAACCGATGACGATGCAGCCTTCACGGCGCCCTCGGGCGCCGTTTTTTTCTGCGGGACGCAGGGGGCGGTAGCGAAGGCCAGCTGACCTTGGCGTTGAACGCTCATCTGCCGCGCTGCCGGGTCGATGGCGCCAGTTTCCGAATATTGATCAATCGATGCTTCACTCATCGATTGATCAATGTTGTGGGAGGATCCATGTAAGCCGAGTTCGGACCTGTGCCGAACCTGGCGCGCCTGAGCGTCCCCGCTGGACTTATTCAGACCATTCCTAACCGAGTTTATTGATGCGCGCGAACGGCAAGTCACCCCGCTCGCCCTACAAGCAGCCACTCAAAACCGTAACCAATGGCCGATTTCGCCCCGTTATGCGGCGCCGTTCTCGCTTAGTTGATAGACTCTGAGCAAAATCCGAATAAGTCCATCCTGGACTTACTCAGACGTGCCGAGTCCGACATAGGTCCGGACGCGGCTCACGCTGATCAACAACTTACGTTGTTGATCGCGGCGGTGCATCCGTGCACCACGGGAATCTCTGAACGTGTTCAGAGATTCCCTAACGCGCTCCGCTAGCTTGAAAACGCGGCTGCAATCGTGCATTGCCGCGTCGTCGAAAACGGACAATAGCGATCATGCTTAGATCACTGTTTGGCGGCCTGATCATGCTACATGGGGGAATGGCGGAAGCCACCGAGGTCGATCAGCTGGCGCTTTCCTCCAGGCTGATTTTCTTGCCCCAGATCGACTTGCCGGCCGGTCAGGAAAGCGTGCTGCTGTTCGACGCCGACGTCGAGGTTGAGCAAGAGGCTCCGCAACGGATCGTTTGCCAGCTGAAGTTTTCTCAATCCGAACGTGCGCGGCGCCTGGCAGGCGGCTCGGAATTCCTGATCACGGCAGCAGGTATCGAAGCGGAGTCGACGGTGCCCGGCCAGCAGGAGAGCACGTCAGCCGTTCTCCGATTGGTGCAATCGGAGAGTTCAGAGGTAGTCGTAGAGCTGAGAATGTCGGACACCGGTGGGGCCGAGGCGGAGCCCAGTTTTGCCGCCGAGCTATGGTCAAGGCGCTGCCGATTCAGGCTGGTGGAGCCTGCCGAGTCGGCAGGCTGAGTCCAATGGGCTCGCTGCGCATCGGCCTGACGCTTCGCTGCCTTCTTGAGGGCGTGGCGCCGGATGTGTTGCGATGGTCGCCGGGTGTAGCCTGGTGTTGAAATCAGTGCTATTGGCGATCGCCTTGACACTGGCGGTAGCGGTCCAGGCGACCGAGTCGCCGACACCGATTGCTGACCTGCTGGTCGACCGCGACAACAACACCATTCCCGATTCGCTTGGGCAGACGGTCGTGGTCGAGGGGTGGGTGACGGTGACGCCCTCCGATCTCAGCAACACCTCATTTCAAACGATCATCGAAGACCAAAGCGGCAGTGGAATCATCCTGTTCTCGCCCAGCCTTGAGATGACATTTGAGCGTGGCGACAGGGTGCGAGCACGCGGCGAGCTGAGTCAGCATCGTGGCGCCCCGCAACTGAAGAATATCGAGGTGGAGCTTGTTGGCAACGAGAGTGTGCCCAGCGCCTTGTCGGTGACGCTGGCCAGTGTGGATGGCTGGCAGCATATGGGGAAACGCGTACAGGTTGAGGGCGAAGTCGGGCCGGTTTCGGCCGACGTGTTTGGTCGAATGCGCCTCAGCAGCGAGGATGGTTCGGTGCTGTCGCTGTACTTTCCGCCGCCGGTGGTGGCCGACTTTGATTGGCAGCAGTGGCCGCGCGGCTCGCGAATTTCAGTCACCGGTGTGGTTTCCATCTACAAGCAGACCTGGCCGTATGAAGGTGGCTTTCAGCTCATTGTGACGCGGCCCGAGGACATCCGCTTGTTGGCACCGCCGCAGCCAGCCTGGCAGCGATGGGCGCAGCTGTCGATTGCGCCAGCAAGTGCTCTGTTGGTGATCGCGCTGTTTGTTAACTATCGAGTGCAGCGTCGCGCCAAGGCGCGAGCGCACGAGCTGGCCACCCTGACTGCCCTGTCGGCGTCGTTCAGCACCGAGCATCTGGATCAAGCCCAGCTGGCTCGCAGTGCGACGGATATCCTCACCGCCTACGATATCGCCGAGCTGGCCTGCGTATTTCCGGGTATTGGCGCCGCCGCCTCAGCGACTGTGGTCTTCACCGCGCACGACTCGGAAATTGCGGAGTCCTTTGAAGCCGAACTGGGCCGCAACGATCCGGGGCAGGATGCGCAAGCGGTGGCAGACTTCGTTCAGCGTCTGGCCGCGACGCTCAGCTTGCAGTTGATAGCGTTGCACCCACTCACCTCATCGCATGACGGGTACGGATTCATTTGCGCGTTTGCATTGCAAAGGCGCAAGCCCAGTGCACTGCAGGAGCGCACACTGTACGCTGCGGCCCGCCTGTTGGCGTTGGCGCTGGAGAATCAACGCGTTCGCCACAATGCGCTGATTGAGCAACAGAAGCTGCACCAGCTGGTGGTGACCGATGACTTGACCGGTCTGTACAACCGTCGCTTCCTTGACGAGTACCTGCGCGTTCAACTGCCGTTGGCCCAGCGCCGTGGCAGCGGGCTCGCCTTCGTGGCCCTGGATATCGATTTCTTCAAACGCATCAATGATGAACATGGACACGCAGCCGGTGATCGGGTATTGGCAGGCGTTGCCGCTGTTCTGCGCCAGACCTGTCGCAGTAGTGACCTGATCGCCCGCGTCGGCGGCGAAGAGTTTCTGATCATCATCAATGACGCCGAGCAGGGAACCGCACTGCCATTTTGCGAGCGGATCCGAAACGAAGTGGCGGCCAGTGAATTTGACCTCGATGGCACTCGCATCAATGTCACGGTGTCAATCGGAATCGCCATCTTTGGCGTGCATGCAGACGATATTGAGTCTTTGCATCATGCTGCCGATATGGCCTTGTACGCGGCCAAGCGGGCCGGGAGAAATCGCTGCGCATGGGCGGCGGAAAAGGCCGCTTAGCAACATGCTGAAACTCATGGCAGCTGCTGTGCTGCGGCCTGCCGTCGTGTGCCAGATAGGCAAGGTCGGCCGCGAGAACGGATCCCGAGATACAGGCGCCCAACAACCCGACCGCGATAGGCATCGCGTTGCGATGGAATTTCATGCTCAGTTCTCCAAGTGCA
>NZ_JACYTR010000101.1 GCF_014841215.1 Pseudomarimonas arenosa
CAGCTGCGCGGGACTGCGTCCCGATCTCGCCCAAGTGGGCCCACCACTTGGGCTCGTCGCGCCTTGCACTCGACGCAAAGTCCTCGGTGATCATCCGCGCCCCCTCATGAAATATCCGGGTTAACAGGCTGCTGAAACAAGTCTCAATATCCTGCTAGGCAATGGCTTCGCGGTAGACTGCGCGGCAGTTTGCTTGAGGTTGTTCGCTGTGCTTGAACAGATGGTTTCCCTTCCGCTCTGGCTGCTGCTGTTGTTGGGCCTGGGTTTGCTGACAGCTGTGGTGGGCTGGGGAGCGATGCAGCGCCGGCAGGGCCGGCGCGATCTGGCGCCGGATATTGCGGCGCTGCGGGCCGGGCTGGATGCCGCCCAGGCCGGCAGAGACGAGCTGGCGCAACGGCTGGCCGAGATGGATGTCGCTCTGCGGGCCTCGCGTGATCGGTCTGACCTGCTGTCCGACCAGCGAGCCGCACTGCAGGCCCGGGCCGAACGCGTGTCGATGCTGGAGCAGGCGATCGCTCAGCGTGAGCAACGCTTGCAGGATGAGCAGTCGAAGTCGACCCGCCTGGCCGCAGAGCTGGCCGAGCTGCGCGGTCGTGGTGAAGAGCTGCAGCGTGCCAGCGAGCAGAAGCTCGCCCTGTTGAATGAAGCCGAGCAACGACTTCGAGAATCATTCAAGCAGCTGGCGCAGCAGGTGTTCGAGGAGCGGGCGGAGAAGCTCGGACAGCAAAGTCAGCATCAGATCGGAGGGCTATTGGAGCCGCTGCGAATGCAGCTGCAGCAGTTCCGCGAGGCCATGGCCTCAACCCAGGCCGCCGAACAGCGCGAGCGTGGTATTCTGGCCGCCGAGATTCGCAGCCTAAAGCAGCTGAACCAGCAGATCAGCGAGGACGCCATCAATCTGACCCGTGCGCTGAAGGGCGATAGCAAGGTGCAGGGGGCATGGGGCGAATTGGTGCTTGAGCGAGTGCTCGAGGCATCGGGCCTGCATCGCGACCGCGAATACGTCATGCAGGCCTCATTCAAGGATGATGACGGCGCCTTGCAGCGTCCGGATGCCATCGTGCACCTGCCCGATGGCAAGGATCTGGTGATCGATGCCAAGGTCTCCCTGGTGGCCTATGAACGCAGTGTTGCAGCCGTCACCGAAGACGAGCGTCACCAGGCCTTGAAGGAACATATTCAAAGCCTGCGTCGTCATATCGATAGCCTCAGCAGTCGCGCCTATACCGACCTCAGCGAACTGCGCACGCTGGACTTCGTGCTGATGTTCGTGCCGGTGGAAGCCGCGTTCGTAGAGGCGGTGCGGCACGAGGGCGAGCTGTACCTGTACGCCTTGCGCCGCAACGTTGCCCTGGTCAGCCCAAGCACGATGCTGGCCACCTTGCGCACCGTGGCGCATCTTTGGCGAATGGAGCAACGCAACGTCAATGCCATCGAGATCGCTGATCGTGCGGCCAAGCTGTATGACCATTTCGCCAGTCTGGTTGGCGAGCTGCAGCAGGTCGGGCAGCAGCTGGAGAAAGCGCAACGCGCGCAGTCGAGTGCGTTGCGGCGGCTCACCGATGGCGGCAAGGGCAGCATCGTCCTGCAGTTGAATTCACTGATTGAACTGGGTGTTCAAACGCGCAAGCAGTTGCCTGCCGAGCTGGTGCATCGGGCCGCAAGCGGCCAAGCTGATGAGGCCGGCAAGGAGAAAGCACATTCCTCAGCCAACGAGGATCCGCGCTAGCCCGTTCATGCTCAGATGCTCAAGTGTCGGCGCATCAGCGTTGAAATGCCCAGCCTTGCATGCGGCCGTCGAGATACGGCATCACACCATGGAAGGGCCGCGGATCCTGATCGAAGACCAACGGCAGGAACTGTCGATCACCTTCCCACAACGGTAGATCGGGCACTGCATCGAGTTCGATCCAGACCAGATCACCTTCCGGGTTAGAGGGCTTGGGCTCGCCGCGGAAGGCATCGATCAGATAGATGAAACCGAACCAATCCTCGCCATGCTTGCCGAAGCCAGGCCAGCTGATCGTTCCGCGCAACTGCATGCTCAGGCATTCGATGCCAGCCTCTTCGTGAATCTCGCGCTGCAGGCCGCTGAGTACATCCTCGTTGGATTCCAGCTTGCCGCCTAGGCCATTGAACTTGCCGTAGTGGGCATCGTCGGGACGGGCATTGCGGTGGATCATCAGGACGCGTCGCCTATCCGGCGAGAGCACGTAGCCAAGGGTAGCCAGTATGGGTGTGTAGGGCATGATGACTATCCGTTCTGCTGTGCTTCCAGGGCTTCCCAGCGCGCATACGCAGCGTCCAGTTCGAGTTGCAGCTGGGTCGCTTTGGCCTGCTCGGCCACAATCTGGTCGGCCGCTTGGCGATAGAAATCCGGCGAACTCATGCGCGACTGCAGCGACTGCATCTCCACCTCCAAGGTTTCGATTCGCGCGGGCAGGGCATCGAGTTCGCGTTGATCCTTGTAGCTGAGTTTGGCTGCGCGGCGTTCGGTCTTGCTCTCGCTGCCGGCGCCGGCCGCGGGTTTCGGCTCGGCGCTGGGTTTGCTCGGTGCGGTCTCAGCCGGACGTTGGCGCTGCCAATCCTGATAGCCGCCCACCCATTCGGTGACTCGTCCCTGGTCGTCGATCACCAGCAGGCTGGTGACTACTTCGTCGAGAAAGGCACGATCATGCGAAACCATGATCACCGTGCCGCGGTACTCGGCCAGCTGCTCTTCCAGCAGTTCCAGGGTTTCGGCGTCAAGGTCATTGGTCGGTTCGTCCATCACCAGCAAGTTCGATGGCTTGGCAAACAGTTTGGCCAACAGCAGTCGGTTGCGTTCGCCACCGGAGAGGCGGGTAATCGGCGCGCGGGCGCGTTCGGGCGAGAACAGGAAGTCCTGCAGATAGCCCAACACATGCTTTCGCTTGCCGTCGAGCTCGATGTACTCGCGCCCTTCGGCGACATTGTCCAGCGCTGTCCAGTCCTCGCGCAGGGTGCTGCGATGCTGATCGAAATAGGCGATTTCCAGCCCCGTACCGAGTGCCACCGTGCCCTCGGTGGGTTGCAGCTCGCCCAACAGCAGGCGCACGAGGGTGGTTTTTCCGCTGCCGTTGCGGCCGACGATGCCGAGCCGATCGCCGCGCATCAAGGTCAGATCAAACGGCTGGATCAAGGTCTGCGCATTCCAGCCATAGCCGAGTTGTTCGGCCAGGATCACGCGCCGTCCGGACTGCGCGGCCTCGGTAAGCTGCATCGAGGCGCGACCCTCGACCTCACGGCGCTGGGCGCGTTGGTCGCGCATTTTCTTCAACGCGCGAACCCGGCCCTCATTGCGCGTGCGGCGCGCCTTGATGCCTTGGCGAATCCACACTTCCTCTTCCGCCAGCTTGCGATCAAAGTGCTGATCGGCCAGCGCCTCGGCGTGTTCGCGCTCGGCGCGTCGGCGCAGGTAATTGTCGTAGTCGCCGGGCCAGGAAGTCAGCCGTCCGCGATCGATCTCGATGATGCGGGTCGCCACTGCGCGCAACAGCGCGCGATCATGGGTGACGAAGATGACCGCGCCTGGAAATTCGACCAGATAGTCCTGCAGCCACTCGATGGCGGGAATGTCGAGATGGTTGGTGGGCTCGTCCAGCAACAGAATGTCGGGCGAGTTCAGCACAGCCCGAGCCAATAGCACCCGTCGCTTGAGCCCGCCCGAAAGCGCGGCGAATTCGGCCTCGCCGTCCAATTCGAATCGTTGTAGCACGCTGTGCACGCGGGTTTGCAGGTTCCAGCCCTGGCCAGTGTCGATCAGATCGTGCAATAGCTGCAGGCGCGATGCGTGCTCTGCACCGTGCGTGCTGAGATGCTCGTATTCGGCCAGCAGCCGCCCCATTTCGCCGCAGCCTGAGGTGACGATATCCACCACCGGACCGCACAGATCGGCCGGCACTTCCTGTGGCAGACGCCCCACATTGAGGCCGCTTTGGCGCACGATCTGGCCGTCGTCAGGCTGCAGCTCTCCGGCGATCAGCTTGAGCAGGGTGGACTTGCCGGCGCCGTTGCGCCCAATCACTGAGATCCGTTCACCCGGCTCGAGCGACCAGTTCGCGCGTTCCAGTAGCAGCGGGCCGCCGACCGAATAGTCGACATCCTGAAAAGACAGCAAGGGCATTGCGACAACACGGGGCGAGTGAGAGGCCGCGCATCCTAACGCGACTGAGCTGAGTGCACACCCTCCGGCATGCTCGGCGTCGGCAAGGAACTACAATCCAGCCTCCTCAAATCATTCGGAGTCCGTCTGTGAAGCTTTATTACGCCCCCAGCACCGCCGCCATGATTCCGCACTGGCTCTTGCTGGAGATCGGGCTGCCGGTGGAGATGGTCAAGCTGGATCTAGCCAGCCGCGAACACAAGCGGCCGGAGTATCTGGCCCTCAACCCGGCCGGCACGGTGCCGACCCTGGTGGTGGGTGACCAAGTAATCACCGAATCGGCAGCGATCCTCCTGTGGCTGGTAGAACAGGCGCCGGGGCAGTGGCTGGCGCCGGCCATGGGCACGGCGCAACGCGCCCAATTTCTGCAGCATGTGGTGCACCTGGCGAACACCTTGCAGCCGGCGTTCCGACGCTGGTTCTATCCGGAGGAAGCGGCCGGCGCGGCGGCGGCCGCAGCCAACAAGCAGCACGCCGAGCGGGATATCGCCCTGGAGTGGGAGCGCTGGAACGGGCTGTTGGCCGAGCGACCGTATCTGCTCGGAACGGACATCAGTGCGGCGGACTTTTACCTCTGCGTACTGATGCGCTGGTCGCGCAACATGCCCCGACCGGCTACCGACTGGCCGCATCTCGCGCGCTTCGCTGCGACGCTGAAGGCGCGGCCGAGCTTTGCGCTTCTTTACCAACGTGAGGAACTCACCGACTGGACGTAAACAAATCACGCTAAGCGCCGGGCAGGGCTATATCTTTTGTTAAAAAAATAGCGTATTGTCGAGCCGCTTCTTGCTCGGTCACATTACATCGTGACGGATGCGCGGTGAGTCTGATGATCTGCCGTAGTCGATCGCGTCCTCGTTATGGTCCTCGCAGATGAAGCGGAATGCCCCCCGGGGCAACTCACAACGTGTTCTTTGGAGTTAGTAGCATGTCCGACCGTGAAACCGGTACCGTCAAGTGGTTCAACGATGCCAAGGGCTTCGGCTTCATCAGCCGCGCTGAAGGCGAAGACCTGTTCGTGCATTTCCGCGCGATCCAGGGCAACGGCTTCCGCACCTTGAAAGAAGGCCAGAAGGTCAGCTTCGTGGTCACCAAGGGGCCGAAAGGCTTCCAGGCCGATCAGGTTCAGGCAGTTTGATTTGCCTGCCGGTCCGTTCGCGGACCGGGTGCGTTCGGGCGGCATACAGCCCGTAAGAGAGGCCCGCTGACGCAAGTCAGGGGGCCTCTTTATTTTGGGCCCGGTCACGTCGCCGGCTACACTTCGTCCTTGGTTCTCAGCGACTGTTCGTACAGCGGTCGGGAGAATCCTGTGAACAAGCCAGCGGAGCAGGTGATGTTGGAAGAACTCGGCAGCGATTTGCGCCGTGTCTGGACCGTTACCTTTCGTCGCCATTGGCAGCCGATCTGCACCGCATTGATCAGCGTCGGCGGCCTGTGGGTGGCGCTCGGTCTATTCGGTGCCATCGAGCGCGACGGCGCCTTCATGCTGCTCGGCTTGTTTCTGTTCGCCTATGCCGGCCTGGTGCTGCTGAGCCGATTGCCGCCCAATGTGTTGGGCAAGCGAGTCGATGAACGCCTTGAGCGCTGGGTCGCCAGCAGCGGCGCCGGCTTTTACGGGCTGATGACCACGGTACGCTTCGCCCAGCTTGAGCTGGCCGATCTGATCGATGCCCTGGGCTCGATCGGCAGCCATATGCAAAGCTGGGTCTGGGAGCTGATCACCGGCATCAGCATCGACGCCATCATGAACTCGATCAAGGCCTTTATGTGGCCGGTCGATGTAATGAAAGAGTTTGGATTGATCCGCGCGGCCATTCTGGTGGCACCCTTGTGGGCGCTGTATATCACCGGCGCCAAGGCCTTCCCTCGCATGCACGCCAAGCTCGACAAGGAAGCTGAGCAAGTCGATGTCGAGGCTGAGAATGCCGAATCGACTCAAAAGTCAGATCAAGCAGACACTGCCTCGACCAAGTCCTCGCTAGCCTCGGTACTGCCGTCGCTGCCCTCCCTGCCTTCCTTGCCGACGCTCGGCCGTCGCTCACAGAAGCCACCCGAAGGTCCGCCCAAGCCACCGCCAGCCTGACGCTTCGAGTCGCGTGTTCTAGCCCGAATATTCCATGAGGTCGCCGAAAGACACCGCCTCAGAAGATTTGCATGGCGAGACCTTCGGCCAGCAGTTCTCCGAGCTCTTGGCATAGCGCCCGTTGCTGTTCGCTCAGCGTTTTTGGCGCCAGGATGGCCTGCTCGGTTTGTGCCTGCATCATCAGCCGCACCGGCTCGGCAACGCGCCTCCAGCGCAGGCCCAGGGCAATGCGATCGAGTTGCGCCTGAGCGTTATCACCATCGCTGCCGGCGCAGATGATGCTGGCGAAGGGCAGCCCCTGAGTCTTGTTGAGGAGCGGGTAGTAGCTGCGGTCGAAGAAATCCTTGATGCGGCCGCTGAGCGCGGCCAGATTCTCCGCCGCTACGACTACGATGGCCTGACTCGATAGCACCGATGCAGCATTGCAATCGTCTGCATGCAATCGTTGAACATCGAGTTCAGGCCGGGCCCGCCGTGCGGCGTCGGCCAGGCAAGCACTGGCTTGCTCGCAGGCGCCGGTCTGGCTATGCCAGACGATCAACAGACGGGGGGCGCGATCAGACAATCTGGCAATTCGCCTGGGCCAGCACCAGCACGCGCAGGTCAGGTGCCAACACCCGGCCCTGGATGATCATGCCGCGGTCATTCTTATCCAACAGATTCGCCTGGCATTCGATATGAGGCAGGTCCGGCGTGACCGGCCGCAGATAGTGGATCTGCATGGTCGAAGTGACATTGGGCGGCCCCACCAGAAAAGAGAATGGGCCGATGGTGTTGTCCAGTGCCGCTGCCACGAAGCCGCCCTGCATGAAGCCCCAAGGATTCTGATAGCGGGTCAGCACAGGAAAACGAATGCGCAGACACACTCCATCGAAGTAGTCCATCACCTCGGACTGCATTTCGACAAAGCACGGTGGTGGCATCAAGGCCTGTGGATGGTTCCTCAGCGACTGCTTCAGCAGCGAAACCATATGCTCGGTGGGGCTGTGGCGACTGTCCATGCGGATTCCGTGCAAGGGCTTGGTGTAGCTTACCCGGTTGTGTCGGTTAGCCCGGATATTTCATGAGGGGGCGCGGATGATCACCGAGGACTTTGCGTCGAGTGCAAGGCGCGACGAGCCCAAGTGGTGGGCCCACTTGGGCGAGATCGGGACGCAGTCCCGCGTAGC
>NZ_JACYTR010000102.1 GCF_014841215.1 Pseudomarimonas arenosa
CAGCCCACCCATCGTTCCAGAACAGGTCTTTATCAATCGACCGCTCGATCAATCAGCGTCAACGGGGAACAAAGCTCACTAAAATCACGATTCAAGCTGTCTCAAACCATTGACACATTCCGGGCGATCTGGATTGGCTCATGCAAGGTTCTCCTGGACGCATTGGGCTGCGGATGCGAGCTACGATTGGCAGAGCAATGCATCTGCAAGCTCACCACCCCGGCCCTCCTGTCATTGAGGCTCAGACGGGCACATGGCTTTTTGCGGGCAAGCTCGTGGCTTCTTCAGGGCAGTTGCGCCTGCGCGCAACTCACGGATCGCGACCACTCCTTGAGCAGGCGCGCGTAGCCGTGTCGGCAGGTAAATAGTTCACTAACGCCGAGCTCTACCGCGATGCCTACGAAGAAGCCCAGCGCATCATTCGCATCAGCGACGAAATACGCATCTCCCACGAACCCGTCGCCCCCGATGCCGCCGCCGAACAAACCGAGAGTTCAGCCGCCACCGTTTCGGGTACGAATACGCCCTGGGTGTGGTTGCAAACGAACGTTGACCACACCCGGCCCTCTCCCACGGGGAGCGGGGGGCCGCTTCGTGTCGCCGCCACGCTGGCTGAGCTTGTCGAAGCCACCCGACCCAGCTTTGCAACCTCAATGCTCGCGTGGGCACCTTCAGGGCTCGCTTCGGTGAGGCACCCTTCGACAAGCTCAGGGTGCGTCAAGGCGATTCCATCGCTACCGCCTTCGGATTCTCATCCGCCCTTCGGGCTGTCTCTCAGTGCGAAGAGGGCAAGCCATCGTCCGTTTCGGGTACGAATACGCCGTGGGTGTGGTTGCAAACAGACGTTGACGAGACCCAGCTTTGCAACCTCAATGCTCGCGTGGGCACCTTCAGGGCTCGCTTCGGTGAGGCACCCTTCGACAAGCTCAGGGTGCGTCAAGGCGATTCCATCGCTACCGCCCTCGGACTCTTATCCGCCCTTCGGGCTGTCTCTCAGTGCGAACAGGGCAAGCCATCGTCCGCTTCGGGTCGCCGCCACGCTGGCTGAGCTTGTCGAAGCCAGCCGACCTAGCATTGCAACCTCAATGCTCGCGTGGGCACCTTCAGGGTTCGCTTCGGTGAGGCACCCTTCGACAAGCTGAGGGTGCGTCAAGGCGATTCCATCGCTACTGTTGGCCGCATCGCTAGTACCCGGTCAATGCTTGCTGTAGATGCGCTTCTGGCTTCAGCAACGCGGGGCGATGCGCCTTCCAGCGCCACAGCATGGCAATCATCAGCAGATCAACCAGGATGGCGAATACCGAGGCTTCCAGACCGAAACTGCCACCGTGGATCCATTCCGCTCCGCTGCGCTCGACCTGCCAGAGGCCGGCTTGGGAGAATCCGCTGACGCCAAAGCCCAGCACCGAACCTTGCATCCAGTTCCAGCCCAAGTGCAGGCCGACAGGCAGGGCCAGGCTGCCCGTGCGCAGGTAGGCCAGGCCGAGCAGGATCGACCCCAGAAACAACTCAAAGGAGGCGATCAACAGGGTGCTGCCCTGCATGTCCGGGTTGCCCCAATGCGCGCTGGCAAACAGCACGCCGAACAGCAGTTGCGCGATCCACGGACGGCTGCCGTCGATCAAGCGCTGGAACAGGAAGCCGCGAAACAGGGTTTCCTCGAACAAGGCGATCCAGCAGAACACATAGAGTCCGGAAAGCAAGGTCGCCAAGCCGGCGCTGGGATTGAGCTGTAGCGTGACGGAGCCAAGCAGCCACATCGCCAACACTGCCAGTCCCACCGATGCGCAGCCGATCAACAGCCCGGCACCGGCCTGCTGCGCCCAGGCCCGATTCAAGCGCAAGCCGACTGACGACCAGTCCTGGCGACGCAGAAGCAGACAGATCCAGGTGACCAACAGAACAAAGCAGAACTTGGCCGGCTCAAGCCATACTTCATCGATGCCGTGGGCCCGCAGCCAGCGCAACACTGGCGTGTATACCAAGCGACTGGCTAAGAACAGCGCCAGGAAAAGGACAATCCACACCCCGTTTCGCCATCGGCCGTGCGCATCAATCAGTAGCTTCTTCAATCCCGCCCCCAGAACAAGACACAGTCGCCATTCGATGCGAAAGCGGGCGCAAAGGTTTGAACCAAATTCTGATGAGGTACCGCGCTTGGCCGGACCTGGGGAAATGGCTGCCTCAAAGCTCGCACTCAGGGCTGCCTGCTGTGGGGTGACTGCAGGGTTGACGGCCCTCCTCAGCTGACTGTTGCAGCGGACTTTCAAGGACCGTGTGGCTCTCCTGCCCGTGAGGCGCGGAGTGCCGGAGGGTGATGCGCGATTTGTCTGCGGCCGCTGTTTGTCGAACGACCGCGTTGGGCCGCGGGCGTTCTGACCGCCGCTAGATCGTCCTGGTCAGGCGCGCAAGCGCAGCCGCGCTGACGGTCATCATCAGCCCGATCAGCAGCAGCATCAAGGCTGGGTTGGATGCTGGGATCACCTGCGGCGCCATCGCTGTGCCGGGTTGCACAATCAGCACGCCGCTGCTGATCTGGGTAATCGACCCAGCAGACCCTTCCCGCATCGAGAGGGTGAATGGATAGCTGCCCGCGGCCGGGGCAGTGAACGTCTGAGTGACTATGCTGGGCCCTGGGGGGAGTGTACCCAGCACGCTGTAGGTGACTAACACGTCGATGCTGGCGCCGACGGAAATTGCAATCGTGTCGGGTAGTAGTGCGCCCTCGCGCACGAAGAAGAACGTGGTCGGCTGGCCTTCATGCGGGCTGGATGGGGTAAACCCGAAAGAGGACTGTGCGTGTGCCATCCCGGGGACGGCCAGCAACAGCGCAACCCCCAGCAGGATCGACAGATGGCAAGCGGCGACGATGCGTTGCATGACCTGGCAGCCTTGATTGACGTGGTCAGAGTGTCTGTCGAAGCTGCTGGTTATTTCAAGTGAATGCTTGCGCCACAGTCCGTTCCACCGATCTGACAATTTCCTTGGCATCAGCTATCCGTCAGTGCCCCTTCCCTGATTCGGCATGCTGCTTCGCAGACAATGCGACTGCGATTTAGGGGTAGCGCATGAAGACTCGCCCTGTCATGGTGCCTGGGTTATCCTCCGCCGGCTTTCTTCGCAGGGTGAACAGCATGCAACTCAAGGATCAAGTGATTGTCGTCACCGGTGCCTTTGGCGCCCTGGGTCGCGCCGTGTGTGCGCAGTGTCTGACCGAGGGCGCGCGGGTGGTGGCGCTGGATCGGGCCGAGACCAACGCGGCCGCGGCGCATGCGTATCGCCTGGACATCGGTGGCGTGGATCTCACCGACGCTGCGCAGACCGGTGCGGCCATTGAGCGGGCGATCGCCAGGTTCGCCCAGATTGACGGCCTGGTGAACGTCGCCGGCGGTTTCACCTGGCAAACCGTCGCCGATGGCAGCGCCGCCGACTGGCAGTCGATGTATGCACTGAACGTCGCCACTGCGGTGGTGACCACGCAGGCCGCCTTGCCGCATTTGCTGCAGCGCCAGACAGCACGCATCGTCAATATCGGTGCCAATGCTGCGCTCAAGGGCAGTGCCGGTATGGGGCCGTACACCGCTTCCAAGGCGGCCGTGCTGCGCTTAACCGAGAGTTTGGCGGATGAGCTGAAGGACAAGGGCGTCAACGTGAATGCCGTGCTGCCGAGCATTATCGACACCGTGCAGAATCGCGCCGATATGCCCAAGGCCGAGCACGATCGCTGGGTGACGCCCGAGGCGCTGGCCGAGGTGATCGTCTTTCTACTCGGCCCCGGCGCCCGCGCCATTACCGGCGCACTGATTCCGGTCACCGGACGAGTGTAGGGCGGGCCCCTGGCCCGCCATCAGGACACCAACTCCGGCGCTTGTTCACCCGCAGGCATTGCTCGGTTCGGCCTCGAAGCCGCTGTTGAAGATCGCATCCGGATTCATTGGCAGGGCACGTTGGGTGGTTGAACTCAGGAAGCCGAAGCCGGGAATGATGGCCACGGTTTCAGGAATGGCATTGAACCAGGTCTGCACCGAAGGACTCAGCACCAGCTGCTGACCAGTGTCCGATTCGAGCAGGTTGGCGCCGACATAAAACACATCGAGGTCGAGCAAAGTAAATGCGTCAGGCACCGGTCCCTCGATGTCATTGGCCTGCAGGTTAAGTACCGTCAGTGCGGGAAGGTTGCCGAGACACGCCGGCAGCCTGCCTGATAATTGATTGAAGCCGAGATTCAACTCTTCGAGTTGGCTCAGGTTGGCCAGCTGGTGTGGGATGGGGCCGGTGATGGCTTGCCGGTCGGCCAGCAGGCCCACCGGGGCCCCGGCTATTCGCAGTTTGCGCAAGGCCGACAAGTTGCCCAGTGAGGTCGGCAGGGTCGAGGAAAAATCATTGAACGACAGTTCCAGCTCTTCCAGCATGGCGAGATTCCCCAGGGAAGCGGGAATGGCGCCGCTGAGTTGGTTGCCGGCCAGGTCCAGCGACTGCAGCTTGGAGAGCAGGCCGATGTTGGCCGGCAGGCTTCCGCTGAAGCTGTTGCCGTCGAGGTGCAGTTGTTCCAGATCCGGCATCTGATCGAGGTAGCCCGGCAAGGGCCCCTCGATGTCATTGCTGCGAAGGTCCAGCCGTTGCAGTCGGGTCAGGCCGCTCAGATCGGGCAGGGGGCCGGACAATCTTTCACCCGCGTCGAAGCCGTCGGAAAACAGATTCAGCACTTCGAGCTGAGTAAGGTTGCCAAACGTGGCCGGAATCTGTCCGCTGAAGCGGTTGCCGCCGAGAAAGAGGTTATCGAGCTGGGTCAGATTACCGAGGCTGGCGGGGAGCGGCCCCTCGAGATTGTTGAAGCCGATCTGCAGCAGTTTCAGCGCGGTCAGATTGCCCAGGTAGCTGGGCAACTCGCCGTCGATGCCGTTGCTCGACAGCTGCAGAAACTCCAGTGCCTGCAGACCCCGCCACTCTGGGGGGAACGGTCCGTTAAGGCCATTGAGGGCCAGATCCAGCGCAATTACTCGTCCGGTCAAAGGATTGACGATGACTCCATGCCAGGAATCCACATCGGGCGTGCCCCAGTTGCTGTTGTTGATCCAGTTGTCGCCATTGGTGCTGTTGTAAAGCACCACCAGATCGAAACAATCGAACAGATCGACGTTGACGTTGTTGCAAAGCAGCACGCTGAGATTGCCCGCTCGCGCTGAGCAGGGTAGCGCGAGGAGCAGGAGCAGAACGATGGCGCTGGCAATGGCGCGCATTGGCACAGCATAGCCCCGGGCGGTAACCGACTCAACGAAAGCGGGTGCGGCACGCGCTGGTTGCTGCAGGCAGCCACAATCGCAAGAGCGTATCCTGCACTCTGCCATCGGTATCCCGACCTCTGGGGAGTGGTCGCCATGAATCCGAAGACCAATTCCACGGTGATTGAAACTGCGCTCAGCGGTGTCGACCTGATTGCCCAGCCGCTGCTCAACAAGGGCACGGCGTTTACCGAGGCCGAGCGCGATGCCTTTGCACTGCATGGCATTCTGCCGCCGAGCATCGGCAATCTTGACGATCAGGTGCGGCGTCGGCTCACCGTGTTGCGTAGCTTCGCCACCAATTTCGAACGCTATTCCTTTCTGCGTGATCTGCAGGACACCAACGAAACCCTGTTCTATGCCCTGCTGATCCGGCATATCGAGGAGTTGTTGCCCTTGGTGTATACGCCGACGGTGGGTGAGGGTTGTCAGCGTTTCAGCGAGATCTGGCGCAGGCCGCGTGGGCTGTTTCTGAGTTATCCGAATCGCCACCGGATGCGCGACATCCTGGCCGATCCGCGTTTCGATCAGGTGCGGGTGATCGTGGTCAGCGATGGTGAACGCATCCTTGGCCTGGGTGATCAGGGCGCCGGTGGCATGGGTATTTCGATCGGCAAGCTATCACTGTATACCGCCTGCGCCGGCATCCACCCGGCCAGCACCCTGCCGATCCTGCTCGATGTCGGTACCAATAATCAGGAGCGACTCGACAATCCCCTGTATGTCGGCTGGCGCAACCCGCGAATCAGCGGCGAGGATTACGAGGCCTTTGTCGAGGAGTTCGTCAGCTGCATAGCCGAACGTTTCCCCAACGCTCTGCTGCAGTGGGAAGACTTCGCTGGCGCCAATGCTGGCCGTTTGCTGGCCCGCTACCGCGATCGCCTGTGCACCTTCAACGACGATATTCAGGGCACCGCGGCGGTGGCGGCCGGCACCCTGATGGCGGCGATCAGGGTCAGCGGCAGTTCGCTCACTGAACAACGGGTTGTGCTGGTGGGTGCCGGGGCAGCTGGCACCGGCATTGCTGGGCTGCTGGTCCAGGCGATGATGGACGCAGGTCTCAGCCAGGGCGAGGCGCGCAGCCGGTTCTACCTGATCGATAGCAAGGGCCTGGTCGCCCACGGTCTGCGTCCGGTCGAAGGCGAGCGCGCGCAGTACGCGCAATCGGCTGAGGCGGTGGCCGATTGGCAGCTGGATCAGGCCGGGCGGATCGAACTGCTGGATGTGGTGCGCAACGCAAGACCGAGCGTGTTGATCGGGGTCAGCGGCCAGGCTGGGGCCTTCCACCAAGCGGCGGTGCGAATGATGGCTGAACAGGTCGCTCGACCGATCATCTTCCCGCTGTCCAACCCGACCTCACGCAGCGAAGCCACCCCGGCCGATCTGGTTGCCTGGACCGAGGGCCGCGCCCTGATCGGCACCGGCAGCCCTTTCCCACCGGTGCCGTTCGGCGATCGGCTGATTCCAATCACCCAGACCAATAACTCCTACATCTTCCCCGGCGTGGGGCTGGCCGTGCTGGCGGTGCATGCGCGCCGGATCAGCGATGCCATGTTCATGGCCGCCGGCCGCGCCCTGGCCGAGCTATCACCGGCTCGCAACGACTCGCACGCCGCCTTGCTGCCGCCGGTCGATCAACTGCGCGAAGTGGCGATCGCCGTCGCCTTCGAGGTGGCCCGCCAAGCTCAAACCGAAGGTCTCGGCGAAACCTGTGGTGATGAGGAACTGCGCCAGCGCATTCAGGACTTGGTGTGGGAGCCGGTGTATCGGCCGTATCGGCGGGTTTGATCGGCCGCCGACGCCGACGTCCAAGCTTGCGCCGGTAGGCCATAGGCCCACCTTACGAGCTGCGAGGCGGAGCGGACGTAGGGTGGGCGTGTCGCCCACCGTCGTGACGTTCAAACTTTGCGCCGACGTCCAAGCTTGCGCCGGTGGGCCATAGGCCCACCCTACGAGCTGCAAGGCGGAGCGGACGTAGGGTGGGCGTGTCGCCCACCGTCGTAACGTTCAAACTTTG
>NZ_JACYTR010000103.1 GCF_014841215.1 Pseudomarimonas arenosa
CGTGCGGCATACCGTCGCGCAGTTGATTGGGTAGCGGATGCGGCCACGCCCGGCGAGGCCGAGCGTTGTGGGGGAAGTGAGCGTTAGGCAGTGGCGGGTTAAGAACCCGCCCTACGCGGGCTAGAAGTAGTCGGACACAGGTTTCAAGGCCGCCAGATCAAACCCCACTTCCAATGCTCTCCGCTCAACGTCAGGCAGAGTGAGGCCAGTTTCGATGCTCCCGCTGCTCGTATTTACCAGTGAGTATCCCTTCTGGTTTAAATAGCCATTCGGTGACGTTGCTGGCGTTGCGTCAACACACTCGACCACGACCAGATCACCATCTACGCCAACGTTCGCGATAGCAAACCCAACTACCAGTTCATTGGCTGCGTTCGAAAGATAGATTTCTTTGGGGTTCATGGCCCAGATCTTGTAGCCATTGGGCAATTCAACTGTCTCGGTCTTTGAACACGCCGCAACCAAGAATAGGCTGATGAATAGAACGAGCCGCGTCATAGTGTTCCTCCTCCTGAGACTCGTTCATACCAGCTTCCAGTCACCAAGTACGGAGTGCCTCCGTATTGGTAGTGGTCCCAAAAATCGGGGTTGTTTGTGTACCCGCTGTTGTCCCAATCGCTCGGATCACTAAAGAGATCAGCGAATGAGCTCGTCAATAAACAATCGAAAGAGTACGTTTCAGGGCGACACATGCCGCCTGAGTTGTCGGCGCAATTGCGCTTGACAATGCAGTTGCCCTCCTGCTTCATCGAAAAGCCGCCAATCCACCAAATGCCCGATGCGATACCTACCGAACGAGACATCATCATCCGTGTAAAGGTGCCGCACGGCATTGATCGCGCTTTAGCCTCGGCAGCCGTGCGAACCTGCGACTCCCAAATGGCCCGCTCAGGCTGCGTTTTCGAAGTCAACTGTCCCGCGCAACCCGTTTCTTGCATGGTTACAGTTCGTCCCATCCCAAGGTAGAAGTGGGCTACAGAATCAGCCTTTGACCAACACAACCCAAGCCGGTCATGCTGCATGATGGGTTGCCCGCCGACGTAGGCAAAGGTATTGAGCCCGCCTAACAACCCAATCGGATCACTCTCAACGTACCTACCTGTTGAGGGATCATAGTCGCGGTAATAGTTGTAATGCAGCCCGGATTCCGAATCGTAGTATTGGCCAGGAAACCGCATCCCATACTCCACCCCCTGCTCCACCGCCACCGGCGCCCGTTCACCAAACGCGTTATCGGCGAACGGCCAGTGCCAGCGTACCACTTGTTCCGCATCGGTGATCATCCGCGGGGTGCCGAGGTGGTCGGTGTGGACGTAGAGCAGATCATTGCCGTTCAGCAGGCCCGCCGGCACGTCGTCGGCCCAGATATGTTCCTGGATCGGGCTGCCGTCGGCGGCGTACTCGCCGATCAGGTGACCGGCTTCGTCGTAGATAAAGTAGCGACCGACACAGGCCGCGCTGGCGCAGCTTTCGCCCTGATGCTTGCGCACGCGCTCACCGCGGGCATTGTGCAGGTAGCCGGTGATGGCGCTGGCGGTCATCCAGGCATCGAGTCGGCCGTCGTCGCCATAGCGCTGGGTTGCACCAGCGACCAGGCCACTGACAGTGTTGCCACGTGCATCGTAGCTGCGGCTTAAGCCATTGGCCTGCAGCAGGCGATGGCTATCGCTGCCGTACTGGTAGGTGTCCGGCGTCTCGCCCTGACGCTGTTCGCTGCGACGATTGCCGGTGGCGTCATAGCTGAACTCCTGCTTCAGGCCACCGCCCGGCGACCCGACCCGCAGCAGTCGATTCAGGGCATCGTAGCGATACTGCTCTTGAATGCCGGCGCCCGATTCCGAGGCAATGATATTGCCCACCCAATCCAGGGTCAGGCCCAGCGAGAACGCCGGCGAAGCGATCGATTCGACCTGATAGTTGGCGTTGTGGGTGATCGTCGTCTGGCTGTTGTCGCCATAGCGACGCTGGGTGGTCGGGCCAAACGCTGCGTACTGCAGATCCTGCACCACCACGCGCTCGCTGCTGTCCGCCGCCACCAGCACGGCGGCACTCAGACGCCGCTCGTCATCGCGCGAATAGCGCACGCGATACCCGCTGGGATACTCGACGCTGGCCAGACGACCGTCGCGGTCGTAGCGATACCCCACGCGGAATTCGCGACCGCCGATGATCTCGCGCTTCTCGGTCACACGACCGGCAAAGTCGTAGCAGTAGCGGGTTTCCACCACGCCCTTGATGGCGCGGGTCAGACGACCGATAGGGTGCGAGGCGGCACAGCCGGTGATCGCGTTGCCCTCGTCATAGTGGAACGCCAGGTTCTTGCTGCTGTCCGGATAGCTCACCGACTGCAGACGATTCAGCGCATCGTAGGTAGAGGTGGCGGCGACTCCGCGGGCATCGGTCTCGCTGATGCGATTGCCGGCGTCGTCGACTGCATACTGGGTGATGCCGGTATCCGGGCTGATCAGTTGTTCGAGTTGGCCCAGGTCGTCATAGACATACAGGGTGTTCAGACCGTTAGGATCGGTCACTCCAATCAAGCGACCGGCACCATCGTAGTGGAAATGACTGGTCGCACGGATCGCGGCGACCGCGGCATCGCCGATTGAGGTCACCAGGCGGCCGGCGGCGTCGTAGCGCTGCTCCGTCAGGCGGCCCATCGGGTCGGTGATCTGGGTCTGCCGGCCGAGCGCATCGTACTTGAACAGGGTGGTGCGACCGAGGCCATCTTTGCTGCTGATCAGCTGACCGCGTTTGTCGTAGCTGCGCTCGCTTGAGCGGGTGACCTGGCCGGCTGCATTCAGGGTGCGCTCGCGCAGCACCTGCCCGGCCGAATCGCGCTCGTAGACGATGCGCGATCCGTCGGCGGCGATCAGGGCGCTGAGCCAGCCGCGGTCGTCGTACTGGTAGCGCACCTCGGGGCCTTCGGCGTCAGTACGCTTCGTCAACAGACCGCGCGCGTTGTACTCAAACTGCTGCGTGGCATCGCCGGTCGTGCTCGACAGCAGGCGCCCTTGTGCGTCGTAAGCATTGACCGTGCTCACGCCATTGGCATCCTGCGCTTCGATCAGGCGGCCCGCGGCGTCGTAGCGCAGCATGACCCGCGCCTGCCCGGCGGCATTGACGGTGCGGGCGAGATCACCGCGGTGGTGACACGGCCCCTGCGCCAAGCCACAGCCGCTGGTGTCGGTGCTGGTGAAGTACTGGAACTGGGTGATGTCCTGAACGTCCTCGCGTGGGCCATCGATCGACTTCAGCAAGCCCAGCACCGGGCATCCCAGGCTGGGGTTGGCGACATCCTGCTCCGTGCAGTAGGCATAACGCGTGCGCGTGTGGCTGCCGTCGCTGCGCACATGGCGCACTTCGCTGTAGCCGGTCGGTCGACCGGTGGCATCGCGATTCAGATCGTATTCCACCCGATTGCGGCTGTTCGGCGCCGCGGTGGAGTAGCTCTCGCGGCTCACCACCCAATCATCGTCATAGGTCCACTGGGTGACCAGGGATTCGCTGGGGCTGAGACGCACGGTTTCGGTCAGCGCCCGACCCAGCGCATCGCGAGTGAAGTCGGTGGCGGTGAACAGCTGATAGCCGTTGCCGATGCGCTCCCACACCTCTTGCCGCACCACCTGCTTGCGCTCGTTGCGGATGATCTTGAGCTCGTGGTTGAGCTCATTGGTTTCCTTCTCGAGATAGCCGGCCTCATCAAACCAGACCGTGCGCGTGCCGGCGATCAGCGAGGTGCCCTGCGCATCAAACACGGAGCGCGTGACTTCGGTGCGCCGGTACTTATCAACGTAGCGGATCTCGATCTTGCTGCGGCCCTGGGTTTGCACCACCACGCGGCCATCGGCGTCGTACTGATTCACCACCGGCACCGTCGCGGCACCGCCCTGGAACGACGTGACGTAGTGTGGGAAACGGCTGTCGTCATACCCGTAGGCGTAGTCGCCGCTGGCGGTACCGTTGACCGCCACCAGATTGCCGCGCGTGGCACCCTGCCAGACGTCGTGCTGGTAGCTGACTTCACGGCCGTCTGAGGTGCTGGCGCGCTGCAAGCGCCCGGTCGCCTCGTTGTAGTGGAACTCGATGGCGTGACCGGTGGACGAGCCGTCGGGCGCCTGCAGATCGATGCGGGTGAGGCGCGGCATCAAGGCCACCACCAGCGGTTTGTCCGGATCAATACTGTTCGGCGAGGTTCCGGTCAAGGGCAGCTTGCCGCGGCTGTCGTAAGTGAACGCATGGCGCCAGCCCTGCGCGTTGATCATGTAGGCCAGTCGACCTTCAGCGTCGTACACATCGCGCGCGCCGCTCTGGAACAGCAACTCATGACCGCCATCATTGCGTCGCTGCAATGTGGCCTGCACACCGTCGCGCGAGGCGACATAGGCGTTGCCGGTCGACACGAAACGATGGCGCATGCCGCAGCCGCTGCGAATGATCGCACTGCCATCGGGATACTCGAAGAGGCGTCTGTCGTGATCGAACGCCCAGCCAAACCCCAGACTGGAATCGTACAGCGCGAGGTTGTCGAAACGGCGAGTTAACGAGATGGGGTACTGACTGCCCACGGAGAGGTCGAACGCGGAATATCGCTCGCGGCCGTCATAGAGACTGATCGGCTTGCCTGCATTCCCGCCGTCGAAACCATCAGACGGATCGGCGCCAGGACCTCCATCACCGCCATCACCCGTGCCTCCGCCGATACAGCATATGTTGTCGTCACAGCCGCCGCCCGGCCCAGACGTTGAGACACCCTCGTCGTCAGCATAGGTCGTACCACCGAAGTGATGCGCATGCGCTATCGGCAGCAGGAACAACGCTAGAAGCATGCCCAGCGCAACGCCAGGCGTCTTGAGCAGAACCCGCTGGAACATGGTGTTCGTGCTGGAAAGTCGATTCGTCATTGGGCTTCACCGTGCTGAATGCGGACTCGCACGGTGGCGATTCCAAAATTGCCTTCATAGCCGCGCAAATTGGCGGTGACGAAGTGTTCGCCTTCCGGATAGCGGGAGGCATCCATGATCCATGTAGTGGGCAAGAAGCCCACCTCGTTCTCGAACACGTAGCTGCCGTCGACAAAAAACACCGGCTCGAAACGGCGATCGAGAACCCGTTGTTTGTCTTCCGGCGCGACCTCGAGCATGAACGGCACGATGCCGGAGATCACCCAGGTGCCGTCTTTGTCCTGCGGCGTGCCTGCCGGCAACGCGATACCGATGGCGATGTCACCGCGTTCTGCCAGCGGCTGCTGGGCGTGATAGTGCATCTTCTTCACCTGCGGCTGATTCACCTCGCGCTTGGCGGCGCCGGCCCCCTGGTTCGACAGGGCCACCCGCTGCGGAGGCGTACCAACAAAGATCACGTTGTCGGGAAGTGAGTAGGCTTGCACCGCGATTTCGAGCTGCGGATGCCGGGTCAGATCCAACAGGCCCGAGTTATCTTTGCCATCCCAAGCCTCGACCTGTTCGCCAGCCATCCTCGGCACCCAGTCGACGACTGTGCGTAGCAAGGGGCCCAGTTGACCCAGGCCCGCGCGCACGTTGATGCGTGCCGGGCGCGGCAGGCTGAAGGAAATCTGCTTGGTTTCTGAATCCCAACGCGCCGTTTGGGTGGTGAGTTCCTGTCCGCCGGTGATATCGGTTAGATCGTAAACCGCGCGATCACCGCTGGCGGTTTCCGCCTCAATCACGTAGTGATAGGCCTCGTTGGGCAACGCCCTGCCCGACTGATCACGCCCGTCCCAGCTCAGCTTGTTGTTGCCCGGCTGTCCCTCAAACGCAATCACACGAACTTGCACGTCGCTGCCATCGTATAAGCGCAGATGCCCGGCCGCCGGCTCGCTGAGCTCGAACTGAAGCTGCCAGAGATCGCCGTTTGACGGATCAAACTGCTGCCTCTCAACGGTAACGTGAGTGATCTGCACGGCATGCGCGCTGCAGGCCGCCAAGCTCAGAACCAGGGCGAAGTGGATGGTCAGTGCTCTCATTGCTGGGCTCCGGAGGGGCGCCACGCCGGGTGACGGGCCAACTGCGCTTCAGGGCTGATGCGCGTTACATCCGTGCCATCCTTGGCCATTCGCCAAACGTGCATGGCACCGCCACGGGCGCTCTCAAAGGCGATGTGCTCGCCATCGACTGACCACGCGGGGCGACTGTCGAGCGCCGGATGATCGGTAAGGCGCTGTGGCTGACCTGAGCCGGTCTGCACCCAGATCTCGTAATTGCCGCTGCGGTTACTTGAATACACGATTTGGCCGTTGGGGCCTTCGTCGACATCGAAGTTGTAGAGACTGCCGCCGGTAAGCTGCTCAACGTTTCCTGAGGCTAAGTCGACGCGCTGCACGTCGTGAACTTGGCCACCGCCGCCAGACAAGAAGTAGAGCGCTGTGCCGTCGCGGCTCCAAGCGGGCTCGTGCTGCATGGTGGTCATGCGGGTGACCTGCTTGACTGCGCCCTTGGGCGGGGTGAAGCGCCAGATGTGATTGGCATCGGCGACACCGGCTGCGCTCAGCGAAAAGGCGATCTGTTGGCCGTCGGGCGACACCACGGCGTCGAGCACGCCGGGCAACGGCATGTCGATGGCCTGCTCGCTGCCATCCTCGATGGCGACACGCACCACCGACCCATCGGCCTTGTTAAGCAGCAGGTGTTGGCCATCGGGGTACCAGGACAGGCGGGTCTTGTCACCGGCCGAGCGCGTGATCAAGCGAGCATTGGCACCGTCATCGGCCATGATCGCGGCCTGCCAGTACAGTCCGTCGTGTGCCAGATAGGCAAGGTCGGCCGCGAGAACGGATCCCGAGATACAGGCGCCCAACAACCCGACCGCGATAGGCATCGCGTTGCGATGGAATTTCATGCTCAGTTCTCCAAGTGCAGCACGCCAAGGTACTTGGCCGTGACTCCGCTGCGTACGCTAGTCGCCGTAATCAGCAGGTTGAACATGCCCTGTCCTTCGGTGAGCACAAAGTTGGAATCGACCTCGTCCTTGCCGGTCCACTGCACTTCGCGCAAAACCTCGGAGGCCAGCGTTTCGTTGCTGACGAGGGTGAGAGCGCCCGGGTCGTTGGGGTCGACGCTGCCCGGCGGCAGCAGCTTGACGTTCACCACCGACGATTGATCGACCTTGAAGGCAAAGCGCGACAGCTGTTCGTAGCTATGCACGACAAGATAGGGGTCAGGTTTGACTTCGATGTTGGGTGCAATTGCATCGCCGGTAATCTGCGGGCGATTGCCACGCACGATAAAGCCGCCGTCCGGAATGATCTGCGGCGCTTCAAAATCG
>NZ_JACYTR010000104.1 GCF_014841215.1 Pseudomarimonas arenosa
GAGGGCCGTGCCAGCGCCGAAAGATCGCGAACACTCTGTTATCTCAACACCATCGGTCGAAACTCTCGCCCCGCTTGGAATTGCCGGATCTTTCGGCGCGACCTCATGAAATATCCGGGTTAGTTCAGACGAGACTCAGCGTTGCGATTCGCCGGATTGCAGGGCGCCGGGCGCTTCGGGGAAATCATCGCCGACTTCACGCCCGAGGAAATCCAGCAGGCCGCGCCAGGACAGCGGGCGGCTGATCGCAAAGCCCTGCAGATACTCGCAGCCAAGATCGACCAGGGCGGCGCGCTGGGCCTCGGTTTCCACGCCTTCGGCGATGACCGTCTTGCCCAATCCATGCGCCAGACCAAGGATGCCCGAGACCAGGAACTCGCCCTGCGGGTAACCCATGTCCTGGACAAAGCTCTGGTCGATCTTCAGGGCATCGATCGGCAGGTCACGCAGACGCGCCAGCGAGGAATGACCGATGCCGAAGTCGTCGATGGTCAGGCCAACGCCGAGCGCGCGCAAACGCAGCAGACTGTCCACGATGGTGCGGTCGCCTTCCGCCAAGGCGGCTTCGGTGACCTCAACCTCCAGCCGTTGTGGATCGACGCCGCTGGTCTGCACCGTGCGCTCGAAGAAATCCATGAATGCCGGGTCGGCCAGATTGACCGGCGAGCAGTTCAGCGACACCCGGATATCGGGAAATCCGGCGGCATCCATCCACTTGGTGGTGGACAGCGCCTCGCGCAGCAACCAGCGGTCGAACTCGTCAATCACACCGCTGGATTCGGCGATCAGAATGAACTGTCGCGGCGACACATTGCCCAGCTCACTGTTGTTCCAGCGTGCCAACAGCTCGACGATTCTCACCTCGCCGCTCAGGGCGTCGACGATGGGCTGCAGCACCAGACCGAGTTCGCCCTGGGCAATGGCGCCCGACAGCGTCGACTCCACGCGCAGACGATGCTCATTCTCTTCGCGTTGGGCGGCGTGAAACAGCTGGATGCCAGCCGGCGGACAGCGCTCCAGGGCGACCAGGGCATTGGCCAGAAGGCGGCCGAAGTCGTCGCCATGGGTGGGCCACATGGTCAGGCCCACCGCAGGGCGCAGGCGGAAGCGCAGGCTTTCGTCGCCCACCGGCTGCTCGAACTGCGCCAGCAACTCGCGCAGTCGGGCGGTGGCCTCGTTTGAATCCTGCACCCTTAACACCATGATCAGTCGGTCGCCGCCCATGGCGCCGATCAGCTCTTCATCGCGACGTTGCGAACGCAGGCGCCAGGCCGACTCACTGAACAGGCGATCGCGTGCTTCCTTGCTCTGGGTCGACTGCACGCGCTCCAGGGCGGCGAAGTGAATCACCGCCAGAGCGCAGGCATGGCGTCCGGCTACCGATAGCCGCAGCACCCGAACGAAGCTCTCGCTGATCACATCGAGAGTCGGCAGGCCGGTGACCGGATCGACGCGACTGCTCTTGCGCAGGGCCAGGTGTTCGCCACCGGCTTCGCGCCCCGATCGGCGCCGTGCGGAAATCGCCACCAGTCCCAGCAGGGCGGCCAGACCGACGCCCAGAATCTGCATCCAGTCGGCGCCCTGCGGCGCCCAGCGCTGGGCCCGCTCACCCAGTTCAAACGCGCTGTTCAGTAGCAATGGGCGATACAGCCCGATGCTCAACGCCATCAAGGCCGCCGCACAGGCCAGCACCAGGACCGGGCTGCCATCACGGCGACGGCGCAGTACGCAGGCCAGGGCCAGGCCCAAGGATTGCCCGGCGGCGAGCAGAATCCAGGCAGCTGCTTGATCGTTGCCATGCAGCAGCCGCGGTGCATCGACGCTGTTGCCGAGCAAGGCCAGCTGGCCGGCCCAGCCCAGGCCAATCGCCCAGGGCAGGGCGCAGGCGGCGTAAAAGGTGGAGCTGCGCTGACGCTGGTCGATACCGAAAATGGTCAGGGCTGTTCCGATCACCAGCCCCAGCAAGGCGCTCGGGGTCAACCTGCCCCACAGCGCATGGCCGCCCGCCGGCAGAGCATCCAGCCAGAAAAAGGCCAGGGCGCCGAGCAGCAGGGCCGCCGCCGCAAACAGGCGCCGCAACCAGCGCCGGGTCGGTTTCTTGTGCGGGAACGGGTCGAGCAGGGCAAGCGCGATAAAGATCGCGGCGCCGAGATACATGGCGGCCAGCACCGCCAGCGCGGTTGGCGGTTCCACCCATCCGCTCAGCGTCAGCGTGCCCGAGGGCAGTCCCTGATTCGCCTGATTCCCTAGCATGGCCCGCGCACTGCCCCCGTGTCTGGCCGAAGTATTGGCAGTCGGCGATGGTTTCGCCTGGCTGCAAGGCAGAGGCTAGCTGGAATGCGGCAGAAGGTCGAGGAGGTGAATAATGCACCGACCATTTCACCTGGCTCGGCGCTGCTGCAAAATGCCTCACCCCATCGCCGGGGCTGAAGGGGCCGGCAAGCAGAAGGTGTGGTCCATGTGGGGCAAACTTAGGCGCTTGCGGGCAGCGCATGGTGAATTGCGGCCTGGTCATGGGTTGCTCAGCGGCGTCATCGCCCTGGTGCTGGCCTTGATGTGCTTGCTCGGCGTGCTGGCCTTTCACTTTCCCGAATATCTGACCACGCCCGAGCTACGACGCTCCTACGACGTCGAAACTCTGCGCATCGTGCTGTTCTGGTGTCTGGTGCTGGCCGGCGGCCTGGCCTTGTTCAATCTGGTGAGCGGCCGCATGCGCTGGCTTTCCAGCATCGCATTCGCGGTGGTGGTATTGGCTGTGCTTTGGGGCGGACATCGGGTGCCGGTGGGCGACTTCCCGGACAACACTCCCTACATCGGGCTCGACTGGCTGATCCTCGACCTGCTTGGTTCAGCCCTGATCTTCATCTTCATTGAGAAGCTGTTCGCCCTGCGTCGCGAGCAGCCCATCTTTCGCGCCGAGTGGCAGACTGACCTACACCATTTCATCGTCAATCATCTGATCGTTGGTTTCGTGCTGCTGGCCACCAACTTGATGGTGCATCGACTGTTTGGCTGGGCGGCGCATGAAGGACTTCGCCATTGGGTGCAGCAGTTGCCCTGGCCGCTGGCATTGTTCCTGGCCATTCTGGTGGCTGATCTGGTGCAGTACTGGACGCACCGCGCTTATCACGAAGTTCCGTTGTTGTGGCGGCTGCATGCAGTGCACCACAGCGTGAAGAGCATGGACTGGCTGGCCGGCTCTCGTCAGCACGTGATCGAGCTGCTGATTACCCGAACCCTGGTGATGGCACCGATCTGGCTGCTGGGCTTTTCGAAGGAGGTGATCGACGCCTACATCATCATTGTCGGCTTCCAGGCGGTGTTCAATCACGCCAATGTCAGCGTGCGGCTTGGGCCACTGAGGTACCTGATCGTGACGCCCAACTTTCACCACTGGCATCACTCACAGGATGACGAGGCGATCGATCGCAACTACGCTGCCCACTTCGCCTTCCTCGACTACCTGTTTGGCACCGCGGTGAAGGCCGATCGCAAGTGGCCCGATCACTACGGTGTGGTGGGTGATTACGTGCCGAACGGCTTCTTGAAGCAGCTGAAGTTTCCGTTTGTCTGGAATGGCAAGGCCAGGTCGGAGGTGAAGCCTGAGGTTTAGTGTGAATCGATGGGCTGCGCGTCTGAGTTCGGCCAGGAGCGGACACGTGCTTTTCCCTTCTCCCTGTGGGAGGTGCCCGAAGGGCCGATGAGGGTACGAATACGCCGTGGGTGTGGTTGCAAACAAACGTTGACGACACCCGGCCGCTTCGAGTCGCCGCCACGCTGGCTGAGCTTGTCGAAGCCAGCCGACCCAGCATTGCAACCTCAATGCTCGCGTGGGCACCTTCAGGGCTCGCTTCGCTGAGGCACCCTTCGACAGGCTCAGGGTGCGTCAAGGCGATTCCATCGCTACCGCCCTCGGACTCTTACTCGCCCTTCGGGCTGTCTCTCAGTGCGAACAGGGCAGGCCATCGTCCGTTTCGGGCCGATTCCCGTCGATCGAAAAGCAAAAAAACCCGCCGTGCGGCGGGTTTTTTCTTGGCGTGGCTGAGTGCCCGCTTACAGGCTGTAGTACATCTGATACTCGAGCGGATGGGTCGCCGCGCGGAACTTGGTGACTTCCTGCATCTTCAGCGCGATGTAGCCATCGATGAAGTCGTCGGTCATGACGCCGCCAGCTTTGAGGAAGTCGCGGTCCTTGTCCAGCGCGTCGAGGGCCTGATCGAGCGAGGAGCAGACCTGCGGAATGCCCTTTTCCTCTTCCGGCGGCAGGTCGTACAGATCCTTGTCCATCGGCGCGCCCGGATCGATCTTGTTGAGGATGCCGTCGAGGCCAGCCATCATCAGGGCGGTGAAGGCGAGGTAGCCGGAGTTCATCGGGTCGGGGAAGCGGAACTCGATGCGGCGGGCCTTGGGATTGGTGACGAAGGGAATGCGGCAAGAGGCCGAGCGGTTGCGCGCCGAGTAGGCCAGCATCACCGGGGCTTCGAAGCCCGGCACCAGACGCTTGTAGCTGTTGGTGGTGCTGTTGGTGAAGGCGTTGATCGCGCGGGCATGCTTGAACACGCCACCGATGTACCAGAACGCCAGCTGCGACAGGCCGCCGTAGCCCTCGCCCATGAACAGGTTGGTGCCGCCCTTGGCCAGGCTCTGATGCACATGCATGCCCGAGCCGTTGTCGCCGACCACCGGCTTCGGCATGAAAGTGGCAGTCTTGCCGTTGCGGTGGGCGACGTTCTTGATCACGTACTTCATCTGCAGCAGCTCGTCGGCCTTCTTAACCAGCGAGTTGAACTTGGTACCGATTTCGCACTGGCCGGGGCCGGCGACTTCGTGATGGTGCACTTCGACTTCGATGCCGAGCTGTTCCAGCACCTTGCACATTTCGGCACGCAGGTCGTTCAGTGAATCGACCGGGCTGACCGGGAAGTAGCCGCCCTTGACGCCCGGGCGATGACCGGCGTTGACACCGTCGAACTTCTTCGCGCTCGACCACGGTGCTTCTTCCGATTCGATTTCAAACATCGAGCCGGACATGTCGTTCTTCCAGCGGATCGAGTCGAATACGAAGAACTCCGGTTCCGGACCAAAGAAGGCTTGATCGGCGACGCCGGTGGATTTCAGGAAGGCCTCAGCGCGCTTGGCGATGCCGCGTGGGTCGCGCTCATAGCTCTGCATGGTGGCCGGCTCGAGGATGTCGCAGAGCAGCACCAGGGTCGGGTCAGCGGCAAACGGATCAATGAAGGCGGTGGTCGGGTCCGGCAGCAGGATCATGTCGGACTCGTTGATACCCTTCCAGCCGACCACCGAAGAGCCGTCGAACATCTTGCCTTCCTCGAACAGGCTGGGTTCGAGAATCCGAGCCGGGAAGGTGGTGTGGTGCTGCATGCCGCGCATGTCGGCGAAGCGCAGGTCAACAAATTCGACGTTGTTGTCCTTGGCCAGTTTCAGAACGGATTCGATAGACACAGCGGATCTCCGAGGGTGATGAGAACAGTGACGCCCAAGGTGCAAGCGGCATGCCAAGCCTACTCAGGTATTAAGTCATTGATTTTAATTCCGCTTGGCGGGGAGTCGGCGACGCAATGCACCCCGATGGGGCAATCATGCACGTTAATAGTGCTACGCGCACTCGGTGCGCCGAAATGGTGCGCCACTTGCGGATCGGTGGCCGCTAAACGCCCCGGTGTCCACGATTCAGCAAATTTCACTAGCAAACACAATGTCGGAAGCGCCAAATAGCAGCCGGGCACCGGGGAATCACCGTGGCCTAGGGTTTGGGCTGACTCAAATGCGACGGCCGCACGGCCAGGGCTGAACTGCAACGGTGAAGTGCCATGGGGGAGCTGCGTATGAAGCGTGGTTTGGTGGGCGTGCTGGGCTGATCCTCACCGCTGAAGTCAGCGGCGTGCAGCCCACCGGCACGGTCACCTTCCGCGATGGCCCTACGCCGATTGCCGGCTGTAGCGATGTGATTCTGATCAATATCGACGGCCGACGCCTGGCCACCTGCACCACCAGCAGTTTGAGTGCCGGCACGCACAGCCTGAGCGGCAGCTATCCCGGCGACAGTCGTCATCTCTCCAGCACCGGCAATCTTAGCCAGCGAATCAATGCGCGACCCGCCCTTAACCAGCCATCTGATCTGGTGCTGTTCGAGGATCAGGCGTCGGCGCCGGTGGTGCTGAGCCTGACCGACGCCGAGACCGCGGCGGCATCGCTGAGCCTGGCGACGGGCTCCAGCAATCAGGCCCTGGTGAGCGACGCCATGCTCAGCGCCGGTGTGTCGGGCACGGGCAGCACGCGCAATCTGGTGATTACCCCGGCGCCGGATCGCTCGGGAGGCGCCACCATCACCCTGGGCGTTACCGATGGCGACGGGGCGACCACCAGTCGCTCGTTCCTGCTCAATGTGATCCCAGTCAACGATGCGCCGACCTTGTCGTTGTCGGGCAATCAGTACCATCCGGCGGGCAGCAGTGGCGCATTCCAGGTGGCGGGCTTCGCCAGCGGCGATCCGGGGCCGTTTGAGACAGGGCAGACCCTGAGCTACAGCGTGTTGCCCTTGAACAACGCGCAGACGCTGGTAACGGGAGCCGCGATCGACGCCAGTGGGCGGCTGAGTTATCAGTTGAATGGCAGCAGCGGTGGCGCGCTATTCGCGGTGGTGGCGCGCGATGACGGCGGCACCAGCAATGGCGGCAGCGATCGTTCGGCGCCGCGGCTGTTCCGGGTGCTGGTGGGCAACGGGGCCAATATCGCCCTGCAGATAGCCCGGATATTTCACGAGCCCCTCAAGATCGCGACGTTCGTCCCGACCGGACGTTCGTGTGGCCTTCGCAGACCGGATTTGGCTGCTTTTGGGATGTTTTTCCGGAATTCAGACGCAATGC
>NZ_JACYTR010000105.1 GCF_014841215.1 Pseudomarimonas arenosa
AATGCCCTGCGTAGCCGCGCAGCGGCCGAATGAGGGCCGTGCCAGCGCCGAAAGATCGCGAACACTCTGTTATCTCAACACCATCGGTCGAAACTCTCGCCCCGCTTGGAATTGCCGGATCTTGCGGCGCGACCTCATGAAATATCCGGGCTCGCCGCTACCGTTGGTCAGTGGCCGACCAATCGCTGCATCGGCATGTTCTGGCGCTGCCAGCGTGAGTGCCCAGCGCCGAATTGCGCGTTGATCGACAGCCAATTGCCCTGCTCGACGTTGTGCAAGGCGCCGCGCAGATCGAGTTCAAGCGTCCCGGCTTCGGTCACGCTGAGATCGGTCGGCGGGCAGTGACGGCAAAATCCGCCGAAGCGCTGCAGCGTGATCGACGCTTGCCCGGCGTCGTCGAGCGTGCCGGTGCCCAGCAGCCAGCGCGGTTGACCCGCGTCATCGTAGGCATAGACAAACACCGACAACTGCTCATTCTGCTGGTGAATGCTAAGCCCCCAACCCAGCTCGGGCGGCGGACCACTCCAGAGCCCGCCAGCGGGCCCGCTGTTGAGCAGCAAGGGCTGCTGGCAGTTGCCCTCGCTGTCGGCCGACCCAGGCCAGCGCCACTGCGCACGCGGGTGCAGCGCATTCTGATTCTTGTCCGCGCAAACCCGGTGATAAGGGCCACGTTCGAAATCCACTCCGTAGTCGGGCGCCGCCTGATGGGCATCACCGCCATCGGTATAGCGCAGGAAGCTCGATTGCCAGGCTTCGCTGTCAGACAGGCTCGCGGCGAGCAGCCACTCGGGCTCGCCATGGGCATCGTAACCGTAGCTGAGCACGGCCGTCGTCTGCCCGTCAGCATGCACATCCAAGCCTTCGCCGTTGCGCGCCGGCGCGTAGTAGGCACCGCTAGCGGGCAGGCGGCTTGGCGCCGCATCCTGCAGCCAGCGACAATCAAGCGCCGCCTCCAGCACTTCGTCGCGCCCCGCGGCCAAGCCTGCGATGGTCGGTCGAACATGCACGTCGGGCACGATGCCGATGCGCTGGGTGGCGCGGCCGTCAGGATAGAAAACACCTAGGCCAGTGAAGTAGCTGGTCAGAGTGCCCGGCAGTTCAATTGAGGTGATATTGCCGTCGGCACCCGCAGTCTGGCTGCCGAAACTGATCGTTCGACCGGTGGCTTCGAATCCCATCAGCGAGAACTCGGCCTGACTCTGAGTGCGCTCGTCCTGCAGCAGCAGGATCCGGCCCTGCCAGCCGCTGGGCTGGCGCCCACCGAGGCGGTTTTCAAACAGGGTAAACCGTCCCGGCGCAGCCAGGTCCGGCTGGCTGAGGTGAGCCATCAGTGTCGGCTCGGCATACAGCACGTCGACGATCGGCCACATGGTGTTATTCGGGTAGTTGCGAACATCGAATACGATGGCGTCGTTCGACTGCATGGCGGCAAGCATCGGCATGACTTCCGCAGGCTGCAACCGCGCCAAGTCGACGATACCGATCCGACAGCCGTCCAGCGCACGGCTCTGCCACACCGGCTGCCCGGCCAGGGTTGAAAAATGGTACAGCCCACTGCGCGGCAAGGAGACCTCGTAGCGGCTGCCGTCTGGGCGCTGCAGCGAGAACCGCCCCGGATTGGCGCCCAGAGACAAGGCCAATCGCAAGGCCTCTCGTTCCTTGGTGATCGGATTGGAACCAAACACCTGCGCTTGCAAGCGCCGCTTGCGATCTACCAGGGACTCGCCATCGATGGCCAGCAGCTCATCGCCCGGGCGCACCGTGGCCGCATTGGGCAACACCTGCAGCACGATATCGCGGCCATCGATGGACGTCAGCGTGAACGGCGCCAAGCCCTCGCCCGGCGCGCTCGCCGCCTCAAAAAAGAATGCGTGCGAGTCTTCGATGGCGGCGGTGAACTCACGCATGGCCAGCACATAGTCTGCGCGACTGGGTGCGTCAATGATTCGATCGGCGTACTGGTCGAACAGCTCGCCCCAGTCACGACCGATGTCGGCCTTATAGGGGAAGAAATATTCGATCGCATTCCAGAAGCGAAACAGCGCCAAGGCGCGCTGACGCCGGTCCGGATCGAACACTGCCTGGCCAACATCGCGGCTGAACTGGGCTGGGCCACCCCACGACTCGGTTGAGACGTAACACTGCTGGCTTGGCCGCTGCGCCGCCAGCCAGGCCAGCTGCTCCTGCAAGGCCGGCGGCAGGTTTGAATCGACGATCCAGGCCGGCGTCTGCTCGTCCACCGGCTGGCGCGACCCGTCACCCGCCGCGGCAAGCATGCTCATGATCGCCTCAGCCCGAGCGGCCGCGTCGTCGGCCTCCAGTAAAACAACACGTTCCATCATGACCGCATCCCAATCGAGCTGGCAGCGGGTGATATTGGGGTGATGATATTTGGCCAGGCCCCAGGCCCGGGCGGCCAGTTGAAGTCTATGTTCAGCTGCGTATGAGATCGAGGAAAACGAAGCCAGCAGGGCGAGACAGATCAGGAAGATCAGACGCGTGATGATCAGGGGCATTGGCAGCCTTTGTACGATTTCTTTCGTGCATGAAAGCCCAGCTGCGTGGAAAACGCAATCCCCGGTGAAGATCAGCACTGCCCTGCACGACCGCGCTCATCATCGATCGCTGTCGCTCAGCGCGACACCTAGCCCGGAAGGCTCCAGCAGCCACCCGCGCACCTGCTCACTGACGGTGGGGTGGTACAGGATCTGCAAGTGGTGCATGCCGTACAGCAGCGCTTTGCGCGAGGCCGGTACCGCCAGCGAGCGAGCACGTTGCCGATGTTCACCGAGCGCGCTGGCGACCGGCACCAGGCCATCACTGCGCGGTCGTCGACGGCTTGCTACAGCCGGCTGCAGGCTGCGGCTGGCCGCCAACAGATACAGATGCAGCCCAGCCGGTGGTTGCAACACCGTTGGCCCGTCTGTCGCTGATTGCAGGCTGCCATGGCGCAGGTCGGTGATGCCGGCGCTGCGCAAGCGAGCTAGACGAGCAAAGGGGGCGACCAGCGGCAGGGCCGCCAGCAGCTGTTCCAGCCCGTGCCCGGCACGTTCCAAGGGCGCGCCCTGATGCGGGCTGCCCAGGCAGACCAGCTTGTGGGTGCGGCTCAGCCAACCCTGCCCCGTCTGCTCGGCTAAAGCGCAGGCGCCACGCGCCACCAGGCCGCCCATGCTGTGGCCAATCAGGACGATCGAGTCAATCTGCCCTGGCCACTTCTTAACCAGGCGCTCAAGCATCTCTGCAAGGTCAGCTGCATTGCCGGCGATCGAACGACCGCTGTTGTAGTGCAGGTGCAGGCTGCAGTAGCCAAGTTCGGTCAGCATCTCCTCCATCGGCCCTGGCGCGCCGGGCGTCTCTGCGGGCGCTGCGCCTTCTTCCTGGCCATCAGCCGGCGCCGACCAGTGCTGCGGGTGCATGCACAGGCCGTGCAACAGAACGGCGAGTTTCACCCTTCCAGGTTCAACGCCAGGCAATGCAAGCGTCTGATCCTCCTTCAGCGGTCGACCGCGATGCAGAAGTTGCATTCTGATCGCCAATGGATTGGCGCTGCTCTCCAACCAATCACCTAACACACCGTTCAACGCACTGAGCAGAGCTTGCGATCGGGCGGACCCCGGCCGCTGCGGATCGCCATCGGGCAACAGACCAAGCAGGGCATCGAGACTGTGCCCGACCAGCCCGGTGACAGCCTCAACCACGCGGTAACTCAATCCCGCCAGGCCACCGGCGGCATTGGGCGAACCCAGGGCGTTCAGCGTTGCTACCTGCTGGATACCGCCGTGCACTGCACCAGCCAATTGAGTGACCTTGCGCACCCCTTCCACCGCCAGGCGGGCAGCCCCGCGCAGCTCAGCTGCGCTTGGCAATGCGCGTGAATCGGCGCCCGCCCCTGGTGTGCTGCGTTGATCGAGCTGCAGTTGCTTGGTCACCACATGCCCCGATTCCGCAGGATCGCGCGCCTCGCCACTATACGGCAACGGTGATTCGCGCACGCAAGCAGTGAAGCGCCAGAATGCCGCATCGACACCGCGATGCTTCGCTCAGGCTTTGGGACTACACTTCGGTATGGCAACCGTCACGCTTACCGGCCACCTGCTGTCGTTCTTTCCGGCACTGAAGGGACAATCGCTGTCGGTCGAAGCGAGCAGCGTGGCGCAGTTGCTGGCGGCGCTGGAACAGCGTGCGCCTGGCTTTGCCTTCTACGTCTGCGACGAAGCCGGGCGCCTGCGGCCGCACGTCAATATCTTCATCGACGGGCAACGTATCGTTGATCGCCGGGCGCTATCGGATCCATTGAACGAAAACGCCGAGGTTTTCATCCTGCAAGCACTGAGCGGAGGCTGAGATGGCACAGCGTGTTCTGGTCGGTACCCGCAAGGGCAGCTTTATCGTCGAACAGGCCCACGGTCGCTGGCAGCCGCGGCTGGCCGGCCATGCCGGCGCCGGCAGTAACTATGTCGCCTGCGACCCGAGCACCGGAACCCTATGGGCCTTGCTCGGCCACGGCCACTGGGGCGCCAAGCTGTCGCGCTCTACCGATGACGGGGCGACCTGGCAGGACGCAACGCAGATCAAGTACCCGTCAGGCGCACGCTACATCGGCACCGACATGCCGGGCGAGGACGGCGCCGAGCCGCCCTCGAAAGTCCGCACCGCCACCCTGCTGAAGCTCTGGTGCATCGCCTTCGGCCCGACCGGCAAGATCTATGTCGGCACCATTCCCGGCGGGCTGTTCGAGAGCAGTGACGGCGGCCAGACCTTTGAGTTGAACCGTGCGTTATGGAATCACTCCTCTCGCGGCGGTGATCTGTTCAACGGTGACGGCAGCGGCGAAACACACTGGTTCGGCACGCCAGCCTCGGAGTCCGGCGAGTTTGCCGCCGGCATTCACTCGATTGCCGTCGACCCCAAGAATGCCGATCGCATGCTGATCGCGGTCTCCACAGCCGGCGTGCTGGAAACCACCGATGGCGGCAAGTCCTGGCGGGGCCGCAACCAGGGAATGACCAACGACTACCTGCCTGACCCTAACGCCGAATGGGGACACGACCCGCACTACGTTGCGCTCTGCCCCGGCGCACCTGAGCATGTTTGGCAACAGAACCACTGCGGCGTGTTCTACAGCGACAACGGCGCTGCGAACTGGCGCAATGTCAGCGCACCTGAATCAGGCGTTCGCTTCGGCTTTCCGGTCGCCGTCGATGCCAAGGACGGCCGCACCGCCTGGTTGGTACCCGGCAAGGCCGACATGCAACGCACCGCCATCGACGGCGGCCTATTCGTCGCCCGCACCACTGACGGCGGCCAGTCCTGGCAGCAGCTACGCAGGGGATTACCGCAGGAAAACGCCTTTGATGTCGTCTACCGCCACGCCCTTGACGCCAGCGGCGACACCCTCGCCTTTGGCAGCACCACCGGTAACTTGTACATCAGCGAAGATCGCGGTGAGAGTTGGCAGACAGTAGGGAACAATCTGCCGCCGGTGTATTCGGTGAGGTTTGGGTAGCGCTGCACGGCCAGAAGCGGTTGGTCGTGCCCAATTGGCGGCGAACACAGGAGCGCACACCCAAGCTTGGAGCCGCGACGGTAGACGACCAACCCCGGAGTTTAGCGGGCGATGCACCACACCTGACCAGGCTGCTATACCGTCACGGCATTGGCAGGTTTGGACCATCGGTCCGCTTGAACGATTAGTTAGTTGTGGGGCGGCGCAGCATGCAGATCCCGACCCAGGCAAACCACGCAATCTGAGTGATGCCAAATACCGCACCAAGCTCACCCAACGGAGGCGCAATGGTGAGAATCCCGGCGGTGCCGACGACGAAGCCAAGATAGGACAGCGCCTTGGGAAGTGCATGTGAGCCACGAACAGCGAGGCTGATGAGCAATACCCACAGACCCCCGACAACCTCAACGCCACCGCCCAATCCGTTTTCGACTGCGCCAAGCGTAGTCCAGGTGGAAAGAGCTTGTGACGGGTCGGTGGCTTGGAGCGAAGCGACTGCCTCCAGACCAACGCTGCCAATCATGCCACTCGCGATGACAAGGCCAGACCAGATCAGGCCAAAAGCGGTTGCGATCTGCATAAGGCTAGCCGATGCGTCCTTGAGCCTCTCGTGCAAGGAAACAGATAGGACGACGAGAGCCATGCCAAATACGACATAGATGAGCGTGGTCCAGGCTTGAAAAAGGGCCTTCCTTTCCAACACAAACGCGAGCCTTTGCGCCGCGCCCCAGCCCTCCGTGTTGCCCGGATTCAGAACCGTCGCCATGGCTGCAAAGCCAATCACGTATAGCAGGGCGTTAACGAGGGCTGCTGCTCCGCCCGCTTTTTGAAGTTTGTCTTGCCCCCAGATCCTTGGACCCGATGAAATGATAGACAACCATCGAGGAGCAAGACATGGGACGCAAGAGCGAAATGCCTGCAGAGAAGCGCGTAGACCTGGTATTGGCGCTATTGAG
>NZ_JACYTR010000106.1 GCF_014841215.1 Pseudomarimonas arenosa
CATTGCGTCTGAATTCCGGAAAAACATCCCAAAAGCAGCCAAATCCGGTCTGCGAAGGCCACACGAACGTCCGGTCGGGACGAACGTCGCGATCTTGAGGGGCTCGTGAAATATCCGGGTTAGAGCCCCTCTCCCCTGGCGGGAGAGGGGTTGGGGTGAGGGGGAAGCTCAAGCGCTGCGCCCCCGCTCCCCCGGCCCCTCTCCCACGAGGGGAGAGGGGAGCAAAGCGGTGCTTGGCGCAGCGTGGTTTTTGGGTAGCCCCGAGTCTTGCCCTGCGCTGCGCGCGGACCTTGAACCGGAGCCACTTTGAGCCCCTCTCCCCTGGCGGGAGAGGGGTTGGGGTGAGGGGGAAGCTCGAGCGCTGCGCCCCTCTCCCCCGGCCCCTCTCCCGCGAGGGGAGAGGGGAGCAAAGCGGTGCTTGCAGCGTGGTTTTTGGGTAGCCCCGAGTCTTGCTCTGCGCTGCGCGCGGACCTTGAACCGGAGCCACTTAGAGCCCCTCTCCCCCGGCCCCTCTCCCGCGAGGGGAGAGGGGAGCAAAGCGCGACCTCAGCGAACCAATGGGTTACGCCATCGGTTCATGGAGAGGGGTCGGGGTGAGGGTCGGGCGAAGCGACGCGCGCAGCGATGCGCCAGACCCAGGCTAATACTGCCGCGGCAGAAACGGCGTCTCGGGCTGCTTGGCCCGCTGCCTGGCAATGGCGAAATTCCTGCCCAACATCAACTTCAACTGCCAGCGCTTCTCCAGCGCCAGGCTGCGGTTCGGCGAGCGCTCGCTGATCGCTTGAACTACCTGTTTCGCCGCATGAATGGCGTCGGGCGAGCGCTGTGCGTATTCAGCGGTGAGCTGTTGCGCTGCGGCTAATGGATCATCGGCCACCTGGGTCACCAGACCGAGCGAACGCGCCTGTTCGCCATCGATAATGCGCGCGCTGAAACAGAGGTCCTTGGCGACATCCGCTGACAGCAGACCACGCAGGCTTTCCGATAAGCCCATATCCGGCACCAAGCCCCAACGTCCTTCCATGATCGATAGCTGCGTCGCCGGATGGGCGATGCGAATATCCGCGCCCAGAGCGAGCTGCATGCCGGCACCGAAACAGTGGCCGTGCAAGGCGGCGATCACCGGCACCGGCAGACGGCGCCAAATCAGGCAGGCTTGCTGAAACAGGCTCTGGCCGGGGCGGATCAACTCCCACACGCCGAACAGGCGGTTGCGTCGGTCGGCCAGATCGGCCAGATCAATGCCGGCACAGAACGATTCACCTTGGCCAGAAAGGATGACGGCACGCAGAGTTCGATCGCGACGCAAGTCGCGACCGGCCGCCAGCAGCTCGCGCATCATGGCAAAACTCATGGCATTGCGCTTGTCGGCACGGGCCAGCTGCAGTTCGACGATGTCGTTGTGGCGGATCTGGCGTAGCAAGGCCATCGAGGGTCTCCGGTCAGGGTCGTCATTATGGCGGCAATCGGCGGCAGCCATTCGCGTATAGACAGTATCCGTTGCATCTCGCAGCGGGCACGGGCTCCCGCCCGCCGGGGGATTGTGCGGCGCTGTTGGCCGGCGTAGCCTCGCCGACACAACTCGGCGGTCTTGGTGAGGTGCGCGATGCGACGGAGTATCGGGGGCCTGTGGGCATTGGGGATCGTCCTGCTTGTGCTGCCGACGTCAGTGGCCAGGGCCGAATCACGGCCGGCGGTGCCATTGGCCGAGGTTACCGACGTCGCAATGGGTCGGCGCCACACCTGCGCGCTGACCGGCAGCGGCATTGCGCGCTGCTGGGGCGGCAATGAAACCGGACAGCTCGGCCTCGGTGACAGCTCGACGGTCACCGTGCGGGTGTATCCGGTGGTAGTGCCCGGGCTCCCCAGCAACCTGCTCGATATCGGCAGTGGCGACGAGCACAGCTGCGCGATTACCGCCGCCCGTGGATTGAAGTGCTGGGGCTTGAACGGCGCGGGGGCCCTGGGCAGTGACAGCGAGCTGTACCAGATTCCAAGCCCGGTTGATGTGATCGGCCTGCAGGGGCCAGTGACCGCCTTCAGCGGTGGCGCCGAGCATAGCTGTGCCCTGCTCAGCGATGGCCGGGTGCAGTGCTGGGGTAGCAACAGCCGCGGCCAGCTGGGCGACGGCAGCAACAGCGACCGTCGTACCGCCATCCTGGTGCAGGGTTTGCCGGCTAGTGCCTTGCGCATCAGCGGCGGCGGTGTGCATAGCTGCGCCCAATTGAGCAATGGTGAAACCTGGTGTTGGGGAGCCAACGAGTTTGGCCAGCTCGGCGACAACAGCACCCAGGATCGCAATCGCCCGGTCAAGGTGCAGGCACTGCCCAGCGGTGGGCGCGACCTGGCCAGTGCCTACAACGCCAACTGTGCCGTCAGTGCAAGCGGCGCGGTGCATTGCTGGGGCGCACAATACCCGCTGCTGGCCTTCGATGCAGATAGCTTGATCGCTCAACCGTACCCCGGCTTTGAGCAGGGCTTTCAATCGATCGCCGCCGGCACCTTCCACTTCTGCGCCTTGCGTAGCGATGGTGCGGTGAAATGCCTGGGCGACGGCAACGAAGGGCAGTTCGGCAATGGGCCGATTGACGGCAGTCTGGGCACCGATCTGGTCGTTGGTCTGGCCGACGATATCGTAGCGGTGGCCGCCGGTGGTCATCACAGCTGCGCCCGCGCAGACAGCGGCGGGCTGCAATGCTGGGGTCTGAACACCGAGGGTCAGCTTGGCAACGGGCAAAGCAGCCGGCGCGCGGCGCCAACGCCGGTAGCCGATCTCGATAGCGGCGTGGCCAAGGTATCCACCGGCGGCTTTTTCAGCTGTGCCCTCACCCAAGGCGGTGGAGTCAAGTGTTGGGGCTACAACGGCGCCAACCAGCTGGGTGACGGCACCGATCTGTTTCGCTACCGCCCGGTCGATGTGCTGGGACTGACTTCGGGCGTGCTGGCGCTGGCCACGGGCGATAGTTCGGCCTGTGCGATCAAAGCCGATCGCAGTGTGGTGTGTTGGGGCGCCAACTATAGCGGTGCCCTGGGCAATGGCGACACCCTCAATCGCGCAACGCCCGAACCCGTGCTGGGCCTCGACTCGCCGGCCCTGGCGATCGCCATGGGCCGCGAACACGGTTGCGCGATCCTGCAAAGCGGTGGAATCAAGTGTTGGGGGCAGAACGACTTTGGCCAGCTCGGTGACGGCAGCCTGGAAACGCGCCTCACCGCAGTCAGCGTGCAGGGACTGGCGGCCAATCCGACCGCCATTGCCGCCGGCTACTATCACACCTGCGCCAGTGTCAGCAGCGGCATGCAGTGTTGGGGCGCGAACGAGTTCGGCCAACTGGGTGTCGGCGACCGCAACGATCGGCTGCGACCGACCAGTGTGCAGGGCATCAGCAGCCCGCCGCTACAGATCGACGCCGGCATCGTGCATACCTGCGCCCTCAACAGCAACGGTGCGGTGCAATGCTGGGGTTATGCCAGTTTTGGCAGCCTGCTCGGCGATGGCAGTGAGCAAGATCGCTTGGTGCCCGGCCCGGTGCCGACCCTGCAATCGGGCGTGGCACAGGTCGCGCTGGGCGCATTCCACAGCTGCGCACGCCTTCAGAACGGCGCCATGCTGTGCTGGGGCCAGGGCGGCACCGTGGGTGACAACACCTTGCTGTCGCGTTCGCTGCCGACGCCGGTTGCCGGACTCAATCGCAATGTCCAACACATCGATGCCGGTTTCGGCAACCAAAGCTGTGCCGTGGTGGGCGGAGCTGCCCGCTGCTGGGGAGAGAACAGCTTCGCCCAGCTGGGCGACGGCACCGCGCACGGCATTCCGTTGCCGCAAACGGTACTGCAGGATGAGTTTGGGCTGCGCGTCGATCCTATCGTTGCCAACGCCAATGGCAGCAGCGCGGCCCCGCGCTTCGATGCCAGTGGTCGATACGCGGTGTTCGAATCACGTGCCGACAATCTGGTCGCCGGCGATCAGAACGGCGTCAGCGATATCTTCCGGCTGGACACCGAAAGCGGCGAAGTCGTTCGCGTATCGCAGGACGATGCAGGCGGGGAATTGAACGGCGCCTCCAGTGCGCCGACGCTATCGGATGACGCCGAACTCATCGTCTTCGTCGCTCCGGCCAATGCCGCTCAAAAACTGGCCGGCGAGTCTGCAGAACAGCGTGCGGCGCGTCTTCAAAAGAACCAGGGCAGCTTGTTGCTGCGCTCGATGCAAACCGGCTCCACCCAGGCGGTGCCCAGCACTGGCTTGGCCAATCCCGGTACGCCCACCCTGGCGGCCAGTGGCAACAACCTTGCCTTCAGTGCCGAAATCCAGGATCCACAGCAAGGCACGGTCGGCCAGCGCAATGTCTATGTCGTGCCGATCGATCGCAGCACAGCGGTGCCCAGTCTAGGCGCACCGCAGTGCGTCACCTGCATGCCGCTGAGCAGTACAGGCCAGGTCGGTTCCACCGCGGCCAATGGCGCCAGCGAATCACCTGCACTGTCGGCCGATGGCCAGTGGCTGGCCTACCAGACGCAGGCCAGCAATTCGATCAGCGACAGCCCATCGCCCTGCCCGACCGGCACCGCGCAGATTCTGCTGCGCAATATGCAGTCGGGGCAGACGCAGCGGGTCAGCCCCCCAAGTGGAACTCCCAGTTCAAGCTGCGCCAACCGCGGCAGCGCGAAGCCCAGCATCAGCTACGACGGCGCCAAGGTGGCCTTCGAATCCGATCAGCCCTTGATTGAGGGCGATGCCAATGGCGTGAATGATGTCTACCTGTGGCAATCGGGCGACACCGCACTCAAGCGCATCAGCACCAGCGCGCGCGGCAACGACACCTCAGCGGCAGCGTACGCCGCCAGCCTGTCGGGCAACGGCAAGCACCTGGTGTTCGTCAGCGAGGCTGGCAATCATGATCTGAGCAGTACCGACAACAATGAGGTCGCCGACGTCCATAGTGTCGCGCTCGACGAGGCCGGCAGCATCACCCGCCTGTCGCGTACCAGCACGGGTAGCGAGATTTCCGCCGCCAGCACCCAGCCCAGTGTCAATTACGATGGCTCGCTGCTCGCCTTCAGCAGTGCGGCGAGCAACCTTGGCGCCAGCATCGCCGGACAAACTGGCGTCTATGTACGCGGCAACCCAAGCGCTCCACCGAAACGCAGTGCCGCCTGGTGGATTCCCGCAGAGAGCGGCTGGGGTGTGCACATCTTCGATCAGGGCAATCTGCTGGCCCCCATGTGGTTCACCTATGACCATGATGGTGAACCCACCTGGTTTCTTATCGGCGGCGCCCGTGCCAACAGCAACGGCAGCTTTGGCGGCGAGGTGTTTCGCTTCACCGGCACGCCGTTTGCTGAGATCAATGGCCCGGCCACCCGCTCAGCAACCCCCATCGGCCAGATCCAGCTGAACTACTTCGGCGAATCACGCATGCGCTTCGACTATCAGATCGAGGGTGTCAATCAAAGCAAGACGCTGCAACGCTTCCCCTTTGCCAGCCGCGACATCGTCTGTGCAACGGCACCCAACTTCAGTCGCAGCGAGGCTCTCAACTACAGCGACCTGTGGACCGGCAACGAGGACAATGCCGGCTGGGGATTCACCCTGTATCACTTCGACAGCAGCCTGGTGGCGGTCTGGTACACCTACGACCTTGATGGCGAGGCGGTATTCTTCGTCGTCAGCACGCAGCAAACCGGGCCTGCGCGATTCAGCGGCGAGGTATACCGTCAGCGCAATGGCACGCCGTTCAGTGCGATTGATGGCAGCCTGCCGAGCAGCGGCGGCGACCTGATCGGAACGGCGCGCTTCGACTTCATCGACGGTGAACTGGCTGACTTCAGCTACGAGATCGGTGGTGTCAGTCAAACGCGGCAGATCCGCCGACTGTTGGTGGGCAGTGAGGCCAGCGTCTGCCGGGTGCAGGACGGCCGCGTGCCCTAGCAAGTTGCTGAAATACCTCCATCCTGGAGGTTTTCAGCGCAAGCGGTCGCGGCAAAGCCGCGCCACCCATGCCGGAAATCAACCACTCGCGTGTTCGATTTCCGCGCGCGCCGTCCGTGGCGCGCAAGATCAGGCTGCTGAAATGAGTCTCAGCAGCCTGCTAGGAGCCTGGGCGGCAGAAACCTGTCTCGATAATATCGCGGCATGCCGACGACTTATCGCCCGTATCACCCAGACCAGAGTTTTCTTCTTCCGCCGTCTCCCGCCGAGTGGTTGCCCGAGGACCAT
>NZ_JACYTR010000107.1 GCF_014841215.1 Pseudomarimonas arenosa
AAGTAGCCGTTGCTGCGTAGCAGCCGAACAACGCGGCAATCGGCGCAAAGGACCTCAGGGCGAATGCCCTGCGTAGCCGCGCAGCGGCCGAATGAGGGCCGTGCCAGCGCCGAAAGATCGCGAGCACTCTGTTATCTCAACACCATCGGTCGAAACTCTCGCCCCGCTTGGAATTGCCGGATCTTTCGGCGCGACCTCATGAAATATCCGGGTTAGCCCACTCGAAGCGTTCAAGGTTGCTGCGCCAACGACGCCGCCTACGAAGAGCGGCGCTTTCTTGACGAGCCGAGCTTGCGGGTCAGGGTGTTGCGGCCAAGACCGAGCCGGCGCGCGGCTTCCTGGCGATGGCCGCCCGTGGCATCCAGTGCTGATTCCATCAGGATGCGCTCGAAACGTTGGTGGGCCTGCTCGTACAGGTTCTCACCGCCAGCGGCGAGCTCGCGGTCGCTCCACTGGCGTAGCTGGCTTTCCCAGTCGCTCTTGCCCGATTCGCCCGGCGCCGCCGGGCGGGCATTGACCGTGCCGCCCTCCATGGCCGACTCCACATCGTGCACTTGAATCATGTCGTCGGGCGCCAATGCGGCCAGGCGCCAGCAGAGGTTTTCCAGTTCACGCACATTGCCCGGCCAGTCGTGACGCTGCATGCGCTGCATGGCGCGCGGATCGAAGCGCTTGTTGCTGACGCCAAGCTGTCGGCAGGCCTGGACCAGGAAGCGTTGCGCCAACAGCGGCACATCGTCGCGCCGCTCGCGCAGCGCCGGCAGACGCAGGCGAACCACATCAAGGCGGTGCAGCAGGTCGGCGCGGAAGCGGCCCTGCGAGACCAGGGTTTCCAGATCCTGATGAGTAGCGGCGATCACCCGAACATCGACTTCAATCAACTCACGGCCACCGACGCGAAAGAACTCGCCCTCGGCCAGCACGCGCAGCAGACGGGTCTGCAACGGCAGCGGCATATCGCCGATCTCGTCCAGAAACAGGGTGCCGCCATTGGCTTGCTCGAAGCGGCCGGAATGCCGCCGCTGGGCGCCGGTGAAGGCGCCGGCTTCGTGACCGAACAGCTCGGATTCCAGCAGCTCGGCCGGAATCGCCGCGGTGTTCAGTGCTACGAAGGGCTGTGCCGCACGCGGCGAATGGCTATGCAATGCACGCGCCACCAGTTCCTTGCCGGTGCCGGTTTCGCCGGTGATCAACACCGCCAGCGGTGCCTGCGACAGCCGACCGATGGCGCGGAACAATTCGCGCATGGCGGTGGTTTCGCCGACCAGCTCGGGGGCGTCGGTGGGGGCTGGCACCGACGGCTCCGGCGGCGGTCGGCGTTTAGGCTCCAGGGCGCGAGTGGCCATCGCCACCGCGGCATCCAGGTCAAACGGCTTGCTAAGGTAATCGTGCGCCCCGCCCTTGAAGGCGCCGGCGGTACTGGCAATATCGGTATAGGCGCTCATCACCACCACTGGCAGATCCTTGCGCCGCGACTTCAAGGCATCGAGCAGTCCCAGCCCATCCATCTCCGGCATTCGCACATCGGTGAACACCAGCGAAGGCGTACTGGTATGCAAGGCGGCCAGCGCGCTGCGCGCCCCCTCGAACTCACGCACCGAATAGCCCGCCTCGCGCAAGCCCTCAGCCAGCACGAAACGCACCGAACGATCGTCGTCGATCACCCAGATGTCAGCCATGCGCGCTGCCTTCGGCGGCGCCGCGAGTCGGGATTCGGAACTCGGGATTCGCAGTTAGCGGTGCCAGCCCGAGTCTCCATGGTGCAAATAAGTCATCGATCATGCCGAAGCGTCTCCTTCCGAATCCCCAATTCCGAATCCCGAATCCCGGCTTAGGGGTAACAACAAGGTAAAAACCGTATGTCCACGGCGCGAACGGAAGCTCAGTGAGCCGCCGTGTTCGCGCGCGACTTGTTGGGCCAATGCAAGACCGAGGCCAGTGCCTTCGGCGCGGCCGGTGACCAGGGGCAGGAAGATCCGCTCGGCCAGTTCTTCCGGCACGCCATGGCCGTTGTCGATCACTTCCACGCGGATCGCCAGGCGATGGGCGACGTCGCCGATCACTACATTGGTCTCGGCGCGGGTGCGCAGCTTTACTTCGGTGGCGTCGGCCTGCAGGGCGTTGCGCACCAGATTGAGGATGGCCTGGGTCAGGCGGTCGGCATCGGCAGAAAGCTCGGGCAAGGAGGGATCGTAGTCGCGCACCAGGCGCACCGACCAGCCGGCCTCAGCTTCGGCCAGCAGGCGTACGCGTTCGACCGGGTGGTGGATATTGATCGGCGCATGCGGCGAGGCAGGAGCCGGCTCCAGCAGGCGCTGCACCAGACCAAACAGGCGGTCGGTTTCGGCCAGAATCACCTCCAGGTAGCGTTCGCCATCGGGATCGGTGACCCGCCTTCGAAGCAGCTGGGCAGCGCCCTTGAGGCCAGCCAGCGGATTCTTGACCTCATGGGCCAGGCCCTTCAGTGCCGCAGCCAGGGCGCCGGGCAGGAGCAGGGCCGGGTCCGGGCCGGAGAACTCTTCGATCGGATGCAGCTCCAGCTGCACCTGATCGTCGACCACACTGGCCAGCACATGGGCATAGCGGGCCTGGCTCTGGTCGGGGCCGAACTGCACGCGCTGGGCGCGCACGCCATCGGGCTTGGCCCGTGCCCGGGCACATAGCGCGGCCAGATCGGCTTCCGGCCCGGCCAGCAGGTTGACCGAATGACCGATGATTCGACGCAGGCCAAGCCCAAGCCAGCTGCCGGCTGCGATGTTGACCCAGCTGACCCGATCGTCTGCGCCGACCTGCAGCAGCGGCGTCGCCAGCGCATCAAAAAGGTGCGTTTCATTCACGGTAATTGCACCATCTGAGTGCGATGTGGCCAGCATACGCTGACTGCGGATCTCTGTGGAGCGCGACCTCGCGGAGGCCAGAGATGTCCTGCTTTGGATGTGGTTGCATAGCGGCCCTGATATCGTCCTGTGCAGCCAAAGGGAGTTGTGTCGCCTCGTGAGCCTGTTGTCCTTGATTGCCTGCGAGTACCAGCGTTTGGAGGAGCGCCGTGGATTGCGCGCCGATGATCAGGCCTTGGTTGCCCGGTTGCGTGGCTTGTCATCGAGTCCTGTAAGCAAGATTCTGGCCCGCTCCGACGCACTGGCGGCGGCGCGCTGGGGCGCAGGCTGGGAGGCCCGCTTGATTGCCCGCTTGCGCTGGATCGGTGCGCTGGTCTTCGTGGTCGTGCTACTGGCTGGAGCCGGCAGCGCCAGCCTGGTACTGGGTGAGGGCGCGCGGCCGGCCAATGTGCTGTGGCTGGTCGGCAGTCTGCTCGGCCTGCCCAGTCTGATGCTGCTGCTGTGGCTGCTCAGCCTGTTGTGGCGCCCGTCCGAGCAGCGCTCCGGACCGCGGCTGCCGCGCTGGCTGGCCGCCCTGGCCCTGCGTTGGGCCGGCATCGCCAATGCCGAACAACTGTGGACCGCCAGTGCCGGATTGCTGCGCGGCAACCGTCTGCCACGTTGGGGGTTCAGTCTGCTAAGTCATGCCTTGTGGCTGGCCTGGCTCGGCGGCGCGCTGCTCGGCCTGGCCTTCGCCTTCTCGTTGCGGCGCTATGACTTTGTCTGGGAAACCACCTTGCTGGCCCCGCAGTGGCTGCCGCAGCTGATCGACCGGTTGGCGATCTGGCCTGCTCAACTCGGCTTTGCGGTACCCGATGCGGCGCAAGTTGCCGCCAGTGCCGTGCAGCCAGAAGGCAGTGCCGAGGTCGCACAGCGCTGGGCCGAGTGGAGCCTGGGCATGCTGCTGGGCTATGGGCTGCTGCCGCGACTGCTGGCGCTGTTGGTGAGTGGCGGGTGTCTACTCTGGCAGCGTCGAAGGCTGGCCCTGGATCTGTCCCTGCCTTACTACCTGAGCCTGCTGGAGCGCCTGTCCCCGAGTCACCAACGTTTGCAACCACAACATGCCGTTGCACCTGTGTTGCCGCGCTTTCAAGTGGCCAGGGCGCGGGCGGCCAGTGCGGGCGAAGACGAACGACTGGTGCTGTGCCTGGAGTGCGATCCGCCAGCGCTGTGGATGGACAATGATCTGGCTATCGAGCGGGTTGAATCGCGCGAAGAGCGCGCGCTGATGCTGCGCCGTTTGCGCGCCACCCCGGCCAGCCGGTTACTGTTCGTGCTCGACCCGCGACTTTCGCCCGATCGCAGCAGCCTGGGTTTTCTGTCCGAGATCTCGCCGCATACGGCGCAGCTGCGGATCGGCTTGCTGCAGCCGGCCTGCAGCGAGCGACTGCAGGCCTGGCTGGAAGAACTGCAGGCGATCGGTGTGCCAGCCGAGCATTGTCTACAGGATGCCGAGCAGGCCAGGCACTGGCTGGAAGGTGACGATGATGAGCACTGAGCCGCTCAAGCTGGCCGTGGTCGGGCACACCAATGTCGGCAAGACATCCTTGCTGCGCACTCTGAGTCGCGATCCGGGTTTCGGTGAGGTTTCCAGTCGGCCCAGCACCACCCGCGATGTCCTGGGCTGCCGCTTGCTGCTGGAGGGCGAACCGGTGGTCGACCTGTTCGATACCCCGGGGCTGGAGGAACCGATCGCCTTGCTTGAACTGCTCGAAGCAATCGCCGAGCAGGCGCAGCGCGAAGAAAAGCTGCGCATTGATGGTCCGGAGCGTCTGCGCCGCTTCCTGCACAGCGAAGCGGCAAGCAAACGCTTTCAGCAAGAGGCCAAAGTGCTGGCGCAGCTGGCCGAGAGCGACGCCGGTCTGGTGGTGATCGATCTCCGCGACCCGGTACTGGCCAAGCATCGGGATGAGTTGCAGCTGCTCGCCAGCGTTGGGCGCCCTCTGTTGCCGGTGCTCAATTTTGTTGCCGCCGAGCCCAATCACCGACCGCAGTGGATCGATGTGCTGCGACGGGCCGGTCTGCATGCCCAAGTGCAGTTCGATTCGGTGGCCCCGGAGGCCGATGCCGAGCGGCGTCTGTATTCAGCGCTCGCCACCCTGCTCGACAAGGGCCAGCCCGCGCTTCAACGCCTGGTGGAGTCTCGCCAGCAGCAGGCCGAGCTGCGCCGCCGACAGGCTGCACGACAGGCGGCGGCCGTGCTGCTCAAGGTGGCCGCGCGACGCCAGGCCACGCCGCCCGGCGCGGTCGAGGAACGGCAGGCTCTGACTGAACTGACCGATTGGGTGCGCGGCCGCGAGGCGGGGCTGGTTCAAGGCCTGCTCGCCCTGTTCCAGTTCGAAGCGGCGGCCTGCAACGCCCAGCAGTTGCCCTTGATCGATGGCCGGTTCGAGGCCGATCTGTTTGCCGCCGAAGCTCTGAAACAGCTGGGCAGTCGACTTGGTTCCGGCGCCGCCTCCGGAGCCGCGGTCGGCGTGGGTGTCGACCTGATGACGGCCGGCATCAGCCTGGGCGCCGCAGCGGGCATTGGCGCCGTGCTCGGCGCTGGCCTGCAGGCCGGGCGCCACTACGGTCGACGCGCCCTGGGGCGCTTGCGCGGCCGGCTGGAGTTGACGGTTGATGATCGCGTGTTGCGTCACCTGGCCGGCCGTTCGCTGGCCCTGATCCGTGCCCTGGAAGGGCGTGGGCATGGCGCGGTGCAGCCGATCGAGGCGCCCTTGCTGCAGGCAGAGAAACTATGGGCTAAGGGGCTACCGGCGGAACTGCGTGCTGCACGGGCGCATCCGGAATGGGCCGAACTGGATGATGAGCAGCTCGCCGAGGACGCCGACTTCGAGCGTCGTCAGCGCCAACTGGCGGTGGAGCTATTGAACGCTTAGCCCGGATATTTCATGAGGGGGCGCGGATGATCACCGAGGACTTTGCGTCGAGTGCAAGGCGCGACGAGCCCAAGTGGTGGGCCCACTTGGGCGAGATCGGGACGCAGTCCCGCGTAGC
>NZ_JACYTR010000108.1 GCF_014841215.1 Pseudomarimonas arenosa
GCTACGCGGGACTGCGTCCCGATCTCGCCCAAGTGGGCCCACCACTTGGGCTCGTCGCGCCTTGCACTCGACGCAAAGTCCTCGGTGATCATCCGCGCCCCCTCATGAAATATCCGGGCTAGGGGGCCACTCGCGTGTGCTGAACTGCGCTCAGTCGTGCAGGGTAAAGCCGACCTTCACGGTGACCTGCCAATGCGCGATCTTGCCGTTTTCGATATGGCCGCGGGTCTCGATCACTTCGAACCAGCGCATGTCCTGCACCGTCTTGGCGGCCTTGGCCAGGGCGTTCTCGACCGCGGCTTCGATGCCGCTGGGGGATGATCCGGTCAGTTCGATCAGCTTGTAGACATGGTTGCTCATGACTCGCTCCGGCGCTGTTGAGTGCGACCCACCGTAGCGCTCGGGTGGGCTGACTACAAGCCGGCTGTGCAAACGCCCGTGTTCACCCGGGCTTGGGTTTTCATATACTGCCAGCCCGATCCGTTCCGCCCGCGTATGCAACTCACTCCCAAACTCCCGTGCCCACACTGCGACAAGCCGGTTTCGCTGGTTGACGCCCATTTTCGAGTGCCGCGATTCAGTCGCTGCTGGTGGCAATTCGGTGATGAAACGTCGCGCTATCGTTGCAAGTCTTGCCAGGGCATTTCGAGAGTGCAGATCAGCCACCTCGGCTTTGTGGCATTTGCTGCTGTGATTGTGTCTGCATGGCTTGCTGGATGGCAGTTCGGCTTGAACAAGCAGTTGGTTCTGGGAACGGCGGCCATTGCGATGTTCGTCGTCGCCAGCCATACCAAGACGTTGGTCAAGGGATGATCTGATGCCGTTGTTCTCAATTGTTGTGGTCCACTATCAGGGCGTAAACTCGCACGAAACCTTTCTTCGCGGAATTCGTTCCCTGCAAGCGCAAACATGCCAGGACTACGAAATTCTCTGCTATCACGACGGTCCGCTACTCGATAGTGGCGTCGCGTTTCCTTTGCCGATCACCTGCACCGAACGTCGTTACGGTGATTGGGGGCACTCACTTCGCGATCGCGGGATCCGTGAAGCGAAGGGCGACTACATCGTCCATTTCAACGCGGACAACCTGCTGTACCCAGAAGCGCTGGCGGAGATTGCCAAGGAAATCCAGCGCGCGCCACGAGTGATTGATCGCGCCAGCGGCCGTGGAGCGGACAGCAACGACATCATCATCTTTCCGATCAAGATGTGGGGGCTGGTGAAGTTTCGCCAGCACACCGTGCAGTTCAAGGCGCCGCATCAAGATTTCTATCTGATCCTCAACGGCGTGCCTCCGGTGCTGCAGAATATCGACTGCATGCAGCTGGTAATGAAGCGCGAACTATGGCTGAAAGAGGGCGGCTGGCACGACAAGCGAGAAGTCAGCGATGGTTTGATGTACCAGTCTTTCTGCCAGCGCTACGGGTATCGCCATGTCGGGCCGGTGCTGGGAGAGCACTTCTAGTCGCGACAGTTCATGCTCTGCGCCCCGCGGCCGCGCAGGCTCGTTGGGGCAACAAAGCTGGTGTGGTTTGGCGATGCAGTCGAAATGCGCTCAGCCAAACGCCGCGTTATGAAACACATCCTGCACGTCATCGAGTTCCTGCAGCCACTCGATCAGATCCTGCAGCGTTTCCGCGGTTTCGCCGCTGACCGCGCTGCGGTTGGCAGGGCGCATGGCGACTTCAGCGCTGTCGACCGGCAGGGCGGCGCTGCGCAGGGCCTGTTCGACGGCATCAACGGCTTCCGGCGGGCATAACACCACGATTGCGCCGTCTTCGCTGAATACGTCTTCGGCGCCGGCGTCCAGCGCGGCTTCCATTACCTTGTCCTCATCGGCGGCATCGGCGGATACCAGTACCTGGCCGGTCTTGGCAAACTGGAACGCCACCGAGCCTGAGGTGCCCAGATTGCCGCCGTGCTTGGACAGCGCGTGGCGCACTTCGGCCACGGTGCGCACCGGGTTGTCGGTCAGGGTGTCGATGATCATGGCGACGCCGCCCGGCCCATAGCCTTCGTAGCGAATTTCCTGCAGATCGGCGCCGCCATCGGCGCCAGAGCCGCGGCGGATGGCCTTTTCGATCTTGTCTTTCGGCATATTGGCGGCCAAGGCCTTGTCCACGGCGCTGCGCAGCTTGGCATTGCCGGCTGGGTCGGCGCCGTTACGGGCGGCCAGGGTGATGTCGCGAATCAGTTTGGTGAAGACCTTGGCGCGCTTGGCGTCCTCCGCGTTCTTGCGGCCTTCAATGCTGGGGCCTCTGCCCATAAGTCACCTTTTCTATCGAATCAGACCCCGATGCAGCGGGGTGGGGCGCGCATTGTCCTGCTTTCTGCGGCAGGGCTCCAGTGGTGGAAGGCGTTCGGACAGTTGCGACGACTGCTTTCTAGCCTGCCTTCGTGCCGCGCCGAAGGCGCTGGGCTACTCTGGCGCCTGCCGCTGGGCGTAGAGTGTGCACGTGAAGTCGGGACCTTGGGGCGGCCGCGTATGAATGCGTCGTTGTGGGTGATTGCAACCTGGGTGACCTTGTTTGCGACCAGCGCGGCTGCGCAGATGAGTGGCGCAAGGTCGCCGGGGTTGAAGGGGGCGGTCGCTCAATCCGATCAGGTCGGGTTCCGGCCGATTGGCGGGCCACCGGGCGGCTTCGTTTGGGAGATTGATTTCAATCCGCTGGATCCGTCGATGGTGGTGGCGACAACCCTGACAGGACCGGCCTATCTGTCGCAGGACCGTGGGCGGAGCTGGCGAAGACTGGAAACCATGGAAGGGCGAAGCCGCGGCTATGCGGTTGCGCCGTTGATGCGGGGTGTTGGCTTCGATCCGCTCGACGCGGATGTGATTTACCGCGGAACCCAGATCGGGCTGGATGTGTCGATTGATCGCGGTGTTACGTGGATTGCCGTGCCAGGGGTGTCGGAAAGAATCGGTGAGATTTCGGTCGCGCCGACCCAGCCCAGAACGATTATTGCGGTGTCTGATCTCGCGCCGACTCGGATACTTAGAAGCGTTGATGGCGGCCAAACGTGGATCGACGTCAAGCCTGACGCGATGGGAATGGTCGCCTCCTCATGCGAGGTGTCTAGCGTATCCCTCGGGTTGACCGTGTGCCCGGATATCGGCGGACAGGTCTTTGTCAGCGAAGACTTTGGAAACAGCTGGGATGGATTCCCGATCGCGAACGGCGTATCGGTTGCGCAACGTGTGGCCCTGCATCCGTCCTCGCCTGATGTCATGTGGGTCACTTCGGACAAGGGCATCCACAAGAGCGTGGATCGGGGGCGCACCTGGGCGCCGTCGCCCCGAGAGTTTTACGGGCCCTTGCACCTGCGGCCTGCGCCGAGCAATCCGCAGCGGCTGTATGGAGGTAGCGGCAGCGCACAGATGAGGCGCTCTGACGATGGCGGATTGAGCTGGCAGGACATCTCGCTTCCAGGCATTGGTCTTGAGGTCCACGCCATGGCAGTGGCGCCTGATGACCAGAATCTGATTCTGGCTGGCAGCGTCGGTCACGGAATTTTGCGCTCGACCGACGGCGGGAGCAGCTGGTCGGCGGTTGAAGGCTTTCATTCCTCCAATCCCGAGACCGTCATCGTCGGTCCGCCGGGTTCTCGTCAGCTGCTCGCTCAAGTAGCCTTTGGCCAGCTTTGGAGAGCACCCCTTGCTGCAACCACGTGGCAAGCCGTTTCGTTGGACTTCCACTCCGGCAGCACGGTGCCCTCACGCCTGGTGGTGACGCGCAACGAACCCTTGCGTGTGTATATGACGAATCTTGGTCTGATGTCGGTCGATGGCGGGCAGACATGGAGCGACACCGACCTCCCTGGCGCTGGCGCCTTTGCCTCGCATACTCGATCTACCGTGCACCTGATGGCAGTTGCAGGCTCGCTGGTGCCAGACGGCATCTATCGGCGCCCCACTGCCAGCAGCAGCTGGACTAGGATCGTTGATGGGCGATACCAAGCGTTGGCGATGGAAAGCAATGACGGCGGCATGCGCGCTGTGGGCATTATTTCGACCGAGATGGGCATGGCCCAAGTGGCACGTTCAGTTGATGACGGGCTGAACTGGGAGGTTGCGTCCATCGCGGAGATCGCGACACCCGCATCCCCGACCGGCATTGCTATCGACCCATTCGATCTTGAGCATGTGCTTATCTGCACCATCAACGGCCTGCATCGTTCGGTCGACGGTGGCGCCAGTTTCAGTCAGGTCGCCGAGCTGCCCGCGACCGAGTGTTATGCGTCGTTCGACCCAGTCAACGTCGGGAAAGTAGTGATTCCTTTCAGCGACGCCCAAGGTAGCGTTGGGGTCTTCGTCAGTGCCGATGCCGGAGTGAACTGGATCCTACTGGATAAGGGGCTTTCCGGAGCGCGATTGAGATCAACACCGTTGTTTGTTGCCGAAACCGGCGATGTGCTGATCGGCGAGCACTTCAGTGGGCTGCTGCGCATGATTGAGCTGCCGGTGTTCGTAGACAGCTTCGAGTGAAGGTAAAGCAAGCTTGCAAGGCGTACGACGCCCTTGTCCGACCAACGGTCTACTCAGTCCCCTTGATGGAACGTCGTGTATTGACTTGCCGTTGCTGATGTCAATGGGATGTGGCGCCTTGCCTCGACTTTGCACTTGCAGGCGATTGGGGTTAGGGTCGACGCTCGCGGCCATAATGTTCAATGATGCTGCAGTGCAGAAAGACGAGTAGGCTGCCTCGTCTGCATTGCCGACGGAGGACTACCAATGAGCAAGTTCAAGACCTCTCGGGCCCTGCTGGTCAGCGGCCTGGCGCTGAGTCTCGGCGCCTGTTCCAATTATGTAAAACGCACTGATTTCGACGCCGCGATGAATGAGCTGCGAGCGCGTGACAGTGCGATCGAAGCCAAGGCCGATGCCAATGCGTCTGCGCTTGCTGCGCTCAGAACCTCGCTGGAGGCGCGACTGAAGCAGCATGAGGCTAAGCTGGCTGAGCTTGCCGGTCGACTGCATGTCGACATGAACGTGCATTTCGCCTACGACAAGGCCGAGGTGCGCGATCAGGACAAGGCGACCTTGGACAAGTTCGCCAAAGTGATTCGCGAGCACCACAGCAATGCCAAGGTGACGGTGGAAGGCTTCACCGATGCCGCGGGCGATGCCGGTTACAACAAGCGGCTGGGCAAGCGTCGCGCCGACGCCGTGCGTGACTATCTGGTGCAGCAGGGGCTGAGCGCCGAACAGGTCGTTGCGGTGAGCTATGGCGAGAGCCGCGAGCGTCAGCAGTCGCCGGGTGCCTGGGGTGACAACGGTCTGGCCAACCGCCGGGTGACCCTGGTGGTGGATGTTCCGCCGGCCACCTGACGGGCCCACAGCAGGCGCCGTTCGTGGCGCAAAAAATCAGGCTGCTGAAATGAGTCTCAGCAGCCTGTTAAGGAAAGTCTGAATAAGTCCATCCTGGACTTACCCAGACGCGCCGAATCCGGCACAGGTCCGGACTCGGCTCACGCTGATCAACAACGTACGTTGTTGATCGCGGCGGTGCATCCGTGCACCGCAGGAATCTCTGAACTTGTTCAGAGATTCCTTAAGTCGCTCCGGTTCAAGGTCTCTGCGGCTTTTCGGAGAAAAACGCGGGGCTCTCCATGAACCGATGTCTCAACGTAGTGATTCGCTTACGTCGCTCTTTACCCCCTCTCCCACAGGGAGAGGGGCTTGCTCTAGCCCGGATATCTCATGAGGTCGCGCCGAAAGATCCGGCAATTCCAAGCGGGGCGAGAGTTTCGACCGATGGTGTTGAGATAACAGAGTGTTCGCGATCTTTCGGCGCTGGCACGGCCCTCATTCGGCCGCTGCG
>NZ_JACYTR010000109.1:0-2500 GCF_014841215.1 Pseudomarimonas arenosa
ATTATCACCAGGGAAGGGGTGGAGGGTCGCCTGGAATGGGATTCCGGCGCCTTGACCTCTCATGGGGATTAGGACGTAACAGTGTTTTGAGTGTTTCTGTCGACGGTGTTCGTCGAGGAGAAGCGACTTAGGGTTATATGATCAAGCCGCACGGATCATTAGTATCAGTTAGCTCAATGCATTGCTGCACTTACACACCTGACCTATCAACCAGGTAGTCTTCCTGGTTCCTTTAGGGGAGTTAACCTCCCGGGAGATCTCATCTTGGGGCGCGCTTCCCGCTTAGATGCTTTCAGCGGTTATCGCTTCCGTATATAGCTACCCGGCAGTGCCACTGGCGTGACAACCGGAACACCAGAGATACGTCCACTCCGGTCCTCTCGTACTAGGAGCAGCCCCCCTCAAATCTCCAACGCCCACGACAGATAGGGACCGAACTGTCTCACGACGTTCTGAACCCAGCTCGCGTACCACTTTAAATGGCGAACAGCCATACCCTTGGGACCGACTACAGCCCCAGGATGTGATGAGCCGACATCGAGGTGCCAAACACCGCCGTCGATATGAACTCTTGGGCGGTATCAGCCTGTTATCCCCGGAGTACCTTTTATCCGTTGAGCGATGGCCCTTCCATACAGAACCACCGGATCACTAAGACCTACTTTCGTACCTGCTTGATCCGTCGATCTCGCAGTCAAGCACGTTTATGCCTTTGCACTCACTGCACGATGTCCGACCGTGCTGAACGTACCTTCGTGCTCCTCCGTTACTCTTTGGGAGGAGACCGCCCCAGTCAAACTACCCACCATACACGGTCCCTGACCCGGATTACGGGCCGAGGTTAGAACGTCAAGCACATCAGGGTGGTATTTCAACGATGGCTCCATGCAATCTAGCGATCACACTTCAAAGCCTCCCACCTATGCTACACAGACGAACTCAACGTTCAGTGTAAAGCTGTAGTAAAGGTTCACGGGGTCTTTCCGTCTTGCCGCGGGAACGCTGCATCTTCACAGCGATTTCAATTTCACTGAGTCTCGGGTGGAGACAGCGCCGCTGTCGTTACGCCATTCGTGCAGGTCGGAACTTACCCGACAAGGAATTTCGCTACCTTAGGACCGTTATAGTTACGGCCGCCGTTTACCGGGGCTTCGATCAAGAGCTTCGCCTTGCGGCTGACCCCATCAATTAACCTTCCGGCACCGGGCAGGCGTCACACCCTATACGTCCACTTTCGTGTTTGCAGAGTGCTGTGTTTTTGATAAACAGTCGCAGCGGCCTGGTCACTGCGGCCCCGGAGTGCTCAGCTACGCATGTAGCCACACTCTGGGGCGCACCTTCTCCCGAAGTTACGGTGCTATGTTGCCTAGTTCCTTCACCCGAGTTCTCTCAAGCGCCTGAGGATTCTCACCCTGCCTACCTGTGTCGGTTTACGGTACGGTCGTTGCAATCTGAAGCTTAGAGGTTTTTCCTGGAAGCATGGGATCAGTGACTTCAAGTTCCAAGAACTCTGGTCTCGGTGCTCGGCATAAAGGATCCCGGATTTGCCTAAGATCCATGCCTACCGCCTTTCCCCGGGACAACCAACGCCCGGTACACCTACCCTTCTCCGTCACCCCATCGCAATTGCAAGCGGTTCTGGAATATTAACCAGATTCCCATCGACTACGGCTTTCGCCCTCGCCTTAGGGGCCGACTCACCCTGCGCCGATTAACGTTGCGCTAGGAAACCTTGGGCTTTCGGCGTGCGGGCTTTTCACCCGCATTATCGTTACTCATGTCAGCATTCGCACTTCCGATACCTCCAGCAAGCCTCTCGACTCACCTTCGCAGGCGTACGGAACGCTCCTCTACCGCGCACACCTAAGTGTGCACCCTAAGCTTCGGTATACCGCTTAGCCCCGTTAAATCTTCCGCGCAGGCCGACTCGACCAGTGAGCTATTACGCTTTCTTTAAAGGGTGGCTGCTTCTAAGCCAACCTCCTGGCTGTCTGTGCCTTCCCACATCGTTTCCCACTGAGCGGTAATTTGGGGACCTTAGCTGTAGGTCTGGGTTGTTTCCCTTTTCACGACGGACGTTAGCACCCGCCGTGTGTCTCCCGGATAGTACGTGCTGGTATTCGGAGTTTGCCATGGTTTGGTAAGTCGCGATGACCCCCTAGCCATAACAGTGCTCTACCCCCAGCAGTATTCGTCCGAGGCGCTACCTAAATAGCTTTCGAGGAGAACCAGCTATCTCCGAGTTTGTTTAGCCTTTCACTCCTATCCACAACTCATCCCCTACCTTTTCAACGGGAGTGGGTTCGGGCCTCCAGTGCGTGTTACCGCACCTTCACCCTGGTCATGGATAGATCACTCGGTTTCGGGTCTACACCACGCGACTATTCGCCCTATTCAGACTCGGTTTCCCTTCGCCTCCCCTAGTCGGTTAAGCTCGCCACGTAATGTAAGTCGCTGACCCATTATACAAAAGGTACGCAGTCACTCTTTCGAGCTCCCA
>NZ_JACYTR010000011.1 GCF_014841215.1 Pseudomarimonas arenosa
GCTGCGCCGACCCAGTGCCCCGAACATTCACCTTGAACTTCGTCACCGGCACCCGACGCGCCGCCTCGATGACGAAGTTCACCAGATCATCTTCCGGCACCCACTCGCGCAAGTCGGGAGGTAGCAGTAACGCTTGCGCGTGGTCTACGACGATGAATTTGCTCATGGCAACTTTGTACCATGAGTGCTGATCAAGTCCGACAGGCTGTTAACGCAGCGATTAATCGAACGCGAAGTGTCGCGAGCGGTGGGCGGCACGCCCGCCACTTCAACGTCGCCCCGCAATTCGTAGGGTGGGACTGCGGCCCACCGGCGCAAGACCAAACGTCATCGCAAGAATCAAAGGCCGCGACGGTGGGACACGCCCACCCTACGATAACGCCCAACGTCAACGCCGAGTTCGCAGGGTGAGCCTGCGGCCCACCGGAACAAGACCAAACATCATCGCAAGAGTTGAAGGCCGCGACGGTGGGCGGCGCGCCCACCCTACGGCAACGCCCAACGTCAACGCCGAGTTCGTAGGGTGGGCCTGCGGCCCACCGGCACAAGACCAAACATCATCGCAAGAATCAAAGGCCGCGACGGTGGGCGACACGCCCACCCTACGGCAACGCCCAACGTCAACGCCGAGTTCGTAGGGTGGGCCTGTGGCCCACCGGTACAAGATCAAACATCATCGCAAGAGTTGAAGGCCGCGACGGTGGGCGACACGCCCACCCTACGATAACGCCCAACGTCAACGCCGAGTTCGCAGGGTGAGCCTGCGGCCCACCGGCGCAACATCAGTCAAGGCTCTGACTCACCGGGGGGGGAGCAACCTATTGCAGATCCTGCTAGGTTTGTACGGCGCGATGGAAGACATCGCCATTGACGACGCCCGCTACCAGTTCGAAGTGAATCTGTTCGGCCTGGCCCGCTTGACCCAGCTGCTGTTGCCGGCCATGCGCGCACGCGGTCGCGGCCGAATCATCAACATCTCCTCGATGGGCGGAAAGGTCTACATGCCGCTGGGTAGCTGGTACCACGCCAGCAAGCATGCACTGGAGGGCTGGTCGGACTGCCTGCGACTGGAACTGAAGGCGTTTGGCATTGATGTGGTGGTGATCGAACCCGGCGCCATCGCCACTGAGTTCGGCGATGTGATGGTCGGCCCGATGTTGCAGCGCTCGGGCGACGGTGCCTATGGCCGATTGGCAAACAAGCTGGCCACGGCTACTGGCGAAACCTATGCCAGCAGCAAAGCGTCGCGGCCGCAGGTGATTGTCGATCTGCTGCTGAAAGCGCTGCGTGCGCGACGTCCAGCCACCCGCTATGTCGGCGGCCTTTACGCCAGGCCGATGATATTCATCCGCAAATGGCTTGGCGATCGAATCTTCGACCGCGCAGTGATGTCTATGGTTAAGTAGCTCCACGATGAAGCGGGCTGACGCATTTGCAATTGAACCGGGCTGGCAGCTGCTCTTGCTTGATATCGGCCTGTCGCCGCAGCTGGTGCTCAAACATGCGCAGCTGCCGTCTGACCTGTTCGCTCGGCAGCAGGCCCAGCTCAGTATCGACGACTGTTTTCGCCTCTGGATCAGCGTGGAGACGCTGAGCGCCCAGCTGCCGCGCCCACTGCCACTGTTGATCGGCGACTCGCTCAGTTTCGAGATGTTTTCCCCGCCGCTGGTGGCAGCGGGCTGCAGCCCCAACCTTAACGTCGCCCTTGAGCGTATCGCCCAGTACAAGCGGCTGATCTGTCCGATGCGCATCGAAATTCAGCGCGATGAACAGGAGACCCGATTGCGTCTGCGCTGTGAGGGCTACGACCTTGCCATGCCTACGGTGTTCGTCGCCACCGAGCTGGTGTTCTTCACCCAGCTGGCACGCCTGGCCACGCGTCAGCCAATCGTACCGCGTCGACTATGCATGCCAGCGCTGCCAGACACCCTCGATCCCTACACCAGCTACTTCGGCAGGCGCATCGAACGCGGCGAGTTGCCCGAGCTGGCCTTTGCAGCCAGCGACGCGGCGCGACCGTTCCTCACTGAGAACCCGGCGCTTTGGGATTTCCTGGAGCCCAATCTCAACCAACGCCTTTCCGAACTGCAGCAGTCGGCCAGCTGGCAGCAAAAGGTGGAAAGCGTGCTGATCGAATTGCTGCCCAGCGGAGAGAGCAATGTGCAAAGCGTTGCCAATCGCCTCGCACTCAGCCCGCGCACCCTGCAGAGGCATCTGGCCGACGAAGGCCTGCGCTTTCAACACCTGCTCAATGCTACGCGGGAACGACTGGCTAAACGCTACCTGAGCCAATCGCCCCTGGCGCCAGGCGAGATCGCCTTTCTACTCGGTTTTCGCGACAGCAATTCGTTTCTGCGTGCATTCAAGACCTGGACCGGGGCAACGCCCGGTGAGTTTCGTCGACTCGACTCGAACAGAACCGGCGCCATCTGAATCGGCACTGGTGAATCATCCGACTCCCCGCACACTTTACGGCCACTTTCCGACGCTGGCGCTCACGCGTTGGCCGGGCAATCGGAGTCAGCCAAGCTCAGGTCTTGAATCGGTGAGCCTGATCAAGTAACTGCTGCGCCAGCTGCTGCAAGATCCTACTCGATGCAGCACTTTCTTCAACCAATGCGCTGTTCTGCTGTGTGAACTGATCCATCTGCGAGATGGCCCGATTGATTTCCTCTATCCCCGTTCGCTGCTCAAGACTGCTGGCAGTAATCTCAGCCACCAGCACGTCGACGCGTTCAATCGCCTTGAAGATCTGCTGAAGTTTGCTCTTGGCGAGCTCGGATCGCTCGACACCAGCGCCGACTCGACCATTCGATTCGTCGATCAAGCCGCGAATCTCCTTGGCACTATCGGCACTGCGTTTGGCCAGCGTGCGCACCTCTGCTGCCACCACAGCAAAGCCGCGCCCCTGATCGCCTGCGCGAGCCGCTTCAACTGCGGCGTTGAGTGCCAACAGATTGGTCTGAAACGCAATGCTATCTATCATGCCGATGATCTCGGCAATCCTCTTGCTGCTGTCGGCAATGGAGTGCATGGCCGAGACAACTTCGCCAACCACTTGTCCACCGAGGTGGGCCTCCTCTCGCACGCCACTTGATTGGCGTGAGGTGTCCTGCAGCTTTTCTGAGTTGCTTCGAATCGTCGATGTAACCTCTTCGATGCTGGCAGCAGACTCTTCCAACGAGGCGGCTTGCTGTTCAGTGCGCGAACTCAACTCATCGCTTCCAGAGGACACTTCAGTTGCGGACTCCAGCACACGCTCCGAGACGCTTTGGATGTCGCATACGATTGAGGCCATGGCACTGACTGATTGATTCAGCGCTTGCTTGATCCGCATCGGTGACGCCGTCACCTACCCGACACATCAGTTGGCCAAGCTGCTGGCGAGCAAGCGGCGCGCCGACATGCGCCAGTTACCTGAGGTTGCGCCCTTGTGTGAGGCGGCCCGGAGTCTCAACTATTCGGCCATTGCCGGATTGGTGGCCGATTCCCTCAAGAGGCGTTCGCCAGCCGAATTCTCCGACCATGTGGTACGCCCTTGCGTTATCGAGCTATTTTCCAACACTTGCTCGATGGAAATCAGAGTTCGCGAGCGCCTGTTTATGGCTGTACTCCAGCAAGAGCTTTCCAGCAGGATTGCACAGCCCAAACCGCCGATGGTGGAGCTGCGGGTGTTTGTCGCCACGTTGGCGCCCGAGCGACACAGCATCGGCGCACTGCTCGCACATTTCATCTCCTGTGCCTGTGGGGCAAACTCTCTCGGCTTGGGCGTCGAGCTGTCGATCGAGGATATCGCGCAGTTGAGTCAACGATCACGGCCCCGAGTCCTGGCCCTCAGTTTCGCGAGCGAAATCTCATCTCATCAGCTCTCGGCCGCCACGCATGCGTTGGCAAAGCAACTCCCGTCGGCCACCCGGATTGTCGTTGGCGGGCGCGGGCTCAGCCATCTTGGACCCGTGTCCCTGCCACCGCAGTGCGCTCGAGTGGATTCCTTTGCTGCCTACGCCGACCACCTGCTGCAGCTATTTGAGGCGCAGACTTGCGAGCCAGGTCGAACAGACCAGTGCGATAGGGGAATTCAATCCGAAGACGTTGCGCCGGCTCGACGGTTGCAGCTCTGATATCGAGTGATCGCGCAACCCATAGCTCATTGTTGCCAATTGCTAGCCCGCATCGGCAAGCTCCAGGCCATCCAGGCCAGACAGATCAGGTAGGCGGCAATGGCGATCTTTTGACCAAGGCCGCGCGGCAGGCCGGGCGCGAGTTGGCTGAGCGCCAGCAGGCCAAGGGTGATCATCGCCAAGGGCAGCAGCACTCGGCTGCCTTCGCGCCAGTCGAGTACGCCCTGCAGCAGCAGTCCCAGGCCGGTGGCATAGAACGCAGCACGCGCCGCCCAACCGTGCAGGCGATGCATGTCGGGCGAAACCACATGTTCCGGTGAGCCGCCCGGGAACAGAGCAGTAAGCACAAGACTGATGCTGCCGATCAGGAACAGCAAAGCGGCGACAGCATTTGCGCGATGCTGCCGGTTAAGGCGGGCACACTCCCAGCCCAGCCCGCCGATGGCCAAAGCCAGCAGGCCATAGGCGGTTTGTAGCCAGACCCCGTTCGGACCGGACAGATAGAAGCTCAACGGTGCCTGTAGCCAATCAAACCGTGGGTGCAGGGCCTGCACGAGGATCGCCGTGAGCAGATAGACGGCAGCCGCACTCAGGCCAAGACTGCGCAGCTGCCGCAACCGGCGCCCGGAGCTCGGCCTCATCGAAGCGACATTATTCACAAACTCTACCCATTGTTTGAACTTTTTCTTCACTGACCCGGTCATCCTAGGCAGGCCGACACGCAGTGACAACCAACAACAAGTCAGCTGATTACTAGAGGTCCGGCGAGTACGGGCCAGTACCGGGTTTGCGGGGCTTGCAGTTGGACAAGATGTTCAAGCACCAAGCATCCGGATCAATTTATCGGAGAAACGATATGCGCAACATGACAGCGCGACTCCTGGCAGTCGGCGTGAGCGGCCTCTTGTTGACCACGGCCAGCACAGCGGCCGAATGGAAGTTCCGTCCGCCGGCGGAAATGCTGGACTTCCCCGGCGTCGACCGGGTGCTGGCGCAGGAAGATGGCTATCTGCTAGCTATGCGCTCGCGCAATCTACCCTGGGTTGAACTCAGTCTGGCCGATCAGATCAAGGCCCAACACATCGTTCCGGCAATACTCAATCGGCCGCTGGAGGATGCCCTGATCAACCTCGGCGGAGGACATTTCGCCTATCCGGTGTATCTGGACGCCGATAGCGGCGATTGCCGACTTGACGTGGTGGATACGAGCGGTCGAGCCGTGCTGCAGTCGCGCTTTCCGGCCGACTCCGGTAACTGTCAGTTCGTGGTGGAGGGTGGCAGGCGCGATAGTGCTGGTGGCGTCTGGCTGGCCCGCACCAATACCCGGCAGGCCTGGCGCATACAGGCCGATGGCCGCGCCATCGCACTGCCGATGGTCGATGACAGCGCGCGCGTCTTCGACCTCGCTTCCGCTGCGCAGTCACCATCGGCTTATGCGCTATACCGGCACAGCGAAATCGACACCTTGGCGCGCCTGCAGGAAGGCCGTCTGCTGTGGTCTCAGCCAATCGCCGAGGGCGTGTCGATGCGGCAGGTGCTGAGCCTGCCCGACGATGATGCCATGCTGATCGGCATTCGGATTGGCCCCGATGGGTCGGGCCCCATTGTGCTGGCGCGATACGCCCCCGACGGCAGCCTGCGCTGGCAGCGCGAATACAGCGAAATCAGTTCGGCCGTGTCGGTGGAGCTGCGCGTGTTGAGCGAAGGCCGCTTACTGTTCCGAGCGCTGGAATCGCTCAACGGCCCCAGCCGGCTTGGCACTCTTGATGCCGAGGGCGAACTACTCTGGTCCGATCGAATCAGTGGCGGCGAGTTCCTGCGCTTCGTCGATGACGCCAGCAGCAACCCGCAACTGGCCAGCCCGACCTTTGCCTACGTGTTGCGACCGCCAACCAGCGGCGAGACGCTGCCACGCGATCGAATCCGCCTACTGGATAGTGGCGGTGAGTTGCTGCTCGACACCGATGTCGAGATCAATTCGGCCGCTCGCAGTGCTGTACTGAGAGATGGCTCACTGGTGGTGGCCGACTTCGAGCAAGCGGTCGGCGTACGCGTGCGACACTGGACAGCCCGCGGCGTGCTGATTTCCAACCAGTTGGCCGAAGACCTGTCCCCTTTCACCGAGTTCCACCACCTGCGCTCGGCACTGCTCGGCGATGACAGCCTGCGACTGAGCTACGGTCAGAACAACCTGCTGCTGCTGGAAGCCGTGGACGCCGATGGCAATCTGAAATGGAACGCCGATCTGCAGCCGGAATTCACTATCCGCAATCACCCCAGTTCGTTCTCACTGGCCTCGGAATCAAGCGTGCCATTGGCCAGCAATGCCAACCGCGTCTGCCTCGGCCCGATACGCTACGCCCAACCCTTCTTTCTCGGCGCCTATCCCACGCCGATCGCCATCGCTTGCTACGCGCGCCAGGACGGAGCATTGGCCTATCGCTACGACGAGCTGCCAGGAGTCGTGAGTTTGTATCTCACCCGCGGCCTGCATCTGTCTGCTGAAAATCAGGTTCGGCTGATTGAAAGTGAATGCGGTCAGCCCTGCGCCGACCCCAAACTCAACCTGATCACGATCAGCGCCGACGGAGGCGAAGTGGCCAAGCGCGTGTTGCAGTTTCCAGGCCTGACCAATACCTATCGCCAACCGTATGGTTATGAAGGTGACAATGTGCTGCCGGTGTTCGCCGCCGATGGCAGCTTTGTCATCCTGCTCGGTGCGGCCGGTGGGGCGCTGCAGTGGGCCTCTTTCGACCGCAACGGCCAGCTGATCGCCTCGCAGAACTTTGCTGTGCCTGCACAGAACTTGCTGCGCGCGCAGGCGATCGGGCCAGACAAGCTGGTGCTGCATAGCCTGCAGGGTGAACGCCATCGCCTGCTCGGCCTGGAGGGCCAACAGATTCGCTGGCAGCGTGAATGGTACGCACCTCTGGCGCTGGGCTCGCAGCAGTCAAGCGAGGGCTTTATTCCGGCTCTCCGCTTCGTCACTGCAGATAATCACATCCTGCTGCTGGAACAACGTGTGGAGGAGGGCCGAACCGTGGCTGTCACTTCCCTGCTTGATGCCAGCAGCGGTGCACCCCTGTGGCAGGTCGATGCATCGTTGCCCGAGGGCATGGGCGTGCGCAGTCTGGCTTTGGATGTCGCCGCCGGTCACGCCCTGATCAGCAGCGATCGTCCGGGCGGCAGTGTGCTGGAGCTGCGCTCATTGGCTGATGGCCGCTTGCTCGGCGCGCGCAGCCTCGATTGTCCGGGCAGCCAGGGCTGCGCCATCGAATCCACGTGGGTTGCCGACGACGGCAGTCTGCGGGTGATCGATCAGAGTGCCTGGCTGGCCCGCTACGAATTGGACGACAGTATCGAACCGGCGCGCACCGGGCAGCCGGCGCTGGCCGGCACCTGGTATGAACCGGGCAGCAATGGTCAGGGTCTGTTGGTGGACTACAACGCCAGCCAAGGACAGCTGCTCGGCGCCTGGTTCACCTACGCCGAAGCCGATCTGTTCGACGCCAGCGGCCTGCGCTGGTTTACCTTGCAGGGCAGCCTCGCTGCCAACGCCGGGCGTGCCGAACTTGAAATCTATCGCAATCGGTACGGCGCTTTCGATGACCAGCCGGTCACCCCTGCCGAGCGCGTGGGCAGTGCTGAATTGCAGTTGCGCAATTGCAGCCAGCTGATCCTTAGCTACCGGTTTGATGATGGGGAGTTGGCAGGTCAACGCGGCACCGTCCCGCTCACCCGACTCAGCCCCAATGTGTTCGACTGTGAGAACGCCGATGGCAGCGTAGTGTCGGCGCAACCGGCGTCACCCGCCGCCTCGAGCTTCCAGGCCGGCCAGACCGGCGCCTGGTACACGCCGGCCACCTCCGGCCAGGGCCTGTTGTTCGATATCCGCCCGCCCAGCGCCGATGGCAGCGATCCTGGCGTGTTGCTCGGCGGTTGGTTCACCTACGATGTCGAAGGCCTGGAAGATGACGAGACCGCCCAGCACTGGTTCCTGCTGCAGGGCGATCTGGCCGGCGCCGACAGCAACGGCGCCCAGGTGCCGATCTACCGTTCCACTGGCGGGCGCTTCGATCAACGCGCCACCTCCAATATTCATCGCGTTGGCATCGCCACAGTGCGATTGAACGGCTGCACCAGTGGCGAGCTTAGCTACCAGTTCGATGATAGCGATGTGGCCGGCGAATTCCGCCTGAGACAAGGACAGATGGGTTTGATCAAACTATTGGGTTGCGCTGAGTAATCGCAATGAGGTTGCCAGCCAACAGAATCGGAATAGCCATGAAAACCAGACAAAGAATGGGCGCCAAGAACAGCATGGGCGCGATTGCGTTGAGTTTGATCTACGCCAGTGCGCAGGCCACCGAATGGTCGGCCGCACCGGAGCCCAGCATCAACCATGTCCGCATCGAACGTGTACTGGGCACAGAGCAGGGCTATATCGCCGTACTCGGTGACCAATGGCTGCGCTTCGATCAGAACGATCAGCCACTCTCGCGCCACCGCCTGGCAGCGGATCCGCAGCGACCGGCGGCCTGGGAACTGGTCAATCTCGGCGGCAGCCGGTTTGCCTACCCGCCTTATGGCGGCGAGCAGAATCTTTGTCGCATCGATGTGCTTAACGAAGATGGACAGATCACGCTCGAGTCGGGCTTCAGCATCACCCGCGACCTGTGCTTTGCCGACTTGAATGGCGATGTGCTGGATGGCGGCCAAGGGCTGTATTTGAGCGGCAGTCACGCTGTGCGGGTACAACGCGATGGACGCTCAGCCGCCCTGCCCAGCCTCGATGCCAGCAGCTTGGTGTATGCCACGGCGGCGATGCCGGATTCAGCCTCGGCCTATGTGCTGTACCGCCACAATCGGGTCGACACCATCGCCCGTGTCGATCGCGAGCAGCTGGTGTGGAGCAAGACCTTCGAGGGTGATTCCACCTTCATGCTACGCGCCGTGGTCGCCGCCAATGGCGATGCCTTAGTGGCCGGCGTGCGCCTGGTCGATGGCCAATTCAGCTTTCAGGGCGTGCTGACCGTTGCCCGCTACAGCCCCGAGGGTGAGCTGCGTTGGCAACGCGAGTTTCCCGAACTGCCCTTGGTGACCGAACTGCAGATTCGCTTGCTGGCCGAGGATCGGTTGCTGTTCATGAGCCATGAGCCCTCGCTGCAGGCACCGCACGGCCCAACCACGTTCGGGGTATTGAATGGCGATGGCTCGCTGCGCTGGTCGCGCCTGGAACAATCAGGCATGGTGGCAGCGCTGGTAGACGACGCTGGCGGCAAGCCGCAAACGGCGGCGCCAAACTTTGCCTACTTGCTGTGGCCCAGTTTCGAACACTTCACCTATCCGGAGGTCGTCCGCCTGCTCGATTCGGATGGCAACCAGCTGCTCGAAACCGCCGCCAGTATCGACCCATTCACCCTCAGCACGGTACTGCCCGACGGGTCCTTGGTCATGGGGAGTGTCGACCACGACAGCCTATTCCGTGATATCAATCGCTGGGGCCCGGATGGCGTGTTGCGAAGCAAGTTCACCCTACAGTTGCCGACGCTCGAACGTGAGGAACCATTGACCGCAGCCAGCTTGGGCAACGACAGCGCCAGCGTCGCGCTAGGTGCAGGTCAGGTTGAGGTCAAACTGCTCAATGCCGAAGGCGACTTGCAATGGTCACGGAGCTATCAGCCCGAATCGGGCCATGTGCAAATCATCAGCTCGGCGTTCAGCAAGACGGCGGACTCACAAGCTCGGCTGCTGGGCAATCACGATCGCGTTTGCATCGGGCCGATGCGCTACAAGCGCATCCATGTCATCTTTTCCATCGATACCAGTTCGCATGTGCAGTGCTACTCGCGCGATGACGGCACGCCGGTAGTCGGCCTGAGCCCTGCCCTTCTAGCCGACGATGCCGCCGTGCCTGCCAGCGACTACGCTCTGCTATCCGACAATCGCGTGCTGGCGATCGAAACCGAATGCGCAGGTTGCAGCGAGGCCCAGCTCAAGCGGGTCGAGATCAGTGCCGATGGCCAGAGCGTGCAGCGCCGAACCCTGAGTTTCACTGGACTCGGCAAGCTGGCGCGCAGTGGCGAATTCGCCATCGAAGGGCCCAATGTGCTGGCGCAGTTCGGCAGTGGCGGCGAGATCACCCTGTATGCCGGATCGGTGAATGGCCAGTTGAAACTGGCGCATTACGATGCGCAGGGCGCCTTGCTCGGCCAATTCGCTAGCGGGCTTGCCAGTGGTGTACTGTTACGCAGTGAAACCCTGAGCGATGGCACGCAGCTGGTGCATAGCTGGCACAACCAGAGTCATCGCCTGGCTGCGTTTCACAACGGATCGTTGCGCTGGCTGCGCGAATTCAATGCGCCGCTGGCACATGATGTCCACCCGGCCTCGGGCGCGGTCGGCAACCCGGCATTCGCCTTTCACACCGACGGTGAGCAAATTGCCCTTTTCATCCAGGAGTCGCTGGACGGCGGATTGAGCAGCAGGCTTATGCGACTCGACGCCGGCAGCGGCGATACCCTGTGGCAACAGCAGGATCGCAATGCCGAGAACGCAGGAATGCGTACCCTGCGAGTGAGCCAGACCCTTAACAGCGTGTTGCTGGCTAGCGATCGGCCGCAGGGCGGCGTTCTGCGCGCCTTCTCTCTGCAAGACGGCAAACAGCTTGGCGCGCGCGGATTGGGCTGTGAGGGTCGCGACGACTGCAGAGCGCTACGCATGAGCCTCGCCGCCGACGCCAGCCTGCGCGTCTACGATGCCAGCGGCTGGCTGCTGCGCTACGAACTGGATGATGTGCTGCAACCGGCGGTCACCGCCCAGGCCGGTCTGAGCGGCACCTGGTATGAGCCCGCCACCAATGGTCAAGGCCTGTTGCTCGACTACAACGTCGAGCAGGCCCAACTATTGGCGGCCTGGTTTACCTACGCCGACCCGCTGAGCTTCGACCCCAGCGGATTGCGCTGGTATACCTTGCAGGGCGCCCTGCCCACCGCTGCAGGCAAGGCCGAACTGCAGATCTACCGCAATCAGCACGGTGCTTTCGACAGCGAGCCGATGACCCAGGCCGAACGGGTGGGCAGCGCCGAGCTGCAGCTTCGCCATTGCAGCGAGTTGCTGCTTAGCTATAGGTTTGATGGCGGCGAAGTGGCCGGCCTCAGTGGGGTGGTGCCACTCACCCGACTCAGCCCCAATGTGTTCGACTGTGAGAACGCCGATGGCAGCGTAGTGTCGGCGCAACCGGCGTCACCCGCCGCCTCGAGCTTCCAGGCCGGCCAGACCGGCGCCTGGTACACGCCGGCCACCTCCGGCCAGGGCCTGTTGTTCGATATCCGCCCGCCCAGCGCCGATGGCAGCGATCCTGGCGTGTTGCTCGGCGGTTGGTTCACCTACGATGTCGAAGGCCTGGAAGATGACGAGACCGCCCAGCACTGGTTCCTGCTGCAGGGCGATCTGGCCGGCGCCGACAGCAACGGCGCCCAGGTGCCGATCTACCGTTCCACTGGCGGGCGCTTCGATCAACGCGCCACCTCCAATATTCATCGCGTTGGCATCGCCACAGTGCGATTGAACGGCTGCACCAGTGGCGAGCTTAGCTACCAGTTCGATGATAGCGATGTGGCCGGTGAGTTCGCCGCCCGGCAAGGCAGCATGAGCCTGGTCAAATTGCTGGGTTGTGTGGACTAGCAGGCTGCTGAAAGACCTCCATCCAGCAGGTTTTCAGCGCGCGCCGTCCGTGGCGCGCAAAATCAGGCTGATGAAATGAGTCTCAGCAGCCTGCTAGGGTGGGCGTGTCGCCCACCGGGGCATGCTTCGATGATGCGACAGCGGTGGGCCACACTACGGTTCGGGTAATGGGTGGATAAGGCGCGCCTCCACCAGCTGACTCAGCGCAACGAGTGCGGGATGATGGGCCGATGCGGACGTTCAAACGCCAGCCCGCCCGGATATCCGGGCTGAGGATCGGGTTGCTGATCGGGCTGATCGCCGGGCTGGCGATGGCTGTCGGTGGCTGGTGGCCGGTTGAGGCGCGCGGCTTCACTGTCGAACAGCGGCTGGATCAGTTTGGCGCGGCGGCGCAGGAACGGTTGCAGGTTCACTATCGGGCGGCCGGTGTGCGTTGGCCGGGCGAGCGCGCTGCCCTGCTGGCCTTCAAGGATCAAGCATCGCTTGAACTCCATGTTCAGGATGAGCAGAACCGCTGGCAGTTCGTACGTCGCTATCCGATCCTTGCTGCCAGTGGCGGCCCTGGCCCCAAGCTGCGCGAGGGCGATTATCAGGTGCCAGAGGGCTTTTATCGGGTCAGCTTCCTGAATGCGAACAGTCGTTTCCACGTCTCGTTGCGGCTCGACTATCCCAATGCCTTCGACCGTCAAATGGCGGCGCGCGAAGGCCGCAGCGGCTTGGGCGGCGACATCATGATTCACGGCAGCCGGGTGTCGGTCGGCTGCCTGGCGATGGGCGACCCGACCGCCGAGGAGTTGTTCACCCTGGCGGCAAGCATCGGGATGGACAAACTCGAGGTGTTGATCGCGCCGCAGGATTTTCGCCAGACATCCCTGCCCAGCAGAACCTCACCGGTCTGGCTGCTTGCCCTGTATGAAGACTTACAGCGCTCACTGCAGCGGTTTTTCAGCCCCCCGTCGGAGCAATGAAAGGCCGGCTGCGATGTCGCTTCCAGGATGCTGAGACTCATTTCAGCATCCTTGATCAGCGTATTCGAGCGAAGCTCGACGTCGCCGCGGAGCGGCCGAAACGAGTTCGGACCGGTGCCGAACTCGGCGCGTCTTAAAAGTCCAGGATGGACTTGTTCAGACCTTCCTTAGTGGTTCAGTCGTTACGCACCAGGCTCGGAGGTTCGTCCGGGCATTGCGCAGGAAACTCGAGGTAGAAGGTGGCCCCCTTGTCGCTGGACTGAAATCCGATCTGCCCCGCCATGCCTTCGGTAATTTCTCTGGAAATGGCCAGACCCAGTCCGGAACCACCACGCATTCTCTCGTCCGAACTATCGGCTTGGGCGAACCTCTCGAACACGCGGGGCCGAAACTCCTCGGGAATGCCAGGCCCCTGATCGATCACCTCGATCCGCGCAGTGCCGGCATGCAGGGCTGTTCGGATCTGCACCACGCCGCCCTGCGGAGAAAACTTGGCGGCGTTCGACAACAGGTTGGACAGCACCTGCAGCAAACGCTGCGGGTCGACCTTGAGCAGGATCGGCGCACAGCGCTCCAATACTTCAAACTTCACCTGATAGCACTGGGCATAGCTGGCGTTGGCCTCCAGGGCCGTCCCAAGAAGAGTAGAGAGCTCAACGACCTGCCACTGATACTTGAGCTTGCCGGCCGAGATGCGATCGAGATCGAGCAGGTCATTGACCAGATGCAGCAGCCGCCGTGCATTTTGCCGGGCAATGGTCACCAGCTTTTCCATCGGCGGCGCCAGATCGCCGACCACACCGTTGCCAATCAGATCCAGCGACGCGCTCAGCGAGGTCAGCGGCGTGCGCAGCTCGTGGCTAACCGTGGAAATCAACTCGCGCTTGATCAGCTCGATTCGGTGGCGCTCGGTCTCATCGCGCGCCACCGCATACAGATCTCCTTGCTGATCAGCGCGGGCTCGCCATGACATCCACTTCCAGCTGCCATCCGCGCAGCGATATCGATTCTCGAAGTCGATGGTCAACTCGCCGGCATTCAGCCTCTTGACCTCATCCAAGGTGGCGGCGACATCTTCAGGATGAACAAAATCGATGAATGGCCGTGACAGCAGCTCGCGTTCCGAATAGCCCAGGGTTTCCATGAACGCTGGATTGATCCGCTTGAATCGTCCGTCGGCGCCAGCGACGCAGAGCAGATCAAGTGACAGAAGAAAAAACCGATCGGATTCGCTGCAAATCACCGGGCCTTCCACAACGGGTTGCGCGAGCGGCGGATAGGCATTGCTGGACTGATTCACGCCGCTTCCCTACCGGTCCGCGCCGCTCGGACGCTGAGCCGCCAACATGCGACGAAATCGGCCGTCACGCAAGCCTCACGGAGCGTGCATAATGCGTAGGCCCGCCAAATCGGACATCAACGTGGCCGAAGACCTGCAAGTCGTTGATTTTCCTTTTCCCGAATCGGAGCCTCGTTCGGGCCGAGTGCTGCTGGTTGACGATGACAGCCAACTCACCGAATTGCTGACCCGCATTCTGGGCACCCGTCATGAGGTGCTGATCGCCAGCCGCGGCGAGCAGGCCTTGCAGATGTGTCTACAGCATCGACCGGATCTGCTGTTGTTGGATCTCAGGCTGCCCGACATGGATGGCCTCAGCGTCTGTCGTCAGCTGCGAGCAGGCGAATTCGCTGCAACCCCGATCATCTTCATCACCGCCGGCAGCGAGGAGGAAACCGCCTGCTGGGAAGCCGGCGGCAGTGATTTCGTCTGCAAGCCGATCAATCCGCTGACCTTGATGCATCGAGTCAACGCCCATCTAGCCTTGAAGTTTCAGGCCGATTCGCTGCAGCACCTTGCTTACAAGGACAGCCTCACCGGCATCGCCAACCGACGCTACTTCATCGAGCGGATCGAAGCTGAGTGCGGCAGCGCCTGCCGCGACGGCGACCCTTTGAGTCTGCTGCTGATCGATCTCGACTGTTTCAAGCAGTACAACGATGGCTACGGCCACGTGGCCGGCGATCACAGTCTGGCCCGTACGGCCCGAGCACTGCATGCCTGTCTGAAGCGGCCCAGCGATTTCATCGCCCGTTTCGGCGGCGAGGAGTTCGCTTGCCTGTTGCCCGGCACGCCCGCTCCACAGGCCGAACGGGTCGCCGAACGCATGCAAGCCGCCATCTCGGCCCTGGCCATCGAGCACAAGTACTCAAGCGTCGCCCCCCAGCTCACCCTCAGCATTGGCCTGGCTCAGCTGCATGGGCTGTACGGGGAAACCTCGGTGGAGTTGCTGGAGCGAGCTGATCAAGCGCTGTATAGCGCCAAGGCCGAAGGGCGCAACCGCATAGCGAATGCTGAACGCTGAGACCGATTTCAGCAGCCTTCAAGGCCCCCCCTGCCTATCCACCTACTGGCCCCTTCGACACGCACCACTCAAGGCTTGGGATAGGCGTCGTACTCGTATTCCTGAAACAGCTTGTCCAGCTCGCCGCTAGCATGCAGTTCCGCCATCTTCTTGTCCCAGGCTTCGGCCAGGGCCTTGCCCTTGTCGGTAGGCGCGAAGCCGACGTACAGCGGTTCGATGCGAGCGAGCTTGTGGCGCTCGAAGGGTTCCGGGTCGGCCTTCAGATTTTCCAGCGCGGCATCGATATCCCACTCGTAGTCGAGCAGGAATTCAATCCGGTTCGATTGCAGCATCTTGATCCCGGTTTCGACATCATTGACCTCGGTCAATTTGACCTCGACCGGTAACCTCACCGCGAGGTTGTAGCCACGCACCCAGGCCACCGGCTTGCCGGCAAAGGTCTGCTCTTCATGCCATTCGTGCTTGGCGCTCTTCATCGACAACACGGTGATTTCATCGTGATCGACCGGCCAGGTGCCAAAGTGGTACTTATCCTTGGTCGAGGCGACGTTGTACTCGCCCATGATGGCGTCGGCGCGACCGCCCTGCACCATCGATTCGGCCCGGGTCCAGGGCATCTCGCTATGGGTCACCTGGTAGCCCTGGGCGGTGAAGACCTTGTGCAACAGATCCCAATACATGCCCGAGCCATCGGCTTCGAGCAGGTCTTCCCAGGCGGGGCCGGCCACCACGACGTTCTTGTCGTCCTGGGCCATGAGCTGCGAGGAGATCAGTAGGCAGAGACAGAACAGCAGCCGCGAGATCGGTGAGCGAGCCATGATCAGCTCCTTTCCTGGGGGGGCGTGTCTGCCTGCATTCTGGCAGGTTCATCGCTCAGAGCAAGCAAGTCATTCTGCTCAAGCTGCGGGCCGCAAATCAGCCCTTAACACTCTACTCAGCCACATCGCTGGCTGAGCCTGTCGAAGCCAGCCCGGCGTGCTACCCGCTCACAACCAGCGGCTCCACTGCAAGCCAGGGCGATCGCTCGACGAGCTAGCCCGCCAGATCACCAGGCTTGGCGCGCCGACACTCCCGCAAGATCATCGTAAGCGCAATCCATTGCGCTTTGTATTCCTTCTGTCGGCCCAAGCGCTGCGACCATCGCGACGCTGATGCAAGGCATTTCCAAGCGCAACATACTTCGGCGCCAGGCACTGGGGCCGAAGACATCGGGCGAGAATGGCAGGCATGCAGACCAAGAAAACGCGGTTCCTTGGACCCGCTGCGCTATCCCTATTCGCGTTGAGCGGTACTTGTCTGGCCCAAGTGCCGCCGGTGGCGCCGGGCTTTCCCAACGCACTGACCTGCACGCCGGGTCAGCTCCTGCATCGCGATATCGGCTACGACCGCACTACCAATATCATCTACCACAATGGCCGGCTGTACTCGAACGATGTCGGCGGCGGTGGACGACGCGAGTGGCTGTTCAGTAACCCCAACGACCCGACGTCCTTGAGCGTGGTATCGACCACCTTGCCGGGCATTGCCGATCACGGCAATCATGGCCATAGCAAGGTCGGCGACTACGCCGGCGGTGGGCAGTTTTACCTGCGCCGGGTGTCGCCGGGTGTGAATGCCAATTTTGATGCGCTGATCGAAACCTACGAATCGATCCAACTGCCGCCGCCCGGCGCATTTGGTCTGCATCACCTGTATTACCCCTGGGCGGTACCGTTCCATCCGATCAACTACTCGCCGTCAGCGGGAACTGCGCGGTTATGGCGTGCCGATCAACTGCTCGGCGAATGGGATGCCTTGGTGGAACAGGGTGTCGCCGGCAACGGCGTACTGATGGGCAATCTGCTGTTCATCGTCTCCGATCAGTCGATGCTCGGCATCTTGGCCTACGACATCGCGCCGATGTTCGAGAGCCCGCCGCGCGCGCCGCAACTACTGGATAAGTTGACTGGCGCCGTGGGTGGCTATCTGGGCCCGGCGATCTGGGAGAACTATCTGTTGATGGTCGGCGGACCGAATCAGGATGAGATGATCGTGGTCGACTACAGCGACCCGAGCAATCTGCGCCTCGCCGCGACCATTGATCTAACCGGCACGCCCGCACTCAATGCCGGTTCCAACGTGCCCTACCTGCAAACCCAGGATCAGTACGTCTTCACCCGGCGACACAAGATCGACATGGAGCAGTTGCGGCCGGTGCTGGAACTCGATGAGGTGGGTGCTGCACGCCCGGCTGGCAGCGTGGCCGGCCAGCTCGATGTCAGTCAGTACCTGCTGCCCTTGGGCAATCTGTTGATCAGTGGCGGCTACAGTTTTCCCGGCCGCGATGGCATCGGCGTGTGGTGTCATCAAGCCGGCCCGGATACGCGCAGCCCTTACGTCGGCTATCACGTGCCGCGGCCAGAGCAAACCAACTTTCCGCTCGGCGCGCCGATCAGCCTGTTCGTATCGGAAACCCTGGAATCATTCACCATCGTCAACGGCACCAGTATCATTCTGCGTCCGCTCGGTGGCGCCCCGGTCGATGCCTGGACCTCGTTCGCGCATGATCGCATCCTCACCCTGACGCCGCGCGAGTACCTGCAGCCGAACACAACCTATGAAGTGGTGGTGGCGGCCGGCGGCATCAAGGACGCTGCCGGCAATGGCATCGAGGGCTATTCGTTCCGTTTTTCCACCGGTGCCAGTGCCAGCGGCGGCAATGCAGCGCCGACCATTGCCAGCCTGAGTGCCGATGGCGGCCCGGTGTCGCCCGGTACGACGGTCAGCTTCAACGCCATGGCCAGCGATGCCGAGGGCGATAGCCTGCAGTATCGCTACACCTTTGGTGATGGCAGCCCGCCGACTGGCTGGCAGAGCGCGGCCGGCGCCAGTCATCAGTTCGACTCGGAAGGCCACTTCGAGGTCAAGCTGCAGGTGCGGGACCTGAAGCCAGACGGCACCCGCTCGGTGGTCGTCGACACCCTGGTGCTGACGGTGGCCGCCCTGCCCAGCGGAGCGCAGCCGACCCACTCCAGTTCGATCAGCCTCGATGAAAGCCGACGTTATGTATGGGCGGTGGACCCGGACAACGATGCCCTGATCCGCTACAACGCCGATACCGGCGCGGTGTCTCTGCACGCCGACCTGCGCGCCCTGACGGGAGCCACCGGCTCGGTGCATCCGCTATCGGTCGCTGTGGTGCAGAGCAGTGGTGAGGTTTGGGTGGCGGCGCGCGATCTTGATCGGGTGTTGGTGTTGAGCAGCGCGGGCAGCCTGCTTGCCTCGATCGATACCGGCTACGGCAGTGCGCCGCAGGCTGTCGCCATTCAGCGCGACGGCAGTCGGGCCTTTGTCAGTCTGGCCCGGCGTGGCACCGGCAATCGCGACAACGGGCAGTTGATCCGCTATTCCACCGCTACTCGAAGCGAAACCGGCCGGCTCGAGCTCGGCCCAACCGCCCGCGCCATCGCGCTCTCTGGCGATGGCAGCCGGGCCTTTGTCGGCCGATTGATCTCCGCTGAGCACTTCGGTGAGATCTGGGACATCAATACCAGCACCATGAGCCTGACCCGCACGATACGCCTGCGCCGCGATCGTGGCGTCGATGGCCTGGATGCCGGCGGTTCGGATGGCCCCGGAGTACCGAACTACCTCAGCAGCCTGGTGTTAAGTCCGCAACAGGATTGGCTGTGGTACACGGCGATCAAGGCCGATACCAATCGCGGTGAGTATTTCGATCTCGGCAGCGGCTTCAATGCCGCTGCCAGCCATGACACCACCACACGTCCGGTGCTGGGGCGGGTGCAGATCACCGGCACCGGGGCGCCGCGGGAACCGGGTGTGGAGTTGGACGGTGCCGGACGACCGCGGGTCGACATCGACAACAGCGACTCGCCCTCGGCCCTGGTATTCACCCCGCGTGGCGATTATGCCTTCGCAGCCTTGCAGGGCAATGACACCATCGCCGTGTTCGATGATCTGGCGATCCGCGCCGGTGCCGGGCGCAGCTCCGTATGGCGGCTGCCGACCGGAGCCGCCCCTCAGGGTCTGCTCTGGGATGCCAGCAATGACACTCTGTGGAGCCAGGACTTTCTTGGCCGGGGCGTGAGCCGATTCGCGCTCGGCGAGTTCCTTGCCGTCGGCCGGCGCGATGCAGCCCCGAGCAGCACGCCCAGCGGAGTCAGCGAACGTCTGGGTGCCGACATACTGGCCGGCAAGCGCCACTTCTACTTTGCCGGCAATGCGCTCGATGGCGCCAATCAGATGGGTTTCGAAGGTTATATCTCCTGCGCCAGCTGTCATCTCGATGGCGGCCACGATGGCCGCACCTGGGACTTCACCCAGCGCGGCGAAGGCCTGCGCAATACCACCAGTTTGCACGGTCGCGCCGGCATGGCACACGGCAATGTGCACTGGACGGCAAACTTTGACGAGATCCAGGATTTCGTCAACGACATCGTCCATCAGTTCCGCGGGCTCGGCTTTCTGGCAGAGGGCGAGTCACCGCATCCGCCGCTGGGCACCCCCAATGCCGGCCGTTCCACCGAACTCGACCAGCTGGCCGCCTATGTCAGCTCGCTCGATCATCGCCACCTGCCGAAGAGCCCCTGGCGTAGCGCCACTGGCGAGCTGACTGCGGCCGCCCAAGCTGGCGCGGCGGTGTTCCAGAGCAGCGGCTGCGCCAGTTGCCATCGGCCACAGCAGTTCTACACCGATTCCAGCCGCGGCACGGCCACCCTGCACGACGTCGGCACCCTGCGCGACAGCTCGGGCGGCCGGCTCGGCGCCAGTTTGACCGGGATCGACACCCCCAGCCTGCTCGGCGCCTGGGACACCGCACCCTACTTGCACGATGGCTCGGCCGCCGGACTGAACGAGGTGTTCACCGCGGCCGGCGGCCAGATCGTACAGGCCGAGACAGCGCAGCTGCTGGGCGGCGCCTTCATGGATGATTTTCCCCAGTTCAATTCCGACAGCAGCGCGCATGGCCGCTATGTGCAGGGCATCAGCAACCCGGGCGATGGTGTGCGCTTCAACAATGTCGACGGCGGCAGTGGCGGCAATGCTTCGCTGGAACTCCGTGTATTGCCGAGCATGGCCGGCACCCTGCGCCTGGTGGTCAATGGCAGCACCACCGTCGACCGCGTATTCACGCGTGAGCTGAGCTACCTCGAATGGACCCGGATGCGCTTCGACGATATTCCGCTGCTGGCCGGCGCCAGCAATACCGTCACCGTCACCCTGTTGCAGCGCACCGACTGGGGTGAGCTGGGGATCGACGAATTGACCGTCGGCACTTCGAACACCCTGAGCCGCGCCGCGCCGCACCGAATCGTCAACACACTCGGCTCAACCGAGCGCAGCCACCTGTTGGCCTTCCTGCGCGAACTGGACGGCCGCGATGCCAACGGCCAGTTGCAGAATCCGGTGCATGTGTTTGGCAATGGGTTTGAGTAGGACCCTGCGGCAGCTTGATTCACGCGAGCACTGATCCGCGCTCCTCACCGGATAGGCGCTCCACTGATCTTTCCGAATCGACAGACAGTTGCGCGAAACCGCAGGAACCTTGAACCGAAGCGATCTAAAGCCCCTCTCCCCCGGCCCCTCCCCCACCAGGGGGGAGGGGAGCAAAACGAGGCATGGGCGAATCAATGAGTTACGACATCGATTCATGGAGAGATCGATGTGCGCCGATTTTCGCTGCACCGGTTGATGCCCAGGAACTCCCTCCCCGATGTTCGCGGAGGGCTGGGGAGGGTTAGGGAGCCGATCTTTGACTGCCCAAGGGTGTCGCGTAGCGAGATTCTGGGTAGCCCCGAGTCTCGCTGCGCGAAACCGCAGGAACCTTGAACCGAAGCGATTCAAAGCCCCTCTCCCCCGGCGGGAGAGGGGTTGGGGAGAGGGGGATGCTGACCTTGTTCGCCCCCTCTCCCCCGGCCCCTCCCCCACCAGGGGGAGGGGAGCGAAACGAGGCATGGGCGAATCAATGAGTTACGACATCGATTCATGGAGAGATCGATGTGCGCCGATTTTCGCCGCACCGGTTGATGCCCCGGAACTTAGCGTCGGGCCACTACACCTCAGCCCACTGCCGCAGCAGGTTGTGATACACGCCGGAGAGTTGGATCAGCTCCGGCGCTTCACCAGCGCGGCGGCGCAGGCCCTGGATGGCGACGTCGAGATCGAGTAGTAAACGCCGCTGCTCATTGCTGCGGATCATGCTCTGGACCCAGAAGAACGAGGCCAGGCGTTGGCCGCGGGTCACCGGTGCCACTCGATGCAGGGTGGTGGCGGGGTACAGGATCATCGACCCAGCACGCAGTTTGATCGACTGGGTGCCGTGGTAATCCTCGATCAGTAGCTCGCCGCCGTCGTAGTCTTCCGGCCCGTTCAAGAACAAGGTGCAGGAGAGATCGGTGCGCAGGCGTTTGTCATCACCGCGAATGGCGTTGTCGATGTGGCTGCCGAAGTTCATCCCTTCGCGGTAGCAGTTGAACAGCGGCGGGAATACTTCATGCGGCAGGGCTGCGGTGATGAACAGCGGATGGGCCGACAAGCGATTGAGAATCAAGGCCCCCATCGCCTGAGCGGCTTCGCTGTCCTGCGGCAACTGCAGGTTTTGCTTGACCTGGGCCGACTGATGGCCGGCGGTGATCCGACCATCGGCCCACGGTGCATCGGCCAAGTGATGACGACAGAAGGCCAGGTCGTCCTGGCTGAGTACATCGGGAATCGGGAGCAGCATGGTCATGGGTGTGGGTGAATTTTGGCTTAACGCATTACTCCCCTCTGCCCTGGCGGCGTGAGGCGGGCTTTCGAGCAGCATTGCTGCGAGCCGCCGTTCGGGCGTCAGCCCATCGTAGCGACGAAGTCGCCGAGCGCCAACGTGCATGCAGGCACGTTGGCCGGGGTGTGGGCTGGGGGAGAGGGTCGGCGGGCTGAAGGCCCCCTCACCCCACCCCCTCTCCCTCCAGGGGAGAGGGGCTCTAAGTTGCTTCGGTTCAAGCAATCAAAACGCGTAACTGAACGACAGCCGCCAGGTCTGCGGTTCGCCCGGGGTGAGGAACTGCGAGTGGGCGTAGTCGAAGTACTTGCGATCGGTGAGGTTGTACACGTTCAGCGCCACCCGCCAATCGTCGGCACGGTAGCCGACATAGCCATCCCAGCGGGTGTAGCCGGGCACTTCGCGGGTGTTGCCGTCATTGGCAAAACGCTCGCTGACATGGAATGCGCCGCCGCCGATTTCCCAATTCTGGGCGAATTCGTACACCGTCCACAGGCTGGCGCTGCGCTCGGGGGCATTGGCCGGGGTGTTGCCTTCGATCGGCACGCCGCTATTGACCAGGTTGGAGTCGACGATTTCCGGGTCCATAAAGGCGGCGCCGGCAAACACATGCCAGTGCTCGGTAATGGCGCCGGACACACCAATCTCGATGCCGCGACTGCGTTCCTGACCGTCCAGGGTCTGCACGCCGGTGCCGTCGGGCTCGACGTCGCGGGCATTGAACTTATCTAGCGAGAACAGCGACACATCGATCAGCAGTTTGTCGCCGAACGGGGTGATTTTGACGCCGGCCTCGATATTGCGCGTTTCTTCCGGATCGAGTTCGGCCGAGGCGGCGTTCAGGCTGAAGGTCTCGGCCGACGGATTGTAGGCGTTGGAAATATTGGCGTACCAGCTATACATATCGTTTGGCTGGTATACCGTGCCCAGGCTGTAGGCGGTCATATCGTCTTCGCGCTCAAGCACCGTGCTGCTGAGGAAGTCGACGACTTCGGCTTCGAATTGATCGTGACGCAGGCCCGCCAACACGCTCCATTGATCATTGAACTGAATGCGATCCTGCAGGTAAATGCCTACCGTATCGGCATAGGTCTTGCGATAGGTCGACAGTTCGCCGCCAGCAAACGAGGTCGGCAACGGGATATCGATGACCACCGACTGCGGATCAAACAGCGATGCGGGCGGCGGAGCGACCAGGCCGGCCAGACCGCGGGTGCGGAAATCTTCCCGTCCGATTTCCAGCCCGGCGGCGAAGTTGTGGCTGATGCTGCCGGATTCGACGTACCAGTTGAAATCGGTCTGGTTGTACAAATTGTTCTGCGTCGCTTCGGTGAGCTGGTGATCGCGGGTCACCGTGGTGCTGGCATCCGGGGTGGCGGTCATCACATTGCCCGGACGCACGCGGCGGTGCAGACGTTCGACGTCGGTGAAGCTCACGGTGTTGCGCAGTTCGAGCCCGGAGTCGAAGCCGTGGCTCAAGGCAACGCGGCCGCTCAGCACATCGAAATTGGCGAACGAATCGCGGCCCAGGCTGTAGTGATTGCTTACTGGCACATCGGCCGGCTGGTTGGTGACGCCATTCCAGGGAATGCCGTAGTCGGAAACGCCCTCTTCCTTCTGGTACAGGGCCGAGGCTTCCAGCATGGTCTGCTCGCTGAGGTTGAGCTTCAGGCTGGGCGCGATACCGCTGCGCTCCAGGGTGACTTCATCACGGAAGCTGTCGGCGTCGTGGTACAGGGCGGCAACGCGCAGAGCGGCAGCATCGTTGACGTGCTCGTTGTGATCGATCACCACGCGCTGCAAATCGTGCTCACCGAACACCAGGTCGAATCGAGTGCGGTCGCTGCCAAACGGACGCTTGGAGACACTGTTCACCACGCCGCCGGAAGCGCCACGGCCAAACTGCATGGCAGCAGCGCCCTTCAGCACCTCGACCTGCTCGATGGCAAAGGTATCGCGGCTGTACTGACCGTTGTCGCGCACGCCGTCGAGATAGATGTCGGTACGCGCAGCGAAGCCGCGCAGGCTGATGTTATCGCCGCGGAAGCCGCCCTCACCCGAGGCCAGGGTCAGTCCGGCCACATTGCGCAGCGCATCGGCCAGGTTCAGCGCGCCCTGCGACTCGATTACGCCCTGCGGCACCACGCTGACCGCACGCGGCGCATCGCGCAGCGGTTCGGGCAACTTCAGGCCGCCGGCTTCGGCCTTGTAGCGGCCGGGGGCCTGGCCATTCACTTCGATTTCGTCCAGCTGCTCGGCACGAGCCAGCGCACCGTCCGGCAGTTGGATTTGCATTTGGGCCGCCCACAGCGTGGGACTTCCGGCGGCCAGAACAGCCAGGGACAAGGCGGATAACTGGGGAAAGGCTTTCATCATCAACTCCATGGATGCTTGGGTTCTTCCGTGCACCGATGACCTTTGCAGGGCCACTCGGCACAGCCGACCGAAGCTGCGTGGACTCACCGCAGCAGGTCATTCGAGGTCGGCTGAAGGTGTTCCGCCGTGCTGGCGCCACCCTTGGCTGCGCGAATGGTAGACACAAATACGACTGATTCGCAATACTATCTGCTGATCAGGATAGCTCGCCGTTAGATGACCGAATACCTCGCCCCTGCCGGCCGCCGCGCCAAGCTCAACAAGACCCTGGTTCGCTGGCACTGGATCAGCGCGGCAGTGAGCCTGATCGGCATGCTGTTGTTCTCGATCACCGGCATCACCCTGAACCACGCCAGTCAGATCGGAAGCGACACCCGGGTGCACACCCACGAGTTGGTGCTGCCAGAGGCTGTACTGCAGCCGCTGCGCGCAGCGGCACAACAGAAGTCGACCGAGCTGCCGGTCACCGCAAGGCGCTGGCTGGAACAACGCATTGATATCGCGGTGCGCAACGATCAGGCCGAATGGAGCGAGAACGAGCTATACCTGTCGATGCCGCGCCCGGGCGGTGATGCCTGGATCAGTATCGATCTTCACAGTGGCGAACTGCTGGCCGAACACAGCGATCGCGGCTGGTTGGCCTATTTCAATGATTTGCACAAGGGCCGCCATACCGGCGCTGCCTGGCGTTGGTTTATCGACCTGTTCGCCATCGCCTGCCTGGTGTTCTGTCTCACCGGCCTGTGGTTGCTGGCCCTGCAAGCACAACGCCGGGTTTCGACCTGGCCCCTGGTGGCCCTGGGCCTGGTTGTACCTGCCCTAATCGCTCTATTGCTTATTCACTGAAGCTCAAAGGATGCCCTCCATGCTGCGCTTCCCCCTGCTCGCTGCGCTTCTCGCCCTCACCGCCTCACCTGTGCTGGCGGGCGACCTGCACCTTAGCATTGCCATTCCCCGCCTTGATGTGGCCGAGTATCACCGGCCCTACCTGGCGGCCTGGATCGAGCGCGAAGACAATACGGTCGCCGGCCAGCTGCTGGTCTGGTATCAGCTCGACAAGCCGAAGGCGCGCAAGGGCGAAAAAACCGCACCGAGCGAAGACGGCCGCAAATGGCTGCCAGATCTACGCCAATGGTGGCGGCGGGTCGGTCGGCAGATCGAAACCCCGCCAGATAGCATCGCTGGTGCCACCCGCCCACCTGCCACCCATACACTGCGTTTCGCCCGCAGCCATGCCGCCCTGGCCGAGCTGCCGGCTGGCAATTACCGCCTGGTGGTGGAAGCGGCGCGCGAAGTGGGTGGGCGTGAGCTGGTGAAGATTCCTTTCCAATGGCCTGCGGCCAGTGTCAGTGAAGCCAGTGCCGAGGGCACATCGGAACTCGGCAAGGTTGAACTGAAGATTTCGCCCTAAGGAATCTCTGAGCAAGTTCAGAGTTTCCCGCGGTGCCAGGATGCACCGCCGTCCAAGACGCCGTCATAGGGTGCGTCTTGGACGCAGCATTGCTGATGCTCCACACAACCTCTCACTCCACCTCATTCCTTACTTCCTCCGGAGAAGCCCACGATGAAACTTCGCGCCACACTTGGCCTCAGCGCCGGCCTGCTGCTGGCCGCCTCGACCGCCTCCGCCCACAAGCTCTGGATGCTGCCCTCGGCCACCGTCGCCACCCAAGGCCAGTGGGTGACCGTGGATGCAGCGGTGTCGAATGATCTGTTCTATTTCAACCATCGTCCGCTGGCCCTGGATGGCCTGCAGATCACCGCGCCGGATGGCAGCAAGCTCAGCCCGCAGTCAGTTCACACCGGCCACTTCCGCAGCGTGTTCGATCTGCCACTGGAGCAGAAGGGCAGCTACCGCCTGGCCTTGGTGATGGATGGGCTGTTGGCGAGCTGGGAAGCAGGCGGCGAAAGCAAACGCATGCGCGGCAGCCAGGCCGAAATCGAGGCCGCCGTGCCGAAGGACGCCAAGAACCTGCGCATCACCCACTCGACCTCGCGGGTCGAGACCTTCGTCACCGCCGGCGCACCGGATACCAAGGCACTGCAGCCAACCGGCCATGGCATCGAGTTGAAGCCGGTGACCCATCCCAACGATCTGTATGCCGGTGAAACTGCCAGCTTTGTCCTGCTGATCGACGGCCAGCCGGCAGCCAACCAGCCGCTTACCCTTACCCCGGGCGCCACCCGCTACCGCAACAGCCAGGATGAGCAAAAGCTCAATACCAATGACTGGGGCGAGTTCAGCATTACCTGGCCGGCCCCGGGCATGTACTGGCTTAACACCAGCGTCGAGCAGGACAAGAACGTGAGCCCGCCGGCGACGATGCGGCGTTTGGGTTATGCAGCGACTTTGGAGGTGTTGGCGCCTTGAGGGGTGAAGCGAAGGGCCTCGGCCGCGCGAGAAGGGCGGGCCGTTCGACAGGCTCACGACAAGCCTGTGGCCCACCGTTGACGCGACGATGGTGGGCGGCACGCCCACCCTACACCTCTCGAATCGACAACGTTCGTAGGGTGGGCCGTTCGACAGGCTCACGACAAGCCTGTGGCCCACCGTTGACGCAACTCCTACCGCCCCCTCACCCCAACCCCTCTCCCGCCGGGGGAGAGGGGCTAGAAGCCGAATCCGCTCGTGATCCAAGCTCTGCTGCTACTTCTGCTGCTGGCCCTGGCAGTCATCGCCGCCCTGATTCAGGTCGAGGCCCTGCCCGAGCTGAGCCGCGCCGCCACGCGCTGGTGGGCGGCGGCGGGAATGCTACTGACCTATCTCACATGGTGTTTCTTACTGCTAAGTAAGCGACGACGAAGTCAGCGTGGCGAGCACGCAAGTCCTGAACCTGCTGGTACAACTTGGCTGCTGGCCTACGCCAGCCAAACCGGCACCGCGGTCGAAATTGCCCAGCGCAGTGCGGCGGCGCTGCGCGGTGCCGGCCAGGCGGTGGATCTGCGCGACCTTGGCAGCGTGAATACCGATGATTTGCGGCGTGCGTCGCGGGCGCTGTTTGTGGTAGCCACCACTGGCGAGGGTGAAGCACCGGAATCGGCGCAGGCCTTTGTTCACCGGGTGATGGCCCAGGCCCAGCCGCTGCCTCAGCTGCGCTCAGCAGTGCTGGCGCTGGGCGATCGCGAGTACCCGCAGTTCTGTGCGTTCGGCCACGCCCTGCAGGCCTGGTTGCAACAGGCCGGCAGTCAGGTCTTGCAGCCGCTGATCGAGGTCGATGCCGGCGAACCGGTTGCGCTGGCACGCTGGCATACTCTGTTGCAATCCTTGGCCGGCAAGCAAGCGATCGAGCTGGTCGCCACACCCCGCTTCGAGCGCTGGACGCTGGAACAACGGGTGGTGATGAATCCAGGCAGCCTAGGCCTACCGATCCATCTGCTGCGCCTGCGGCCGACCTCGGCGATAGCGCCCTGGCAGCCAGGCGCTATCGCTACGATCAAGCTACAGCAGGATCGTGCTCGGGTTCGCGCCTGGTTGGAGGCGCTAGTCGCGCAAGGCGCCGACTACTCGGCCGATCAGTGGCAGATGCTGCAACGTCAGGCTCAGCTGTGCCGCCTGCCCTCGACCGCCAGTTGCCGCGGCCTGCCGTTTGCTGACTTGATCGTGCTGCTGCTGCCATTACCGCAGCGCAACTATTCGATTGCCTCCACCGCCGCCGATGGCGTGATCGATCTGCTGCTGCGCGAAACCCGCACGCCGCAGGGTGAACTCGGGCTCGGCGCCGCCTGGCTGTGTCAGGCCTGCGCCATCGGCGAGACAGTGGATCTGCATGTTCGAGAGAACCGGCAGTTCGGCCTACCCCCCGATTCGGCACCCTTGATCCTGATTGGCGCCGGCACCGGCATAGCCGGTCTGCGCGCCCTGCTGCGTGGCCGGATGCAGCGCGGCAGTCGGCCGAACTGGCTGATCTTCGGTGAACGTCAACGTAGTAGGGACGCTCTGTTCGATACCGAGCTGCAAGCGGCCCTGCAGTCGGGTGGCTTGCAACACCTCGACCAGGTGTACTCGCGCGATGGCGGAGAGATTCGCCACGTGCAGGATCTGCTGGCAGCGCAAGCCCAACGCCTATGTCAATGGATAGAACAAGGCGCCCATCTGCGCATCTGCGGCAGCGCCGACACCATGGGCAAGGCCGTCGATCAGCAGTTGCAGGCCCTGCTCGGCAGCGCCGCCCTGGCCGCACTGACCGCCGAGGGGCGTTGTCGAAAGGATGTGTATTGAAGTGGAGCCGCCGCTTTGTCGGCACGATCAGCGCCCGACCAATCGTCCCACGGGTTCGACCCGCCACACTGCCCATAAGCACACTGCTAGCGCACCCAACATCATGAGCCACTCCTTGCTGGCCAGCGTCCACAGCGTAGCGGCACTGAACAGCCCCCACGCCAGGGGCACGGGCAGCAACAGCCAGCGCCAGCGGCTGGCCAGACAGGCGGGAATCACCAGGGTGCAAAGCAGGGTGAGATCGGGCGTCAAGCCGAGAAACTCGATCTGGTTCCATTGCCGTCCGAGCAGCACGCCAGCCAGCGGGTAGCCAATGGCCAGGGCAAGGATCAGCCAAGCGGCACGCGGATTGACCCGATGCGGCCGACGCAGCAGGGTGTCGCCGATCACGAAGCAGATCAGCAACGCATGGGTCGCAATCGCCCAGGCGAAATTCGGCATCGCCCAGTGAATGCTGCCCAGGCGTTGCACCACGAAGGTCCAGGCCACCCACAGACAGGCGCCCGCCAGCAAGGCGCTGCCCCCCGCCCAGCGCTGAGCGGTGAGTGGACGGCGGCTGATCCATGGGGCCAGCAGCAGGGCCAACAGCGGCCACATGGCATAGCGATGCGCGCCCAGCTGCTGCTCGAACAGCCGCCAGTAGGCGCGCGGCGAGAACATCAGGAAATCGCTTAGCGAGTAAGTCCACCATTCGCTCATGACTGGGGCTTCCGCTGGATGGTCGGACAATGCAGATAGCGGAACTTCGGGCCAACCAGCAGAGGGCAGGGCAAGAACATGCCCGCCTCGGCAGACTCATTGAGCATCTGCGCAATCTGAAGACCGTGACTACAGCGCATCGACATACTCAACTAATTGCTTGCGCTGACTCTCATCAGGAAGCACGCCGCGGGCCGCCTGCATGTTTTCCCGCAGATGAGCCACCTGGCTGGTGGCGGGAATCGCGCAGGTCAGCGCTGGATGACTGACGATGAACTTGAGCAACAATTGCGACCAGGCATTGCATTGCCACTCGCCGGCCCAGGGCGGCAGCGGATGGCGCTTGAGCCGGTCGATCAATACGCCTTGCTGGAACGGCCGGTTGGCGATCACCGCGATGCCACGCTCCTGCGCCAGGGGCAGCAGGCGCTGTTCGGCCTGACGATTGACCAGGTTGTAGCTGAGCTGGATGAAATCCAGCGGCTGCCGGCGCATTACCCGCTCGAATTCCTCGTGGCGCCGGCCTTCCGAGGTGGTGATGCCCACATAACGCAGCTTTCCATCGGCTTTCATCTGCAGCAAGGTGTCGAGATGCGCCTCCCAGCTGAGCAGATTGTGTACCTGCATCAGGTCGAAGCGGGTCACAGCCCAATGCCGGCGCGACTGTTCGATTTGCGAGCGGCCCTCGGCCGGGTCGGAGATCCACACCTTGTCGGCCGAAAACACCTGGTCGGGGCGGCCCATGCTTTGCAGGGCCGCCCCAATCACCGACTGCGAGCTGCCGTACATGGGCGAAGAATCGATCAGCCGGCCTCCTTCGGCGAAGAAGGCTTCGATCACCGCGGCGCACTCGGCACGCAACTCAGCATCGTCGCCGACATTGAAGGTGATCCAGCTGCCAAGACCGATCAAGGGCAACAGCTCGCCCGAGCTTGGAATGGGCCGTTGGATCAGCGTGTCAGCCCAGGCACGCTCAGTCACCCCCGAGGCCAAACTCAAGGCTAAGGCAGCCTGCAACAGGGTGCGCCGAGTCGGACCGTTGGCAGCCCGCATGGGCGCCGACGTCGATCGCTGGCTGAAGGCCAGGGCCCCGTGCCGACGCGCGCTCATCTGCACTCTCCGCTGTTCGCTCTGACCACCCTGACACTTTTCAGGCCAGAGTGCTTCGACAGAATTGCGGCTGCGGCCGCAGCGTTGCGGCTCATCACGCCGCCCCTCGAGGCGGATGCTTCAGCGCTTCGAGTATGGTGCATTCGGCACGTTGGCCGCCGTGGCAGGCGGCAATGGTGCGCTGCAGTTCGTCCGCCATGCGCTGCAGGTCACTCAGTTTGGCCTTGATATCGGCCAAATGCTGGCGGGCCAGAGTGTCGACATCGACACAGGAAAGTCCTGGATCTTCTGCCAGCTGCAGCAGACTGCGGATCTCATCCAGACTGAAGCCCAGCTCGCGGCCGCGAGCAATGAAGCGCAAACGCTCGACGTCCTGCAATTGATAATGGCGATAGCCCGAGGCGCTGCGCGCCGGCGCGGGAAGCAGACCGATCCGCTCGTAGTAGCGGATGGTCTCGATGTGGCAGCCACTGGCTCTTGCCACGCCGCCGATGGTGAGCGAAGTCATGCTTGACTCTGTAGTCGCTACAGGCCTGATCATTGTGCGCCATGAATGCAAAAGCCTCCACCTGCCACGGCTGCCAGGACAATGCTGACCGCCTGAATCGCCCCGAACAGCCGGCGTTGCGACGCGTGCTGTGGGCCGTGCTGCTGATCAATCTCAGCTTATTCGTTGGCGAGTTCAGCGCGGGCTGGCTGGCCGCCTCGACCGCACTGCAGGCTGACTCCTTGGATGCGCTCGGCGATGCCGGTGTGTATGCGCTCAGCCTGTTAGTGGTCGGGCGAAGTCTGCGCTGGCGCGCCGGTGCCGCATTGGTCAAAGGAGTGGTGCAAGGGGTATTCGGTCTAATGGTAGCGGTGGAAGTGATTCGACGCTGGTTTGGCGATAGCACACCGGCGGCCCCCCTGATGGTGATCACTGCCTGCGTGGCGATGCTGCTCAATCTCAGTTGCTTCCTGCTGCTCAACCGCTTTCGACATCACGACATCAATATGCGATCTGTATGGCTATGCTCACGCAATGACGTGTTGAGTAATCTTGGCGTAATCGTCGCCGCGGGCGCGGTCGCCTGGTGGCAAAGTTCGATTCCGGATCTGGTGGTGGGCGGCTTGATCGCCTCGTTGTTCTTGCACACATCCTGGTCCGTATTGCACGACGCCTGGCGAGACTGGCGATTGCCGGAACAACCCTGTGCTTCCGCAACAGACGCGGGCACCCCGTGATCAGCGCCCGCCAAGCCTTCGAAGCAGAGTGGCAGCAAGCCCGGACTGCCTGGCGAACCGGCGACCTGAACCTGGCGTTCCACCACCTGGAGCGGTCGCATATACTCGGTCAGCGCCACACCTGGCTGCACGTCAGAAGTCATCTTGGCATGGGCTGGGTCGGCTGGCTTCGCAGTGATGCCGGAGAACTACTGGGTCAAGCCATGCGAGTACTGGCGGCCTTGTTGTTCTCATCAATCTGGGTGCCGGCAGGGAACACTGGCGGCGCCAACGTCAACCCGTTCAAGCCGATGTCGATTCCGCCGGATCTGGCCGACATTCTGCGCGCCGAGGAATTCAGGCGAGCCACACAACGAAATCGCTAACGGGCTGCGACTCGCGCCGGCTACTCACCTTGCTCGGCCTTGAACGCGGCGTATTCGGTCGAGGCCAGCAGGCTCTGAAACACCGGCTCCTGGCGCATCGCCGCTTCCTCGAAATGGATTCCCAAGTCGGCCGCCTTGCGCAATGACGCCACCGCCGCTTCGTGTTGCCCCGTCTCGGCCAGATAAGCGACCAGTTCGACATGCGTCTCGGTCCGCTCCGGCGCCAGCGCGACCAGAGACTGAAGGGCCTCGGTGGCCTGCTGCGTACGTCCGAGCAGCTTCAACAGGCCGGCCACCAGCAACTGATTCTCCTCGTCCTTCCCCACCTGTCGTTGCATGCGCTCCACCGCCCGCAGTCCGCGCGCATAGTCTTCGATGAAGTAGTAGTGGTCGACCAGGATGAACTGGGTTCGCGGATCATCACCAAATCGCTCGGCCAGGTCACTCAGGGCCTGGCGATATTCGGGTGCATCGGGGCTGAAGGCCAGCAGACCCACTCGCAGCATGCTGAGTTCATACGAGCTCTTAGCCAGCTCTTTCATGCCAGCCAGCGCCTGCAACGCGGTTTCGCGATCGCCTTTGACCATGGCCGCCGCCAAGGTTCTGGTTTTCTCCAACTGGGCACGATCGATCCGCTGCAGTCCGAACAGCTGGCCGATCAGTCCGTCATCCATGCGCATCAATACGATGTTCTGCCGCATCGCAGCGCTGGCTGAACTGCCCATCATCAGCGAGGTCCAATCGACCACACATCCCGCAGGGCTCAGTTCAAACTCGATGTAATCAACGCCACTGCCAATTTCAGCCCCTTGCTTGCGCAACAAAGTCTTGCCGGCGGGCGCATTGGCCTGCCGCACGACCTGCATGCCGGAGTTCTTCAGACTTTGCAGCAGCCCGTTGGCCATATCGGAGGCATTGGCGGCCAGCGCTGCCGGCAAACCGTCGCGAAGCGGATCATTGGCCGGGAGGTCGCGCATCACCCGCGTGGCCAGCCCCGAGGTATCGAGCAGTCGAGTCAGCCCCTGGGCGTCGTAATTGAGCACCGCGTTCAGTACCGCCTCGGCGCCACGCTGCTCGGCCGGGCATTCGGCCTGCGCCACCGAGGCAGATACCGCAGTGAGGGCCAAGGCCAGGGCAACCCATCGCGAAACTGAAGACATCGGCCTGTACTCCTGATTGCTCGTGGTCTGGTGGCGCATTGTAGCCCTGACGCCGGCGGCAACTTGCGTCCACTCCAACGGCAAGCCAAGATTCAGCGCGGTTGTCCATTCAATGGGGGGATGAGGATGAGTGACGATATTTACGCAGCACCCAAGGCTTCGCTGGAACTCGCCGACGGTACCGAGGAACTTGCCTCACGCTGGGCACGGCTGGGCGCGTCGATCATCGATACGTTGATACTGCTGGTCGTCGTCATACCCCTGCAGTGGGCGTCGGGGGTGTTTGACTATGTGATGCGGGGAGAGCAGCCGCCCATGCTGTATTCGATTGGCTTTCTGCTGCTTGGCCTGGTGGTGTTCGCCCTGCTGCACGGCAAGTTTCTGCTCAGCGATGGGCAGACCATCGGCAAGAAGGTGCTGTCGATCAAGATCGTCGACACGGCCGGCCAGGTGCCTGTCCTGCCGACCTATCTGAAGCGCTACGGCGTGTATTTCCTGCCCGGCAACATCCCGATCATCGGCGGCATTCTGAGCCTGATCAACATCCTGTTCATCTTCGGCGAGAAGCGCACCTGCGTGCATGACATCGTGGCCGGCACCCGTGTGGTGGTGGCGCGCTAGCACACAGCTATCCCGGTCACAACCGGAGCCCGGTGACGTCTGGTGGACAAAGCGGGAGTGAAATAATGGAAAAGCTTGCCTATGTGCTGTTGGGAATCGTCGCCGGGTTCTGGCTGCTTGGCTTGTTGTTCGGCCTGATTGCAGCCTTTCCAATCGGCCTGATCGGGCTACTGGGCGTGATCGGCATCGGCTTGTTGTTGATCAAGGTGTTCAAGGAACGCCTCGGCAACAGCGAGGACGATCACTACGACCGCAACGTCGACCAATAAGGAGCCGCGCATGTTGATCACCACCCAGGATCGCTTGGACGATCGAGACATCGAACGCACGATCGGCCTTGTACGCGGCAATACGATTCGTGCCCGCCATGTCGGCAAGGACATCCTGGCCGGCCTGCGCGCCATCGTCGGCGGCGAGATCATCGAGTACACCAAGATGTTGGCCGAAGCTCGCGAACAGGCGATCGACCGGATGAAGAAAGAGGCGCGGCTTCGCGGCGCGGATGCCATCGTCGGTGTGCGCTTCACCACCTCGGCGGTGATGGCCGGCGCATCTGAGCTGCTGGCCTATGGCACCGCAGTGAAATTGCGCCCCTCCGACGCAACCAATACCGGGTAGGCGACGGTCGAGCGCTTGCAGGGTGCGTCCGCGGCGCACCCAACGAATCGCTCAATCAGAACGCGTGGTCGAAAGCGACTTCGCCGCTGACCCCGACCTGATAGGCACTGACCCGGCGCTCGAAGAAATTGGTCAGCTCCTGCACATCCTGTAGCGCCATGAACGGGAACGGGTTGCTGGCGCCAAACTCGATCGGCAAGCCCAACGCGATCAGGCGCTGATCGGCGACGTACTCCAGGTACTGGCGCATTTCCTTGAGCGACAGGCCGGCGACACCGCCGGACAATACGTCTTCGGCGAACTGGGTTTCGCAGTCGACCGCTTCGCGCAGCATGGCGCGTACCTGGTCGCGCATGCTCTGATCGAACAGGCCAGGCTCCTCCTCGCGAGCGGTGCGGATCACCTCGAATGCAAAGCCCATGTGCATCGACTCGTCGCGAAACACCCAGCTGGTGCCGGCAGCAAGCCCCGGCAACATGCCACGCGAACGCAAGAAATACACGTAGGCAAAGGCGGCAAAGAAAAACAGCCCCTCGATGCAGGCGGCGAAGCCGATCAGGTTGAGCAAGAAGCGGCGCCGATCCTCGGCGGTTTCCAGCCTATCCAGACTGGCGATGGAATCGATCCAACGTGCGCAGAAATCGGCCTTGCGGGCGATCGAGGGAATCGTATGTACAGCAGAGAAGAAAGCGGCACGACGCTCGGGCTGGGGAATATAGGTGTCGAGCAAGGTGAGGTAGAACTGCACATGCAAGGCCTCCTCGTACAACTGGCGCGACAGATACATGCGCGCTTCCGGAGCATTGATATGGCGGTACAGGTTCAGCACCAAGTTATTGGCGACGATCGAATCGCCGGTGGCGAAGAACGCTACCAGCCGTTCCACCAAGTGACGCTCGGCCGGCGATAACCTGTCGCGCAGATCATTGACGTCGATATTGAAATCGACCTCGTCCACCGTCCAAGTATTGCGGATTGCGGCCCGGTACATGTCGTAGAACGACGGATAGCGCATCGGCCGCAGGGTGAGTTCGAAGCCGGGATCGAGGAGTAAAGATGACTTGCTCATGGGGGATTCCTGAGAGCTCAATGGTGCATCGAACTCGTAGGGTGGGCCTGTGGCCCACCGTCGTCGCGGAGATGGTGGGCCACAGGCCCACCCTACGAGCGTCGGAGGGGAGCGATGTGCTAAGAGGATCGGGCTACTGGCACGCCTCACAACTCTCCGGGTTCTCCAGTGAGCAGGCGACGGCTTGGGTGGGGGTGGCGACCGTGGTTTTGGCGATCTTGGTGGCGGGCCGCGAGCGCAGGTAATAGGTCGTCTTCAACCCTCGCTTCCAGGCGTACATGTACATCGACGACAGCGCGCCGACGCTGGGGTTTTCGATAAACAGATTCAGACTCTGGCTTTGATCGATAAAGGCGCCGCGATCGGCGGCGAGATCGATCAGGGCTCGCTGCGGCAGCTCCCAGGCGGTGCGGTAGATCTGCTTCAGCTGATCGGGAATCACTGCCACATTCTGGATCGAGCCTTCGCCCTCGCGGATGGCATCGCGAATTTCGGGAATCCACAAACCCAAACGTTTGAGTTCCGCGACCAGGTAACGATTCACCTGCAGGAAGTCACCGGACAGGGTTTCGCGCTTGAACAGGTTCGACACCATCGGCTCGATGCATTCGTAACAGCCGGCGATGGACGCGATGGTGGCGGTCGGTGCGATGGCAATCAGCAGGCTGTTGCGCAGCCCATGTTCGGCGATCCGCGCTTTCAGCGCTTCCCAGCGTGCGGGCTTGGCCGGCGCCCGCTGCCACAGGTCGAACTGCAGCCGGCCCTGGGCGGCATGGGTATCACCATAACCCGGATGCGCGCCGCGTTCGGCGGCGAGATCGCAGCTGGTATCGAGGGCGTGGAAATAGATCGTCTCGGCAATTTCGGTCGATAGCTGACGCGCCGCTTCGCTATCGAACGGCAGGCGCAACCGGAACAGCACATCCTGCAGGCCCATCACCCCAAGGCCGACCGGTCGCCAGCGCTGGTTGGAACGACGGGTAGTTTCGATCGGATAGAAATTGAGATCGATCACCCGGTCGAGCTGCCGGATCACAATACGCACGGTTTCACCGAGCTTGTCAAAATCGAATTGACCGTCGCGCAGATGACGGGCCAGATTGATCGAACCCAGGTTGCAGACCGCGGTTTCCTCACCCGAAGTGACCTCCAGAATCTCGGTGCAGAGATTGGAGAGATGCACCACATTGCGTGGGTCGGCGGCCTGGTTGCAGCTGCGATTGGCGGCGTCCTTGAAGGTCATCCAGCCATTGCCGGTTTCGCCCAGGGTGCGCATCATCCGCGCGTACAGGCTGCGCGCCGGCAGGGCTTTCTTCGCCACGCCGGCCTGTTCGGCTCGGCGATAAGCCTGTTCAAAGCGCTCACCCCAAAGATCGGTCAGCTCGGGCACATCGGCCGGATCGAACAGCGACCAATCGGCGCCCTGCTCGACCCGCTGCATGAATAGATCGGGCACCCAGTTGGCCAGGTTGAGATGGTGGGTGCGGCGGCCTTCGTCGCCGGTGTTATCACGCAGTTCGAGGAATTCTTCGATGTCGGCATGCCAGGTTTCGAGATACACACAGGCCGCGCCCTTGCGCTTGCCACCCTGATTCACCGCCGCCACTGAGGCATCCAGGGTTTTCAGCCAGGGCACGATGCCATTGCTTTGGCCATTGGTGGAACGAATCAGGCTGCCGCGCGAGCGCACCCGGGTATAGCTCTGACCAATGCCGCCGGAAAACTTCGACAGCTGGGCCACGTCGGCATATTTCTGATAGATGTCGGCCAGGCTGTCGCGCGGCGAATCGAGCAAAAAGCAGGACGACAGCTGCTCGTGCCGGGTACCGGCATTGAACAGGGTCGGCGAACTTGGCAGATAGTCGAGCGCACTGAACACATCGTATAGCTCGATGGCATCGGCCGGCGACTCAGACAACGCCACCGCGATACGCATAAAAAACTGCTGCGGCGTTTCGATCACCGTGCGGCGTTGCGGGTGACGCAGCAGGTAGCGGTCGTACACCGTACGCAGGCCAAAGTACTCGAAGCGCTTGTTGCGCTCGGCATCCAGGGCGTCGTTGAACTTGCGCGCATGCGCTTCAACCGCGTGCAGCAGCCGATCATTGATCAATCCAAGCTGGTGTCCGAGGGCCACCGACTGCGAGAACGAGTACACGCCCAGACCCTGCACTTCCTTGTCGATCACAGCGCTGAGCAGGCGCGCTGCCAGCAGGCCGTATTCGGGTTCGTCGGCCACCAGGGCCGCTGCAGTGCGGATCGACAACTCATCGAGTTCGCGCGTGCTGGCGCCGTCATACACGCCGCCAATGGTCTTGATCGCCACCTGCATCGGATCGACATCGTCGAGGCCATCGGCGCAGCGTTGAATGGCGCGCACGATCTTGCTCAGGTCGACCGCCTCGCGCTGACCATTGCGCTTGGTCACGCGCATCGCCGCGGCCTGGTGCGGTGGGGTCAGGGCGAAGCTGGCTTGTGCGGCCTCGCTCGGTTTGGGCGACAGTTCGATCGTGTCGAACTCAGGGGGTGAAACGATCTGTTCGGTAATCATGTCGCTGCTCCTCGTTGTGGCCGATGGAGCAGGTATCGGACGGGCGGAGCCCTGCCTCGATCCTGCGCTCCCGCGAGCGCCGACGCGACGCGCGGAAAGGCAAGACGAAGCCACCAGTGTGCACCGATGACCACTGAACGACGACGGGAATCCGCCCACGCGAAGTCTGCGCGCGCACCAGCGACTCCAGCCGCCGGGCAGCTCGTCAAACACCCTCCCGCGAGGCGCGACAGCAACACCGATTCGGCGGCGGACCGGATCGGTGAACCTGGCAGGTATTCGGGCTCAGGGACACACCTAGCACGAGGCTAGCTTCCTACTTCGTCGGCTTCCCAGGCGGACCCAGTGCCTTGATGACGGTTCGTTTCCCAATACCGCTGCGGGGCAGCTCCGGATTCACACCGGATTCCCTGACACCACCTGTTGGGGGTGTCGACCAGGATGGGCACAAGATATAGGGGTGGCCGGAGGATGGCAAGGGCCTTTGCTGTGCTCCCCTGCCCAGGGCCTCGCGTAGCGAGGTTGCTGGGTAGTCCCGAGTTTCTCTCCGACAAACCGCACACCCACCTTGAACCCAAGCCGTTGCTAGCCCCTCTCCCCTCGAGGGAGAGGGGTTGGGGTGAGGGGGAATGTCCGGCACCCCCTCACCCCCGCCCCACCCCCCTGCACGGGAGAGACCGGAGCGCGTCGATTTCGCCAGACCGGCTTGCGCCCGGGAACTCGCTCCCCAAAGTTCGGGGACGGTAGGGGTGGGGTTAGGGAGCCGATCTTTGCCTGCCCAGGGGCCTCGCATAGCGAGGTTCCTGGGTAGGGGAACAAAGCGCGAGCTCGGCGAATCAACAAGTCATTGCGCCGGTTCCAGGGTAGGGGAACAGAGCGCTACATCCGCTCCAGCCACCAACTCCCCCACGCCCGCTCGTCACAATTCTCCCCGCTACCCCCACGATCAACGACCAGAAAGTCGCCGCCTTGGTCCAGTGCGAGCAGCGGGTGATGCCAGACGCCTTTGGCAAAATTGACGCCCTGCCCTTGCGCCGCAAGAAACGCCCGCGGTGTGGCATCGGCATGTTCAGCGACCACAACGATGTAGCGTAACGCTGGGCTAAGGGGCACAAAGGCCTGACTGCCGAGCGGGTGACGTTCCAGCATACGTACTTCGAAGGGCAGCTGGCGCGGCTCGGCGCGGAAGATGCTGATCAGCGGCCGACCGCCCTGGTCGCCGACATCGACCTTGGCCAGGTCGTGGTAGCGCATTGAGGTACCCTGGTTGATCGGATAGGTCTGCCGGGCCTGCTCGGGCGCAATCACATCGCCGAACGCAGCAAAGGCCTCAGCACTCAGCGTCTCCACCGCAAGTTTGCGCGCGGCACTCAAGCCGTGCGCCCCCACAGCCGCAGGCGTGAGACGCCGCCATCGGGGTGAATATTGAAGCGCACATGGCTGATCGCCTGATGGGCGAGAATCTCGCTCTGGTAGTAGTGCTGGTGATCCATCTGCAGGGACTGCGCCGGTAGCAGCTCGGCCCAGAACATCGACTGGGTGACCAGGGATTCATCGGTGCCACCGGCTACCAGGGCGCCCTGCAGTGAGCAGCGATCGGGGAAATTGCCCCTGAAGTGGCAGGTATCAACCTCGATCCGCTCGATCACGCCGGGCTGGGCCAGGGCAATCACGCACCAGTCATTGCCAGGCTCGCGTCGGCGCCGGGTTTCCCAACCATCGCCCATGTTAAGTCCGCGACCGGGCAGCAATAGGCTACTGGCCAAACCAAAGTGCTGGTTATTGGCGGCAACGATGCGGCCCCCATTCAGCGCAGCGGCGAGATCGATGCAGCCATCGGCATCCGGCTGCACCGCGGCCGGATCGGGCAAACCGTAAAGACGCAGCCGGGCCAAACCACCATCGGGATACAGATTCACCCGCACATGGCTGATCAGCCGATCAGCGGACAGGTCAAAGTAATGGTGCTGATTACCGGCCAGATTCACACTGGGAAGCAGTGGCTGCCAATGGCTGTCTTCGATCTGATCGGTTTCCGAGTAGCAGGCCTCCAGTGCAGCCGCCGGAGGGAAGTTGCCGGTGAAGTAGCTGGTGTCGAGGTCGGCACCGACCAGGCGCCCCGGTCGCGCCAGGCGCACGATGCACCAGTCGTGTCCGGGGCCGCGCTTGCGCCGGCTTTCCCAGCCATCCATCCACTTGCCGTGCTCATCGTACTTGCCGGGGATGAAGATCGCCGGCTCGGGGTTCAGCATGCGCTCCTTGGCGGCGAAGAAATCATCGCTGCAACTCAAGGCCTCCGCCCCCAGGCGGGCGTCGGCGAGATTGACCAGACGGGTGAAACTGCGGGCCTGGGGATCGAGTTGCGGCAAGGCCATGAGGCACTCCGATAGCAATGGATGGCACAGTCTAATCAATGCACGCTGCGGGCGCGGAGCGTATGATCGACGCTGGGAAGTGTGCAGCTGAATCGGGGGCTGAGTCCGCTGTGCATAGACACCCACGTTTGCAAGCCATGAGGCCCCAGGCGGCAGCTGCGTGGATGCGCTGCCGACGCGATCGCAGCTCACGGCTGACCCGCACCCAATGCAGTCGGCTGGTGAAATGCGACTCCCGTGTCCGCCCGGCTCCGGATGAGTCGCTGCGGATGCTGCACTGCAGCCTGACAGGGGGAACATCATGCGTTCATTTGTCTTGGCATCCGTCGTCATCCTGCTGCTCGGCACTGCGCGCGACAGCGCAGCGCAGGACAGCAACCCCGCCATTGATGCCTTGCGGCCATTCGCCAATGGCTCTTCACAGCGCGAGTTGATTCGCGCGATCGGAACACTGTGCTTCGCCGGCAATCGCTTGAGCGACCGGCTGCAACAGGATTGCAACGCCCTGGTCGGCGGCGCGTTCGGCAGCGACAGCAATGTGCGCGGCGCGCTGGCACAGATCGTTGCCGACAATGTCAATCAGACCACCGATCGCACGCAGTTTGTCGGCACTGACCTGCTACTGATGCAAGTCGGCGTGGTCAGCAGCCGTGGCCCCGGAGGCGGCGGCTTTCTACCCGCGGCGAACGGTGGGGTGACAGCGGCCAGCGAAGACTTCGATGCCTGGTCGCTGCATGCCGCCGTGGACCTGCGCCATCGAGACCGCGAGCGATCGGTCAATGAAGATGGCTTCGACAGTGACCACGTGGGCCTGTTGCTGGGCCTCGATCGCCGCTTCACGCCGCAGCTCAATGCCGGCGTCGCGGTGGGATTCGGCCAGGGCGATGTCGAGTTTGGTGGTGGCTCCGGTGATCAGGACATCGATGAGCACAAGCTGTTGCTGTATGCCAACTGGTCCGGTGACAGCGGGCTATACCTGGATGTGCTCGCCAGCTGGCAGCGCCGGGATATCGAACAATCCCGGCGCGTGGCCTATGCCCTGGCTGGCGGCACCGGGGTGGATCAGCGCTTCAGCGCAAATTTCGATGCCGACGCCACGGCGCTGGCCGCCACCCTGGGCTATCACTGGCAGCATGGAAACATGGGCCTGGATGGCTTCATCAATATTGAAAGCACCTCGATCGAGGTCGACGGCTACAGCGAAACAGCAAGTTCAGCCGACGGCAATGGCGCCGGCTGGGCCATTGCCGTGCCCGACAGCGATAGCGATATCACCACCGCAGAACTCGGCTGGCGCGCCAGCTGGTCGATCAGTGGCAAGCGCAGCGTCTGGCTGCCGCAGCTGGAAGTCGCCTACGTCAAGGTAATCGATCAGGATGAATCGGCCACGGCGGTGCAGTTCCTCGGCGACCGCAGCGGCAGTGTCGGACTTTCCAATCTGATCTTCGCGTTAAGCAACGATGAAGAGGACGACGACTACTTTCGCCTTGGTGCCGGTCTGGTGGCGCAGTGGGCCGAGGGGCGCTCTGGCTTTATCAACGTCAGCACCCACCTCGGCGAGTCGCGCTACGATGCCACCAGCTTGACGCTCGGGGCGCGATTCGAGTTCTAGTCCCTGAGCTTGTCGAAGGGCGGTCCCTGAGCTTGTCGAAGGGCGCCTGAAGGTGCCAGTGAGTCGAAGCTTGGCTCCGACTCAGCTGGCTTCGACAGGCTCAGCCAGCTCGGTGTCGATGGATTCTTAACTTGTTGGTCAGCCGCAAGACGGCAGCCTACTGTGAACTCGCCGGAAGGCGGCCCCTGAGCTTGTCGAAGGGCGGTCCCTGAGCTCGACGAAGGGCGGTCCCTGAGCTTGTCGAAGGGCGGTCCCTGAGCTTGTCGAAGGGCGGTCCCTGAGCTTGTCGAAGGGCGCCTGAAGGTGCCAGTGAGTCGAAGCTTGGCTCCGACTCAGCTGGCTTCGACAGGCTCAGCCAGCGCGGTGTCGATGGATTCTTAACCTGTTGGTCAGCCGCAAGACGGCAGCCTACTATGAACTCGCCGAAGGGCGGTCCCTGAGCTTGCCGAAGGGCGGTCCATGAGCTTGTCGAAGGGCGCCTGAAGGGGCCAGCGAATCGAAGCTTGGCTCCGACTCAGCTGGCTTCGACAGGCTCAGCCAGCGCGGTGTCGATGGATTCTAAACCTGTTGGTCAGCCGCAGGATGGCAGCCTACTATGAACTCGCCGGAAGGCGGTCCCTGAGCTTGTCGAAGGGCGGTCCCTGAGCTTGTCGAAGGGCGCCTAAAGGGGCCAGTGAGTCGAAGCTTGGCTCCGACTCAGCTGGCTTCGACAGGCTCAGCCAGCGCGGTGTCGATGGATTCTTAACTTGTTGGTCAGCCGCAAGACGGCAGCCTACTGTGAACTCGCCGGAAGGCGGCCCCTGAGCTTGTCGAAGGGCGGTCCCTGAGCTTGTCGAAGGGCGGTCCTTGAGCTCGACGAAGGGCGGTCCCTGAGCTTGTCGAAGGGCAGTGCACCGCCCGAATTGTGCCGACATTCAGTCCGACGGAGGAAGATGGAGTCGGGCCACCCCGTTGCCGACGATGCATCTTTTCCTCCATTCGTGCCTGGCGCTCTTGCTTTTGGTACCGGCGCTGGCCTTGGCCGATTCGGCGCAACTAGTCGCCGCGGCCGAGGCTCAGCTTGGTGTGACCACATCGTACGATCCCAGCTATCGACGACTCGACTACCCGATGGGCGATGTGCCCATGCACACCGGGGTCTGTACCGATGTGGTGATCCGCGCCTATCGTGAGTTGGGCATCGATCTGCAGCGGCGCGTGCATGAGGACATGCGGGCGGCCTTTGATGACTATCCCAGGCTGTGGGGGCTGCACAAGCCGGATCGCAATATCGATCACCGTCGCGTACCCAATCTGCAGACTTTCTTTCGCAGGCACGCAGCGGAACTCACGGTGACCCAGCAACCAGCGAGCTATTTGCCGGGCGACCTGGTGACCTGGCGTCTGCCCGGCAATCTGCCGCATATCGGCATCGTCAGCGCCGAGCGCACTGCCGATGGCGAACCACTGATCCTGCACAACATTGGGTTTGGGGTACGGAAGGAGGCGATCCTATTCGCCTATCCAATTACCGGGCACTACCGGTTCTATCCACAGCCTGCAGGCCCGACGCCAGCAATCAGCGACTGACCCGCACAAGTCCCGGTACGTGAACCAGAATCGGGCGTGCTGTGCCGAAAAAGTCGAGCAATTCGACAAGATAGAGCGCAATTAGATCTCGCTTCCATGGCGAATCGATGGGATGTCTCGGTCACTGTCGGCACCCTGTCCGGGCACTCACGACACCGGCTTTGGTGATCGGTGAGGCCCAGGGCTGAGTCTGTCGACATTGAGCCGGTAGCGCCGCCCTGCAGACCTGAGAGGCCCAGCCTTTCGCTTTCCAGCGGCGTTGCCGCATTCGGCACCAAGAGGATTACCCATGACCGTTTCAAGCATGGCCCCATCAGGCCACCGTTGTTCCCCCTTGATCGTCGGTAGCACGCGCCTGGCGCTGGCTGTCGGCCTAAGTCTGTCGCTGTGGGGTGTGGCAAATGCCGCGGTTGAAGTCGGCCCCGACATTCTGGTCGACAGCTTGCGCAGCGGCGAGACCTATGAGGGCATCATCGTCAAGTTTCGCGATCAATCGTCCAAGGCGAAACGAGGTGATGAAGGCCGCGCAGCACGTTCCGAACGCATCGCGCGTCTGGCCAAATCGAGTGGACTGCCGCTGATCGAAGCGCGCCAACTGGCGGTCGGCGCGGTGCTGATCCAGCATCCGGCCAAGTCGCTGAATGCCGAGCAGGCCCTGCAGCTGCTGGAGGCCCTGGCCAACGATCCGGAGATCGAATACGCCGAACCCAACACACGCATGTACGCCCAGTTCACACCGAACGACCCGGACTACATGAAGCAATGGCACTACCACAACAGCCTCGCGGGTCTGCGCCTGCCCAAGGCCTGGGATTGGTCAACCGGCAACGGCGTCACCGTGGCGGTGCTGGACAGCGGCATTACTGATCATCCCGACCTCAATGGCAACCTGGTACCGGGCTACGACTTCATCAGCGATTCCGCAGCCGCGCGCGATGGTGATGGCCGCGACGACAATCCCCAGGATGAGGGTGACTGGTTTGCCGTCGGGGACTGCCCTGCACCCATTGACAAGGATTGGCGGAACTCCAGCTGGCACGGCACCCACGTCGCCGGCACGGTGGCCGCCAGGACACACAACGCCAGCGGAGTGGCCGGTGTCGCCTTCAACGCCAACATTCAGCCGGTGCGGGTGCTGGGGCGTTGCGGTGGAACGACCGCCGATATCGTGGATGCGATTGTCTGGGCGGCCGGCGGTGAGGTGGACGGCGTGCCCAAGAACCCCACGCCTGCACGCGTCATCAATATGAGCCTGGGGGGCATGGGCTCATGCGGAAGCGCGACCCGCGATGCCATCAATTTCGCTGTCCTTCAGGCCGGCGCAGCCGTGGTGGTGGCAGCGGGCAACGACAATGTCAGCGTGACGCAGGCCACCCCGGCAAACTGCAAGAATGTGTTGAACGTGGCCGCTCTGGCACCGAACGGCGATCGCGCCTATTACTCCAACCACGGCCCCTGGGTGGACGTCGCAGCACCCGGAGGCAGCGGCAAGCTGCCCCTGAGTGACAATATCTATTCCACCTGGAACGCCGGCACCACGGTGCCCGGCATGCCGTCATACAAGTGGTCGACCGGCACCTCGATGGCGGCCCCGCACGTGGCGGGTCTGGCGGCCATGGTGTTCAGCGCCTCACCGGGTATCTCGGGGCCGGAAGTGGAGACCATAATCAAGTCCACTGCACGACCCATTCCCGGCAACTGTCCGGAAAAATGCGGCAAGGGGCTGGCTGATGCGAGTGCCGCACTTAACCCGTTGTTCAAGAAGCCATCACTGGCCAATGGCAAGGGCAAGTGGATCGCCGGCAATCTGAGCGAGAAGCACCTCCTGATCGTCGTGCCCGATCTCAGCAAGAAACTTCGTGTTGAGGTCCGGGGCAGCCATGTTGATCTGTATCTGCAGGAAGGCAGCGAGCCCAGCACGCGACGCTATCAATGTCGAACCTATGCCGCCCGCGGCGTCAACTACTGTGAGATTGACGCGCCCGCAGAAGGGCTCTATCACCTGATGGCCGTGCCGCAACGCGGATTCACCGGCGCCACCCTGCTGTCGACCTACGAGCGCGATCTGGACTAGGCACGCTCAAGGCGCGATGCAATGCCCGCTCGGTCCTGTGCAAGCACGCCAGGACCGGGCGAGCGCGCACTCACCCATCCGAATGCCCCAGCAATGCGTGCAGCCTTAGCAGGGCGATGCGCTCGATCTGCCGCAGGGCCTCAACGAACTCATCTTCGACTTGATTGACCAGGCGCCGTTCCATTTCGGCGATCACAGACTCGCGGGTGTGGCCACGCACCGCGAGGATAAAAGGAAAGCCAAACTTGGCGTTATAGGCGGCGTTGAGTTCATTGAGATGAGCAAACTGCTCGGGCGTGCACTCGGTCAGGCCAGCACCACTTTGCTCCTGATTGGATGCCGCAGTCAGCTCGCCGCGCACCGCGGCTTTGCTGGCCAGCTGTGGGTGGGCACGAATCAGGGCTAGCCGTTGGTCGGCCGGCGCATCCAGCACGACGCCGCACATCGCATCGTGCAGGGCATCCACCGAAGGGAACGGGCGCTGTTCAAACACCGCCGCAGCCACCCACGGCGAGTGTTCGAAGATGCCGCCGAGGCTTTTCAGCCATTCTGGGCGTTCCAGCGTGTTCAGTTCGCTCAGCTTCATGGTGCACTCCAGCAAGTAGGCGGGGCAATCAGCTGAGCTGATCGGAGCGACGTCGGTGCGGTTGATAGGGATGAGTCTGCTTCCAGTGTCGCGCAATATCGATGCGTCGGCATACCCAGACCCGGTCATGCCTGGCCACATGATCGAGGAAGCGCTGCAGGGCAATGAACCGCCCCGGCCGCCCCAGCAGCCGACCGTGCATGCCGATCGACATCATTCTCGGAGTGTCAACGCCTTCGGCGTACAGCACATCGAAGCTGTCGCGAAGATACTCATAGAACTGTGTGGCGCAGTTGAATCCCTGCGCGGTGGCAAAGCGCATGTCGTTGGTATCAAGCGTATACGGCACAATCAGATGCGGCTTTTGCTCACCGCTGTCCAAGGTGACCTCGGTCCAGAACGGCAGCTCATCGCCGTAGTAGTCGGCGTCGTACTCGAAGCCGCCATGCTCCACCACCAGTTTGCGCGTATTGGGACTATCGCGGCCGGTATACCAGCCCAGAGGCCGCTGGCCAGTCAGCGCATGGTGAATTGCCACCGCTCTTTCGAGATGATGGCGCTCGATATCGATCGGCATGTGCTGGTAATGAATCCAGCGCCAGCCATGCGATGCGATTTCGTGCCCAGCCTCCAGGGCCGCGGCGATCAGGTCCGGCGTGCGCTGCATCGCCATGGCGACGCCGAACACGGTGAGCGGCAACTGGCGGCGTTCGAACTCACGCAGAATTCGCCAGCTTCCTACCCGCGAGCCGTACTCATAGATCGACTCCATGCTCATATGCCGATCGGGATAGCTCGCCGCCCCGATAATCTCGGAGAGAAACTGCTCACTGCCCTGATCGCCGTGCAGCACGCAGTTTTCTCCACCTTCCTCGATGTTAAGTACGAACTGCAGGGCAATGCGTGCCTGGCCGGGCCACTGGGCCTGCGGCGGACGGCGGCCGTAGCCGATCAGATCGCGAGGATAGTCTGCCGTCTGGTTCATCGATCAGGGCTCGTCCGGAGTGGACATAGTCTCCAGGCGCTCGGCCGGCGCTGGCAAGCCTTCCGGTTCGATCATCGTGCGCAGCAGATGCAGGGTCTGATCGGCACTGCCCACGGCGATGTAGGGTGGCGCGGCGGCTGGATTGAGCACGGCGCCGCCAGCCCGCATGCGCCACTGCAAGGATCCATTCAAGGGATCGAGGCTGTATAGATAGCCTTCCGGACTACCGGCCAGCAACCGCCCACCGGCCAGGGCCAGGCGTCCTTCGGCCTGCGGACCGATGCGCTGCCGCCAGCGCTCGCGGCCGGTACCCAGATCAACGGCATACACATGACCATCGCCGCTGGCGAAGAAGATTCGCTGACCATCGGACACCAGGCCGAACCAGATCCAGCCGCCGCTGGCGAATCGCCAGTGCTCACTACCATTGCTCGGGTCGAAGGCTCTCAAAGTGCCGTCGGATACCGGAACAAACAAGGTGTTACGTTGCCACAAGGGTGCCGCCACGATCCATTCGCGCACCGATTGCCGCCACAACAGCGCCCCATCAGCCAGCGACAGCGCGTACAGATGCTGATCGCCGCTGCCGGCAAACACCTTGCCGTCGGCAACCGCCACTTCGGCATGCACCGGCCCTTCGGTAGCGAAGCGCCAACGCAGCCTGCCGTCGACCATATCCAGACAATAGATGTGCTTGTCGACGCCACCGAACACCACCTGGCGTTCCACCACGACCGGGGCGGAGCGAACCTTGTCGCCGGTGGCAAACTGCCAGCGCAATCGACCACTGTCGGCCTCGACGGCATATAGTCGACCATCATTGCCACCGAACAGGATCAGGTCGCCGGCCTGACGGAACTGGGTACCCGGCGCTTGCTGCAGAGCGAAGTGCCAGCGCCGCTGACCGTCCAGGCCGAGCCGATACACGCCGCTGGCATCGCCGACGACCAGGTCGCCGTCGATGAAATTGAGATCCTGCGCATTGCCCGAGGTCTTGACCGTCCACAACGGCTCAACCTGTTCGGATGACTGTGCCCGCTCGATCACTGGATCCTCGGTGCCACCTGACCACGGCTGAACCTCACCGCTGGCCAGCAATTGCCAGTCCCCGGTGCGACTGGGCAAGGGCAGATCGAGGAAACGCACGTCTCCGTTGAGCCCGGCCAGGGCCAATTCTTGATCGAGCGGCTGCAGCCAGTCGATCGGGCCCGGCGTGTGCACGCGATGGATCAACTTGCCAGAGTCCGTATCGAGCAAGCCGAGCTGCGCGCCGGCCAGACTCACCGCAATGCCCTGTTCAGTGCCGATCGGCTGCTGGCTGCCGGAAATCTTCAGTCGCTGACGCCAGACCGACTCACCGCTGGCGAGGTCGATCAGGCGCGCCTGGCCCTGCCGCGTCAGCACGAAGGCGCGCGTGCCGACGAACCAGGGTGCGCCCATGGCATCGCCCAGCTCAATCTCCCAACGTACGGTTTGACTGGCGGCCTCGATACGCATCAAGCGACCGGCTTCGCTGGCCAGCAGCAGATCACCGGCCATGGCGGCATCGACTGCACCCAAACCCCGTAACCAGTTGATTGGCGCACCAAGCTCCCGCTGCCAGCGCAGCTCGCCATGATCCAATGACAAGGCATTGAGCTGACCTTCGACATTGCCTACCAGCACTACCCCTTGTTCAACCACCACAGCGCCGCGCATGCGACCACCTACGCGTTGCCGCCAGATTACCCGGCGATCGGCCAAGGACAGGCGCAGCACCTCGCCGTGGTCATCGGCCAGCACTGCGCTGTCGTCCAACAAGGCAGGCTGCGCGCGCAGTCGACTGCCCGCCATGAAACGCCAAAGCTCGGTGCCGCTGCGGCTATCCAGGGCATAGAGAAACTGATCATCACTGGCAACGTACAAGCGATCGTCGACCTCGAGCGTGGGCACAGTGGAGGGCGCGCCCAACCGCAGTCGCCAGTCGGGCTGGCTGCGCTGGGGCGACCAGGCGATCAATTCGGCGCCGCGCGTGGCCATCAGCAAGCGACCATCGGCCAGGCGGTCAAAGCGGGTCAATCGATCGCCCAGACGCCAAACGCTGGCGGCGACTTCATCAGACGATTCTCGCCCGCTATACCAGCTCAACCAACCGATACCGGCGACGGCCAGCACGATCAGCAGCAGATCGAACAGCGGCCAGCGGGCGGAACTGGCCGGCACTGCCGAAGTGCCAGCGATCGAATTGCTACCTGGTTCGTCGAGCGGCTGGGCGATGGGCCGCGCCGGAATGTCTGCTACCGGCTCAGCCTGCGAACTCGAGGCGCCATCCTGCGGCGACGCGTCGCCCGCATCCATCTCGCCAGGTGTGGTCGATGGCCCAAGCGCAGCAGGCTCGGCCAGCTCCACGGCGGCCACCATCAACCGATAGCCGCGCCGCGGCACGGTCTGGATATAGCGCGGACGCTTGGCATCATCACCCAGCGCCTTGCGCAGCACCCAGACGGCATGGTTCAGAGCCTCATCGCCCACCAGTGGATCGGCCCAGACTCGGCGCAACAGCTCGGCCTTGCTGACCAAATCGTCGCCTTCCTCAGCCAGCACGACCAGCACGTCGATGAATTTGGACGGCAGTCGCTCAACCCGTCCATCGATATGGATCTCATTGAGCGCCGGGAACACCTCGGCTTCTAGAAGTCGGAACGCCTTCATCCGCGTGGCGCTTTACTCGCCCCGCCTGACAGGCCATCGCTAAACCATTGATTCATAGAGAAATTAGAGAATTCTTAGAGAGTTCTTCGATGGTGATCGGAAGACCAAGGACCTAGGTTATCCGCCTCACACCTTCTTCACTAGAGCACATCTGCCATGCGTTCAGCGTTTCGACCCGCACCCGCCTTGCTCCCCCTGGCGGCGGCCTTGCTCAGCCTCAGTGTCGCTGCGGCTGCCGCCGAGCTGCAACTCGAGGCCGAATTGCTGCAGGACGGGGTTCCCGCCGAGGCCGATTACGAGATTCGCCTTCAGGTCGATCGTGGCCAGCCCTGGATCAAGCAGACCTTGGCGCTCGGGGTGATACGGGTTGAAGACGGACGACTGCTGGCACCCGTGCAGCTGGACGATCGACTGCTCAGTGAGGCCAAGAGTTTCGCGCTGGAAGCGCGGCTGGCCGGCAGCGCCGACGCGTTTGTGCCGTTGGCCAGCGTGGCGGCCAAGGGCAGCTGTGCGCTGTCGCCCTGGGCACTCACCGGCAACGGCGATGCGACTGAGCAGAGTTTCATCGGCACCACCAATAACCAGCCGTTGCGCTTGCGGGCGAACAACCAGCAGGTGGGAATACTGACCCACGATAGCTCGACCGTGCCCGGATCAGAGTTCGAAGCGGTCAACGTGCAGCTTGGCTGGCCGGGCAATCACATCGGCAACTTTTCCGATGGCGTTGTAGTCATGGGTGGCGGGACCATTGCCGGAACACCGTTGCCGAATCAGGTCGACAACAATGCCGACTGGGCAACCATATCCGGCGGATACGACAACCGGGCGATGTCCAGACTAGGTTCTATCGGCGGCGGAAGCGGAAACCGAGTCGGCGGGTTGGCAACGGTTGCAGGGGGCGCCGACAACCAGGCCACGGAAGCCTACAGCACCGTGGGCGGCGGTCTGGGCAACACTGCCGCTGGCCTGTTGAGCAGCGTCGCCGGCGGCTATCACAACCAGGCAACGGGCGATCGGGCCACAGTTCCGGGCGGCGGCTCAAATAGCGCCCTGGGAGATTTCAGTCTTGCCGCAGGATCCTGGGGCACGGCGCAACATCTGCTGAGCTTCGTCTGGTCGCAAGCAGACGGCACCTACAGCACCTCCAGTAGCGCCGCGCGACAAGTGATTTTCGAAGCTCGCGGCGGCTTTGGTATCAACAGTTCCGCCGGCCCCATTCCGAACACCCCGCTTAACGCTGAACTCACCGTACGCACCACGGGCACACCTGACAACAACGTCGACTTGATGTTGCTCAATCACGAGAACAATGCCTCGAATTTCCGCGGCTTTTCGCTGGCCTCGGTTCCCAATGGTCAGTTCTACCTGACCAGCCTTTACAACAATGGCGGCACTCTGCGCTACGACCCGTTACTGGGTGTTACCGCGCTGTCCACAGGCACTTCGGTGGTTTCAGTCAACCGTGGCAGCTCTCTGCCTCAGGCCGGTGCCGTGCTGCAAGTCGGCGACGGTGGCAACGATGGCAACGGTGCGCATCTCAGCAGCGGCGGCACTTGGACCAATGCCTCCAGCCGCGAATTCAAGACCGCGTTCTCGGCCATCGACCCGGAACTGATTCTCGACCGCCTGCTTAGCCTGCCGTTGAGCTCATGGACTTACAAGGACTCTACCGAAGGCCGCCACCTGGGCCCGGTGGCGGAAGAGTTTGCCGCCGCCTTTTCGCTTGGTAATGACCCGCAACGCATCAGCACCGTGGATGCGGACGGCGTCAACATGGCGGCGATCCAAGGCCTTAGCTCACGTCTTGATCGAGAGAACGCCGAGACCAGGCGCCGGCTGGCGCAGGAAAACGCAGAGTTGCGCCAGCGCCTTGACCGACTGGAACGCCGTTTGAGGAAGATTGAGCGGGGTCAGCCATGAGCCGGCGCCTGTGGCACTGGGCCCTGCTCACGATGCTGGTGCCGTTTGTAGCACAGGCAACGGACCCGCCACCAACGAGATCCGGCCTATCCGTCAGCGGGTTCAAACTCACGGTTAAGATGCCCGAGTCGAATTCCGATGTTGCGCTTGTGCTGCGTTCGCCCAGCGAGTTGCGGGGTAGTCACCAGCCAATGCAGGCCAATGCCGTGCGTTTGTCCGGCGCTAAGCTCGGCAAGAGCTGCGCACCACCTGACACGCTGTTTCACGATGGCTATGAGCCCGACCAGCCCTGACTGAGCGCCGTCGGCCGAGACCGCAGCCAAGCTTTGCGCTGCACTCCCCCGCATACCGAGTTCCGCCATGACCAAACTTCGCATCTACCCCCAGCTTCTTCCATTGACCCTCGTCCTGTTGGCGAGCAGCGCTGCCGCTACCGACCTGCAACTGGAAGCAGAACTGCTGCAGGACGGCAAACCCGCCGAGGCCGACTTTGAAGTTCGAGTCCTGATCGATCGCGGTCAGCCCTGGCTACGGCACATCGAGTCACTGGGCGTCCATCGTGTGGAACAGGGCCGACTGAACACCGCGGTACACCTGAACGAACAACTGCTGCAGCAAGCAGAGAGTTTCGAACTGCAGGCACGGCCGGCCGGTAGCCAGGAGTCCTTTTCCTCGCTGGCCAGCGTGCCGGCCAAAGGAAGCTGCGCCCTGTCACCCTGGACCTTGACCGGTAACGGCGACGCGACGCTCTCAAGCTTTATTGGCACCACCAATACCGAGCCCCTGCGTCTACGCGCACAGAACCAACAGGTGGGCCACATCGATGTCGAAACCGCAGTTGTGTCTGGACAAGCCTATGAGAGCGTGAATCTCATCCTGGGTTGGTCAGGCAACTTCATCGGCAGCAATGCCTACGGCAACACGGTGCTCGGCGGCGCACTATCTCACGGCGCATCAAAGCCGCAGCTGGTTGCCAACGGCGCCTCGCACACCACCATTTCCGGTGGCTACGGCAACGAAGCCAAGGGAACGAATGCCACCATTGGCGGCGGCAACAACAACGTGGCGGCGAGTGGATCGACGATCTCCGGCGGCGTCTTGAACAGTGCACACTTCAACAGCGTGATTGGAGGAGGCGCGCGAAACAGGGCCGAGGGGAACTACGGCACCATCGCGGGCGGCGACACCAACTCGGTTGAGAACTTCTGGTCTACCGTACCCGGCGGCCTGGGCAACCAGGCGCTTGGCGAGTTGAGTTTCGCCGCCGGCTCATTCGCCAATGCACTGCACACGGGCACCTTTGTCTGGTCGCAATCGGCAGACGCTGGATTCTCCAGCAGCGCCGATCGCCAAGTCCTTTTTCAAGCCCGCGGCGGCTTCGGCATCAATGGCGCAACCGGACCGATCCCCGGCACGCCACTGAACGCCGAGTTGACCCTGCGCACCACTGGCTCGCCCGACAACAATGTCGATCTGATGCTGCTGAACCGCGAAAGCGATACCTCGAACTTCCGCGGTTTCTCGCTGGCCTCAGTACCCAATGGGCAGTTCTTCCTGACCAGCCTGTACAACAACGGCGGCACTCTGCGCTACGACCCGCTGCTCGGGGTCTTCGCGCTGTCCGACGGCATCTCGGTGGTTTCGATCAATCGCGGCAACGCATTCCCACAAGCCGGTGCCGTGCTGCAAATTGGCAACGGTGGCAATGACGGTAATGGTGCCTACTTGAGCGGCGGAGGCACCTGGACCAATGCTTCCAGCCGCGAATTCAAGACCGCGTTCTCGTCGATTGATCCGGAACTGATTCTCGAACGCCTGCTTGGCCTGCCGTTGAGCTCATGGGCCTACAAGGACTCGGTCGAAGGCCGACACCTCGGCCCGGTGGCAGAAGAGTTCGCTGCCGCTTTCTCGCTGGGCAGCGATCCGCAACGGATCAGCACGGTCGATGCCGATGGCGTGAGCATGGCGGCGATTCAGGGTCTGAACACTCGCCTTGAGCGCCAGAATGCCGCACTGCTGAAGCGAATCGAAACACTGGAGAAGCGATTGGGCCGGTTGGAACAAGGGACACCCTGAACATGGACGTTCACCACCCTCTCTGCCTGGCCCGGACAAGCCCGTCCACGCCGCCCCGCCCCGCACCGCACCGCAGTCATCTATACACCTGTTCAGCGATCCGCTGAGTCAGTCCTGCGCCTGTTTTCAACGCAGCCCTGCTGCGCCCTCGCACACGATCAATCTTGAGTAATGCCGACAATGCTGCCTCCTCGACTACGCCGCACCTACCATCTCACACTGACCACCTTGGGCACGGTGGCTGCCGTCCTGGCCGCTTCACTTTGTTCGGCTCAATCGGTGTACCACAACGGCTTTGAACCGACCGCTGCGTCGACCTGTGTTGAAAAAAGCATCCGCCGAGTGGGCGGTGACCGACTGGGATTTGCCTTTCCCACTGCCAACGGCGCGGTACCGGGCAGCTCGGTGGATTCAACCTGCATTCGCCTCACAGGCATCGAATCCAGCGTCAATTTCACCGCCAATCGCGGCGCCCTGGTGTCGGTGAATGGCGGCCCGTTTCAGAGCCCGCCGGTCAGCCTGGTGGAAAATGACGAAGTCAGACTAAGGCTGACTGCCCCAACTATCGCCGATGCCGAGGAAACCAGCTTCGTGCAGATCGATGGCGAATTCCTGGCCGATTTCACCGTGCGGGCGGCGAACCAAGCGCGGGCGCCGCAAGTGTTTGAGGTTGGGCCGGGCAAACCGTTTCGTGAGCTGGGTGAGATCGCCAATCAATTGGTCGCTGGCGATGTGGTGGAACTCAGCCGCGATGCCGTCTACCAGCCGGTAGAGTTTCGCCGCGCCGGACTGCCGCACGCACCGATCACCCTTCGCGCCGCCGAGGGTGGCATCGCCCGCCCGCTCATCCAGGGCGGCAGCACCACCGTGTCCCTCCGCGGCGCTCACCACTATCGGCTGCAGGGAATTGAGATCACTGGCGGCAGCCAGATCTGCTTGCGGCATGAGGCCAATGACACCTGGCTGGAGCGCAGCCATGTGTACGGCTGCGAGCGCCACGGCATACTCGGCGCCGACCTCTACACCGGTTCACTGAAGATCACCGCCACCGAGGTGAACGATGTTGGCGGTCAACCGCCCGGCGAAAACCTCAAGCATCCGATCTATGTCGCCACCGATCGCGACCGCTATCCGGGCTCGGTGCTGCGCGTAGAGCGCAGCCATATCCACGACTTCGGCGGCAATGGCATCAAGAGCCGTGCCGAGCGCGCAGAGATTCATCAGAACTGGATCATCGCCAGCAGCCGCGGCATCTACAGCATCGAACTCAATGGCTATGAGGAATATCTCACGGAACCTGGTCTCACTGCGGACGTGTTCGGCAATGTATTGGAACATCACCACGTGTTTGGACTGCGGATGGGTGGCGACGGAACCGGTGCACATCGTGGTCGGGTGCGAATCGCTCACAACACGATACTGCAAGGCTCAGGATTCACCCAGTTCACTCCTGTACTGCGCTTCTTCCACGAGCTGGAAGCAGTGAGCGTTCGCAACAACGTGTTCGCTCGCTTCGCCGACAGTGCCGCTAATCTTCCTTTGCGCCTGGTACGCGACGATGCCACCTGGACTCAAGGCGCGCGCCTGCTGGATGGCGAAAGCAATTGGGTGCCAAATGGCAGCGACAGCATCGCTGCCGGCTATCTGCCGGCGGAATGGAACGGCACGACGTTTGGAACTACCCCGGGCTATGCCGATCTGGACCCGCAAGGCGTATCCCTTAGCATGCTGTTCCCTGCCGAGATAGTCGGCATTCCAGTTGCGCCGGCAGCGACTGGCGCGTTCGACATTGGAAATCCACTACAGCAACCAGAATTCGGCATTCCCCGCGCAAGACCCCAGCCCGGCAACCTGATCCCGCAATGGGCAGGGCCGCCACAAACGCCGATTTTGATCGGGGTGCACTAAGCAAGGACGATCCTGCGCTGATAGGCGCGAGCAGCGTACGAACACGCTGCCTGACTCAACCACCTCTCATCAATCCAGCGGCCAATGACCGCGCAAGACAACAAAGGCAACCCATGCTTGTTCGCTCCATCCTGTGCCTCAGCTTGGCACTGCTTTCCTGCCCTATTGCAGCCACCAACGCCTTCGACGCGGCCAGCCTGCGTCTGCAGACTGGCGCGCTGAAACTCGAGGATAGGGATACACGTACGATCTATCGTGCCTCGGCCCTCCTGCCCCTGGGCTTCGGTTACGTACGCGCCGAGACCGCGCATGCCAGCGGGGCGGCGCTCAGTTTTGATCGCAGCCAGTTGCTGCTCGGCATCCATCACGAGCTGTTTGATCGGGCGCACGCATTCGCGGCCGTGGGCATTGAGCGTCTGCGCAGCCGGGCTACGATCGAATTGACTGATAGCACAACGCGTAGATTGAGCCAAGACGATTACTCAGCCGGCCTCGAACTTGGTCTGAGCTGGCATCTACACAATCGCTGGACTATGCAACTAAGCCTCGCGCACTTCGATCGCAAGCAGTCGAGCCTGCGGGCGAGCTTGCCTGCAAGCTTTGCCCGACTGTCCAATGAATGGCGCATTGGCAAGCGCGTATCGTTAGTTGCAGATATCGTCACAGGCGAAGACTATCGCGAGTACCTGCTTGGTCCAGAGTGGAACTTCTAGATCAGGCGATAACCAGAGAGAACGAGAACAATGCCCCTGCTAAAGAAATCCCTGCTGTGTGCGCTAGCGCTTTCCACACCCGCCGCCTGGGCGGTATCACCCGCGGACGGTGAGCCCGGACAAGTGCTGATCTTTCCCTACTACAATGCGCACGATGGCCGCGACTCGCTGATCAGCATCACCAACACCCGTTCCGACGTCAGTGTGGCCCTGGCTATCAGCACGTCGGGCATCGAGGCCGATCAGCCGACAAACTTCGTCGTATACCTACCGCCATCGGCGACCTGGAGTGCGGCGATCACGGCCGAATCCGAGGACCAAGCCGTCCTGGTCAGCAACGATTCCAGCTGCCGCTACCCAGCACAAGATTTTCAGCAGTTGCCCAGGATTCCGCTCAGTGGTTTTGTGACAGCCTATGAACTCGGCGTACTGCAGCCGCAGACCGAACTTGGCGCCGCCGTTCTGCCGACAGCGCGCGCCTGGGGCGATAGCACCGAGTCCCAGCGGCAGGCCCGCGCAGACTGCACGCAGATCTCTGCCGCCTGGGCCGAGGGCGGAGTCTGGACCAGCAATCCGGACCGCGACATCGAAGCGCCGCGAAACTCACTGACCGGACATTTGCAGGTCATCGATCAAACCCGTGGACTTGGCTTTCGGGTGGAACCGTATGTTTTGCAGGATTTCAGCGAACTTGCATTGCATCGCGACCCGAGAACAGATCCAGCCAACCTGGACAAGGCCAGTCCGGCGGTCAGTCAGGTCGAGTTGGCGGGCGAGACGCTGACCTCGCAATGGACACGCGGCGTCGATGCGGTGAGCGCTGTGCTGATGAGCCGCAGAGCCAGTAGCGACGTCTGGCTGCTGCCCGAGGTGGTGGCGCACACCGACCTGATTCTGACCTTCCCGACTCTTGAGTTCTACTCGACCGAGCAGCCCGGCCCATTCGCCACCAACGGACTGCTGGACAACGGCCTGTACCTCAACTTCGACGTGCGCGATCGCAATGGCCTGCCTCAGCAGTCAAGTCTTGGCCCGATCATCTGCGATCCCCCGCCGCCGCCGCAGGATCGTCGAATCCGCCTCGAAAGCAGCGTGATGGGTTTCTCCAGCTCCACCGTCGACCCATTGCAGCCCGACGCCCACCCGCTCAGCTACACCGGTGCCGCGCCGGGCTGCGGCGGTATCTATTCGGCCGCCTTGCCGGAGAGCTTCAGCGGCCGGCTCAGCGCGTTTAGCCCCTTGATCGACGACAGCTACGGCGAACCCTCGGTTCGACTGCGCTCGGTCGAAGGCCATGAATACCGCGGCCTGCCTGGACTGATGTCCACCCTGGTCCGGGTCAAGACCTCGCAGGATGCCCTGCCTCCAGGCTTCACCGCCTACTCCTATGGCTTTTCGCTGCCGGTGCAGTACCGGCGTGAGGTCGTCCAGCCGGACAACGATCGCTAAGAGCTGAATCGACCTAAGGGCTGAATCAAGCTAAGGGCTGAATCGAACCTGGGCCGCCGGCAGTCATCCGACTTGCCCGGCGGCCGCGGATCACCGACACTCGCCGACCGTCTCTTGAACCACCCCGGTCGATGTCCGAGACCGACGATCGTCTCTCCGATTTCCTGGCAGCCGGCCTCGGCGCCGATGACATTCCTGCCCTGTTCCCGCTGCTGCGCGGGCGCGACATGCTGCGCGCGTTCACCGCCCTGTTCCACGGCGGCGAAGCGGCTGTGCTGGTGCGGTTGCTGGTGTTGCGCAGTCTGGGGGCGCGTAGCGAGTCGCCGGACTGGAGCGCGCAGGAAATTCGCGAGCAGTTGGCCTTCGTTGATCCGATCAAGCTGGAAACCACGCTTGGCCGGCTGAAGGAGCATGACTTGCTGGCCTGGGATGGCGAGCGCCAGCTGTATCGGATCAGTCCGCTGGGGCGCAAGGCCCTGTCGGCCATTTCGGTGCTGCTGCAGTTCGACGCCGACGATGCCGATGGCCTGGGCTACCTCACGTCTCAGCTGGCCGCCGGCGAAGCGATGGGCAAGATCGGCGCCGAAGAGCTGGGCCATCTGCTGTCGCGCCTGGCCGAGCTGAAAGACGACTTCGATCGCGCCGTGCTGTCCGGCTCGGAGATCCGCATTCGTACCGCGGCCGAGACCCTGGACAAGGTCTGGGTGTGGATTGAGAAAGGCACCGAGCTGGTCAAGCGCATCGCCAACCATGAGGACCTTGACCCTCCGACGCATCGACTGGCGCAGGCGGTGGGGCGGGCGCAAAGTGCCCTGCTCCGGCAGGCGGGCATTTTCCAGCGCGCGCTGAATCAGCTCGATCGTGACCGGGTACACCTGGGCACTTCCGGACTGTCGTCGTCGGATCTGGTCGGTTGGCTGCGCGATCTGTCACAGGAACGGCTGGTGCAGTTCAGCGACGACTGCCTGCCGCTGCCGCTGCGCGGTCAGTTCGTGCAGGACGGCATCGCCCTCGACGTGGCCGAATTCGAGCTACTGGAGCGCGAACGGCAGGTGCACGAACACACCGCGATGCCGGGCGCCAGCGATGCACCGGCCACCGATGCGCTGCCGGTGGCGGAGGACGATTTCAGTCTGCTGGATACATGGCACGGTGAGCTCAGCCGGGTCGGCGAAGACACCGAACTTGAACATATCGTTCCCACTGAGAGCTATGCCGCCAGCGCCTATCGGCTGTCGCTGCTAGGCCTGATCGGCGACCCCGAGTCGGCCGCGCTGGACGGCCCGGCCGCCGACATCGCCCGGCTGACCTTGAGCCTCAGCATTGGCCTGCAGTTGCAGCCTCTCAATCACCCCGAAATCGCCGCAATCAGCAGCGGCCGGTTGCAGCGAAAGCGCCCGACGCGCACCGCCCGCAAGCCCCTAGCTGCTGAGCCCGCCCCAGTTCTGGAAGCCATTCCCAATGATCGATGACCCGATCGCCGACCTGATTGCTCGCCTGCTGGCGCAGCGCTGGCTGCCGCGCGAAGACGACGGTGTTCGCCGCGCCCTGCTCGACGAAGCGTTTCGCGAAGAGCTGGACCGCCGGCTGGCGGCTTGCGGCATGAGCCTGCGCGAGCACCCCTACGCCGCGCACGTCACGCTGGGCCTGGGCCGTGGCAGCGAGCGGGCGGTATTTGCCCAGGACCAGGGCTGGCTTTCCAACAACCTGCAGCTTGATCGCGATGCGATAGCCCTGCTGGTGATCCTGTGGGCGCTGATCATCCTGCCCAAGCGGCAGCGTCAACGCGAACGACAGGACGCCGACGCCGCGGCGGCCCAGCAGTCGCAGATGTTCGGCGAGGCCAAGCCGATTCCGCTGCAGGTCGGCGTGGCGCCGAGCATTGCCGAGCGCACCTTGCTGGCCGATTTCAGTGAGCGCCTGGGCGGCCGCATGCGAATCAATGTCAATCTCGGCGTGCTGGCCCGACATGGCTTTATCCAGCGCCGCGGCGGCGAAATCAGCGAGGGCCCCCTGCTCGATCTGGCCTTCGACTACGAGCGCACCTCGCGCCGCATCATGGACGGCGCACTGTCGGAACTGCTGGCTCAGCAGCCGACGAGCGATGCTGATTCTGAAACTCAGAGCAAGACCGTGGAGCCGACCGATGTTTGAGTTTCGCTCGCTGGAAGTCGTGCATTGGGACTACTGGGAACGTTTCGCCCTGCCGCTGGACGCCAATATCGTAACCGTGGTCGGGCCGAACGGCTCGGGCAAGACCACCTTGCTCGATGCGCTGCGCACGCTCTTAACCATCGACTGCGCTGGCAACCGTGATTTCAAGAGCTACCTGCGCCACAACGGCAAACCCTTCGCCTGGCTGCGCGCGGTGGTGGGCAACCCGCCCGGTCCAACCGGAGCGCGCCCGTTCTTTCCGATCATGGACAGCCAGGCCACCCTGGTCTGCCGCATCCAGAAGAAGGGTGGCGAGTGGCAGCGCCAGTACGCCGTGCTGGCCGGCGATATCGGCATCGAAGAGGTGGAACGTCGCGCCGAGTTCATCGGCCTACGCGAATACCGCGTGCGGCTGGAAGGCGCCGGCCTGTCACAGGCGATTCGCCGGGTACTGACCCTGGAACAGGGCGCCACCGACAAGCTCTGCCAGCTACCGCCGCGCGCCCTGCTCGACCTGGTGTTCGACGTATTCGGCGACAAGGCAGTGCTGGAAGACTATCAGCGCGCCCGTAACGAGCAGATCGAAGGCGAGAAGGAGCTGCTCAGCCTGAACCAGCAGCTCAGCCTGCTGGGCATCAGCCTGCAGGAAGCCGAAGCGCGGGTGCGTTCCTATCAGGAACGTCAGGGACTGGAGCAGGAACGCGTGCGTCTGGTGGCGGACATCTTGCCGGCCAGCGAATTGGCCGAACTCTCAGCCTCGATTCGTGGCGCGCGTGGGCCGCTGCAGACACAACGACGACGCTGGAACGAGTTGCTCAAGCGCGGCGACGACCTGCAGCAGCAGCTGACCGAGCTCGACGACAACGAGCTGCGTCACCGAGATCGCCAGCGCAGTCTGGAGACACGCGAGGATGAGGCGCAGCGCAGCCTGCTGCGCGCACGCACGGCACACGACGAGAACGCGGTGTTGATCAAGCAGGAGGCGCGCTTGCGCACCCTAGCCGAACAGCAGGGCCAGGCCGATCTGTCGGCACTGGCCGCGGACGCTCAAGGCTGGCGCCAACAAAGCCAATCGCTGGCGCTTGACGAGCAGAAGCTACGCGAGTCGATCGGCGGGCTGCAGGCGCAGATTGCCGCCTGGCGCAGCGGTCGGCGCTTTGTACCGGAGTTCGAATCGCGCTTCCGCAGCGCCCTCGATGAGGCCGGCATCGGCCACCAGATGCTCAGCGAGATCGTCGAAGTGGTCGACGCGCACTGGCAGCCAGCGCTGGAAGCCCTGCTGGCGGGCTATCGCCATGTCGTGTTGCTGACCGATCCGCGCGATCGTCAGCGCGCCTGGCAGCTCGGTGAAACCCTGCGTTACAAGCACTTCGTGGTGGCCGATCGCGGCCCACGCCCCAGCGCAACGTCGGGCTCAATGCTCGAGGTGGTGCGATTCAGCGCCGATCCACCGCAGTGGCTGGTGCAACAGCTCGATCGCGTGCAACGGGTGGAATCGGTTGACGCTGGCCGAGCGCTTGAGCGCGATCAGGAGTGGATCACGGCCCAAGGGTATTTCCGCGAACGTCGTGGCGGTCGCTTCCTCGGGGTCGACGACACCTGGTTCGGCCATGCATCGCTGGAACGGCAGCGCGAGCGCGGCGAGCGACAGCTGGCCGACTGGGAAGCCGAATTGGCGCAGATTCAAGCGCAGCGGCGCGAGCTGAGCCAGCGCATCAGCGATGCCGAGCTCGCTCTGCGCGGCAACGATGCACTCAGTCAGCTGACCCAGCGCAGCGAAGAATTTGCCGAGGCACAGGCCCAGCATGTCGCCCTGGAAGACGCCGTACAGCGCTTGGCTGCCAGTTATGCCGAACTGCATGCCGAGTTGAACAGCGTGCGCGAGGAGCGCTCGGCGAATGCGCGGCGCCGCGACGATGTGGCCCGCCGGATCGAAGATGCGCAGCGCCAGCACGGCGAGCTCGAGCGCGATCTGGCGCAGGCACGTCAAGCGCAGGCACAGCGGGTACTGAGCTGGCGCAAGAAGCGCCGCGGCCTGCCCTCACGCCTGCGCTCACGCGAGGCCCTGGCAGCTGTGCGCAGCGAGTGGGAAACCGCCCATGCGGTGCAGCGGGAAATTCAGCGCCTGGAGCTGCGCCTGTCCGATGGACATTTCGAAACCGATGAACAGGTGGTTGCACTGCGCGACAAACTGGCCGCCGATCACGCAGCACAGAAGGCTGATCTTGATCGCCGTGCCATGCATCTGGAACGCGGCAAGCGCAGCACCGACGAAGCGCGCGGCGCCTATCTCAACGTGCTGCGTGCCACCTTGCGAGCCTACACCCGCAATCTGAAGCATCTGGCCGAGCTGGCCGGCATCGGCGTCGAGGTCGAGCTGCCGGAACTGGCCAATGACGATCTCAGCCTGGCGCAGTCCGGCCTGATCGTGCGCTTTGAGTTCGATCAAAAGGGCTGGATCGGCCTCGACGACGGCGAAGCCTCGGGCGGTCAGCAGGTGATGAAATCGCTGCTGTTGCTGGTAGCCCTGATGCGTGATGAAAGCCGGCCTGGCGGCTTTGTCTTCATCGATGAGCCGTTCGCCCATCTCGATATCTTCAATATCGACAAGGTCAGCGCCTTCCTGAAGAGTACCCGCGCGCAGTACATCCTGACCACGCCGGTCACCCACAACGTCAACGTGTTCCAGCCGTCTGAATTGACCCTGGTGACCAGCAAACGCCGCCCGGGCAGTTCCTGGGCGCAGCCGGTGGCGGTGCTGCGGCGTCGACAAAGCGAAGCGGCCTGAGCCAAGTACAAGCGTCTTCACAAAGACTAGACGACACCTCAGGCGCGTTGACGGACACTGCATGGATAGCGTCAAGGCGCGCGTACCAAGGAACCAGAGGTATGCCAAGCGGGTCGATTCGTAATCATCCAGCCGGCGAAACCACTGAGCACATGCAAGATTCCTCAGATGGTCGATTCTCGCTCGCTGCCAGCCACCCAGCATGGGCCTGAAGCAGCCCCCCCAAGTCAGCCGCATTCGGCCTTGGCGTGATGGCCTGGTGGCGTTTGCCACGGTGGCCCTGGTCGCGGCGCTCGGCGTGTTTGCCACCTATCATGCCGCCTGGCAGGCGAAGTTCGATGCCATTCGAACTCAGCTCGAACAGCTGGCACGGGCGGCGGCGCCATTGATCGATGGCGATGGACACCGCCAGTTTGTCTCGGCCGATCAGATGGGCAGCCCGGAGCACCTGGCGGCGATCAAGGATCTGGTCGCCTTTCATCGCGCCGTGCGCGACATCTATTACGTCTACACCGCCATTGAGCGCGACGGCCGAGTCTACTTCGTGCTCGGTACCGACTACCTGTACCGGGTGGACGGCGACGCTCTGGAATACGACCCGATCATGACCGAGTATCGCGGACCCGATCCGTCAATTCGCATGGCACTGCGGGAACAGCGTGTTGTGGTGCAGAAGGAACCGGTGCAGGAACGGCATCGAACCTACCTCAGCGCCTATGCGCCGATCTTCGACTCAGCCGGCGAGTTTGTCGCCGTGGTCGGGCTTGATATGTGGATCAGCGATCTTGATGAGCAGATGTGGGCGGTCGAACGAGCCGCCTGGATGGGCGGAGCGGTATCGCTGGGCCTGGCCCTGCTGATCGGGCTGACCGTGTTTCAGCTGCGTCGAAGTCAGCGCGATTCGCTGCAGCAACTGGAATCGCACGAACAGATGTTGATGCATGCGCTGGCCGAGGCCGAGCATCAGGCCGTATACGCACAGGCTGCAAGCAAGGCCAAGACCGATTTTCTCGCCACCATCAGTCACGAAATCCGAACGCCGATGACCGTGGTGCTCGGCATGGCCGGACTGCTTCACGCCACCCCGCTCGACGCCACCCAGGCCAAGTATCTGGACAAACTGGAATGCCATGGGCGACGCCTGATCATCTTGTTGGAGGAGATGATCGATATCGTGCACATCGAGTCGGGCACCCTGCGACTGGACCGCGAACCCTCGGACTGGCGCGAGCCGGCGATTGGACTGTGCGACGAGTTTCAGCCCATTGCCGAGGAAAAAGGCATCGGTCTGGAGCGCAGCCTGCCGTCTGATCTGCCGGAATTCATTCGAACCGATGCCCGGCGGCTGGAGCAGGTGCTCAAGCACATGCTGGACAACGCTGTGAAGTTCACTGAGCGCGGCAAGGTCTGCCTCAGCGCCAGCCGCAGCGAAGATGGCATGCTGCGCCTCTGCGTGCGCGATACCGGTATTGGGCTGAGCCGTGATCAGCAGGCCAAGCTGTTCACCTGGTTCAGCCAGGTCGACAACTCGGCTACTCGTGCCTACGACGGCACCGGTATCGGGCTCACCTTGTCGAAACGATTGGTTGAGCTGCTCGGCGGCCGCTTCTCCCTGGAAAGCGAAGTGGGCAAGGGCACCTGCGTCTGCATCGACCTGCCGCTGGAATCGGGCGCCAGTACGGCGACCGCCGAGTCATCCGGCCTGTCTGAACATGCGTAGCGCTTGGTTGGTGGCCCGCCGAGTGAATACCAAGTCGCGTCGGCCGCAAGACCCGGCGTTACGCCGGGCCCTGCGTGCCTGTGTTCAGAACGAGGCGGTGGACTCGTTGGAGCAAGTTGAGGTTCCGGCAGCGCATACCTGATAGGTCAGGCTGCCACCGCCGCGGAAGTCGGTAACGTCAACAAAGCCGCCGCTATTGGCAACAGTCGCAATCTTGGCGCCCTCGCGATAAACGTCGATCTGGCTTGCTGAGCTGCCGCTCCAGGCAAGGTTACCAACCCACTTCCCCTTGTCCTTGCTGCCGCTCGCCGTCAAGCTGAAGCCCCCACCGGGCGGCGGTGGTTCGGAACCGCCAGTAAGATGTTGCTCGACCGATGAGAAGTAGTTGGCGAAGGCGCCATCGACGGTGCGATTGCTGCCAGCATCGCAGACATCATTCAAGTTGGAGCCGCAGGCTCCATACAGCTGGCCGACGATTTCACCCGCAGCGTTCATCACCGGCGAACCCGAGCTGCCGCCTTCGGTCGCGCCCAGCTGATCGGTGCTGTAAATGTAATTGCCGCGCGGCAGCGTGCCGCAGGTGCCAGCCGTCGTATTGACGGTCTGAATCGAAAAGGCCTGCGGCGCGCCCTGCGGATGACTGACCCGAAACAACTGAGTATTGCCAGCGTTGGCCACCGGCGTGCTGTTCCAGCCCATGGCAAACGCCCCCTGAGGAAGAGTGCTGTTAAGTTGAAGCAGGGTGAAGTCACCGCTGCGACCGCTGGCCAGAATCGCAGCGCCTACCTCGGTCGCACGACCCTGAACCTCCCACGCTCCTGCGCATTGGCGGGTGCCGCAGGAGGTGGTGTGGTTCCAGTACACCTCCAGGCTATTGGCTTCGTTGCCCTTGCTGATGCAATGGTTGGCGGTCAGAAACAAGGGGGCATTGGCGGCATTGGCAATCAGGCCACCGCTGCAGATGTAATAGCCGCCGCCGGAGCGAAACAACATGGCACCGACCGCATTGCGCGCATCCGACAATGCACCAAAGTCGTTGTTGTTGAAGCATTCGGCGTTCTCAACGCAACCGGCGTTATCAATTCCCTGAGTACAGTGCAGCTTGCCGGCCGAGTAAGTCGCGTTGAGCTGCCGTGCCAGTTCAAATCGCGCACTGATATGCCCCAGGTCATCGATGCGGAAACGCGGCGCGAACTCGCCCTTGGCCGGCGTGCGCATCACCAACTGCAAGAACAACTCATCGCCGCTCAGCATATTGGTCACCCACTGACCACTGCCCTTGGCGCCGCGGCCCACATAGGGGCCGAACGCTTCACCGCGCGAGTTGTAGACGTACAGTGCCGCATGCCTTGGCAGGTCAACCTCGCTCAGTGCGACACGCAGTCCGGCAGCGCCCGGCGAACTCAGTCGCAGCCGCCAAACCCAATCGCCACTGGCCAAGCGACGAAGCTGGCCGTCGGCCAAGGTCTTTTCGGCGTCGCGCTTCGCCCAGCTGATCTCGGCGAAGTCCACCCGGAGGTTGATCGGTTGAGCGATGCCCACCAGATGGCGTCGTTCATCGGCCTGCAGCGGGGCGCAATCATCGCAGTCGAGTCCCAGCATCTTTCGCTCGGTTCCACGCAAGGGCAGCTCGATACCACCGCCCTTTTCGATCCCGAGTGTCAAGCCGTTCAACCACGCATGCAGCTCACCCATGGTGGCGAAAGCTTGCTGTCGAGTCTTGGCTGCCGGCAATCGATAACCGGACATCTGTGCATGGGTACCGTCAGCGTCAGGCTTGGCACTCGATTCGCTGCCGGCCATGCTGGCGCTGCTCGAGAACGCAATCATTCCCGCCAGCACCATGCCGCGTGTGAACACTGATCTCATCGCTTCCCCTCCGGACGTTTCGCTGCCGAGTCGGGCGACTTCGCCTGACCGGCGAGCTGAGAGACGCTTTCGATGCCTCCTCATCGAAAACGAAGGTGACCGATTCGACTCGCGAATCGGACAGGTCCGCCGCTCGACCCTCAGTCCGGAGGTCCAGCATGACGTCCAGTCGCGTCTGCGTTCCCGGCCCCCACCGTAGTCCTACCAAGCGCAGGATTCAAGCGCTTCGGAGCCAGCGCTCTGTGCAGCGCGAGGCCGCCTCAATCCTGCGGAATCTGCAGCAACTCGGTCAGCGGCACTGGCTTCCCGACCAGGTATCCCTGTGCGTAGTCGAAGCCGATCTCTTTCACCAGCGCCAGAATCTCTTCATTCTCGACGTGCTCGGCAACGGTCATCTTGCCCAGCACATGGGCCACTTCATTGATGGACCGCGCCAGGGCCAGATCATCCTCGCTGCGCGCGATCTCGCGGATGAAGGCACCGTCCACTTTGACCACGTCGAACGGTAGACGGCGCAAATATTGATAGGACGACCAGCCAGAACCGAAGTCGTCGAGCACCATCGATAGACCGCTGGCACTGAGTCGACGCATGGCCAGGCTGGCATCGGCCAACTGCTGAATCGCCGCAGTTTCGGTCAGCTCCACGCAAAGCTGGCGCATTGGCCAGGGCTGCTCACCCAGCACGCGAACGATTTCATCTACGAACTCAGCGTCGGTGATATTGCGTGCCGATACATTGAAGGCGATGCGCAGCTTATCTTGCTGTTTCGCCAATCTTAGACAACGCACCAGATCGTTCAGAACGAAGCGATCAATGGCGGCGATCTGGCCATAGCGTTCGGCCGCCACGATAAAACTTTCCGGCGAGGCATAGCTGTCGCCATCGCGCATCCGCAGCAGCACTTCGAGATAGTCGCCCGCTTCCTGCGCTCGCGGACTGAGGGCCTTGGCCCGCTGTCCAAACAGCACCAGGGTATGCGACTCCAACGACTGCTCGACCTTGCCCACCCATTGAAAGGTTTCGCGCATCTGGGTCAGGCGGAAGTCGTCCACATGGTGCATATAGACGCGCGCACCGCCAGACTCCTTGGCGGCGCGAGCGGCGTGTTCAGCGTCGCGCAACAGAGACTCGGTCGACGAGCAATTCTGGTCGGCGATGCAGACGCCGATGCTGGCGCTGACCTGCAGACTCTGGCCGTTGAAGACCCAGTCGCCTTCTTCCAGTGTCTTCAGCACGTGGTTGGCGCGCTGCTCCGCCTTGCTGATATCGGCCTCGGGTAGCGCCAGTACAAATTCATCGCCGGCGATCCGGGCAGCCCAGGCTTCGGCCAGACAGTCATCGACCTCATCCTGGAGCATGCGGCCGATCTGGGTCAGCACATGGTCGCCCGCTTCCAGCCCGCGCGATTCATTGAGCAGTCGCATGTGGTCGACACCGATCCACAAGACGAGCAAGGGATCTCGCTGTTTGCCGCGCAGCCACAGCGCAAGGCGGCGCTCCAACTCCTTGCGATTGAGCAAGCCGGTAAGCGTATCGTGGGTTGCCTGCGCGGCCAGCTGGTCGTGCATCGACTCCATCATGCGCCGCCAGGCACGCTCGATCACGCTGGACTGGCCGTCTTCGAGAACCTTGACGTCGCCGACCCGCATCGCCTCCAGCAGCTGATCGCGCTCCATGTCGTCGGCCTTGTGGCCAAGCTGGCTGACGAATACGAATCGGGCATGGTCGGGCGCGTGCCAGGCCAGCTTCAGGGCACGCGGCCGGCCCTGTGCTGACTTGAAGGTCAGCCAGTCGCCGGGCTGCAACACATCAATCTGCTGCGACAGGTTGTCGAGGCGCGAATCGCCGGGCTTCGACTTGGGCTCGTTCAGCACATGCGCCAGCACGCTCTGATAGGCGTGCCATTCGACATCCTCGCCGTTCAGGGCGGCGGCCAACCCCTGCAGTGGGTCATTGCCCGCGCCAGCCGCGGCCTGGTTCTCATTCAGGAATGCCCGTGCCCAGGCCACCGGCTCGTCAGCATCACGGCTCAGCGCCCGGCCTTCGCGCAGGGCGACAAAGTCCTGCGCCAGCATGTCCATCTGCGTCTCAGCCGTCTGCCAATCGGCCGAATCTGGCCCCTGACGCAGCACGGTCAAGACCATCAGCGGCGCCAGGCGTTGCTCCAGCAGATGCAGCCAGGCCGAGGGCACGTCGATGCCGAGAAAGGCCGCGTTGAGCGAGGCGTCGACCACGCGTCGCGCATCGATCAGGCGCTGCTGGCCGATGCAGGCCTCAACCACCCGATCCTCAATCGCTGCCGCCGCCTTGCGATGGCGCTGCAGCAGCTTGTCCAGATCGCGGGTAGCGCCATCGATCAAGCCGGCATCCATCGCCGGCGCGGTGGCCAAGCGCTGCACCACGCGATCAACACCCTCCTGAATCTGCTGGCCGGCCTGATCCTTGCGTTCGGCCACCAGCACGCTACCGAATTCGATCAACTCGAACAGTTTGCGCACGCCGTCGCCGGTTTCGATCAGACCTTCGGGACGCATCTGCGCCCCGAACAGCGGCGCGATCAGCGGCCGACTCCAGCGATCAAACCCCTCTGGCACGATCTGGTCGCCGGCCAGGGCGGACTGCAAACGCGCCAGCAGGGCCAGAGCCTCGGTCTGGCGATCGGTGGTGGCGATATCCTGCTCGCTGTCGCCGCGGGCATGCTCGGCCACGGCGCGCATGAAGTCGGCGTAGTCCTGCGGCTGGGCGTCGGCCTGCGATAGCACTTGCCGGATGGCGTCCTGCAGGGCGTGGTCTTCGATCGCCGGGCGCTGCTCGTCTGCCGCCTGCAGGGGCAGGTCGGAGGGAATTGGGCCCAGATTCCACAGCCGGCGGGCCACACTCATCGCCTCCGGTGCGGCGACTGGTCCCCAGCCGTCTGCGGTACCGCCGACAGTCGGTGGCAGACTCCAGTTTCCGCCTGCGGCCGCCACCACCGTCTCGCCAGGACGGGCGGTCCCCGGATCGGTCGGCGCAGCTTCCTCGGCTGAGCTATCGTCATTCACGCGGCCGCGCGCCTGCACTGGCGCAGATCGCAGTACGGCGCGCGGCTGCGGCGCCTCGAATAACAGGCCGTTGCGCTGCAGGTCCTGGCGCAGCTCGACATAGAATGCCGCCAGATCAAACACATCGTGGCGCGCAAACATGTAGATCAGCATCTGCTGCAGCGCCACTTCGCAGTCCTGCGACTTCATCGCCTGCAGCCAGGCATCGGTCAGCGCCTCGCCGGTCAACGCCTCGAGGTCGCTGTCGGCCGACTCACCGAACAGCAAGGTCAAGGCCGGCTTGAGCTTGAACCAGGCGCCACGCGATTGCCGCTCGATGGCCCGCAGGGCCTCGGAACGCGCCAGCCAGACCGACATCTCATCGTCATCGACCAGACGCAATGCCGGGCGGCGGGCGGCCGGCGGCGGAGCATCGGCCTGACTGCCACGCCAGGGCTTCAGGGCATAAGCCAGGAACGCCTCGACCAGATCGGAGGCAATCTCAGCGAGGTACTGTCGCGCCTGCCGCGATGGCGAACCACGCCAGTGCAGCTCGGTCTGGGTACCCGGGCGCAGTTCGCTCTCGGCCTCGTCGATCAGCAATCGCAGCCGGCCGGCAACCGGCCCGTGCAGACGGCGTTCAATTAGCTCGAGCGTGCGCTCACGGGCATCGCTGGGGACTCCGCCTTCGCGTCCGTGCACCCGATTGCGGATCGCGCGCAGCTGCTGATCGTCCAAGGCACTCAGGCACAAGCGCAGCTTGCCGCCGCTGCTTTCCTCCACCGACGCCGGCGTTGCAAAGGCGGGATCGACCGCGGTGGCCGGAAAGATCAACTCTACCCGCGTTCCCGGCGGCAAGGCCTGCTTGCCATTGCCCTCAAGCGGACGCAATTCAATCGACTCGGCATCCAGGTCGCCGATCGCCCAGCGACTCTCCTGGCCATCCAGTCGCAGTCGAACCTGGCCCAGATCTGCCGACAATTCCGCGCTCCTGCCGCGCGCTGAATTCATGCGGCGCCTCCGCGCCGACTCAGCCGCGCCTGACGACGGCCGGAAAACGCCGGCAGCAGCTGTGACGGGTTCTGGCGTCCAGCAGCGTCAATCACGCTGCACGGCGCCGGGCGCCTTTCGACATGGGACGGCTGATTTGACATGCAAATCCACAGCGCGGCCGCAGGGCGGCCATGACAAGAAACAGAAAAGCCCATCGTGTGATCGTAGCGCGTGCAACGCCCCTTTGCGTAGGTAAAAAGTCCACCAAATCGGCCATTGCCAGGTTTGCAGCGACCGGGCCGGCAAGAATTACCGTGGGAAAGCCCGCTCATTCTCATTTGCGAAGTATCCGGGCCAGCCATCCCTGCGTAGTATGCTGAATCTCTCTGAACGGTCGGCATTGCACCGGCCACGCGAAGCGAGGTAGGCAAAGGGCATGAGCCAGATCCTGTTGGTAGAGGATGACCCGCAGATGGCTGACTTACTGAAGCTCTTGATCGAGGCTGCCGCGCCGGGCGCCCAGGTCGATTGGGTCAGCGACGTCGACTCGGCCGAACGTTCGTTTTCATCGCGCATTTTCGATCTGGTGCTGTGCGACTGGAATCTGCCGGGCCGCGCCGGCATTGCGCTGGTTGGCTATATGCGCAAGCGCGGCTCGAAGACGCCGATTGTGATGATCACTGGCCGCTCCGACCGCGCCAGCGTGCTGGCGGCGCGAAGTCAGGGCGTTGACGCCTTCATTGCCAAGCCGTTTCAAGCCGAGGCCGTGGTCGCCCGCTTGCGCAGCATGCTGGCCCCCGCCGCCGATCAAAGCGAGCCAGGCCACACTGCCGCGGCGCCGAACAAGCTGGTTGATTTCCTGGCGCAGCTCAACGACAGCGAGCTGGAGCTGCCGGTGATGCAGGGTGTGCGTCACGGCAGCGAGCTGCTGGCAGAGGATGATGGCCCCGACCTGGCGGACCTCAAGCGCGAATGGGAGCGAGACCCGGTGTTGAGCGCCCGCTTGATCGCCATGGCCAGCAGCTCCGCATTCAATACCCAGGGCCGCCCGTGCAGCAGCCTGGGCGAGGCCCTGCAGCGCCTGGGCTGGCGAACCGCAGTCAATGTCGCAACCGCCCTGGCGCTCAAGGAAGGCGTTAAGCTCGACGACGCCTTACTGCGGGCACAGGCCGAACGCCAGGTTGAGCTGGCTGAGCGAGTGGCCGAACAGGCGGTCGAATTGGCGCGGGCCAGCGGCATCGATTCGGCGCCCTGTCAAACCGCCGCCCTGCTGCATCGCATGGGCCACAGCTGCGTGGTCTATCAAGCACAGGAGTTTCTCAACCGCGGAGGCGGTGTGCTGGACGTCGCCGAGCTGGAACAGGCCCTACAGCGTTTCAGCGACAGCTTTCTCGAGCGCCTGCAAGCCCTCTGGCGGCTACCGGCGCGGCTGCGCGAAACCATTGCCTGCATACATTCCCTTCCCGCCGTGCAGAATCGACCCGAGAAATACGTCATGCGCATCGCCGGGGCACGCGTTTACGGCGACCTCGGCGCCGAGGAGACAGCGAAGCTGCAACGTCTGATTGAACGCTGAGGCGGTAAACGCAAGGCCGCAGAACGCCCGCTTCGAGTCGAACGCTTTCGGTCACTCGGTCTGCGGCTGCAGAAAGCCAGCGCTGCGAAAGGTGATCACCAGGGTGTCGCGCCAGCCGGGCGCATCAGCCAGTGGCTGCAGTGGCGTTGTTTCGTGGATGACGCGACGATCATCCAGCAGTAGAGCACTCCAAGGCTGCTGCATGGTGAATCGCAGGCCTGCCGGGCCACTCGCATCAAACACCCGGGTTTCACCGCCCTTGACCTGGTGGCGCTGAACCAGGATCACCACCACGAAATCCACGCCATCGCGATGCGCGCCTTCTGGCGTCGGACGACCGATGCCGCCTTCGGTGGTGATGCGAAACTGATGCAACTCCACATAACGTTGCGCCAGATCCGAAATTCGACTGAATAGCTGCGCCAAGCCGCTGACCAGTCGCTGCAACGACGGCGTCTGCAGTAGCGCCGGCTCAATCGGCTCGAACCACCGCTCGATGCCTCCATGCAGCGCGTTGTACTCGATCGGCTGCCAATGCGCGCGCCGTGGAGCCTCCTGCCAGGACTTCAGCTGCTCATCGAGCACGATCGAAGCATGTCGACGCTGGCGGTAGCGACCGCCGTCCAGCAAATGAGGGTCGTGCGGCAAGGCCTGCCAGCTGGCCGCGAGCCGCGCCAATTCCGCGGCCTGCGGCTGTTCGGGTAAGGTGGCCAGCTGCTCTGCGTCCAGCACGGCAAAGCCTTGCCGTTGGATCAAGGCGGCCGCATCGGCGCCGCCCAATTGCCATGGAGGAAAGGAGACTATCTGCATAGTCTCTATTGTCGAACGGGCCGGGAGTCAGCGAAAGCCCTGCCCGGCGCTGTGGACAGAACCGAATCGCATCTGTTCAGATCGACGCTCGACGTCTCGCTGTGACCCTCGCCACGCTGCGACAGGCTGACGACGCAGCGGCCGCACTTAGCCGAGCGCTTCAGCACCTATGTCCTGCGCTTTCTGAGACGTTCGAAGCCTGAGCGAATCGGGTGGCTGGGTATCGGCCAGCCCGGGGGCGTGGCCGGATGCGATCCCTACCATCACCCCGTATTCTGCACTCCCGCCGAAATACCATTGATGGTGGTGACCAGGGCATGGAACAGATCGTCTTCCTCACAACCCGCCTCGCGCCAGCGACGCAGCAGATCGACCTGTAGCAGGCTGATCGGGTCGACATAGGGATTGCGTAACCGAATCGAATGGCAAAGTCGACGATCCTTCTGCAACAGATCATCTTCACCGCGCAGCTCAAGTATCGCTTTTCGTGTACGACGAAACTCCTGGCGAATGCGCGGAAACAGTTCGCCGTGCAGCTCACCGGCCAGTTTCGAGTATTCCTCGAAGATGCCCATGTCACATTTGGCCAGGACCATCTCGATATCGTCGATGAAGGTGGCGAAGAACGGCCAGTCGCCGATCATCTCGACCATGGCTTCGCGACCGTATTCCCTGATTGCCCACTCCAGCGCGGTGCCGGCACCGTACCAGGCAGTTAAGCCCGAGCGGTTCTGCGACCAGGCGAACACCCAGGGAATCGCGCGCAGCGACTCGACCCCGCCTTGGCCGCCTGCGGCACGCTTGGCCGGGCGCGAGCCGAGTTTGAGCCGCTCAATCACATCGATCGGCGTGGCCGAGCGAAAATAAGGAATGAACGCCGGCGTGTGGTGCACCAGGCTGCGATAAGCGCGTCGGGCCTCGGCCGCAAAGGCATCCATGCGCTCACGCCAGACCGACTCCCGAGCTTCCGGAGGTCGCGGCCGCAGGCTGGCGCGCATCACCGCCGCCGCCATCTGCTCCAGGTTGCGCAATGCCAGGGCGCGGATACCGTACTTGCGATGGATGACCTCGCCCTGCTCGGTGAGGCGGAAATGGCTGTCGATCGAGCCGCGCGGTGCGGCAATGATGGCCCGCTCGGTCTTGCCGCCACCGCGGCTGGCCGAACCACCACGTCCATGAAAGAAGCGTAGTTTGACGCCGAACTCGCTGGCTATCTGACCGAGCAGGATCTGGCAGCGTTGAATCGCCCAGCGCGAGGCCGGCACACCGGCATCCTTGGCGCTGTCGGAGTAGCCGAGCATCACCACCTGACGCTCACCACGCCGCGCCACATGCGCCCGGTACTCAGGCTGGGTCAGCAGGTCGCGCAGCACGGCGGGCGCGGCTTGCAGATCGTCCACTGTTTCGAACAAGGGGGCGACATCGATAGGACTATGCCCCTGGCCATCGACATCGCCGCCACAGCGCGCCAAGGCCAGTACCGCCAGCGCATCGGCGGCGCTGCGACTCATGCTGACAATCATCGGCCCCAATGCCTGCTCGCCGAAGCGCTCGCGCATCTCACGTCGGGTGCGAAACACCTCCAAGGTCGAGCGCGCCGCCTCAGCCTTCGGTTTCAGCGGCGATTTCTCGCCGACCAGCAGGGCAACCAGATCCTGGCAGCGCTCGGCCACCGGCCGCTCGGGCCACTGCGGCTCATCAAGCAAGGCGGCCAGCGCTTCATCATGCACTCGCGAATCCTGGCGCAGATCCAGGGTCGCGAGATGAAAACCAAAGGTCTGCACACACTGGATCAGTCGCCGCACCTGGAAGGCGCCGGCATGCTCGCCGCGATGGCAGACCAGACTGTCGAAGATGGCCTCCAGGTCGTCGACCAGCTGATCCGGGTGTTCATAACCACTGCGTTCATCACGCCGCGTGGCCGACAGCCGGGCATTGATCAGACGCAGCAGCTGTCGATAGGGCATCAGTCGATGCCGAGCACTCAGCCGCGCAGCCACATCCGGGAAGCGCAGCGCGTAGTCGGCAATCAACTGATGCACACGGTCGGAGACCGCCACACGCCCTTCGGATTGGCTGAGCAAGGACGACAGCCGACGAATATCCTGCTTGTAGGCGCTCAAGACCAGAAACTGCTGTCGCGCCAGGGCGGCACGGATGGTATGCGCCCCGACATTCGGATTGCCATCCATGTCGCCACCCACCCAGGTGCCAAAGCGCAGCACGGCTGGAATCTTCTCCACCGACACCCCAGTCGACTCGGCCAGCGTGTGAACGAAGGCGGGAATGATTCGGTATAGAACTTCGGTGAGGTAGAAACCGACGTGTTCCAGCTCATCCAACACCGTGGGCCGCTCGGGCGCGCTTTCCGAGGTCTGCCAGGACGCGGTGAGAGCGGTACGAATCCGTGCCCAGCCCAGGGCACGTTCTCGCGGGGTCTGCTGCTGATCAAGATCCTCGACCAGACAACGGACCACATCGCGCTCCTTCTCCAGCAACACGCGGCGTACGGCTTCGGTGGGGTGTGCGGTGAACACCGGCTCGATGCGCAGCTGGCCGATCAATTGCTCGAACTCGTCTATTTCCACCCCTTCTGCCCGCAGGGTTGAACACACTGCCTCCAGCCCGCCTGGCTGCGCTGCCGCACCGGCCTTCTGGTAATCACGTCGGCGCCGAATCCGGTGCACTCGCTCGGCCAGATTGACCACGCCGAACCAGGTGGCGAAGGCGCGTACCAGGGCCTCGGCACGATCCAGCGGCAGTCCGGCCAACTCGGCGGCCAGTTCGCTGGCCTCGGCATCGGTCTCGCGACGCAGGATCGCGGCGCGTCGCAAGCGCTCAACTTCCTCGAAGAACTCGCTGCCATGCTGCTCGGCGATGATTTCGCCCACCAGTGCGCCCAGACGATTGACGTCGTTGCGCAGCGGTTGGTCGGTGGCCGGCAACTCGATATCGCGCAGACGGGCGCGAATCCGATCGGTTTGGATAGGCTGGGTCATCCGGCAAGCGTACACTGACCAATGTTGCAATGCCGCATTGCGCATTCGAATGCAGCTTGGCAAGGTCGCAGGCGACCGCATCGGTCACAGGCTGTGTACCGCGGCGTCAAGGGGACGGCGCAATCTTGGTTGGTAGGTTGAATTAAAGGGGAGATGCAATGAGCAACTCGGGCATACAGATCACCGATCTGTTTGGCAAACGGCGCGGCAACAAGCCGCCGTCAGCGGGCGACGCCAAGTCGTATTACTTTTTGGCCGTCATCGTGCTGGGCGTGGTCGGCCTGTGGCTGGTGCTGAGCATGTACTACACCGTGCAGCCGGAGGAGCGCGCTGTAGTGAAGCGATTCGGCGCAGTGATCAAGATCGCCGACCCTGGCCTGCACTTCAAGGCGCCATTCGGTATCGATGATGTCGAATTCGTCGCCACGGAACGTGTTCTGAAACAGGAGTTCGGTTTCCGCACCGCCGGCCTGGAGGGCGATCGCACCCAATACAACACTCAAGGCTTTCTGGACGAATCGCTGATGTTGTCGGGCGATCTCAATATGGTCGATGTCGAGTGGGTGGTGCAGTTCCGCATTGCCGATCCGATGAAGTTCCTTTACGGCATGCGAGAACCGATCCGGGCGCTGCGCGATATCAGCGAATCGGTGATGCGCCGCGCGGTCGGCAATCGTCTGGGCTCGGAAGTGCTGACCACGGCCCGCGTCGAGATTTCCAATATTGCCCGCGATGAAATTCAACAGGCGATGGAGCGCTACGACACCGGCATCCAGGTGGTGACGGTGGAACTGCAGGACGTGGTACCACCGGCCGCGGTGCAGCCGGCCTTCAATGAGGTCAACGAGGCACGCCAGGAACGCGAGCGAATGATCAATGAAGCCACCAAGCAGGCCAATCAGGTGATTCCGCGCGCCAAGGGTGAGGCCGCTCGCACCATCGCCGAAGCGGAAGGTTATGCCAACGAGCGGGTGAACGGCGCATTGGGCGAAACCGCCCGCTTCCGTTCCATTATTGCCGAGTATCGCCAGGCCCCCGAGGTCACTCGCACCCGCATGTTCCTCGAAACCATTGACCAGGTCATTCCCAAGGTCGGCTCGGTGGTGGTGGTCGAAAGCGGCGGCGGCTCACCACTGCCACTGCTGCGCCTGCGTGATGCGCAACCGAACAAGGAGAAGCAACAATGACCAAGCCCTTAATCATCGTGATCGCGGTCATTCTGCTGCTTGGCATCAGCAACTCCGCCTACGTGATCGACCAGGCCGAGCAAGGCATCATCGTGCAGTTCGGTGAACCGATTGGTGAAGTGGTGATCGAGCCCGGCCTGCACTGGAAGAAGCCCTTCATCCAGGAAGTGCGCCGCTTCGACAAGCGCCTGTTGGCCTGGGATGGCGACGTGTCGCAGATTCCCACCCTGGGTCGCGAGTTCGTCCTGGTCGACACCACGGCGCGCTGGAAGATTACCGACCCTCTGAAATTCCTGCGCTCGGTGCGGGATGAATTCGGGGCACGCAATCGGATGAACGACATCATCGATTCGGTGACCCGCGACATCGTCTCCGGAACCAACTTGGAGGAAATCGTCCGCTCGCGCGACTGGCAGGTCGACGCCAAGGCGCTGGAAGAAGAGGCCGTGCTGCCCGGCGATGTGGATCTGGACAAGCCGAAAAAGGGCCGCGAGAAGTTGGAACAGGAGATCCTCGCTGCCGCTGGCAAGCAGACTCCCGAGCTTGGCATCGAGCTGGTCGATGTTCGCATTCGGCGGATCAACTACATCGACAGCGTGCGCCGTCAGGTCGAGACTCGAATGATCTCCGAACGGCAATCGATCGCCGAACGTTTCCGCGCCGAAGGACAAGGCAAGAGTTCCGAGATTCTGGGCGCCATGGAACGCGAACTGCGCACCATCCGCTCCGAAGCCGAGCGCCAGGCCGCCGAAATCCGCGGCAAGGCCGACGCCGAAGCCACCAAGATTTACGGCGAGTCCTACGGTGCCGACCCCGAGTTCTACGCCTTCCTGCGCACCCTGGAGAGCTACCGCAACCTGGACGAAAACGCCACCTTGATGCTGGATGCCGATTCGGAGTACTTCCGCTATTTGCAGTCGACCCGCAAGCGGTAGTGTGTGAATGGCGGGCCCCGGGCCCGCCTTCTGGGCAAGACTGCAACATCTCGTTGCCAGCAGGCGGGGCGGGCCTTGACCCTCCGCTCGGCCTCTCGCAGCGGCAATGCGAGCCGTTTCGCGGGCGTGTGGGGCGGGTTGAAACCTGCCCTACGGCTCTTGGCAATGGCGGGCCAGGGCGCCAGGGTCCGCCCTACAGCTCCACTGGGCCGTGCCCGAGGCCAACATGCTCACGGCCGGCGCACAGATACGGCGCTTGATCAAGCCAGAGGCTAAGCAGGTCCGCCGGCATCGGCTTGCTGAGCAGATAACCCTGGGCGAGATCGCATCCAAAGCGCTTCAACCACTCCAGCGTGGTGTCGTCCTCAACACCTTCTGCGACCACAACCAGGTCAAGGTTGTGGGCCAGATCAATGGTACTGCGGACGATCACGGCATCGTCCGCCGAGCGCAGCACACCCATGACGAAACTCTTGTCGATCTTCAGTTCACCGACCGGAAGACGCTTCAGCTGCAGCATCGATGAATAGCCCGTGCCAAAGTCATCCACCGCAAGGTCAACCCCAAAGTCGCGCAGCTCGCGCAGCATCGGCAGGGCGCCCTCGGCATCCTGCATCACCGCCGATTCGGTGACTTCCAACAGCAGCGCATCGGCCGGCAAGCCGCGTTCACGAATCCAGCCTGATACGCGCTTGGCCAGCAATGGATCGAGCAAGTCGACGGTGGAAACGTTGATCGCCACTTTCAGTTGCAGTCCGTCGTCACGCCAGCGCTTTGCCCAGTCCAGTCCCTTGCGCAGCATCCAGTTGGTGAGCTGACGAATCGCGCCGGTTTGTTCAGCCAGCGGAATGAACTCGTCCGGCGGCACCATGCCGTACTGCGGGTGGTGCCAGCGCACCAGACATTCGACACCGACGATGCGCCAGCCAGCGATGTCCAGCTTGGGCTGCACGTACAAGCTGAGCTCATCGCGATCGATGGCGGCACGCAACTCGGCCATCAAGGTCAAGCGACGCAGGGTGTGGCCGTCCTGTTCGGGACTGTACACAACGATCCGCTGCTTCTGCTGCTTGGCCTGAAACAGCGCAATCTCCGATCGTTGCAGCAACATTCCCGGTGAATCGCCATGTTCAGGATAGACGGCCGCACCCAGAGATGCACGAACCTCGAGGCTAACCTTGTCGACTTGAAACGGCACATCAAAGATGGCTGCGATCTGACTGAGACCCTGCATCAACTCGGCCGGATGCACATTGATGATCAGCACGCCAAATTCGTCGGCCGATAGTCGCGCCACCTGCTGCCGTAGCGCGGCCACGCCGAGCAGGCGGGCGGCAACCTGCTTGAGGATGTTGTCGCCAGCGCCATGCCCCAAGGTATCGTTGATTTCGCGGAAACGCGCCAGATCGATCACCACCACGCACAGGCGCGAAATCTGCGCATCGCCCAGGCGTTCGGCCAACAAGGCAGCGAACCTGTGCCGATTGGCCAGGCCGGTGAGACTGTCATGAAACGCCAGGTGCCGAATCGATTCTTCACGTTTGGCCAGCGTCGACAGCATGAAGGCGAACTCGCGCGCCACCGCCGCCAATTCGCCGCGCACCGGCAAGGAAGGTGGCGCCACGCGCTCTTCGCCTGCCCCCACCCTGCGCATGTAGCGCGCCAAGGCCGCCATCGGACGACTGATCGAGCGATCGAGCCACAGGGCACCGCCGACTGAAAGCAGAAAGGCCAGCAATCCCAGCGCCAGCATCTGCCACTCACGCAGACTTGCCGCCATGGCATCGCTGCTGATCCATGACTGCTGCACCCACACCAGCTCATGATGCAAGAGCTGGAACGGCGTGAAGGCGAAACGGGCCGAGCCGGTCAGTACGGGCTCGGACAGACTCTCGGCACCGCCGATCTGTTGCAATTGCCGCCTGATCGAGTCTGCACTGAGATCCTCGTGCTGTGACCACAACGGACGCCACTGCTGATCCTGCCGGATCCACAGCGCACTCAGCGGCTCCCCCGCAGCGGACTCAACACCGAGGTCAATGCGGCGAAGGAAGCGCAGTCGCCGTGGCTCGGAGCCCGCTGTCAACAAGTGATCCTGCACTAGCCATAGCTGCTGCGCCTGCCAGATCGCAAACCACTGCCCGGTGGTCACGTGGGGCTCCAGCGCAGCAAGATCGGGCGCCTCAGAATCGCCGACGGCCAACGGTTCTGGCGTCAATTGTTCGATCCGACTGAAGGCGCCGCTGCGCAGCAGGTGGTGCAGGGTGTCATGGTTGACGCCATGCTCTGCCAGCCAGGGTAGCCAGAGCTGCGGTCCAACCTGATTCTCAATGCGGAATCTCAGTGTCTCGACCAGCCAGCGTCCACGATGCTGCAACTGCTGCACCTGCAACTGGGCGGCCTGCTCATCGGCCTGGCGCCACGCGAGTTGCTGCGACACCACCAGCAAGGCCACTGATAGTGCGAAAACGAAGAGGAAAATCCGGATGCGCAAGCGCCCCATCAGCCTACCCCTTGGCCTGGACCGATCGGCACCCGGCCGATCGACGATTGCCACTATAACCCGCAGCTACGCGGGGGACACCTGGCGCTCAGCGCACAACAAGTCTGCCACGTGCTCACCCAGGGCCAGTGATGAGGTCAGTCCGGGCGACTCAATGCCGAACAGCTGGATCAGCCCGGGCAGACCATGCTCGTGACCAGCACTGATCATGAAGTCCGGATTGGGCTGATCGGGCCCAACCAGCTTCGGTCGAATACCGACGAAATCAGGCAGCAGATCGTCATCCTGCAGGGCCGGCCACCACTGTCGAATCGCTTCTCCGAAGACATGGCGCTGACTGTCGTCGAAGCGGTAATCAAGCTCGCTCAGAAAACGCACATCCGGACCAAACCGCGCTTCACCGGCCAGATCGAAACCCAGGTGCACCCCCAGCCCATGCATGCCCGGCATCGGATAGACCAAGGACTTGAACGGCACCGGGCGACGACTGCGATAGTAGTGGCCGGCGGCGGGATAGAGGCGAGGCACCTGTTCCTGCGGATAGCCTTCGATCCGCCGGGCCAGCACCGTGGCGCCAAGACCGGCGGCATTTACCACGCGGCTGCACAGTACCGCGTTGCTCTCCGGCTCGCCGCGGAAGAACACCCGAAGCCCGTTGGACTCAGCGATGATCCGACTGACCTCGGCATGGCACAGCAGGTTGCCACCGGCTCGCTCGACATCGGCGCTCAAGGCCATCACCAGTTCGGCGACATCGACCACACCGCTTGCCGGCACCCACAACGCCGCATGCGCACGCAAGTCCGGCTCGACCTGGCGCAGACGCTCGGCCTCCCACCACTCGACCGGCCCAACCTGATTGTCGGCGCAGCGCCCATACAGGGCTTCGAGCCCGGCTCGCTCGCTCGCCTCGCAGGCCACCACCCACTTGCCAAGCCGGCGATGCGGCACGCCGCGCTGGGCGCAGTAGGCATACAGCAGATCCCGCCCTTGAACACATAACCTGGCTTTCAGTGAGCCGGGTGGATAATACAGGCCGGCGTGGATCACGCCCGAGTTGCGGCTGGAAACGCCTTCGCCAGCGCGAGCCTCACGCTCAACCACCACCACCTGTTGCCCGCGCAGCGCGAGACTGCGCGCCACTGCCAGACCCACCACACCCGCGCCAACTACCAAGCAGTCCAGCGCGTTGTCGTTCATGAGCTTCTGACTGATCGGTTAGTTAAGGCGACCCGGGCTGCCGCAGCAGCGCTTGAACGGTTGGCCGCTGCCGCAGGGACAGGGGTCATCTGGACTGGGAATTTCACTCGGGTGTTCACTCAGCTGCTCGAGCCGGTACTCGTTGAAGTTCTGCAGGATCACCGGCAACCCCGAAACGATGGCAATGCGATCGCCGAGACTGGGAACGTGCGCTGCTTCAAGACCCATTTCTTCAGCGTGGTCGGCATCCAGCAATCCGAGCTCGGCGATGGTCTGCAGGTCTTCGGCGACATGCCCGTCATTCTGCTCCCACACGCTCCAGGCTTCCGGACGCAATCCCACGCCGCGCATGAAACCAATCGCCCAGGCCGCGCCGACCGGATAATCCTCGGGCACGCCCGCCCAGGGATCTTCCGGGTCTTCGGCTTCCGGGATGGCCAGCAAGGGCATGGCGTCTTGCATCAGATCGGAGAAGCGATCGGGATCCTGCGCAGCCTGGTCTTCGTCCGGCAGCTCAACGTTGACCCGCCGTACGATGTCGTTCCACAGCGCCTGCACCAGGCGATGCGCTTCGGCCGCTTCAACGGCATTGGTCCATTCGCCCTCGGTGTTCCAGATCTGTGACCAATACTCCGATGGCATGACCAGATCCGGCCCGACAATCAGCGCCGACAGGAACCCATCCAACATTTCCAGTGACATCCCATCGGCCGGCACCGCATAACGCTCCAGCAAGGTATGCAGGGCATCGATATCCCTTTGCGCGATGCGTGCGCCTGGCGGCGCGTCGTGATTACTCATAGCTTCACTCCTTGAGACGCCGGCCGGGATGCAGGGCCGAGCGGTGCTGTGCGTTCAATTCCATGCCGATCGATCCGCCCTGCCCTACAGCTTGGCGTCGCGCAGCGCCTTCAGCGCACGCAGCACGTAGGGCATGGTGGCCATCAGGGCGATGCGTTCGCGGCCATCAGGGGCCGGATGGGCGTCGTCGCCCTGCAGGGTCACCAGGCGGAACAGATGACTCAGGCTGATCGCGACTTCATCGAACTTCTGCTCCAGGGTGGCCCAACTGGGCTGCTCCAGCTGCACCGCATGCAGGAATCCGCCGGCCCAGGCGGCCCCCAAGGGGAACTCGAACTGTGCCAGCGCTTCCTGAAAGCCCTCATCGTCATCCGGCAGGCCGGCGGGAAAGCTCAGCAGCGGCATGAAACTGCCTTCGCCGCCGTCCGGGTCGATCGCCAGACGTTGTTCGATCAGGCGCCACAGCCCGGACAGCAAGCGACTGACTTCTTCCAAGCTGGCCGCATCCGGCCAGGGCGCATCGCCGCAGACGCGCGGCAGGAACTTGCCCGGAGGCGAGGACTGCGGCGCCACCTGCAGAGCACTGAAGAAGCCGTCCACCATTTCCAGCGACATGCCGCCCTGCGGCACGGCGTGTTGTTCCAGCAGAGCCTTCAGGCGCTGCACCCCCGCCTCATCGATGCAGGCGCCGCTTGCTGCGGCAGGATCGAACTCAAGCTCCATCTGCAGGCATCCTCGTCCATCGCCAGCTTGCATCTTGACTCAATATGCGAATTCCCGAAACACGGGATCGATTGATCCACCCCAGGCGCCGTGGAACAGCTCCAGCTTGCGCTCAGCCGGCGTCTGTCCGGCATCGACGATTTCAATCAGCGGCTCGATATGGATGCGCTCGTCAACACCGCCGGAGTTCAGCACGCCGCGAGCGGCCAGGCCGTGGGCGGCGATCTTCAGGGTCTCGCGGGCCAGATCCAGCACTTTGCCGCTGCGGAACGGGAGCTGCAGCGCCTGCCTCGGCACACCGTCGCGCAGCGCGTGGCGCTCCTCCATGCTGAAATCCTTGACCAGATCCCAGGCCGCATCCAGCGCGCTGCCGTCGTATAGCAGGCCCACCCACAGCGCCGGCAGCGCGCAGACCCGGTTCCAGGGCCCGCCGTCGGCGCCGCGCATCTCAAGGAACTTCTTCAGACGCACTTCGGGGAATGCGGTGGTGCTGTGGTCGGCCCAGTCGCTCAAGGTGGGCGGCTGGCCAGGGTAAGCCGGCAACTTGCCGTGCAGAAAATCACGGAAGTTCTGGCCGCTGGCATCGAGATACCTGCCCTCGCGGTAGACGAAGTACATCGGCACATCGAGCAGGTAGTCGACATAGCGTTCGAAGCCGAAGCCGTCGGCGAAGACAAAATCCAGCATGCCAGTGCGGTCGGGGTCGGTATCGGTCCAGATCTGCGAGCGGTAGCTGAGGAAGCCATTGGGCTTGCCTTCGGTGAATGGCGAGTCGGCAAACAGGGCCGTTGCGATCGGCTGCAGAGCCAGCGCAACGCGAAACTTCTTCACCATGTCGGCTTCGCTGGCAAAGTCGAGGTTGACCTGCACGGTGCAGGTGCGGGTCATCATGTCTAGCCCAAGCTTGCCGCGCTTGGGCATGTACTCGCGCATGATCTTGTAGCGCCCTTTCGGCATCCAGGGCATCTCATCGCGCGACCACTTGGGCTGAAAGCCCATGCCGATGAAGCCAAGCCCGAGGCGCTCGGAGACCTGCTTGACCTCGCTCAGATGCGAGGCCGCCTCACAGCAGGTCTGGTGCAAGGTCTCCAGCGCCGCGCCGGAAAGCTCCAGCTGACCGGCCGGTTCCAGGGTGATCGATGCACCGGCTTTTTCCAGGGCGATCAGCTTGCCGTGCTCTTCGATTCGCTGCCAGCCGAACTCGGCCAGCCCGTTCAGCAGATCGCGAATGCCGCCCTCGTCCTCGTAGCTGGGTGGGCGCAGATCAGACCAGCGAAATCCGAACTTCTCATGCTCGGTGCCTATGCGGAATGCCGATCGCGGCTTGCAGCCGGTGGCGAAAAAATCGACCAACTGACTGCGTTGGGTAACGACGTCGCTGGCAACCTGACTCGGCCCTGACATGCTGTACGTGCTCCGCTGCGGATGGCGTGGGGCCCAACCGCGGGGGTTGAACCGTGGGATTGTTGCCGAGGGATGGGCGGGTCGAGCTGCAATCGACCATCCAGCTGCAAGATGGAGACGCCAAGGGTGCAATAAAAGGGGTTGAGAACGAAGACTCAGCATGCTGCTACGAGCCCGTATCAGACAATGCAGCCAAGCACTGCCCAGGGTTCCGAACCCGCTGCTCGTTTCCTGCACACTTGCTTGCTGGGTGGCGAACAGGTCAACCGAGCTGCTCACCGCGCGCCTTGCGAAACGTATTTCTGCGACAGGACGCTAGGATCAACGAGTTATAGGTAGTTTGATGAAAGGCTGCTGAAAAACCTCCATCCAGGAGGTTTTCGACGCGCGCCGTCCGTGGCGCGCAAAATCAGGCTGCTGAAATGAGTCTCAGCGGCCTGATAGGGAAGGTCTGAACAAGTCCATCCTGGACTTTTCAGACGCGCCGAGTTCGGCACAGGCCCGAACTCGTCTCACGCTGATCAACAACCTACGTTGTTGATCGCGGCGGTGCATCCGTGCACCACAGGAATCTCTGAACTTGTTCAGAGATTCCCTAGAGCGAGCAGTCAGCCCGCCGCGTGATCGGAAGGCAACAATGCCAGCCAACTCGCCAGCACAGCTCGTGCCTCCTCCACACCAAGCTTGCTGCTGGCCGAGAACAGCTGCAAGCCGACGCTGTCCGGCAGATCGCGACGCACTGCCTGCAAGGCCTTGGCCTGCTGCCCGCGCGGCAGTTTGTCGGCCTTGGTCAGCAGCACCTGCACGGCCAGGCCGCGGCTCTGGGCGTACTCCAGCATCAGCAGGTCGAAAGGCTTCAGCGGGTGGCGGATGTCCATTACGATCATCAGGGCGCGCAGGGTTTGCCGCGTGCGCAGGAAGCCGTCGATCAATCCGCGCCAGTGATCGCGCAGTGCGCCCGGCACTTCCGCATAGCCATATCCAGGCAAATCAACCAGATAGCGACCTGGCATGAGTTCGAAATAGACCAGCTGCTGAGTTCGACCTGGGGTCTTGCTGGTGCGCGCCAGCTTGTTCTGGGCACAGATGGCATTCAAGGCGCTGGACTTGCCAGCGTTCGATCGGCCGACCACGGCCACTTCGATTTCGGCGTCCTTGGGCAGCTGGTGAGGGTTGTGCACGCTGAGCAAATAGCGGGCTGGTTGCAACGGATTGGCGTTCGACATGATCCTGATTCGACTGTGGCGGCTTGCGGAAATCGGGTAGATTCGTTGACCCTAACCCTGGCGGACTGGAATAATTCCGCGCTTCCGGGAGTACACCGCCTAAGGTGGGCTCCCATCCCTGAGATTAGCGGAGCCAGTTTATGAGCTTTCGGCGCACTCTGGGTCTGGTCGGCACATTGTTTGCCGCATCGGCCCTGGCCCAATCCGAGTCCACGCCAGCCACCGTCACCGCGGCTGAAGAGCCGGCGGCGGCCGCTGTCACCGAGCTGACCGATGCTCACGGCCCCACTGTTCCCGGCAATGTCGAGGCCGGCCAGAGCAAGTCGGCCGTCTGCGCCGCCTGTCACGGCATGGATGGCAATGCCGCCGATCCGCAGTATCCCAAGCTGGCCGGTCAGCACGAACGCTACATCGCTCGCCATCTCGGCCTGTTCAAGAGCGGCGAGCGCAACAATGCCATCATGCTCGGCTTTGCGGCCACCCTCAGCCCGCAGGATATGCGCGACATCGGCGCCTTTTACGCCGGTCAGAACGCACTGCCGGGCATGGCCGATGACAGCCTGATCAGTGAAGGCGAGCATGCCGGCAAGAAGTTCTACCAGGTCGGCGAAACCCTGTATCGACAGGGCGATGCCAGCCGCAACATCCCGGCCTGCACTGGCTGCCACGGCATTGCCGGCTCCGGCAACCCGGGCCCGCCCTACCCGCGCTTGGCCGGTCAGCACGCACCCTACACCGTGGCACAGCTGACCGCATTCCGCGATGGCGCAGCGCATGGCAAGGGTGACAACGAAAATATCGTCATGGCTGGCGTCGCCAAGTATCTGACCGACCAGGAAATTGCGTCACTGGCCAGCTATATTGAAGGGCTGCACTTCCAGTCGGGAACTGCTGGCTCCAAATAAGGTCTGCAGCTTCAGCCGATGCACCGGGCGCCTCAGGGCGCCCGATGCGTTTCTAGCGCCGCAGCGTCAATCCGCCGCCGCCCCACTCTTGATCCCCTTTGCCTGCTACAGGCAGCCCCCACGGAGAGTCTCATGTTCAATCGCGTGCTTGCATTCGCCGCCCTGTTGGCCGCTACCGCCTGTTCCAATGCAGAAACCGCGGCACCGTCCGCCGCTGGCATCCAAGAAGGTCGCGACTACGTCGTCCTGCCAACTCCGCAGCCGACCTCGGCTCCGGGCAAGATCGAGGTGGTCGAGGTATTCGGCTACTGGTGCATACACTGCGCTCACCTCGATCCCACGGTGACCGAGTGGAAGAAGACTTCGCCCGACGATGTCGCATTCCGTTACATGCCGGCCGTGTTCAGCGGCGGCGTCGACGAATTCTTTGCCCGCGCCTTCTATACCGCTGAAACCATGGGCGTGCTGGACAAGACCCACAGCGACATGTTCAAGGCGGCGGCGGTCGATCGCAAGATCAAGAGCCCCGACGACATCGTCAACTTCTACGCCGAGCGCGGGGTCGATCGCGAGGCCTTTCAGGCCACGATGAACTCGTTTGCGGTCAATGCCAAGATCGCCCGCACCAAGCAGACGCTGCCGGGCTATGCACTTGAGGGTACCCCGGGCCTGATCGTCAACGGCAAGTACCGCGTGTTGAACTCGCAGGGCGGCTGGGACAAGACCATGGCCGTGGTCGATCAGCTGATCGAGATGGAGCGTCGTTCACAGAAAGGCGGCTGATCTCACCCGTCGTGGAGCAGGTCGAGGCCCGAACGGGCCTCGACTTGTTCTGGGCCTGCGCACGTTGAAGAATGGGCGCATGACGTCGCCCAACTCTGCCGCTAGCAACACGCTGAAGCTGCTCAGCGCGAATATCCAGGCCGGCGCTCGCACCGATCGCTACCACCACTACCTGACCCGCTCGCTGAATCACGTGCTGCCACACGCCAGCAAGCGCGACAATCTGTCGGCCATCGCCAGCACCGCCCGCGAGTTCGATCTGGTCGGTCTGCAGGAAAGCGACCCCGGCTCGCTGCGCTCGGGCTTCGTCAACCAGACCCATTATCTGGCTGAACTGGCCGGCTTCCCGTTCTGGAGTCATCAGGCCAACCGTCGCCTGGGTCGATTCGCCACCAGCGCCAACGCCCTGCTATGCCGGCATGAGCCGGCCGAGGTTCGCGACTACGCCCTGCCCGGCCGGGTGCCCGGACGCGGAGTGCTGTGGTCGCGTTTCGAGTTCGAGCAGGGCGATCTGATCGTGTTGGTCGCGCACCTGTCGCTGGGCGCCCAGTCACGTATCGGCCAGCTGAGCTTCATCGCCGAACTGGTGCACGATGCACACAACGCGGTATTGATGGGTGATCTGAACTGCGAAATCGAAACCCGCGAGCTTAGCCAGTTCTTCCAGCGCAGCGGAATGCAGCCGCCGCCGGACCGACTCCCCAGCTACCCGAGTTGGCAACCCAAGCGCGCCATCGACCATATTCTCACTACGCCGGGCGTAAAGGTGCACAAACGCTGGCTGTTGCCGACCCTGGCCTCCGATCACCTGGCCCTGGGCGCGGAGATCAGCTTGCAAGGCTGACGGCGGTGTTGGTGGTCTCTTTTCGGCCAGGAGCGGACCGTCAGGGCTGTTCCCTTCTCACTGTGGGAGAAGGGGACCGGGGCGGATGAGGGTACGAATACGGCGTGGGTGTGGTTGCAATCGAACGTTGGCGACCCCCGGCCCCTCTCCCACGGGGAGCGGGGGGCCGCTTCGGGTCGCCGCCACGCTGGCTGAGCTTGTCGAAGCCAGCCGACCCAGCATTGCAACCTCAATGCTCGCGTGGGTGCCTTCAGGGCTCGCTTCGGTGAGGCACCCTTCGACGGGCTCAGGGTGCGTCAAGGCGATTCCATCCGCCACGCTGGCTGAGCTTGTCGAAGCCAGCCGACCCAGCATTGCAACCTCAATGCTCGCGTGGGCACCTTGAGGGCTCGCTTCGATGAGGCACCCTTCGACGGGCTCAGGGTGCGTCAAGGCGATTCCATCCGCCACGCTGGCTGAGCTTGTCGAAGCCAGCCGACCCAGCATTGCAACCTCAAAGCTGGCGTGGGCACCTTCAGGGTTCGCTTCGGTGAGGCACCCTTCGACAAGCTCAGGGTGCGTCAAGGCGATTCCATCGCTACCGCCCTCGGACTCTTATCCGCCGTTCGGGCTGTCTCTCAGTGCGAACAGGGCAAGCCATCGACCGCTTTGGGTCGAACTCCAACGCTCGGCCTACGCCACTAGAAATTGACCTCAGCCCGCAGGTAGAACCAGCGTCCCGGCAGGTCATAAGTCGATGCGTCGTAGCCGTTGAGTGCGCAACTGAGGCAGGGAGGAGGCTGCTTGTTGCCGACATTATTGATGCCGAACAGCAGCGCGCTGCCGGCCAACCAGGAGGTCGACCATCGCAACTGAATATCGTGATAAGTGAGCGCCCCCATCTGGTGCCGATCGCTGCTCGGATCGGTGCAGATGGCAAACTCGATGGCCCGTCCGCAGCTCTCTTGCAGCCCGCTGAAGTGGCGCAGGGTCCAGGCCAGATCGAGATCCCCATAGGCCCAGTTCAGCCTTAGCATTGAACTCCACTTTGGAATGGCCACATCGTCAATCAGGCGCCCCTCCGCGATCGGCTGCCTGCCGCCCATACCGTCGAGCGCGCTGTAGTCGGTGACCCAGGTATTCCACCAGCGGGCACTGGGCTGACCGAGAGTGGTTTCGCTGCCCAGCCAGGCGAGATTGAGATCGAAACCTTCGGTATTGAGTCGGCCGAAATTCTGCAATCGATTGACGAAGCGGCTGATGGTGCCGGTATCGCTACGCTGGATGTCGTCGCAGAACGGCGAGGTCGGGCCGGCTGCTGCGCAGAGATCGAGCTGGGTCTGCGGGTCGATCGCCTGAATTGCATTATCGATGGCGTGTCGATACCAATTCAGCTCGATGTCCAGGCGATCGCTGAAGCCTTGGCGATTGGCGAACGCCGGCGAGTACACCATCCCCAGGGAATAACTGTCCGAGTGTTCAGGCCGCAAGGCAGGATTGCCGCCGGTGGTGACGGCCACCTGGGTGTTGCTCTGCAATGCCCCAGCCGGCACGCCAAACTGACTGCAGTCAACCGTCGGCGGTGCCCCGGAAGGCTGCACCAGACAAGGATCACGCAGGTCGGTATCAAACCGGGCCGCCGACCCGAACAACTCGCCAATCGAAGGGCCACGAAAACCCTCGGCCCAGTTGCCGCGCAGCAGAAGATTGTCGGCAAACTGCCAACGCAGGCCGGCGCGCGCAGTAGTCTCTTCCGAGGATGTCGAATAGTCCGAATAGCGTAGTGCAGTGTTAAGGTCGAGCTGCGACCCGGCACTGACCCAGAGCGGCAGATCGGCCTCCACAAAGGCCTCATTCACCTGATAACGTCCGCGCGTCGGCAACGATGGCACACCGTTGTAGTCGCCCGCCACGGTAATCGGATCGGGCTGATAGGCACCTTCGACCTCGCGCCGCTCGATCCCGGCAGCCAGTGCCAACGGGCCGGCCCAGGCCTGCCAGGCATCGCCAGTCAGGTTGGCCGAATACACACGCAGATCGTTGTGGCTGCGATCACGCAGGCGCGGCTGGATGTAAGCCAGCATGTCGGCACTGATCGAGCCTGGCGCACCGAACAGATTCAGCGGCGTGCAGCCCGGCGTCGATGCACAGACCTGCAGTGGCCCCAGCGCGGTGGCGATATTGCGCAGATTGTAGCTGCCCAGATTGATCTGCTCGGCCCGATTGCGGCTGTCGGCAAAGTTGACATCCCAGTACCAGGGACCCAGCTCAGCCTCAAACTGACCTTCGACTCCCAAGGCGACATAGCGGGTGCGCACGTCCTGCGAAAATACCCGCGGCCCACCCTCGACCGGCCGCCGCGCCAGCAGCAACAGATTGGCGTCGCTGCCAGTGGAGCGCAAATCGACGCCGAAGGGGTTGAACGGGTTGTCGGCCGAAATGGTGATCTGATCGGCCAGCGGGTTGCCGGTACCGGCGCTGGCACCGAGAAAGATCGGCTCGGCGGCGGCCCGGTTCTCCGATTGTCGGCGATTGTAGAGACCACGCAGGTAGGCGCTCAGTTGCGGGCTGAGTTCGTAGCGCAGACTGAGGAAGGCGGCATCACGCTCAGACGGCGTCTGTGCCAGATTCTCGGCGGCGAAGTTGTAGCGATCACCATTGGAAAATGGAACGTACTGTTCAGGACTGAAGGTTGCCGCGTCGGCACGGTCCGGCGCGATCAGGTCGCTGACATCACCGCTGACCGGATCGCGCAGGATCAGATGCGTGCGTGGCGTGGCCGCCGAACCGAGCAGACTACCGGTACCTGGCACCGGAAACCGCGATATTTCCCGGTCACCCGATCGCACAGCCTGCTGTTCCAGCGAGCTCAAGGACCAGAACATCGACAGCGAATCCCAGCGTTGACCACCACTGACCGCTGCCGAATAGACCTGACCATCGCCCTGTTCATGACTGCCAGCGAACAGGCTGACGCGTTGGCCACTGACTTCGCGTCGCGTGATGATATTGATCACGCCAGCCACCGCATCGGAGCCGTAGATCGATGAGGCGCCGTCCTCGTAGATATCGATGCGCTCGACGATGGCTAAGGGAATGGTGTTGAGATCACTGCAGGAGGAAACACCGGACGCTGACGACTCTGCCACCCAGCGCAGGCCATCGACCAGCACCAGCACCCGCTTGCAACCCAGGTGACGCAGATCCACCGTGGTGGCGCCTGCCCCCACTCCGCCGCTATCCGGCGGGAAGCCAAAGTTGCCGCTGGAGTTGAAGCGCGTGTTAAGCGCGGAACCAGACGTAGTGAGGCGTTGCAGGATGTCACCCAACGAGCTGAGGCCACTGCGGTGAATATCTGCACGCCCCAGACTATGCGACACCGCCACCCCGGCCAGCATCGCTTTGTGGATGCGCGAACCGGTTACCTGCACGCGACGCATTTCCGGCGCCATGACATCGAGTTGCTCAGGCTGAATTTCGCTGGCCAAGGGCGCACCCTGACCCGACAGCAACAAGCCACCGGCAACAAGGCAGTTCAGCAGATGGCAGCGGCGCGGAGTGTTGCAGTTCAAGGGCATGGACGTTGCGGAATGTTGGGACCACCGGCGACGCCGGCGAGCCGCTACTGTCCCATCGCGGCGAGCCAGGATCAACCGGCGGCCGCTTGGTTACCAAAGCAACTCAACGCAGGAACACCAGTTGCCAGGCGACCAGCAGCAGCAGCGCGGCAAACACCCGCTGCAGCTGTGCGCCGGGCAGGCGATGGGCCAGAGATACTCCGTGCGGCGCGGCAAATACCGACGCCATGGCAATCAGCAAGGTGGCAGGCAGATAGATGTAGCCGAGCGACCCGCTCGGCATCGCCAGATCCGCCGGCGCGCTCCAGCCGTAGCTCAGCGCCGAGGCCAGACCAATCACCACACCACAGGCCGCCGAGGTACCCACGGCCCGCACTGGTGTTGCGCCCAGGGCGATCAGCAAGGGTACGGTCATACTGCCGCCGCCAATCCCAACCAAGGCCGAGATCAGACCGATCAGCAACCCGGCTGGCCACAGCCAGGCAGTCAACGGTTCACGCCGAGCGTCGCTCACCTTTGGCCCACCCAGCAACAATTGCAATGCTGCACCGACGCAGAACGCCGCCACCCCATAGCGCAGCCAATCGCCATCCAGACGCGCAGCCACCTGACCGCCCAGCAGGCCCCCCAGCACCACGCCGGGAATCAGCCGCCCGCCGCTGCGCCACAGGATGCTGCCGCGCTTCCAATGCGCCCGCGCCGACGACAGGCCGGTGAAAACGATACTGGCCAGTGAAGTGGCCAAGGCCACGTGCATCACCGCCGACTCAGGCACGCCCTGCTGCGGCAGCACCCAGACCAGGGCGGCGACCAGGATCAGCCCGCCGCCAATGCCGAGCAGGCCGGCCAGAAACCCGGCCAGCGCTCCCATCAACAGATAGGCCGGCAGCAGGCTCAACACGTCGCGCGGAATCGCTGACGGCCGTCGGCGGCGACGAACCGATACACTAGAGGCATGTCGAAACGCATCCGTCTGTCGTTGTTGCCTTGGGTTCTGGCCTGTACCGTCGTGTTCAACGCGCAGGCCGAGGATTTGTCCAGTCGCCGCCAGGAATTCCGTTCGTTACTGGAACACGTCGAACAAGGCGCGGCAGTCAATCCCGCCGCCTGGCGCAAGCAGCAGGACCATCCGCTGTTTGCCTACCTGGAGTATGCCCAATTGCGGCGCCATCTGGCACGCGCCAAGAGCGCCGAGGTCGAGCGCTTTCTGCGTCGCTATGAGGCGGTACCGATCAGCCAGCAGCTGCGCCAGGAATGGCTGGCGGTGCTGGCCAAGCAGGAACGCTGGGCTGAATTTGCCCAGGCCTATCAGGCCAGCAGCAGCGAAACGCTGCGCTGTCAGGCGGCTCGCGCCTGGCTGCAGCACAGCGCCAGCGCCGATAAGGGGTTGCGAGAAGCAGAATCGCTGTGGCTTAGCGGCCGCTCGGTCAGCGATGCCTGCAATCCAGCATTTGCCAAGCTCGCAGTGGCCGGCCGCATCACGCCGGCGCTGCGCTGGCAGCGCTTTGGCTTGGCACTGGACGCCGGCAACCCCGGCATTGCGCGCTTCGCCGCACGTGGCCTGCCGGAGGCCGAGCGTAGTACCGCGCTGAGCCTGGCCGACTGGCTGCAGGAACCTGGCAAGGGAGTGCAACTAGGCAAGCCGCACCCACAACGCGCTGACATGGCCGCCCGGGTGCTGGCCAGGATCGCCCAGCGCGACCCGGATCTGGCCGAGACACAGCTGGCTGCCGTGCAGCAAGCCGAGTCCTTGAGCGCGGATCAGGTCGGCGCGGTGCGCTATCAGATCGCCTTGTGGAGTGCTGCCTCGTACCTGCCGCACAGCGCTCGCCGCATGGCTGCAGTCAGCGACGCCTATTTCGATGCCCGGTTGCGCGAGTGGCAGGCGCGTGAAGCCTTGGCCCGGCAGGATTGGCCGGCGGTGGAAGCCGCGCTGCAGAAGATGCAGCAGGCGCAACGCGAAGACTCGCGTTGGGCTTATCTGGCCGCGCGAATGGCCGAGATCGGCGGGCGCCAGGACGAAGCGCGAGCTGCCTTCCAAGCCTTGGCCCAGCAAGCCAACTTCCATGGCTTCATGGCCGCCGACCGCATCAACGCCGAATACGCACTCTGCCCGATGGAGGCACCGGATCAGGCCACGTTGCGCCGCCAGGTACTCGAAGTGCCCGGCGTGCAGCGCGCGCTGGAGCTGTTTCAGCTCGGTCATCGCCACTGGGCCAGTCGCGAATGGGCCGCGGCCACGCCGGCACTGAGTGATGACGAACGGCGGGCCGCGGTTGCCATGGCCCTGGATATCGGCTGGACCGATCGCGCCGTATTCGGTATCGAACCGGCCAAGGACAGCCAGTTCTATCGCCTGCGCTTCCCGATCGCGCACTCACGGGAACTGAACCGCGAAGCCAAGCGCCATCAGCTCGATCCCGCCTGGGTCGCCGGCCTGATTCGCGCCGAGAGCGCCTGGCAGCACGATGCCCGTTCACACGCCAACGCGCGAGGGCTGATGCAGCTGCTGCCCAGTACCGCCGCGCCGCTGGCAGGACAGCTGGGGATCGGTTGGCGCTCAGCCAGCACGCTGTATGACCCGATCAGCAATATCAAGCTCGGAACGGCCCATCTGGCCAACGAGCTGGCACAGTTCAACGGCCAGGCTTTTTTGGCCACCGCAGCGTACAATGCCGGCCCCTCGCCGGTGAATCGCTGGATGCAACAGCGCGACACCGACCCGGTCGATCTCTGGATCGAGACGATCCCCTACAAGGAAACCCGCGAATACGTCGCCAGAGTCATGGCCTTCGCGGTGATCTACGACTGGCGCCTGGGGCGTGATCCCGTGCCGCTCAGCGCCCGACTGAAGGGCGATGCATCGAGCACCGCCCGACGCAGTTTCCAGTGTCCTCATTCTTCCACCTCACTCGCCCAACAACCATGAACAAACCGCTTGTTGTCGTGTTGGGAGGCTCCGGCTTCCTCGGTCGTCACCTTGCCCAGATGCTGGTTCAGGCCGGCTATCGAGTGCGCATCCCCAGTCGTAATCGCAATGTGGCGATGAAGGCGGCAGCCATTCCCGGGGCCGACCTGATCAGTGCCAACGTGCATGACCCAGATCAGCTGGCCAAGCTGCTCCGTGGTGCATCGGTTGCCATCAATCTGGTCGGCATTCTCAACGAAAACGGTGACAACGGCCGCGGCTTTCAGACCGCTCATGTCGAATTGGTCGAGAAGCTGATCGGCGCCTGCAAGAAGGCCGGCGTCAAGCGACTGCTGCAGATGAGCTCGCTGAATGCCGGGCGCGGCAGCAGCTACTACCTGAAGTCACGCGGCGAAGCCGAGCAGAAGGTCAAGGACTCCGGGCTGGATTGGACCATCTTTCAGCCTTCGGTGATCTTCGGCCGCGGTGACAGCCTGTTCAATCGCTTTGCCGCCCTGCTGAAGATCGCGCCGATCATGCCGCTGGCCAAGGCCGGCTCCAAGTTCGCTCCGGTCTACGTTGGCGATGTGGCACGCGCCATGGTGCTCGCCCTGGGCGATAAGTCGAGCATCGGCCAAAGCTACGAGCTGTATGGCGATCGCACCATGACACTGGAAGAGATCGTGCGCTACACCGCCGAGCAGCTCGGCCTGAAGCGCTTGATCTGGCGCCTGCCCGATGCACTCGGCCGATTGCAGGCCCTGGCCATGGACTTCGTTCCGGGTAAACCTTTCTCCAGCGACAACTATCGCTCGCTGAGCCTCGACTCGGTCGGCGGCGTTGACGGCCTATTCAAGCTAGGCGTTAAGAAGACACCGGTGGAAGCGATCGTGCCCTTGATGCTGGGCAGCTGCGGCCGCCAGGCGCTGCTTGACCGTGGCCGTCAGGTGCGTTGACCGAGCACAGAGCTGAGCATGCAGCGCTATCTGGTCGGTGGTTCAGTCCGCGATCGGCTGCTGGGTCGGCCACACAGTGATCACGACTGGGTGGTGGTGGGTAGCACGCCTGACGCCATGCTGGCGGCGGGCTACAAGCCAGTCGGCAAGGATTTCCCGGTATTTCTACATCCGAGAACCGGCGAAGAGCACGCCCTGGCGCGCACCGAGCGAAAGTCCGGCCACGGCTACCACGGCTTCGTGGTGCACGCCGCGGCCGACGTGACCCTGGAACAAGATCTTGAGCGCCGCGACTTCACCATTAATGCGATGGCCGAGGACGAGCACGGCCATCTGATCGATCCGTTCGGCGGTCAACGTGATCTCGACCAGCGCGTGCTGCGCCATGTGTCGCCGGCCTTCGCCGAAGACCCGGTGCGGATCCTGCGCGCGGCGCGGTTTCTGGCCCGTTTCGCCCCGCTCGGCTTTCGCCTGGCTGACGAGACCCTGGCCTTGATGAAACAAATGGTTCAGGACGGCGAGGTCGACTTTCTGGTTGCCGAGCGCACCTGGCAGGAATTGCAGCGCGGGCTGACCGAGCCGCAGCCCTCGGCCATGCTGCGCTGCCTGCGCGCCTCCGGTGCACTGGCGCGCATCCTGCCCGAGGTCGATGCCCTGTACGGGGTGGAACAGCGCGCTGAGTACCATCCGGAGATCGATACCGGCATCCATACCGAAATGGTGTTGGACATCTGCGCCCGACTGGCGCCGGGTGACGCACTGGTCGGCTTCTGTGGCTTGACCCATGACCTGGGCAAGGCGCTGACGCCGATTGATGTGCGGCCCAAGCACCCCGGTCACGAGAACAACGGCCTGCACCCGCTGCGCGAACTTGCCAGACGCTTGAAGGTGCCGGCCGAGTATCTGGCCCAGGCTGAAATCTGCTGCCGCGAGCATCTCAACGTGCATCGCCTTGACGAGCTGCGCAACGACACCGTACTCAAGCTGATCGAGCGCAGCGACGGGCTAAGAAAGCCTGAACGCATCGCCCGACTCGGCCTGGTCTGCGAGGCCGACAAGCGCGGTCGCCTGGGCTTGAGCGAGTCCGACTATCCACCACGCGCCGAGCTTGATCGCCTGCATGCGGCCGCACGAAAAGTACAGGCGCGCGATCTGCAGCTGCCCGCCGACATCGACGGCCATGAAATCGGTCGCCGGCTGCGCCGGGCGAGGCTGGCGGCGATTGCCGCAGCTCGCGGACAAGACGACTGAGGTCTGGTCACTCAGACCCGGCCAACCGCAAGGCCTCGGTGTTCAGTACCTGTCGCTACAGGCGCCCGCTCAGGTCACCGAAAGCAAACAGCGCCGAGGCATCCACGCCGCGCTCCAGGCCGATCACCCGAAAGCGCTCACCCATCTCGCCCGGCAACACCAGCTTGCGAGCCTCCTCATTGCGGGCTCGCTGTTCGCGCTCATCGGCGGCCGGTGCCGCCAGTTCCTGCTCCAGGCCATTGCCAAGCAGGAAGGAGGCCTGCGAGCAAAACCCAGCCAGTTCCAGCCCGGCCGCCAGGCCAGCTTCCGCCACGGCAGTGAAGTCGACGAAGCTGGAGATGTCGTTCAAGCCGGGCCAGATGAATGGATCGGCATGGGCGCGGTGACGGTAGTGGCAGACCAGGGTGCCCTGGCTGCGCTCGTCGAGGTAATACTCGCGACGTGTATAGCCGTAGTCGATGAACAGGGCGAGACCGCGCTGCAGGCTGCCAGTAACCGCCTGCAGCCACCACGGCAGTTGCACCAGCAGTTCCGACACATAGCCGTCGGGCAGGCTGCGCCCCAGGGTCTGCTCGACTTTCTGCAGCGCAGCGATCAGCATGCTGTCAGCAGCACGCTCCGTGAGCCGCAACTGCTGCTCGCGCACTTCAACATAGAGTTCCATCACCTCGCCTTGGCGCTTGACGAAGCGGGTGACCGGCAGTGCATCCAGCACCTCGTTGGCAAATAGCAGACCTGACCAGCCCTGCTCGGGCAGCTGGTCCAACCACTCCACACGCGCGAACAGATCGGCAGTGAGCCGTTCGCGCAATCGTTGCTGCTGCCGCTGGCGAAGATCGGCGCTGGGCTCCAAGATCATATAGCGCCCGGGCCGCCAATCGAGTTCGGCCAGATGTGTGAGCATACCTTCGGCAAAGGCCCCGGAGCCGCCCCCCAGCTCCAGCACATCGGCCTCGCCCAGCGGCCTCAGCAGCCGAATTGCCGCGTTGGCAACGGTGCGGGCAAACAGGCTGCCCAGTTCCGGCGCAGTAATGAAATCACCGGAGGCGCCGAACTTGGTGGCGCCAGCGCTGTAATAGCCAAAGCCCGGCGCATACAGTGCCAGCTCCATATAGCGCGAGAACGGGATGGCTCCGCCTTCTGCCGCAATCACTGCGCGCAACTGCTCAACGAATCGCTCGCTGTGCGCGCGCGCTTCGACCGCAGGTTCGGGCAGATTCATCGGCAACATGGCAGGGCGAACTCCGTTCAAAGCGCGCAGGGTATCAGGCTGAGCAGGCGCCGTCAGTCGATCGGCCCAGGCCTCGCAAGTCGGTATGCTGTGCGCTCATCCCTTGTTTCCCAGGCCCGACCGATGAGCCGTCCCGTTGCATTGATCACCGGCGCCGCGCGCCGCGTAGGCGCGGTAATCGCCCGCCAACTGCATGCCGCTGGCTATGACCTGGCATTGCATCACCGGCAGTCCGAGGACGCGATGCATACACTTCACGGCGAGCTGGAAGCGCGTCGCGCAAACAGCGTGCTCAGCTTGCGGGCCGAGCTGGCTGAGTTCGACCGACTACCCGAGTTGGTCGCCGCCACCCTCGGCCGGTTTGGGCGACTGGATGCGCTGATCAACAACGCCTCCGCCTTCTACCCGACGCCGATTGGTGAGATTCAGCCGCGTCATTGGCAGGAGCTGTTCGCCTCGAATGCCTGGGCGCCGCTGTTCCTCAGTCAGGCCGCGGCACCACACCTGATTCAGCAGCAGGGCGCCATCGTCAACCTGATCGACATCTACGCCGAGCGGCCGCTGAAGCAGCACACGGTGTACTGCATGGCCAAGGCCGCGCTGTGGAGCCTGACGCAGAGCCTGGCGATCGAACTGGGCCCCAAGGTGCGTGTGAATGCGGTAGCCCCCGGTGCGGTGCTGTGGCCGGAAGCAGGCAAGGCGTATACAGACCAGCAGGCGCTGGTCGAGGCCACCGCACTGAAACGCAGCGGCAGCCCGGAAGAAGTGGCCGAGGCGGTACGCTGGCTGCTGCAGGATGCGAGCTACTGCAGCGGCCAGCTGATCCGGGTCGACGGCGGCCGTTCGCTGAGCTGGTAGTTCAGCCCTTGTGAGCGAAGGCGCCCTGCAGCAGCGTGCGGTCGAAGCCCTGTGACTCGCCACCGTCGGCATAGCGATACAGCGCCGCCGAGTAGATGCCGCTCAATGCCGCCTGGATCAGGCCCATCAGCAGAGCGGCGACTACCGTCAATGCGCCCAGGGTAATCGCCAGTCCGGGCAGTTGATTGACGCCTGCTGCCACCGTCAGCGCAGCGCCGAACAACAAGACCAGGGCAGTCAGAAATCCGCCGACTAGGCCGATACCGCCATTGCCGATCAGATTCTCACCCCAACTCTGCTTCAGCATCATGGCGCTGCGCTTGACCGCTTCGATCGGCCCAATGTTCTGGCTGACCAGGATCGGCACCACCAGGAACGAGGCCACGGTCCAGGCGGCGCCGAACAATCCGGCGATCCAGCTGCCGATGAAACCAGCGCGCTGCTCGATCGCGCGCAGGATCATGCCAACGGTGGCGGCGATCATGGCGTAACCGAAGATAACCCCGACCTTGGACCAGGCGATCCGCAGGCCATCGCTCAAGGTCGGGTCGCCGCCCTGCAGGCGGATCATCGCCGCGCCGACCAGGGCGCTGTTGAAGAAGAAGATGATGAAGTACTGGCAAAGATAGAAGCCGAAGAACCATAGCAAGTACAGCAGACTGAACCCCTTTTCGCTCAATTCCTGCGCCTGGGGCTCCTGCAAGACGAACAAGGGCGCGACAAAGCTGGCCACCACCATCAGGGTGGCAATCGAGCTCAGCAAGGGGAACACCAGCAGTTCGGTGTCCGACCTGAGTACGCCGGCACTGGCCTTGATCAAGGCCCAACTCCGCGCAAAACGCCCCATGATGTTTCTCCCCCGCTTTCAGCCAGTGGCAGATGCTACGCCGAATTCGCGCACTGCGGCAGCACGGTTTCGAACGCCGGGTGCTGCTGCCACATCGCCGCCAGCGTCAGGCGGCGTTCGGGATCGACAAAATCCGGCGCAATCTCGGCTAAGGGCGCCAGTACAAAGGCATGGCGCACATCTTCACGCGGGATCTGCAGGTTATGCGGGCCGCTGAGCACCTGATCGCCGTAATAGACGATGTCGATATCGAGGGTACGGGAGGAAAAACGCGGCCCGTCGCGGCGCCGGCCGTGGCGATCTTCCAGTGCGTGCAACCAGGCATTGAGCTGCAGCGCCGGCATCTCGGTGTCGATGGCGACGGCGGCGTTGAGAAAATCCTCACCATCAAAACCAACCGCAACGGTGCGGTAGTAACCCGATACGCGGAGGCCAGGAAACTGTTGCCGCAGCTCTGCCACGGCAAGATCCAGATGTCGCTTCGGTTCAATATTCGAACCCAAGGACAGCAGCACTTCGGTCATTGGCGGCGCCCGGTCAAGGCTTGCCGCAGGTCGGCACCGCCCGGCTCCTGAAACACCCGCAGATCGAACTCATCCAGGATCGCCAGCAGGTGATCAAAGATGTCCGACTGCACCCCCTCATATTCGGCCCAGGCGGTGGTATTGGTGAAGCAATACAACTCGATCGGAATGCCGGTCGGCCCCGGCGCCAACTGTCGCACCAGCAAGGTCATGTTCTGATGGATCTTCGGGTGGGTGCGCAGGTAGGCCTCAACATAGGCGCGAAAGGTGCCCAGATTGGTCAGCCGGCGCGTGTTGACCGGCTCCAGCGCGGCGTCACGCAACGATTCATTCCAGCGCTCCAACTCGCCTTTCTTGCGTACCAGGTAGTCCTCGATCAAGGCAAACCGGGATAGACGACCGCGCTCGTCATCGCGCAGGAAACGCACCGAGCGCTGGTCGATCAACACGGCGCGCTTGATGCGTCGCCCACCCGACTCGCTCATGCCACGCCAGTTGCGAAACGGCTCAGCAATCAGGCGATAGGTGGGAATCGTGGTGATGGTCTTGTCCCAGTTCTGCACCTTGACCGTGTGCAGCGCAATGTCGATCACGTCGCCATCGGCTTCCAGGGCCGGCATCTGAATCCAGTCGCCGACGCGCAGCATGTCGTGGCTGGTCAGCTGGATGCTGGCGACCAGCGACATCAGGGTGTCCTTGAACACCAATAGCAGCACCGCGGTCATGGCACCCAGGCCCGACAGCAGCAGCAAGGGCGAGCGCTCGATCAGTACCGCGACGATGACGATGCCGCTTAACAGGTAGATCAATAGCTGGGCGACCTGAACGTAGCCCTTGATCGGTCGCGCCTTGGCGCGCAGCGTATCGCGCGCTTCGTACAAAGAATTGACCGTGCCGAGCAGCTTGGCCGCGCCCAGTGCGAGGGTCAGCACGATGTAACTCAACGCCACATTGCGCAGCACACGCACCCAGTCGTCGCTGATCGCGCTGACCAGATCGACCCCCCAATAGATCACCAGGGCCGGCACCACATGCGAGACCCGATCGATCACCCCGCGGTCCAGCAGGGCATCGTCCCACTTGACCGTAGTCACTCGAACGATGCGTTTCACCAGCCGCAGCAGAATACGCTTGGTGACCAGATCGGCCAGCCAGGCGGCGAGGATCAAGCCAGCCAACGACACCATGGTGGCCAGCCACGGATTGGCCTCGATTTCGCTACTCACAGCCTGCAGGATCGATTCCATCAGTCGCCCCGTCGGCGCTCGATGCGCACGCCGACATTGCGCGCGCCGCGCACGGCTCCAGGTTTGCTCAGCTTGAGCCGCACCCACTCAACATCGAATTCCGCCATGATGATTTCGCAGCAGCGCTCGGCCAGGGTTTCGACCAAGCCGAAGTCGGAAGCCTTGACATAGCCAACCAATCGCTTGCTGACTGCCTTGTAGTCCAAGGTATCCTCGATCCTGTCGCTGGCTGCCGGCTTTCGATTGTCGAAGCCCATTTCGATATCGAATACCAAGGGCTGCTTGATGCGGCGCTCCCAGTCATAGATGCCGATCGTCGTTTCGATCTCCAACCCTTCGATAAACACTGTATCCATTGACTGTATCCTTGCGAATTGCGATGCCCGTTGCGTGCTTGCTTTCCGAGCGCGCCGTCCTCGGCGCGCGATACCAGGCTGCTGCAATCGGCCTCAGCCGCCTGGTGATCAGGGCGCGCCGGCACCTTCCAGCGGCGCCAATCGGGCCATATCCCAGCGCGGCTGCACCTGGATGGCCGACGACTCGGCCTGCCCGGCAGCCAGCCGCAGGGCACCGGCAAAGGCAATCATGGCGCCGTTGTCGGTGCAGAATTCCGGCCGCGGAAAGCATACTCGCCATCCCGCTGCCAGACCTGCCTGCTGCAGCCGTGCACGCAGATCGCGATTGGCTCCGACGCCACCGGCCACCACCAGACACCTCGCGCCGGTTTCCCGCATAGCGCGCTCACACTTGATTGTCAGTGTATCGACCACCGCCTGTTGAAAGGCGCAGGCGATGTCGGCGCGAGTCTGCTCGCCCTGATCACTTTGCTGCCAGGCCAGCAGCACCTGAGTCTTCAGGCCGGAAAAGCTGAAATCGAAGCCCGGCCGATCGATCATCGGGCGCGCAAACTTGAACATACCGTTTCGCCCCTGCTCGGCCAGACGGGACAGCACCGGGCCACCCGGATAGGGCAAGCCCATCAGCTTGGCGGTCTTGTCGAAGGCCTCGCCCGCAGCGTCGTCCAAGGTCTCGCCCAGGACCTGGTAGCGACCGATGGCTTCCACTTCAACCAACTGGGTGTGACCGCCGGAGACCAGCAAGGCCACAAACGGCGCCGCCGGCGGATCGTCCTCCATCAGCGGCGCCAGCAAATGACCTTCCATATGATGCACGCCCACCGCCGGCACCCCCAGCGACCAAGCCAAGCCACGCGCACCGGCCGCCCCCACCAATAAGGCGCCAACCAAGCCGGGCCCGGCGGTGTAGGCCACGCCACCGATCTGAGCGCGCGACACGCCAGCCTCGTCCAGGCAGTGCTGCAACAGCGGCCACAGCTTGCGCACGTGATCACGGCTGGCCAGTTCGGGCACCACGCCGCCGTACTCGGCATGCAGATCCACCTGACTGTACAGCGCGTGGGCCAACAGGCCGCGATCGGTCTGGTACAGCGCCAGCCCGGTTTCGTCACAGGAGGTTTCGATGCCGACAACGATCATTTTGGAAAGCCGTGATTGGTGATCGGTGATTCGCCCTGACCCACCGAGGGCGGTTGAGTGGTTGGCATGGTGATGGCGTACAGCTGGGGCTCGCCCAAATTCGCTCTTGGCAAATCAGCAATCACCCATCACGAATCACCGTTTGAACCATTATGCGCACCTTGTGATTCTAGCGGGCTTGCGCTATAGTGCGCGGCTCCCCGGTTAGCGGGGACGATGAATTGAGTCCGGAGATCCCATGCCCAGCGTTAAAGTCCGCGAGAACGAGCCTTTCGAGTTTGCCCTGCGTCGCTTCAAGCGTACCTGTGAGAAGGCCGGTGTGTTGGCCGAAACCCGCAAGCGCGAGTTCTACGAGAAGCCGACCCAGGAGCGCAAGCGTAAGGCCGCCGCCGCGGTGAAGCGCCATCTGCGCCGAGTGTCGCGCGACGCCACCAAGCGCCGCCGCCTCTACTGATCTCCGCATCGGGCAGCAGCAAGCCGGCCGCGCTTCGCGCCGCCGGCTTTTTGCGTTTGTATTCCTCGAAGCGTTGCCAGTCCCCACTGAATGGAGTCCCATCATGAGCCTGCGTCAGCAACTCACCGATGACATGAAAGCCGCGATGAAAGGCGGTGACAAAGAACGCCTGGGCGTGATTCGCCTGATCAATGCCGCGATCAAGCAGCGCGAAGTCGACGAGCGCATCGAGATCACCGATGCAATCGTGCTGGCGGTGCTGGAGAAGATGACCAAGCAGCGCAAGGACTCGATCAGCCAGTACGAAGCCGCCGGTCGCGATGACCTGGCCGCCGTCGAGCGCATGGAAATGGGCATCATCCAGACCTACCTGCCGGCACAGATGAGCGATGCCGAGTTGCAGGCCGCGGTCGACGCCGCGGTGGCCGAAGTCGGCGCCTCCAGCCCGGCCGATATGGGCAAGGTGATGGCGGTGCTGAAACCGCGCATCGCCGGCAAGGCCGACATGGGTCAGGCCTCGGCCAAGGTCAAGGCAGCGCTGACACCGTAGCCCGTTCGATCCAAACCGTGCAAACCCCAAACGCCGAGCCCTGCTCGGCGTTGTTGTTTGCGCTGCTCGGTCTACGGCCTCTAACAGCCGTCAGAACGCCCTGCGGCGTACCGCTGTCGTTGAACAAACAGGCGCAGACTGATATCGCGTGCCATGGACGGCGCGCGCGGAAGTCAAACCTTCCTGCATAGGTGGCGCGGCTTTGCCGCGCCCGGCTTGCCGTGAGCCTGCCGAACGGTTGCGCTGGAAACCTCCGTGACTTCTGGCTCAGGCGAATGTAGAGTTATGATATAACATTCTACATTTGACCGGCGTGCGCCGGACTGACGCAAGGAACCTCACGATGCGACGTCACCCACTCGCCCTCGCCGTACACGGCACGCTGGGACTGGCCCTCTGCAGCAGCGCTCTGGCGCAACAGCCTGCACACCACGAAGAACGCGCCGAGCAGCTCGACGCCGTCGTAGTCACGGCAACCCCGCTCAAGCAAACGGCCGAAGAGCTGACCCGGCCAGTCAGCGTGCTGGCCGGCCCTGAACTCGATGACCGCCGCGGCGCCACCCTGGGCGATACCGTCTCGTCGATTCCTGGCGTCCACAGCGCCGACTTCGGGCCGGGCGTCGGCCGGCCAGTGATTCGCGGCCTGGACGGTGCCCGCGTGCAGACGCTGAGCAGCGGCCTGTCCAGCCTGGATGCCTCGACCGTCAGCGCCGACCATGCGGTCGCCATCGAGCCGTTTCTTGCCGAGCAGATTGAAGTGCTGAAAGGCCCGTCCACCCTGCTCTACGGCAGTGGCGCAATCGGCGGCGCGGTGAATGTGGTCGATGGTCGAATCGCCGAATACGGGATGTCAGACGAGCAGCCGCCACGTGGGCGTTTCGAGCTGCGGGGCGACACCGCCGCCGATCAACGCAACGCCATGTTCAAGGTGCAAGCGGGCAACGAAGGCTTCGTGCTCAGCGCCGATGGCCTGCATCGCGAAACCGATGACCTTGAGATTCCCGGCTTCGCCGAAAGCGCGGCTTTGCTGGCCGAGGAGGGCGAGACGCCAGACGCTGACGAATTCGGTCTGCTGCCCAACTCCTCCACCCGCACCTCGGCCGGCGGTCTGGGCGCTAGCTGGATCGGCGAGCGCGGCTTCATCGGCATCGCTTTCAGCGGCCTCGACACCCTGTATGGCATCCCCGGCCATGCACACGAGCACGAAGAGGAAGAGGACGAAGAAGAGGGCGAAGGCCACAATCACGACGAAGGCGAGTCAGTGCGGATCGATATGGAACAGCGCCGCTATGAGGCCAAAGGCGCTCTGTTGCAACCGTTTGGCGGCCACGACTCGATCAGCCTGCGGGTCGCCCGGACCGACTACCAACATGTCGAGCTGGAAGGCGAAGAAATCGGCACCCGATTCGACAATCAGGGCACTGAAGCGCGCTTGGAAGCGGTGCATGCCGAAACTGCCGGCTGGCGCGGTGCCTGGGGCCTGCAGTACGGCCGGCGCGACTTCAAAGCGGTTGGAGAAGAAGCCTTCGTGCCGCCCTCACTCAGCCGCGATCTCGGTCTGTTTCTGATTGAGCAGCGCAAACTCAACCAGGACCTGGCTCTGGAACTCGGCCTGCGTGTTGATGACGCCGAGATCGACCCAGACAACGCCGCCAGCGCAGACTTCACCTCAATCAGCGGATCGGCCAGCCTGCGCTGGGGCATTAGCGATGATTTCCACCTCAGTGCTGGCCTGGATCATGCCGAGCGCGCGCCGACGGCCGAAGAGCTGTTCTCAGACGGCCCGCACATCGCCACCCAGAGCTATGAAGTTGGCGATCCTGAACTCGACACCGAAACCGCTAATCGTCTTGAGTTCGGCGCGCACTGGCATAGTGAACGCACCAGCGTAAAGGCGGCGCTCTACACCACTCGCTTCGACCGCTTTATCTATCTCGCCGACACTGGTTTGGAAGAAGACGAGCTGCCGCTGCGGCCATGGCGGCAGGGCGATGCCAAGTTCAATGGCTTTGAGCTCGAGGTCGAGCAGAATCTGGGCGAATGGCAACACGGCCGCTGGGATCTTCGCTTCAGCGCCGATGCGGTACGTGCCCGACTCGACAGCGGCGAGGACCTGCCGCGAATTCCAGCCGCACGCTTCGCCGCGCAGTTGCGCTGGGAGAAAGACGGCTGGCGCGCTCGGCTCGGCGCAGTGCGCTACTCAGATCAAGACCGGGTCGCCAGCTTCGAACGGCCCAGCGACGGCTATACCCTGCTCGACGCCCACCTCGCCTACCACTTCGACTACAACGATGTCGGCTGGGAGCTGTTCCTGGATGGCAAGAATCTGAGCGACCGCGAAGCGCGCCCGCATACCTCCTTCCTCAAGGATCTGGCGCCCCTGCCCGGCCGCAACATCCAGTTTGGTGTGAGGGCGTTGTTCTAGCCTCTGGCTGATAGAGCTCGCCAGCATTCGCCGCTTGTTGATTGTCGCTTCCCCTGCAGCGCTATACGCCGCAGGGGAAGCTCGCGCGTTCTAAGCCAGGCTTTAGCCAGCTTCGAAACGAATCTGGGTGTTCACTGCGCTGAAAGCCTCAATGCCTTGATCGCTGCAGAAAGATCGGGGTCACGGCCTCGGCGCAGGTCGCTCTCAGTCCAATTAACCGTGATGGTGGGCTGCACGCCCTCGCCGACAAAGCTGCCGCCATCGGGGTACTCGTCGCGTTTAATGCAGATGCGCGCCACACCTCCGCCGGGAAGATCGAACAACAGCGGCTGCCCCGAACTGCCGCCACTGGCACGACCCACGATCGGACCGCGTTTCATCAAGGCGAACGACGCCGCAGTATCTTCGCCAGCAGAGAAGGTTCCGGCATCAATCAGCACCGCCACGGGACCGTCGAAGTGCTGATCGCGCGCTGCTGTGTGTGTAGGCGTTGCGCTCCCTGGATCCAACGACCGCCAGCGCAGATTAGCCTGCCCACCTCGGGCCCGCCCCAATGCATCGGGTTCTCGGACATAGCTGCGCGTGGTGGGAATGGGCTGCTCACTAACATAGGTCAACAGATCCCATCCGTGATTGCTGCTGCCCCCTCCGTTGCCGCGCAAATCCAGAATCAGACCACGCGCCGTGGCGATCTGGTTCCAGTGTGTTTGCATCAGTCTCAGGGCCGCGTCATCTCCAAACTGCTTAGCCACTAGTATCGCTACACCGTCTTCGCGCAGCGTAAACGACTCGGTGTCCCCAGGCTGAATGTCTGAGTAGCCGCTGCGAGCAACTTCGATCCGGTGTTTGCGGCCACGCTGGTCCAGCAGGGTCAAGGTAACCGACTTGTTGGCATCGCCCTGCAACAGTTGGTAACCATAGGCGCGCAACTCCCGATCCTGCGGCGTCGATGCGCTCACCTGCGGCAGGATGCGCTCGGTGACGTAGTCTTCGACCGCCACGCCATCGATCTGAACTATTTCGTCGCCTGGTGTGATCGGCAGCTTGGCAAGTGTCGGCGAGTTGATCTTGACGATCCGCGCTGCCCCATCGATTCGACGCACAATCAAAGGTGGACGAGCATAGAGTCGCTGGCGCAATGACTCAGGCGGGTACACATTGCTATGGCCATCTTGCAGTTTGGCCACCAGACCCTGCAAGACACGGTAGTAGTCTTCAATGCTGTGCGCGTCGATCACGCGAGGAATTGCGTCGTGGTAGGCGGCATCCCAGTCGAGCTCTGGCACCTGATCGAACCAGACGAAGTGTTCTCGCGCCACTGACCAGAGCGTCGACAGTCCACTGATTCTTTCGGCAACGCTGGGTGGATCGCTGCCTTCGCTTCGAGAATAGGCAGGCAAGGCGCCCAGCCGTCGTGCCAAGTCTTCGCGCATTGCAGCCGAAGACGCAGCCGGAACACCGCGCAAGCGCATCAAGTCTGGGTCGTTCTCGTCGTTCAGCGGAAACCAGTCGATACGCTGCATTGCCCGCCAATCGGCCAGCGCAGCTGCGTCGTCTCCGAGACGCGCATGCAAACGGCGCAGATCGTTCAACAGGTTGTAGCGGCGGTAGCGAAGGTATGGGTTGCCTTCAGCCAGATCCAGCGCCTCTGGGCCATCCAGACGCTGGAGACTTTGACCTACCTCCTCAATGATCTGCCTCAGTTCGTCCTCGCTGGCCTCTGCACGGTCGAAGATCACCGAGCTGTGCCTTTCACGCACTGCGCTGACCTCAGCGTACAGTTTCGAAGCGGGCCCAGGGCTCGCGGCGAGACAACAGGACGCGGCACAGCTCAACAGCAGCAGGGAAAAGCGCATCGACATCTCCGGCATTCGGGCCGCCGCATCTTACAATGCGCCATGGCCGGCCGGATCCCAGACGCTTTTATCGATGACCTGTTAGCTCGCACCGACATCGTCGATGTGATCCAGACCCGCGTGCCTTTGAAAAAGCAGGGCCGCGAGTATTCGGCGCGTTGCCCGTTTCATGACGAGCGCAGTCCGAGTTTTACCGTCAGCCCGACCAAGCAGTTCTATCACTGTTTTGGCTGCGGCGCGCATGGCAGCGCGATCAAATTCCTGATGGAGTACGACCGCCTCGAGTTTCTCGACGCGGTCGAGGAGTTGGCCAAGCGCGTTGGCATCGAGGTGCCACGCGAGACCCGCACTCAGCATCAGCGTGGCGATTTCGAGGAGTTGTACCAGGTCTGCGAACAAGCGGGACGCTTCTTCCAGTCGCAGCTCCAGCTCAGCGATCGTGCCCTGCGCTATACCGAAAAGCGCGGACTCAGCGCGGAAACGCTGCAGCGCTTCGCCATCGGCTACGCCCCCGATGCCTGGGAAGCGCTGAAGAATCAGCTGGGTGCCGAAGGTAAGCGACTTAACCTGCTCGACCGCGCCGGCCTTCTGTCGCGCAACGAGCAGGGCCGCGTATACGACAAGTTTCGCGATCGACTGATCTTCCCGATTCACGATCGCCGTGGTCGAGTGATCGCTTTTGGCGGTCGCGTACTGGAAAAAGACGATGGGCCGAAGTACCTCAACTCCCCCGAAACACCGTTGTTCCACAAGGGGAGGGAGTTGTACGGTCTGTGGCAGGTGCGACAGGCCAACGCCAAAGTCGAGAAACTGATCGTGGTCGAGGGCTACATGGATGTCGTGGCCCTGTTTCAATATGGCATCAGTACGGCGGTGGCCACGCTGGGCACCGCCACCACGCCCGATCACGCTGAATTGCTGTTCCGCAATGCGACCGATGTGTATTTCTGCTTCGATGGCGATCGTGCTGGCCGCAGCGCCGCCTGGAAAGCCCTGGAGTCGGTGCTGCCCCGCTTGCGCGACGGTCGCCAGGCCTACTTCCTGTTTCTGCCTGAAGGCGAAGACCCCGATTCTTTGCTGCGTGCCGGAGGCGCCGCGGCCTTCGATCGTCAACTCGAACAGGCTGTTCCACTGAGCGAGTTCTTCTTCGCCCAGATGAGCGAGGACATCAAGCTGGGAACATTGGACGGCAAGGCGCGGCTGGCCGAACGCTGTCGTCCGATGATCGGCAAGATGCCGGACGGGGCATTCCGCGATCTGATGGAGCAGCGCCTGCTGGAACTGAGTGGCGTCGGGCTTGCAGCGCCCACCTCGTCGGTCGCGGCTGCGCAGGCTGAGTCAAGGCCGCGTCGCCCGGTCGGGACGCACAAGCGCAGCCTGGTGAGAACGGTGATCACCCTGCTCCTGCAGCAACCCAGCCTGGCGCGGGAGTTGAACGCCGAGTTACCGTTCGCCGATCTCGATCAACCTGGGGTGCCGCTGTTGCTGGAAATCATCGCCACCTGCCAGCAGCGTGATCTGACCTCGGCAGCGTCGTTGCTGCAGTGCTTTGCCGAGCGCGAGGAAGCCGAGGCGCTGCGCAAACTGGCCCTGACCGAGCTGCCCGGTGATGTCGAGATCTGGCGCCGCGAGCTGCTCGATGCAGTCGAACAACTCGCCCGCCAACGCAATGCACAACGCCGCGATGGCTTGATTCGTCTGCAAGCCAATGGCGGGTTAAGCACTGAACAAAAGGAGGAGCTGCGCAGCTTGCTACGGCTGCACGGCGGATACTCAACGGCAGACGCCGATTAAGACCTTGGCCTTGTCGATGGCGCCTGCGCAGTCGCCTGATCAGCCCTCGTTGACCGGCGTTTCCAGGGGAAAACTCGGCGTGCCGGTTTGCCGCTCATGCGGCCTGGATCGCTTGTATTTCTCGATCACCACCACGCTGTCGTAGAAATGCATTGAGTTGGCAGTCTGGGTAAACACGCCCGGCGCGAGGCTGTTGGGGTCGCGACTGTGCCACGCGTTCAACTCGTCGACGAGGTGCTTGGCAAACTGCATGAAGCTGTATTGGGCACGCAGTCCGCCGCCATATTCGCGCCAGTAGCTGGTGTGAGTGTCTTCGACCAGGATCAGCCCGTCATCCGCAACCGACCCATACAGTTCTTCAACCGTCGCGATCTGCTGATGCATCATGTGACCGCCATCGTCGATCAGGATATCGATCTTGCCGGTCTTGCTGGCCAGCTCACGCAGAAAACGACGATCGCCCTGATCACCGATGATGATCTCGATACCCGGTTCGCTGATCTCGCTGAGACGCGGATTGACATCGACACCGATGATTCGCGCCTGCTCACCGAAGTACTTCCGCCACATCTGCAGTGAGCCGCCGTGATACACACCGATTTCCACCACAGTGATCGGGCGGCCGCGAAATCGCTGGAAATGCCGGTGATAGATATCGAAGTAGTGCAACCATTTCGACATCAGTCGACCCGGGTTGTTCTCAAAGTACTCGAGCAGCGGGTTGGCTTCGTTGGTCATCGGATGAATTCTCTGCTTAGGACCGGCAGCAACATCCACTGCCATCAATGGTCGGTTGAATGAACAGCAGCTCGCTTCGCTAGCCCGCGTCGGGCGCCCACTGCAGATTGCCTACCGTGGTCGGTGCTGGCAGCAGGTAGTGGTCTAGCAGCAGGAAAGCGAACAAAGCCATCAGATAGATGATCGAGTAGTTGAACACGTCCATGGCGAAACGCTCACTGGGCGGTTTGAGCAAACGAATGGCGTAATAAAGGAAGCCAGCACCGAGAATCACCGCGCCGCCCAGATAGAACACACCGCTCATGCCGGTGAGCCAGGGCAACAAGGTGACGATCTGCAGCAAAATGGTGTAGGCCAGCACATGCCAGCGGGTGAATTCGACCCCGTGGGTGACCGGCAACATCGGTACCTGAGCGCGTGAGTAGTCCTCGCGTCGATAGATCGCCAGCGCCCAGAAATGCGGTGGTGTCCAGACGAAGATGATCAAGACCAGCAGCAGAGCGTGCGGATGCAGCTCACCGGTGATGGCCGTCCAGCCCAGGGCTGGCGGCGCAGCGCCGGCCAGACCGCCGATTACGATGTTCTGCGGCGTGGCGCGCTTCAGAAAGCCGGTATAGATCACGGCATAGCCGATCAGCGAGGCGAAAGTCAGCAGCGCGGTCAGCAGGTTGACCCAGACCCCGAGCAGCAGCATCGACGTGGCACCGAGGGCGACGGCAAACAGCAGCACCTGCCATGGACGCAGCTGACCGGTAGGCAGCGGGCGATGCTGGGTACGCGCCATCAGCGCATCGATACGTTGATCGATCAGATGATTGATCGCCGCAGCCGATGCCGCTGCCAACCAGATACCCAGGCTACCCAGCAGGGCCGGCCACAGCGGCGGCACACCCGGCACCGCCAGCAACATGCCGACGATGGCGGTAAATACGATCAGCGCCACCACACGTGGTTTGGTCAAGGCCCAGTACTGGCTGGCCAGGCTGCTCATGCCGGCTTCGCTCTGCTCAAGAAGACGCGCATTATGCCTCGCGCGGGGGCCGAAGTCGGGCGATCAAGGTCACCAGGATGAACAACAGCAGGGCGGCCCCGGCCAGATGCGCTGTGGCCACAGCCAATGGCAGGCCGTAGATCACATTGCTGATGCCTAGGGCCATTTGCAGCCCCAGAGCCAGGCCCAGGGCCCAGCCCCAGGCCCCGACGCCGACCGAACGGCGCAAGCGCAAAGCCAGAAACAGCAGATGACCGAACACCAGCAGGGAGAACAGGCGGTGACTCAAATGAATGGCGGTGCGCGCCGGTCCATCCAGCACGCCCCCCTCGTAGTCCACCCCGATGCCACGCCAAAGCACGAAGCCCTCTTCGAAATCGGTGGCGGGCCACCATTGGCCTGAACAGGTCGGAAAGTCCGAGCCACAAGCCAGCGCGGCGTAATTCGAACTCGTCCATCCACCCAGGGCAATCTGCACCGTCACCAGCGCAATGCCTACCGCCACTAGTCGCTTCAGCTTGCTGGCATGCCCGGTCACCAGATTGGCGCGCGCCGGGGTACTGCGCCAGGCCGTCCAGATCAACAGGGAAAAGGTCAGCAGGCCACCCAGCAAGTGGGCCATCACTACGATCGGCTTTAGCAGCCAGCTCACCGTCCACAAACCGAGCGTGGCTTGAAACACGATCACCATCAACAGCAAGACGCTGATGCGGGAAAAGTCCTGATTGCTCCAGCGCAGGGCCTGAATCAGCAGAATCAACTCACCGGCCACGGTAAGCACAGCCGACCACGCGTAGTGTCCGCTCATATAGAGTGGAATGGCCGGCGCAATCAACGCCACCGCGGCCATTACCGAAGCCCGTCCCCAGGGTCGATGACGGGCGGCCAGCATGGCCAGGCCCAGCACCATCAGGCCCAGGGTGGCGGCCAAATGACGATGCACCTGCTCACGCCAGGCTTTGCCCACCTCCACCGCACGCTGAGGGAACGCCTCGTTGGCATGGTCAACTTCGTGATCATGCACCGGCCAGGTGGCCTTGCCATAACAGGTTGGCCAATCCGGGCAGGACAATCCGGCATGGGAGAGCCGGACAAAGCCGCCAAAGACGATGACAACCAGGGCCAGCAGGCTGGCCGCCCAGGCCAGTCGATGGAAATGTCGGTGTGGGCTGATCATCAGATTGGCCTCAGCGAATCAATCGGGAAAGGTCTTTTCGCAGTCCGCTTGGATCAAATCCAACGGCATAGTGCATCACCAGATAACCATGCGGATCGACCAACCAGACCTCGGCGCCCTGAGCGGGGCGCGCTTGCAGCTGGGTCGGCGACCGACTCAGCTGCAATCGGGGCAGCTCGGTGGTGTGGGCGACATCCTGCAGGCGAAACATGTGCAGGCGCCCGGCATGACGCCCCAAGGCCTTTCTGACGTTAGGCAGGATATCGAACACTGCGCGACAGTCGGCGCCACAGGATTCGGCACTGCTGACCAACAGACTCCATTGGTGTTCCTGATTGACGAACACCCACTCGCGGGCATTGTCCAGTTCTGCGCGGCTACCTTCCATGCTGAGCGGTGGACTCAACAACTCACCGAAGTTGCGCGTCTGCCCAGGTTGCCAGCCGCCAAAGCGCAGCCACACGGCACTGGCGAATGGCAGCATGAACAGCACCAGCACCAGCAACAAGGGCCAGGATGAACGCTCTTTCTCACTCACTTGCGACGACTCCTCAATTGCAGCAACAGCGCGATCACCAGCACCGTGAAGGCAAAACCCGCCCATTGCAGGGCATAACCGTAATGTTGTTCAGGGCTCAGCGTGTTGGGTAAGGCGATCTGCTCACGATCCAGCCCATCGAGCCCGGCCTCATCCCCTGTCAACCGCAAGACTCCATGAACAAGCGACATGTTAAGTTTGCCAGCGATCTGCTGATGGTCGAGATTGACCAGCAAGACCGGCGCCTCGCCGTCGGGCCAGTGGTCCTCGGCCAACACGATGCCCTGACCCGGCCAAGGCATCAGCAGGCCCTGCGCATGCAGCGTCAACGGTGGCGGCGGCAGCGCGGGTATCTGGCGCCCATGCGGCGTCGGCATCCAACCGAAATCAACCAGAAGCGCCGCATCTGTCGGCCCAGCATAGGCCGCAAACGCTCGCCATCCCGGCCGTCCTTCGCGCAACTGGTTGTCGAGCAACAGCCAGCGCGGCTGCTGACGTCGCAGTGCGGCGTCGACGCGCGTTGGCACCGTGACCGGGCGCGCCAGATCCAGCGTTGCCAATGGCTCAGCAGGCGCAGTCAGCGCAGCTTCCCAGTCGGCCAGATACTGCGTCTTCCACTGCGCACGCTCGTACTGCCACAGAGCCGCCCGACTGCAAAGCGCGGCGACCAACAGTGCTGCTGCCCACAGCCACCAACGTTCAGCGCGCAGTTGCATCAGCCTTCACGGCGAGCTGCCTGTTTGAGGCCGGCAAAACCGCCATAATGGGCCTTGGACCTCATTGGCATCGAGATGAAAACTGCCCTCATCATCGCCTTCCTGCTGCTGATTCTTTACAACCTGGGAGCAGGGCTTTACTACATGCTCACCGACAAGGGCCAGAGCGACCGTACCGTGAATGCCCTGACCCGGCGTATCGCGCTGTCAGTCGCGCTGATCATCCTGGTGATCATCGGCATTGCCACTGGCGTGATTCAGCCTCACGGCATTCAGCCTTAGGGGCTGAGCGCGCAGTGTGATTCAACTGCCCTGAAAACACAGGCGGGCCGGAAAGCCGGCCCGGTGTGAGGATACGTTGGCTGCGGTCTAGACCACGTAGACGAACATGAACAGGCCGAGCCAGACCACGTCGACGAAGTGCCAGTACCAGGCCACCGCTTCAAAAGCGAAATGGTTGTCCTTGCTGAAGTGGCCCTTGGCGCAGCGGAACCAGATCACCGTCAGCATGATGGCACCGAGGGTAACGTGCATGCCGTGGAAACCGGTCAGCATGAAGAAGGTGGAGCCGTAGATGCCAGAGCCCAGGGTCAGATTCAGATCGCCGTAGGCGTGCATGTACTCGTAAGCCTGGTAGTACAGGAACACGGCGCCAAGCACCACGGTGGCACCGAGCCAGAACAGCAGGCTGCCACGCTTGCCGGCGCGCAGTGCATGGTGCGCGATGGTGATGGTGACGCCCGAGCTAAGTAGCAACAGGGTGTTAAGCAGCGGAATGCCCCAGGCCGGAATGGTCTGGAATTCACCGCCGACATTACCCGGTCCATTGGTCGGCCAGGCGCCATCGAATCCGCTCCACAGCAGTGCGTGGGTTGCAGCGCCATCACCTTCGCCACCCAGCCACGGCACCGACAAGGTGCGGGCGTACCAAAGAGCACCGAAGAACACGGCAAAAAACATCACTTCGGAGAAGATGAACCAGATCATTCCCATGCGGAAGCTGACATCGACCTGGCGGTTGTAGAAACCCTTGATCGACTCGGCGATCACGTTGCCGAACCAGCCAAACAGCATGTACAGCAGGACGGCGATGCCGCCGAACATCACCCACAGCCCCGCGGCTGCACCGTTGATCCAGGTCGCGGCTCCGATCATGGTGGCAAACAGGCCGACCGAGCCCACCAGTGGCCAATGACTGTGATGTGGGACGTAGTAGATGTTGGCGTCGTGCGTCTGGGCCATGGGGTTCCCCGTGAGTGTGCTCAAAGACCACCGGCGGCGAGCGCATTGCTGGCGCGCAACCGCTGGGTGGCAATCTCGTTGTTGAAGAAAGTATAGGACAAGGTCAGGGTGTCGATGTTCTGTGGTAAATCAGGGTCGACCACGAAGCGCACCGGCATCGCGCGTTGCTCCCCGGGATTGAGCAGCTGCTCGGTGAAACAGAAACATTCGGTCTTGTTGAAGTAGATCGCCACCGACGCCGGCGCTACCGACGGCACGGCCTGACCAACAATCGGCAGCGGCGATTCATTGATGGCATAGAAGGTCGCCTCGTTCATTTCGCCGGGGTGCACCTTCATCGACATCTTCTCGGCGCGAAACTGCCAAGGAAGCTTGGAATTGACCCCGGCGGTGAACTCAATCGTCACCTGACGACTGAGATCGGGTTCATAACTACGAACTTCGACCGGTCCTTCTTCGAACTTGATGCCCAACAACTTTTCACAGGCCAGCCGATACAGCGGCACCAGGGCAAAGGCAAATCCAAACGACACCACGGCGGCCAGCGCGCCCCATTTGAGCAGCGGCAAGTGCTTGTTCATCCGCCTGCTCCGCGCCAGGTCAGATAGATGAACAGGGCATAGACGCCGAGCGCACACCCGGCCATCCACAGGGCAGTCCTGCGGGCGGCACTACGTTGGCTGGTCGGGCTTTGATCTTGCATGGCTCGATGGAACGCTATATCCGGGGGCCAACGAGCCGGCTGACGCCGGCCCGTTCGCTGATCAATGGGTGACGTCGCCGTGGGCGAGATCACCATCACGAATCACCGGCGGCGTGGTGAAGGTATGGTGCGGCGCCGGCGACGGCACGGTCCACTCGAGACCCTTGGCACCTTCCCACACTCGATCGGTGGCCTTGACACCGCCGCGAGCGCAACTCCACACGATGTAGACGAACAACAGCTGCGACAGGCCAAAGCCGAAGCCGCCGATCGACGACCACATGTTGAAGTCGGCAAAGGCAACGTTGTAGTCGGGAATACGGCGCGGCATTCCAGCCAGACCGAGGAAATGCTGCGGGAAGAACAGCAGGTTGACGAAGATCGTGCTCAGCCAGAAGTGCCACTTGCCCAGGGTCTCGTTGTACATGTGACCGGTCCATTTCGGCAGCCAGTAATAGCAGGCGCCCATGATCGAGAACACCGCACCGGTGACCAGCACGTAATGGAAGTGGGCCACCACGAAGTAGGTGTCGTGGTACTGGTAGTCGGCCGGGGTGATGGCCAGCATCAAGCCGGAGAAGCCGCCGATGGTGAACATGATGACAAAGCCAATGGCGAACAGCATCGGCGTCTCGAAGGTCATCGAGCTCTTCCACATGGTCGACACCCAATTGAACACCTTCACCCCGGTGGGAATGCCGATCAGCATGGTGGCGTACATGAAGTAGATCTTGCCGCCCAGCGGCATGCCGACGGTGAACATGTGATGCGCCCAGACGATGAACGACAGGAACGCAATCGAGGCCGTGGCGTAGACCATCGCCTGATAGCCGAACAGCGGCTTGCGCGAGAAGGTCGGAATGATCTCGCTGACCACGCCGAAGGCCGGCAGGATCATGATGTAGACCTCGGGGTGACCGAAGAACCAGAAGATGTGCTGGAACAGTACCGGGTCACCGCCACCGGCGGCATTGAAGAAACTGGTGGCGAAGAACTTGTCGGTCAGCAGCATGGTGACCGCCCCCGCCAGCACCGGCATCACGGCGATCAGCAGGAAGGCGGTGATCAGCCAGGTCCAGACGAAGATCGGCATCTTCAGCAGGTCGATGCCCGGGGCACGCATGTTGAGGATGGTGGCGATGATATTGATCGCGCCCATGATCGAACTGATACCCATCATGTGCACGGCAAAAATGGCAAAGGTCACGTTGGAGCCGCCCTGCAACACCAGCGGCGGATACAGGGTCCAGCCAGCGGCCGGTGCGCCGCCCGGCAGGAACAGGGTCAGCAGCAACAGGGTGAAGGCGAACGGCAGGATCCAGAACGACCAGTTGTTCATGCGCGGTAGCGCCATATCCGGCGCGCCCACCATCAGCGGGATCATCCAGTTGCCAAGGCCGACGAAGGCCGGCATCACGGCACCGAACACCATGATCAGCGCATGCATGGTGGTCATCGAGTTAAAGAACTCGGGCTCCACCAGCTGCATGCCGGGCTGGAACAGTTCGGCGCGGATCACCAGCGCCATGGCGCCGCCGATCAGGAACATCACCAAGGAGAAAATCAGGTACAGGGTACCGATGTCCTTGTGATTGGTAGCGAAGAACCAGCGCTGAATGAAACCCGCCGGCGCGTGGTGATGATCGTCGTGATGTGCAGTGTGTTCGGTAGCCATGGCTGCCAACCTCTAAGCTCGTGTGTCTGGATCAGCCCTTGGCGGGCACGGTGACCGACGTCTGCGCGGTGCGCGCGGCGTCGTCGCGGGCGGCCATCTCGCCGGCCAGGTAAGTTTCAAACTCGGCCCGCGACACCGCCTTGACGACGATCGGCATAAAGCCGTGGTCCTTGCCGCAAAGCTCGGCACACTGGCCGCGATAGGTGCCCGGGGTGTTGATCCGGGTCCAGGCTTCGTTGATCACACCGGGGATGGCGTCCTGCTTCCAGCCCAGGCTCGGTACCCACCAGGCATGGATGACGTCATCCGCGGTGATCACGAAACGGATCTTGGTATCCGTCGGCAGGATCAGCGGCTTGTCGACATCGAGCAGATAGTTCGGGTGGCCGTCCAGACTGGGCGCTTCGCCCGAATTGAGCTGGCGGATGCGGTCACTTTCGCGATCGAGGCGGCTGACGAACTGCACGCTGGTCGGCTGATCCTTGTAGTTGAGGATCTCGTAGCGCCACATCCACTGGTAGCCGGTGACCTTGACGGTCATTTCCGAACCCGACACATCGTCGATTTCGAACAACACCTTGGTGGCCGGAATGGCCATGCCGACCAGGATCAGGATCGGCACAACGGTCCAGATGACTTCAGCCGTGGTGTTGTGGCTCCACGTGGCCGCCACCGCACCTTTCGACTTCCGGAAGCGGATCATCGCGATCACCATGGCGCCGAACACGACGACGCCGATCGCCACGCAGATCAGGAAGATCAACATGTGCAGGTCGTAAACCTTACCGGCGACGTCAGTGACGCCGGTCGTCATGTTGAGCTGCATGGGCTCCGGATTGGCAATGGCCGCGCCGGCCATCAACATCGCGGACACCGCAAGACTCCAAAGCCCGAGCTTTCCGGCCGACTTCATTCGCTTACTCCACCACGTCTTCATTCGAATTGTTCCGTCCTAACGTCAGCGCCGGCTATGCCGGTCTCGACGCCCAGCGCAAGAGTTCGGCCATGCGCTCGGCCAATGTTCTGCGTTCGTGCTCGCTCAAGCACTCACCGATTTCCTGCTTTCGCCGACCCGAGCGCAACCACAAGCGCCCTGCCTCCACATCCAGCCGAACCCAGGCCGGATGGGCAGCAAACTGATCGGCCATCTCCGGCAGCCGCCGCACCGAAAGCCGATTGCGCGCCACCGCAATCACCTCAAGCCGCTGCCCCTGCCGCCAAACCCAATGCATGCAACCGATCACCGCGATCAGCTCAAGCACTGCAAATGCCGGCGCAAACACATTGCCCTGCCAGCCGCTGTATACCGCCACCGGCACCACCAAGACCACCAGACCCAGCGATATCCAGCGCAATTGCCGCGGGTCAAGCGAGCGATTGGGCCGTACGACCAACCTCGCTTCCCCACTGTCTGCAGCCGGAGCATATTGCTCGATCATGGCCAGGCCCCCGGGAGCCCAACGGCCAGAATTCACTGGCCGCAAAGTCGCGGAATGATAGAACTGGCGCGCCTTCGCGGCAAGCAAAAACGGCCAGCGACACCAGTGTGGAGCCTAGTGGCGCGGCAGTGATCGCGACGCGAACCGAATGTGAAGGAGGCGCCCGAAGGCGCCTCGCAGTGGATCAGAGCGCAGCGGGGGCTTACTTCACCTTGGCGCTGGCCTGGGCGTAGAGCTTTTCTGCCATCGCTTTCAGCTCGGCGATATCAGCCTCTTCCATCGGCTTGTCGTTGACATCGCGATTCAGCACCAGACTGCCGTCCTTGCCCCAGCCGACATGGGCGGCCACACCACTCTTCTCGCGCACCAGCACCCAGGGCTGGCCGTTCTTGTAGGCAAAGCGGAACGAGACCTGGCCGGTCTTCGGATAGTCGATCACCTGGCGGGCGAAACGCACACCACTGGAATCGGCAAAGGCATCCCAACCCACGGTGATGTCGTCCTCGATGCTCTCGCCGTTGTAGCGCTTCATGCCGCCGATCGAGCGCTCCAGCTTGTCGAATTCCTGCTTCAGCAGGTCGGCCGGCGGAATGTTGGGAGCCGGCAGGCCGCCACCGCGCACCAGGGCGATGTCAGCGCGGTCGGGCGCGCCTTGAGCCAGTACCGCCGGCGGGTTGTCGGTGCCGTACAGCACCACATCGCCGGTCAGCAGTGCCGCTTCGATCACATACTTCCCTTGCGGATTGACGCTGGCCGTTTCATAGGGCAACGCATAGGTGTAGGGCAGGCTGGCCGGCGCCGGCTCCACTCGCTCGGCCATCACTGGAGGCACGATCGACGGATCGCTCATGTCCAGCAGGCGAAGACGCAGGCTGAGGCCGCCGGGCAGATCGTTCAGTCCCTCGATCGACAATGAGCCGCGCACCGCGGTGGCAGACGCCGGTACCGGCGGCGGACCCGCTGGGGCCTGCTGCACAGGGGCTTGCTGCGTTTGGTTGCTGGTCGATTGTTGGCCACAGCCAACGATGAGCAAAGCAGCGGAAATAGCGATCACTAGCGGCGCGCGCATCAAGTAGCTCCTGCGGTTCTGACTGTCGATGGGGTTGACGGTAGCGCCGAGCGGCGCCGATCGGGTCAAACCCCGGAGTTTAACCGGCTGGAGGGCAAATGCTCCAACCCCCAGCGCTCGGACTTCATCCTGTGCATCGGCAAAGAGAAGCGGCGCCAGTATCTCGATTGTGGGACGCTTTGCGCCGACGCTCAGCGGCGCTCGTTCAGCGCAGGCTTAGAAAGATGGGGTCAGCGTTCCACCCGGTAGTTGATGCCTGCCCGGCTTTCGCGGCTGGATTCCAGCTCCAGATCCAGGCGGTCGCTGATCAGATAACGCACGGTGACCGCACTAGCATCTTCGAACAAGGCAACGCCGTAGGCGAGGTACAGGCGCGGCGACAGGTACTTGCCAACGGTGAAAGCCGCGCCGATTGAACTCGAGTCGGAGACACCGAAGGTATCCAGACCCAGGCGCCCGCCCACCCTCGCTGCCAGCAGATTTCCGCCCATCGCTGCCGCTGCCTGACCGAGCTGTGCGCCATCAGCTGAACTGGCCGAGCTCAGTGGTTGCCCCAGCACCAGCAGGGACAAGGCTTCAGCCTGGTTCATCGGCGGCTCCGACCATAGATCCAGACTGGGCGCCAGCGCCGGCCCACGCACCTCGATACCCACCTTGTCCTGCCGCACCTTGCGCATCGCCCGCAGTTCGATGCCCGGGTTGTCGAGCGGGCCGTTGGCAAACAGCAGCCGACCGCGTTCGATCTCCAGGCCCTGGGCATAGGCACTGTACTTGCCGAACAGATTCAAGGAACCGCGGCCGCGCGCGGCCTCGCCGGGCCGCTCGGTGATGCGCAACTTGCCGGCCATTCGGCCATCGAAGCCAAAGCCCTGCAAGCGTACCGCTTCACCTAGTTGCAGCTGCAGATCCACTTGGATCGGCAGCGCCTGGATGCCGGTGGCTTCGAATCGTGGATCCAGCACCACCACGTCGGCGGATCGGGTCTCGCCCGCCTCGATGCGCTCGAGGTCGATCAGAGCCTCATTGACCTCGACCCGCCCGCCCAGCCTCGCCGTACCCTGCTGCCAGCTGATCTGCACATCTGGACTGGCGACAATCTTCAGCCGCCGGGTGTCAGCCAATCGCACGTCCCGGCCAGCCAGGCGCACCCGCGCCGCGCCACCGGCCTGCCATTCTCCTTCGATCCTCAGCGGACCGCCGCCACTGCGCAACTGTCCGTCGATATTGAAACTGTTGCCGGCGCCAAACACCGTCAATTCGGAGTCAGCGAACTCGACCCCCAGGGCCGGCACCTTGCCGCCGAGTTCGGTCAGACGCAATTCGCCACTCAACGGAGGCTGCTGGTCCATCGCCCAGCTCAGCTGGCCCTGCGCGGTGCCGCTGGCTCCGACCACATCCGGCAGCAGCAACTGCAAGGCCGCTATCTGACGCAAGTCAACCTGCACGCGGCCACGCATGGCTGAAAAGTCAGGTTGCTCGCCCAAGGGCAGCTCCAGCTGCAGCCCGAGCGACCCTGCCGCCGCATTGCGCAACGCACCGTCGAGGCGCCATAGCGCTGCATCCGGCAGCTTCTGACCGCGAAGTTCAATCACATCCCAACCCAGCAGTTGCACGTCCTGATCGAGCGAGCGCAGTTCCCCGGGGCCGCCGCTCAAGCGCATCGGGCCCGGTCGCCAGACGGAGTCACGCTCGCTGACCTCGAGATCGAAACCAAACTCGCCGCGCAGCTCCAAACCCCGGTCGGGCGCGACCAGGGCGAACAGACGATCGAGCTGCAGAGTCTCGCCTCTCAACGTCCAGTTTCGACCTGATTCAGCAGAGGTCATTGCCACGCAGAGCTGACCCAGATCGCCACCCAGACAGGCCGGAGTCAGACGCAGTGTCTGGCCATACTCGAATTCAACCGGCGCCTGCAGCAGCCATTGTCCGGCCACTTGCGACTCCAGCCCGAGCGCCGCAAGGTCGAGGCGGCCCTGCCCTTGCTGATGCCGACCTGCTGCCGCCAGCGTGAGCGCAAGGTCATCTCGTTCGGCCCGCAGTTGCGCACTGTAGTCTTCAGGCCGGCCGGCCAGACTGATGCTGCCGCGCCATTCGCCCAGGCTGGGATGAGCCAGCCCGCGGTACTCAAGATCGAGCGAACCGTTGTCCGCAGGCCCGGGCCAGCGGCCATGCACGTGCGCAAAGCTGAGTCGATGCCCCACAGCCTGCAACCGCTCGCCGCGCAGGTCGAATCGCAGGTCGCGCCACTCGGCGGGCGAGGACTGCTGCAGCTGGCGAAAATCGCCCATGCTCAACTCACCATCCAGGGTGCCGCCTAGATCGGGCCACCACGGATCGAGGCGCCACTGGTCGACGCTCAGGCGCAGTGCTCGTTCCTCCGTGTTCACCGCCAGCCGACCGCTGCCGGCGCGCAGCTCCGCTGACACCGCGTGCAGCTGATCGTTGCGCAGCTGCACGGCTAGGCGGCCATCGAAACGCTGTGCATTGATCTGGCCACGAATCTGCCCGACCTTTAGCTCGCCGCTCCAGCCATCGGCCGCTTGCTGCAGGTCCAGGGTCCCCTGCACGTCCAATTCCCCCTGCCAGTGCGAAGACAGCCAGAACGGATCCAGCCCATCACTGCTGAACTTGAGCTGGGTCGAGACCTGCTCGGCAAGTTCTATTCGTCCGCTGAGGTCGGCCCTGCCGTGGGCGGTCAGCAGTTCAAGACGCTCGATCTCGATCAACGGCGCTTGCCAGTGCAGTCGCCAGACGGCCGACAAGCTGCGTTCCAGTGCCAGTAGTTCGGCACTGCCTTCCAGACGCAACTGCTGCCAGGGGCCGGCAATCACACCCTCGGCACGCAGCAGGCGGGGCGGCGCTGACTCCGCATCGCTGCCTGCAGGCGATGTTCCATCAACGCCCAGCGTCAGCGGCAGATCGCTGATGCTCCACTTGATATCAAGCTCCGGGGTCTGCTGCAAACCATGCACGGCGCCGCTGGCCTTGCCCTGCCCGCCTCCGGCCAACTGCCAGGCCAGCGTATCGATCTGCACCTGGCTGAGATCATTCTCCCAACTTAGCACTGCGTTGAGGTGATCGAGTGCTAGCTCACCAAGCTCTGCATCACCTTCAACCATCAGCTGCTGAAAGTCGCTGTTCAAGGCCAGATTGGCGGTCAGAGGCGAGTCCTGCTCGATTCTCAGCCGCTGCAGATCAAAACGATCGGCCCTGAGCTTGATATCCAGTGCGGACGATGACCAATGCACATCCATCTCGCCCTGCCCGACCGCATCGCTCAGCCGAAACGCCAAGGCCTGCTGACTGGCGGTGGCGCTCAGCGTCCATTCGGAGGCCTGCGGCGTGGCAGTCCTGACCCGGAGAACCCAGGGCGCGTCCGCACTGCCATCGCCCTTGGCATCGATCAGCTCAGCCCAGGGCGAACGCAGGCTGAGCGAGTGCACATCCAGCCGACCCTCGGCAGCATAGCGGGCGCTCACATGCAGGTCAGCGACCCAGAGGCCGGCTGGCGCCACTTCACCCATTGTTTCGCTAACGGACGGCTCGCCATCGAGCTCGATCCGAGCAATATGCAAACGCCCAAGGCCTATGCTAAGAGGCAATGCAGGAAACGGCCAGCGCCAGGCGAAGCCTGGATTATTGCCGACAGCCTCCGCCGGGGCGACTGACTCATCGGTCGATTCGGCAGCCCGCCAATGCAGGCGCTCGACCGACACCGACTGCAATTGCAGGGTGTCCTGCCATAGCGCCGCCGGCTGCCAGTCTAACGACAACCTGCTGGCCATGATTTCGCCGTCGACCAGTTGCCAGCTCACTCGATCAATTTCGATCGGGCCGATCAGGCGCCCACGTAGTCCTTCGACCTGCAGCCCGGCCAGCACCGGCTGCTCGCGCAGCTGCGACCATAGCCAGCGCAGACCGGATTCACTCAGACTCAACCAGGCACCCAGCGAACTCGCGAGCAACAACAGCGCCAGAAGCAGCCATAGCAGGCGCCTCCACCAGCGCCGCCCGCGTGGAACAGAACGTTCAGTAACGGCGCCCGGCGAACTCACAAATCCGGCCCCAAGGTAAAGTGCAGGCGAATACCCTGATCCGGACCGTCCAGCCCGCGAGCGATATCCGCCCGCACCGGTCCAACCGGCGAACGCCAGCGCACGCCCACCCCCGCTCCCAACGCCGGATCGAGCGAGTCATTGAAGGCATTGCCGCCATCGACGAACACCGCCATACCCCATTCGGCACCGAACATGTGTTCCCATTCCAGACTGGCAGTGAACAGCTTCGACGCACCGATTCGCTCACCGTCAGCATCACGAGGGCTGAGTTCCTGATAGCCATAACCGCGCAGACTGCGATCGCCGCCGGCGAAGAACCGAAACGACAGCGGCAGGCGATCGAAGTCACTTAACCTTACGTTGCCGAAATCGGTTCGAGCGATCAGCCGATTGGAATCGCCAAACGAGCGTACCAGGGCGGCGCTGGCGATCAACTGCTGAAAGCCGACATCCGACCCCAGCTCCGCCAGCCCCCAGCGCCCGGTCACCCGCCAGGCGAATCCGCGCGTGGGGTAGAGCGGATCGTCCATCACCTTGCGCTCCAGCGTGGCCTGCGGATAGATCAACAGATCTCCCGCGCTGTCGCGATCCTCGCGGCGCGCATGCAGGCCCAGCACCAGATTGTTGCCGCGCCAATTGAACTCGCGACTGACTGCGGCTTCATAGATGCTGGGATCGAAGCTGCCAAACGGCTCCTGTCGCAGATCGGTCGACAGCACCCACCAGCCGCGAAAACGCTCAAACGCCGGGATGCGGTAGCGGAATGACGCTGCCGAACGCTGCTCGCCGAACAAAACGTCGCTGTTCCACTTGTGACCGGCAGCATTGAGCCAGCGACGATCGTAACCCAGCTTGATCGCCGCTCCGGTATCGGTGCCGTAGCTGGCACCCGCCCGATAGACGTTGCGCGGCGCCGGCGTGAGCGCCACATCAACACCGATCGGTGGACCTTCCTCAGTCGACCATGACTGATCCTCTGGACGGTCACGCACATTCACTTCGATGCGATCGAAATAGTCCAGCTCACTGAGTCGACGCTGCAACTCCAGCAGCTGACGCTGGTTGAAGTGCTGGTCGGGACGAAATGGCACCAGCGGCGGCAGAAAATCCTCCGCCAGCTGGCTGCCCTGGAAGGTCACCTCGCCGAATCGAAAGCGCGGCCCACTGGCCCAGCGCAAACGCAGGTCAGCAACATCCAGTGCACGCAGCACTTCAACACGCGCTTCCAGCAATTCGCTGGCGAAATAGCCGCGCTCTGCCAACACGCGCTGTAGATTGGCCTTGCTGGTTTCGTAGTCCAGGTGTCGCAGGACGTCGCCGACACCCGGCTTGAACTTCTTGATCAAATTGCCGAGGCTGCGATCCGTGGCGCCAGGCCCCAGCACTTCGACATCACGGCGCCGCACCCGCACCGGCTCATTCAGTCGCACTTCGGCCACCAGCGCCACCGACTGCTCGCCCTGATTAACCTTCAGTTCGACCTCGGCGTTGTAGTAACCGAACGGCTGCAGTGCCTCATGCAACTCGCGCGGCAAACGCCGCTGCAAATAGGCGAAGCGCTCGGGCCTGATCGAGGTGCCGCGCTTCAGGCGGGCCAGACTGACCTTGCGCTTGAGATTGGCGAGCAGATCTTCCTGTTCGATGCCAGTCCAGTCGACGCCGTCAAAGCGCCACAGCACCCGCTCCGATGGCGGCGATTCAAGCGGCTGCGCCGCAGCAACGTCGGGTTCAGCGGTCGACTGCGCCACTGCGGATCCGGCCAGGACTGCCGCCAGCAGTCCCGCCCTTCTGATCACAGCGTTCCATCGCCTTACTGCGGCCGACACGCAATCACCCTTGACCAAGCGAACCCATCGGCAGCATAGCGTGGACAAAGTGAAGCGAAACCAACCACCGCCGACCCGACCGCCAGCCACCCAGCCTTCATACCCAAGGCGCGGTCGAGCGAAAGTCCGACAGTCCCTCAGGTCGTGGAAAGCAACGAGATGTCAGCCACGGCGAGGAAATTGGCCGACAGGCGCGACAACAAGGCCAGTCGGTTTCGGCGCAGCGCTTCATCGTCGACCATCACCATCACGGCGTCGAAGAAAGCGTCGACTTCCGGCCGCAGGCGCGCCAGGCGACGCAATGCAGCCACGTAGTCGCGCGACTCCAGCTTTTCTCGGTTGTCGCTTTCAGCGCCGACCAGGGCGGCGAACAGCGCGCGCTCGGCGTCTTCATGGAAGGCCTTGATATCGACCGCGCCGACCGGCTCGTCGGCCTGCTTCTTCAGAATGTTGCGGATACGCTTGTTGGCTGCCGCCAGTGCGCCGGCATCCTCCAGGCGCGAGAACGAGGCGATGGCCTCGATACGCAGCTGAAAATCGTGCAGCGAGGTCGGCCGAACGGCCAGCACCGCCTCGAAGTGCTGCGCTGGAATGTCCTGTTCAGCGTAGTAACTGCGCAGCCGATCGAAGACGAAATCGAGAATTTCGGCCGCCTCGACTTCACCCGGGTCGGTGGGCAATTGCTGCACTGCCTGGTGCAGCACCGCGGCCAGATCAAACTCGATTTCGCCTTCGATCTGGGTGCGGGCCAGGGCCAAAGCGGCGCGGCGCAGAGCAAACGGATCCTTGTTGCCCGTCGGCTTGAGACCTGCGGCAAAGCCACCGGCCAGGGTGTCGATCCGCTCGGCCATGGCCAGCAGGCGCCCGAGCGCCGATTCGGCGATGGCATCGCCAGCAAAGCGCGGCTGATACTGCTCATCCAGCGCGCTGGCAATCGCCTCCGACAAGCCGGCGGCCAGCGCATAGTGCCGCCCCATCACGCCTTGCAGCTCGGGGAACTCACCCACCATGCGTGACTGCAGATCGGCCTTGGACAGCTCGGCGGCACGACGCGCTTCGGCGGGATCGACGCCCAGCGCCGGCGCCAGCGACTCGGCCAGAGCCGCGACGCGGCCCACCTTATCGGCATAGCTACCCAGTTTCTGCTGATAGGTGACCTGCGCCAAGCCTTCGTTCATCGCCTCGATGCCTTGCTTGCAGTCCTCATCGAAGAAGAACTCGGCATCAGCAAAGCGTGGCCGGATCACCCGCTCATAGCCCTTGCGGATCTCGACTTCGTCGCGGCTTTGCACATTGGCAATACCGATGAAATGCGAATCGAGCTTGTCGTGTCGATCGAGCACCGGAAAGAACTTCTGATTGGCCTCCATGGTGAGAATCAGAGCTTCCTGGGGCACGCGCAGAAAGCGCGACTCAAAGCTGCACAGCACCGCTACCGGCCACTCATTGAGACAATTGACCTCTTCAAGAATGCCAGCGTCGATGTGCGCACGCCCGGCCAGCAGCTGAGTTGCCCGGGTGACCTCGGAGCGAACCTGTTGGCGCCGCTCGTCCGGATCGACCAGCACCTTGGCATCGCGCAGTACGTCGACGTAATCCTCCGCGCGCGCCACCCAGATCGGCTTGGGCGCCATGAATCGGTGACCACGGGTCATGCGATCGGCCTTGATGCCCAGCGCCTGACCATTGAGGATGCGCTCGCCGTGCATCATCAGCAGCCAATGCACCGGCCGGGCAAAACCGACCTCGCGATTGCCCCAGCGCATCGGCTTGGGGATCGGCATGGCGGCAATCGCTTCGTTGACGATGTCGCCGATCAAGGCATCGAGGGCGGCGCCCGGGGTGACACTGCGAAACACGAACCAGGCGCCCTTGTCGGTATGTAGGCGCTCCAGCTTGTCGATGGTCACGCCACAGGAGGCAGCAAAGCCTACGACGGCCTTGCTGGGCTCACCATCGGCATCGAAGGCCTGGCTGATCGCCGGCCCGCGTCGTTCGGTCTTCTGTTCCGGCTGGCGCGGCGACACGCCACTGATCAGCGCGGCCAGCCGGCGCGGGCTGTACAGCACGCGTGGCTCGCCGTGTTTGAAGCCGCGTCGCTCCAGTCCGGCAACAATGCCGTCGACAAAGGCTTGCGCCAGCCCAGGCAAGGCCTTGACCGGCAGCTCCTCGGTGCCGAGCTCCACCAGCAGCGCCTTGTCCAGCAGGCCTTCCTTGCTGGTTGGCTTCGGCGTGCCGTCTTCTGCGCGCGGCGCCAGACTCAATCCGCTTCCCATGCTCATTGCCCTGCCTCCTGCTTCAGGCCGGGAAAGCCCAGCCGCTCGCGCTGCTCGTAATAGCTCTGTGCCACGCTGCGCGCCAAGGTACGCACACGCAGAATGAAGCGCTGCCGCTCGGTGACCGAAATCGCCCGTCGCGCATCGAGCAGGTTGAAACTATGACTGGCCTTGCAGACCTGATCGTAGGCCGGCAGCGGCAGGCCCAGCTCGACCAGCTTCAGCGCTTCCTTCTCGCAGGCATCAAAGCGGTGGAACAGCTCGGCCACGTCGGCATGCTCGAAGTTGTAGGCGCTTTGCTCACGCTCGTTCTGCAGATAGACATCGCCATAGGTCACCACGCCCTGCGGGCCTTCGGTCCAGACCAGGTCGTAGACATTGTCGACGCTCTGCAGATACATGCAGAGGCGTTCCAGACCATAGGTGATTTCCCCGGTCACCGGCTTGCACTCGATGCCGCCGGCCTGCTGGAAATAGGTGAACTGGGTGACTTCCATGCCGTTCAGCCAGACCTCCCAGCCCAGCCCCCAGGCGCCCAAAGTGGGCGATTCCCAGTTGTCTTCGACCAATCTGAGGTCGTGCACCAGGGGGTCGAGCCCAAGCGCCTTCAGCGAGCCGAAATAGCGCTCGACGATGTCATCCGGGTTCGGCTTCATCACCACCTGGTACTGGTAGTAATGCTGCAGACGATTGGGGTTTTCGCCGTAGCGACCATCGGTCGGGCGCCGCGACGGCTGCACGTAGGCCGCGTTCCAGGGCTCGGGGCCCAGGGCGCGCAGGAAGGTCGCCGGATGAAAGGTACCGGCGCCGACTTCAAGATCAAGCGGCTGGATCAATACACAGCCTTGCTCGCCCCAGTACTGATTGAGCGTTTGGATAAGTTGTTGAAATGTCGGTCCGGACATGGCGGCCTGGCATCCTTATGGCGTGCAGTTCGAGTCGTCATCACCGCCTGGAAGGCTGAACGAGGGCAAGCCTGCTCGATTCTTGCTGCGGCGAGCGTCGTAGTATAGCCAGCAAGCACCCGGTCAGACTTGCCGGGCCGAGGTTTCTTTAAGGATTGCAGGGGCCGCACGCGTATGCCAGCTCCATCCCCCGTGTCGCGACAGATCAGCGCATCAGGGCCGCGCCACCGTCTGCAGCTTGCGCCCCTGGTACGCGATCTGTTGGCCGACGGCTTGATTCGACAGAACGATCTCGCCCGGGCCCGCGCCACCGGCAGTGAGCAGCGCAACCGTGACATGCACCCACTGGTACTGCTGGCCGATCTCAAGCTCAGTCGTGCCGAGCAGGACGGCCGCGATGTGCCGCTGGGCATTGAAGAACTGACCCAATGGCTGGCCCGACGCGAGGGGCTGCCCTATGTTCGGATCGACCCGACCCGGGTCGAGGTCGCCACCGTCACATCTCTGTTCTCGCTGTCCTACGCCCAACGGCACCGCATCCTGCCGCTGTCGGTGGACGCCAAGGCGGTCACCATCGCCACCTCGGAGCCACACGCGCTGGATTGGCAACAGGATCTGCGCGGCATTCTCAAGCGCGAGATCAAGCTGGTCCTGTGCAGCCCACTGGATCTCAGCCGCTACACCATGGAGTTCTATGGTGTCACCCGTTCATTGCGCGGCGCCAAACAGCACCAGAACGAGCAGGCCGGCCTGCCCAGCTTTGAACAACTGGTTGACCTGGGCCAAAGCGGCGACCTGACGGCCGACGATCAGCATGTGGTGCATATCGTCGACTGGCTGCTGCAGTTCGCGCAGGAACAGCGTGCCTCGGATATCCACCTGGAACCCAGACGCGATACCAGCAAGGTGCGCTTTCGCATCGATGGTGTGTTGCACAAGGTGTTCGAAATGCCGACCGCCGTGATGACCGCAGCGGTGAGTCGAATCAAGGTGTTGGGAAGGATGGACCTGGCCGAGCGGCGGCGACCGCAGGACGGCCGCATCAAGACCCGCTCGCCGACCGGACGCGAGGTGGAGATGCGCCTATCCACCATGCCGACCGCGTTCGGCGAGAAATGCGTGATGCGCCTGTTCGATCCGGACACGGCAATGAAGTCGATCGAGCAACTGGGCTTCGATGCCGATGAGGGCGAACGCTGGCAGCGACTGACCGGGCGGCCGCATGGCATCGTCCTGGTCACCGGACCGACCGGCTCGGGCAAGACCACCACGCTGTATTCCACCCTGCAGCGGCTGGCCACCAGCCGGGTCAATGTCTGCACGGTGGAAGACCCGATCGAGATGATCAACCCCGAATTCAATCAGATGCAGGTTCAGCATCAGATCGGGCTGAGCTTCGCCGCCGGCGTACGCACCCTGCTGCGCCAGGACCCCGACATCATCATGATCGGCGAAATTCGCGATCTGGAAACCGGGCAGATGGCCGTGCAGGCGGCGCTGACCGGCCATCTGGTGCTTTCCACCCTGCACACCAATGACGCCCCTTCGGCGCTGACCCGACTGCTCGATCTGGGCGTGCCGCACTACCTGATCGGCAGCACACTAAACGGCGTGTTGGCGCAGCGCCTGGTCCGCACCCTGTGCCATCTGTGCAAGAAGCCGCATCCGATTCCGCCGGCCGACTGGGCCAGCCTGATCGGACGCAGCGCCACACCGCCGTCCACAGAAGGGTACATCGGCGTCGGCTGTGTGGAGTGTCGGCACACCGGCTTTCGCGGCCGGGTTGGCCTGTACGAGCTACTTGAGCTCGATCAGTCGCTCAGGCAGCAGATCCGCCCGGACATGGACCTGTCGCGTTTCACCGCAGCCGCCGTCGATCAAGGCATGCGAACTTTGAACTGGGCGGCAGCTCAGAAGGTGGCCGCAGGCCAGACCACGGTGGCCGAGGTTCTCACCGTGCTACCCAAACAAGATTGACTCCATTCCGCAGTGAACATGGCACGCTTTCTGATCATCGAGACCGGTCGCCCTCTGCCGTCCTTGCGCCGCTGGCGCGACTTTCCGCACTGGATCAGAGTAGCAGCGCGTCTGCGTCCACAGCAGGTCGAACTCTGTCGGGTAGCCGAGGGCCAACCGCTGCCTCAGCGCAACGACTGGTTAGGGGTAATGATCACCGGCTCCGGCGCCATGGTCAGCGAACGCTTGCCCTGGAGCGAGACCTGCGCCGAGTGGCTGCGACAGCAGCAAGGTCCGCTCCTCGGCATCTGCTACGGCCATCAATTGCTCGCCCACGCCTTTGGCGGTGAGGTCGGCTATCACCCAGCGGGCCGGGAAATGGGCAGCGCAGCGGTGGAACTACGTGCCGAGGCGGCGTGGGATCCACTGTTCGCCGGACTGCCAAAGCGCTTTCTGGCCCAGACCACGCATATGCAGACCGTGCTGCAGCCACCGCCCGGCGCCGTTGTGCTGGCCGAGAACGCGCATGAACGCTGCAACGCGTTCCGTCTCGGCACACATCAGTGGGGTGTACAGTTCCATCCTGAATTCAGTACCCGCCACATACGCGGCTACATCCACGCGCGCCGGCCGCAGCTGATGGCCGAGGGCCACGACTGGCGCGGGATGTGGGCCGACGTGCGACCGGCCCCCTGGTCACGCAAGCTGCTGCAGCGCTTCGTTGCCTATTGCCACGCCTCGCTCAGGTAACGTCATCACTGAGCCGGCGGCCTTGATTCTGCTGCGCCGGTAAGGGCCTGTGCTGCGGCGCTGCTGCCAGCACGGCTCGGTTTCGCCCGGCCTGCTTGGCCTGATACACCGCGCTGTCCGCGCGCGCCAGCCAGCTCGAGACCAGCTCGCCGCGACTCCACAGCGCGGCGCCCACCGACGTGGTTACCGCTCGGTCCGGCACTCGCAGACGATCGGCCACCTGCTGCACCACCTTCTGCGCCACCACTCGGGTGCCGGCCTCATCCATTGCTGGCAGCAACAGCAGAAACTCTTCACCACCGATGCGATAGAGACGATCGGAACGCCGCACCAGTTCGCGCACCACATTGGAGAATTCCACCAGCACTCGGTCACCCATCTCGTGACCGAACTGATCGTTGATCTGCTTGAAATGATCAAGATCGAGGATAAGCACGGCCGGCAGCGCCCCACCGCGGCCGGCAACATTCACCTCGTGCGCCAGATCAACTGCCATCTGACGACGATTGAGCGCACCGGTCAGCGGATCGGTGGAGGCCAGACGCTCCAGCAGACGACGCTGCTTGGCTACCTGGAAGGCGCCGATCGCCGACAGAAACACCACCAGCACAGCGGTGGCGGCGTAGGAGAAACGCATGATCGGCGTTTCCATCCCGGCGCCGAGAATGCAGGTGACCAGGACCAATGACAGCCCGGCGATCACTGCCACAGAAAGCTCTGCCAGGACGAAGGTCATCACCAGATAGCCGTAGACCCAGTAGTGACCGGCCAGGCCCACCATCTGGGTGATCGCCAGCGACCCGATCCAGCCTCCCAGCAGAATAAGCAGGAAGGCACCGCGATTGCGGCCACTGCGCCAGGCGTAGATCACCGGCAGCACCACGGCCAGCACCACCAGCAGATCCACCGCGCCCTGCCAGTATTCGCGATTCCAGAATCGGTACACTGCAAACGGCAGAATGGCGGCCGTCGCCACTGCACCCAGGAAGGCCACCGAAGCCAGCGCATAGTCAGCACGTAACCGCGACATCAGGGGTTGCATCGGCAAGCCCTCGTTTTTCTTTGCAGCCTAGCACGGCTTGCGATAGCCGCCGACCGCAGCGGCGGGCACAATAGCGCACTGAGTTCAAAGCAGGATGCTTGGCATGGTCTTCCGAAGAGTCGAAGCGGATCGCGGTATCGTCTGGTTGCGGCAGAGTTTCGAATTGATCCGCAGCAACCCGGGCCCGTTTCTGCTGATGGGTCTGGTGCTGGCGGTGTTGACCATGATCCCGCTACTTGGTTTCCTGGCCTTTGCGGTGTTCGCTCAGACCTTGTACGGCGGCATCATGTTTGCCGCCGATCGGCAGCGCCGCGGCGAGCCGGCGGAGTTCGAGCATCTGTTCACTGCGTTTCGTCAGCCGGGCAAGCTACCGAAAATGCTCGCCCTATGTCTGCCCGGCCTGGCTGCCGGCGTACTGCTGACGATCCTGGCCGCCTGGATGCTGGGCGGCGCCCTGCTCGCCGGCGGCCTCGGCAGTGTCGCTACCGATCAGCCCGAGGCCCTGGCACTCAGTCTCGGCACTTCTGGCTTGGTGTTCGTGGTGATCGCTCTGGCAGTGGGCCTGCTGGCCTATGCCGCGGTTTTCTTCGCCACACCAAACGTCATGTTGAGAGAGGCAGCACCACTGGAAGCGATCAAGCAAAGCCTGATGGCCTGTCGCGACAATCTCGCTGCGCTGCTGATGTTCCTGCTGGCCGTGTTCGTCATCAGTTTCCTGCTCAGCCTGGTGCTGAGCTGGATTCCATTGCTCGGCTCAATGCTGCTGATCACCGTGCTGCTTCCCTGGGTCACGATCGCGGTGTACTTTGCTCACCGCGATGTATTCGGCGACGCTGCCAACGCACCGCCACCGCAGATCGAGGTGTGATGCGGGTCTTGACCTAACCCGGATATTTCATGAGGTCGCGCCGAAAGACACCGCCAGCCCAGGCACAGCAACGTTCTCGAACAATTCTCGCTGGATGACAACGTGCTCGCGGTCTTTCGCCGCTGGCACGGCCCTCATTCGGCCTCTGCGCGGCTACGCAGGGCATTCGCCCTGAGGTCCTTTGCACCGATTGCCGCGTTGTTCGGCTGCTACGCAGCAACGGCTACTTCGTAGCCTGCGCCTTCGCTACGCTCGGTCGGCTGCTACGCAGCAACGGCTACTTCGTAGCCTGCGCCTTCGCTACGCTCG
>NZ_JACYTR010000110.1 GCF_014841215.1 Pseudomarimonas arenosa
CCCGCCCAGTCGATTCCAGCTGCGCCGCGGAACTGACTACTTCAGCCGTGATAGCCTGAGAACCACTCGCCGTTGGATTCAACGCTACCTGCATGCGCCGAGCGGTGAGCTGTTGGCTGAGACTGCGCCGAACAGCAATACCGACAACGGTGCGATTGCCTCGGTGTACGTGTACTTCGCCGGCCAACCGGTGGCGGTGATTCGCAATGGCGCGGTGCACTATGTGTACAACGATCACCTGGGACGACCGGAAGTGGTGGCGAATAGCGCCAATCAGCAGGTGTGGCGGGCCAAGAACTACGCGTTCCACCGCGAGGTGATGCAGGAGGGCGGCAGCTTTGGCGCCCTTAACCTCGGCTTCCCCGGGCAGTACTATGACCCCGAGACCAATCTGTATTACAACTGGCATCGCTACTACGACCCGAGTACCGGGCGGTATACGCAGGCGGATCCGATTGGGTTGATGGGTGGGGTGAATACGTATGGGTATGTGGGGGGGGATCCAGTGGGGTATGTTGACCCACTAGGCTTGAGAGCTCTTACCGCCTGCGAAAAGAGTTTGCTGGCGCCTTATATTCCGCAAGTCGATTTGGACAAGGCAGACTTGCGGGATGGCGAGGTGCCCTGGTATCTGCCTAAGGACATGGGCGGCATAACTCGAGGCAACCGCATCTTCTTTCGGCCCGGTGAATATGCTCAGGGCACGCCAGAAGGGGTGGCACTGCTTGGTCACGAACTCGTCCACGTAGGCCAGTATCGAGAGGGCATGACCTGGGTTAGCTACCTTTGGTCTGTGAAAAGTGGATACTCGGCAAGCAGCAAGTTCGAGGCGCCCGCCTACACGCTTCAGTCGAAAGTTGAGACCGACTTGAAACAAGCTGGTACTGACTGCACCTGCGGAGGAAATCCATGAGTCCTCGGTTGAAGCTGACAGGCCTGCTTATGCTAGCCGTCTCGACTAGTGTTGGCTGTAGCACGACAGGGTTGACGAGAAAGGAAACAATTTCGGCGCAAGACTTCTACTCACAACCCATGGCAGACCGATTGAAATCCTATCGTCGGAACTCCTTGGAAGTTCAACTTACACTTTTCTTTTTCGGAAACCAGATTAGACATCCGCCGGCGCTCTACTTGGCGGATTGTTTTGCTCTGAGTGGGGATGCAGGAGCTGAGCTAATTCAAAAACGTCTGCAACAAGACACAGCAGACCTCAATGTTCGAGATATGGCGACATTGATTCGCGCCATGAATGAAATTGGTTCCTCAAGTCTTGCGTCGAACCCGAAATTGATTGACCAGCTCCGTTTGCGTGCATTGAGCATTCGCGACTCGGGGTGGCGCGAGTACACGTTGAAAATCGTCTCGGACATCGAGACAACGCCAAGCGGCATTCGGCTTCCGTCAGATCAGTGTGGTGAGTAAGGCGCGGCGCGCCTCTGACCCGTTGCTTCGAAATAGCAACGTAGGGCGGGTTTCTAACCCGCCGCTTTGTTGCCGCCATTCGCCGTAATCACTCGCTGTACGTGATGAAGCCTGGTGTTACGAGTGGTGCGGTTTGGCGGTGTCGTGCGTTGCCCTGGCGGGTCAAGACCCGCCCTACTGAGCTGTTTCGGCCGCTCTGGCAGTGGAGCATCACCAATGGGCTGAAGCGGCTCGACCTCGATGACGAAGACCGCGCGTACGGCGGGTCTTCTCACAACAGCAAGCGTAGCAAGGTAGGGCGGGTCTTGACCCGCCGCTTTGTTGCCGCCAATCGCCGCAATCACTCGCTGCGAGTGATGAAGCCTGATGTTCAGAGCGGTGCGGTTTGGCGGTGTCGTGTGTTCCCCTGGCGGGTCAAGACCCGCCCTACCGGTACTTCGATGGTTTCGGCAATCTGCTGTATCGGAAAACGCCGGATGCTGGAATCTGGCAGTTCAACTACGGCAACACTCGCCTGGATTCCGTAGTCCGCGGCGACGACAAGCAGATCGATTACGCGTACGACAGGCTGGGCCGCATTGACACCGTCACGGCGCCATGGAACATCGATGGTTCGTTTGGAGCGCCGGGCGTGCTCACGTACGAATATGACTGTGACAACGGTTTGGGCCGGCTGTGTTCGGTCTCCAACTCGCTCGACGACGGGAGCGGTCGCGCCAATACCCGCTACACCTACGATGAGCTGGGTCAGCTGACGTCACTTGTGGAAAACTTCGTAGATGTGGAGAACTCCGTAGAGCGCAGCATCGGGGTCAGCTACAAGTACGACGCGTACGGACGGCTTTACAGCTTGACCTATGCCAATGGCGTGGTCGTTACCTATAGCTACGCCGGTGGCATGGTGTCGGCGATCAATGCCAGGGTCAACGGCGTGGTGCGGACCATTCTCACCAATGTGAGTTACCGCTCGGCTGGTAGGCCGTCCAGCTTCACCTACGGGAATGGCGCAGTGCGCCAACTGACCTACGGGTGGGACAACCGCCTGCAAAGTATCAGCACCGGCGCCCTGCAGTCGCTCAGCTACGGCTATGACGCCAATGATCGAATGAGCTCAATTGCCAACGACTACGACGGCAGCACGCAGACCTTTGGTTACAACAACGTCGATCGTCTCACGATGGGCCGGCGGCATGACGGCCAGGACGAGTACTGGAGCTATGACAGCATCGGCCACCGGCAAACCCACAACCGTGGCACTAGCGGCTTTACCCTCAACTATCAGGGCAACTGGCTGAAGGGTGTGTCGGGCGGCAGTGTCAGCCGTAGCTACCAGATCGATGCACTTGGCAACCGCACCCAGCTCACCCATGGGGGCGCGACAGAGGGTACCGACTTCTACTACGACCCGTTCCAGCGGCAGCGCTGGGTGGTGCGAGGCACCAACCAAACCGAATGCGACACCGCTCGCGCAGGTACCTGCCCGGTGATGACAGCGGGCTTGTGGACCTATGGCTACAACCACGCCGGTCAGCGTACCTATCGCAGCGACCATAGCCCGCCCAGTCGATTCCAGCTGCGCCGCGGAACTGACTACTTCAGCCGTGATAGCCTGAGAACCACTCGCCGTTGGATTCAACGCTACCTGCATGCGCCGAGCGGTGAGCTGTTGGCTGAGACTGCGCCGAACAGCAACACCGACGACGGCGCGATTGCCTCGGTGTATGTGTACTTTGCTGGCCAGCCGGTGGCGGTGATTCGCAATGGCGTGGTGAACTACATCTATAACGACCACCTGGGCCGACCGGAAGTGGTGGCAAACAGCACCAACCAGCCGGTCTGGCGGGCCAAGAACTACGCGTTCCACCGCGAGGTGATGCAGCAGGGCGGCAGCTTTGGTGCGCTAAACCTCGGCTTCCCCGGTCAGTACTATGACGCCGAGACCAATCTGTATTACAACTGGCATCGGTATTATGACCCGAGTACGGGACGGTATACGCAGGCGGATCCGATTGGGTTGATGGGTGGGGTGAATACGTATGGTTATGTGGGGGGAAATCCGATTGCTGCAATAGATAGAAATGGGTTGTATACATGTGTACTGACTACGGTCGGACCTATGGGCGTTAGAGATCATGCAGCGGTCTACACGTCACGTGGAGATGGGTCTGGTGGTCGAGCGTTGTATGACCCAGCCGGTTCGTACGGAGCAGCGAATGGAGGTGGCAGCAGCGGCCTGGTAATAGGTGAGGCAGCCAATGTGTCAAAGTTCGCGGAATTCCATAAGAAGCAACAGGTTGAAGTGACGTGCAAGAACACTTCGCGAGAGGAAGAAGAAAGTGTCATCAATAAGGCCATGGACCTTCCGGCGGCCGGACCTTTCCAATGTGCAGAGATGTCGTCGACAGCACTGAGCGGGCACCCATCCTTTCCCAATGTACAAGCCGGGACCTTTTGACCAGGGAATCTGTTGGATCAAGTAGGTGTGGGCCAATGAGTTCCCCGATAGGTAGTGCAATCATGTATCTGCTTGGCTTCATTGGTCTTGCAGCTATTGGATTGCTGCCGCTTAGGTCTTATCGGGCACTCAAGCGATTGCTCGAATTGAATCGAAGTGGGACTATGAGCAAGCTCCTTGCGGTTGTTACCGTGCTGGTATCGACTGCTGCACTCTGGGTCGAGGTGCAGATTACTTCGAGGGTTTTTTCCTGCCTAACGGAGCCGTATTGTGGTCCGGGTGTTGCAAGTGGGTGGATGTATCTGGCCATGTTTGGTGGAACCTATCTTGTGTTTGAATGTACGGTGTTCATAGTGCAAAGGCTTGAACGAACCGCTCGATGAAGGTCGCGTAGATACCGTCTCGGAGGCTAAGCCCGCGTAGGGCGGGTCTATTGACCCGCCGGCAACAGACTTGGACAGCCATCAATTAGGAAAGAGGAACAGACTTGAACAGACTTGGACAGCCATCAATTAGGAAAACCGCGCGTACGGCGGGTCTTCTCACAACAGCAAGCGTAGCAAGGTAGGGCGGGTCTTGACCCGCCGCTTTGTTGCCGCCAATCGCCGCAATCACTCGCTGCGAGTGATGAAGCCTGATGTTCAGAGCGGTGCGGTTTGGCGGTGTCGTGTGTTCCCCTGGCGGGTCAAGACCCGCCCTACCGGTACTTCGATGGTTTCGGCAATCTGCTGTATCGGAAAACGCCGGATGCTGGAATCTGGCAGTTCAACTACGGCAACACTCGCCTGGATTCCGTAGTCCGCGGCGACGGCAAGCAGATCGATTACGCGTACGACAGGCTGGGCCGCATTGACACCGTCACGGCACCATGGAACATCGATGGCTCGCCTGGAGGGCCGGGCGTGCTCGCGTACGAATATGACTGTGACAACGGTTTGGGCCGGCTGTGTTCG
>NZ_JACYTR010000111.1 GCF_014841215.1 Pseudomarimonas arenosa
GATGACGATGGCCCGCATACCCGAGCCCGAGGTGGAGCGCTTGCGCTCATCGGTAGCCCTGACCCGCCTGATCGAATCCGAGGGCCTGACGCTCAAGCGCACCGGCAAGGACTGGGCCTGCGCCTGTCCGTTCCACGACGGCGACCACGAGCCCTCGTTGATCGTGTCGCCGGATAAGAACCTGTTTCACTGCTTTGCCTGTGGCGCGGCGGGGTCGCCGATCGATTGGTTGATGCAACGGCGGGGCGTGGCGTTTCGGCGGGCGGTGGAGTTGTTGCGCGGGATGCTGGACGGCGAGCCGGAAACCGTTGCCGAGGTGCCGAAGGCCGCGGCCTCGAAGATTGTCGCGCCATTGACCGCCGGCGAAGACGATGCTGCGCTGTTGCGCGAGGTGGTGGCGCATTACCACGCGGCGCTCAAGGACTCGCCCGAGGCGCGGGAGTATTTGGTTAAGCGTGGGTTGACCCATCCCGAGCTGATCGAGCGGTTCCAGCTCGGCTTTGCCAATCGCACCCTGGGCTATCGCTTGCCGATGAAGCAGGTCAAATCCGGTGCGGCGATTCGCCAGCAGTTGCAGCGGCTGGGGGTGCTGCGGGCCTCGGGGCATGAGCATTTGAACGGCTCCCTGGTCATTCCGGTGTTCGATGCCGAGGGCCAGGTTAGCGAGCTGTACGGTCGCAAGATCACCCGAGACAGCAAGCTGACGGCGGGCACACCGCTGCACCTGTATTTGCCCGGTCCTCATCGAGGCGTATTCAACGAGCAAGGCCTGGTCGGCCAGGAGGAAGTGATTCTGTGCGAAGCGTTGCTCGATGCGCTGACGTTTTGGTGTGCCGGCTATCGCAACGTGACCGCCAGTTATGGGGTCGAGGGCTTTACCGACGAGATCGCTGCGGCGATTCAGCGCCATGGCGTCAAGCGCGTGTTGATTGCCTATGATGCCGACGAGGCCGGCAATCGCGCAGCGGAGAAGCTGGCCCAGCGATTGATGGCGGATGGCCTCGATTGCTACCGCTGCCGGTTCCCGAAGGGCCTGGATGCCAACCAATACGCGCTCGATGTGCAGCCAGCGACGAAGTCGCTTGGGCTGGTGATTCGGCAGGCGGAATGGCTGGGCAATGGCCTGCCCCGGACTCGATCCGGGGGCAAGGCGCCGGAACGGGGTGTGGTGGGTCCGGCGACCGAACCGGTGTCGATGGGAGAGGCGGAAGTTTCCCTTTTAGTCGCTGGCTCTGCGCTCGATGCGGTCGAGATGACAGACGCCCTGGCGGCCGAAGCGCTCGACGAAGCCAACGATGCGCTGACCGCCGAGGCCTCGCCCTCCGAACCCGAGCCGCCAGCGTATCGCGTGCCACCGAGCGAGCCGACGCTGCCGGTGGAAGGCGATGCCAAGGAACTGCGCCTGGTGCTGGGCGATCGACAGTACACCGTGCGCGGCCTGGACAAGAACCTGAGCTATGAACAGCTCAAGGTCTGGCTCAAGGCGCAGTGGGGCGACCATCTGCATGTGGATACGGTGGAGCTGTACCAGGCCAAACAGCGGGCGGTGTGGATCCGGCAGACGGCGGTGGAACTCGGGGTGTCGGAGGACCTCATCAAGGGGGATCTGGCCAAGCTGCTGCGGGCGTTGGAGGCGCAGCAAGATGCGTTGATCCGGGCCAAGCTGGCCCCGAAGGAACCCGCGAGCACGCCGACGCTGACGCCGGCACAGCAGCGCGATGCGCTGGCATTGCTGCAGGCGCCCGATCTGATCGCGCGCATCGTGAGCGATTTCGAGCGCGCCGGCTTGGTCGGCGAGCCGAACAATGCCCTGGTGGGGTATCTGGCCGCGGTCTCGCGCAAGCTCAAGCAGCCGCTGGCGGTGTTGATTCAAAGCACGTCGGCGGCCGGCAAATCGACCCTGATGGACGCGGTACTGAATTTCATGCCGGAGGCCGAGCGGGTGCAGTACTCGGCGATGACCGGGCAGAGCCTGTTCTACCTCGGCGAAAAGGATCTGCAGCACAAGATTCTGGCGATTGCTGAGGAAGAAGGCGTGCGCCAGGCGGCCTATGCGCTGAAATTGCTGCAAAGTCAGGGCAGTTTAACCATGGCCTCCACCGGCAAGGATCCGGTGACCGGGCAATTGGTGACCCAGGATTACCGAGTGGACGGCCCGGTGATGCTGTTTCTCACCACCACGGCGAGCGAGGTGGACGAGGAACTGTTGAACCGTTGCCTGGTGCTGACGATCGATGAGAGTCGCGAGCAGACCCGGGCGATTCTGCAGCGGCAGCGCCAGGCACGCACATTGGCGGGATTGCGGGCGGATCGGGAAGCCGAGCGGATCGTGGCCCAACACCGCGCCGCACAAAGCCTGCTACGGCCGTTGGCGGTGGTGAATCCGTATGCCGAGGCGCTGGGGTTTCGGGACGATCTGACCCGGCTGCGGCGTGATCATCAGAAGTATCTGACCCTGATCGAGAGCATTGCCCTGCTGCATCAGCACCAGCGGCCGATTCGCACGCTGGTCGAGCACGGTGAGCGGATCGAGTACGTCGAGGTGACGGCGGCGGATATCGCGCTGGCCAACCGGTTGGCGCATGAGGTGTTGGGCCGATCGCTGGACGATCTGCCGCCGCATACCCGGCGGGTGCTGGGATCGATCCAGGCGCTGGTGGCGGCGCGTGCGGCTGAACAACAGGTTCCCGCCAACGCTGTGCGGTTCACCCGACGCGAGGTGCGTGCGGTGGCCGGCATGAGCGAAAAGCAGGTGCGGGTGCATGTCGAGCGGCTGCTCGACCTGGAGTACCTGTTGGCGCATGGCGGGCGCACGGGTCAGCGCTTCGTGTACGAGTTGGTGTTTGACGGCGACCTGAGCGATTCGGCGCCGAGGGTGATGGGCTTGATTGATCCGGCTACCGATACGACGGCCCACCTCGTGGGGGAAACGCCTCACCTCGTGGGCCGCTCGTGGCCCGGTAGTGGCCCGCTCGTGGGTACCTCGTCGTCATTGGAAACTGTCCGCAACGCCAGCCCTGGCGCGGAATTTTCCTCTTTAGTCGCAGCTGTTGAGGAAAACGCATTATTTGGGGCCGCCAACACGCCGCGTCGTAACGGCGCCGTCGTAGGCGGACGTTAAGCGATGCCGCGCGAGGGGCACTATGGCGAGCGGCGGCGCCGACTGGAGGCGCCGAGTGCGCCGGACAGCATCGCGGCCTGGATGCGGCGCTATTTGGAGGCGTTGCAGGTGCAGGGCTACAGCGGTGAGCTGTGGCGGCATCGCTGTGCGGCGCTGGCGCGGTTTCTGGAATGGTGCGAGGAACGCGAGCTGCAGCGGCCGGGGGAGATCAGCAAGCCGGTGCTGGAGCGTTATCAGCGGCATCTGTTCTATGCGCGCAAGGCCGACGGCCAACCGCTGAGCCTCAAGGGTCAGCGCGTCACGCTCGGCCATGTGCGCGGCTGGTTTCGCTGGCTGGTCAAGCACAATCATCTGCCCTCGAATCCGGCGGCGGATCTCGATTTGCCGTTGGCGCCGCGCCAGGTATTGCCCGAAGCGCTCAGCGCCGACGAAGTGGAAACGGTGCTGGCGCAGCCGGATGTTCATGACGCGCAGGGCCTGCGCGATCGGGCGTTGATGGAGCTGCTGTACTCGACCGGGCTGCGCCGCACCGAAGCGGCGAATCTGACGGTGTACGACCTCGATGCAAGGCGCCTGGTGCGGGTACGGCAGGGCAAGGGACGAAAGGATCGCATCGTGCCGATCGGTGAGCGGGCGCTGGCCTGGGTGCAGCGCTACCTGGTCGAGAGCCGGCCCGAGCTGCAGATCGATCCGCAGGAAATGACGCTGTTCCTCAATCGCTGGGGCCAGCGGTTCAGCGGCGCCGGCCTGGGCAACCTGGTGCGTGGTTACCTCGAACGCGCCGGCATCGACAAGCGCGGCGCCTGTCATTTGTTTCGCCACGCGATGGCGACGCAGATGCTGGAGAACGGGGCCGATGTGCGGTTTATCCAGGAAATGCTCGGCCATGCGAGTCTGGACACCACGCAGGTGTATACCCACGTGGCGATCGGCAAGCTGCAGGCGGTGCATGCGGCGACGCATCCGGCAGCCAGGTTGGCGCGGAAAGCAGAGGCTAAGGACAGCGAGGAGCCGGATGGCGCCGCTTAGCGCTGCGCGCTCAAGCGGACGCTCGGACACGGTATCGCTGGACCGAACGCCGCGCCCTGACCCGAGGAGCGCGTATCGCTCCGTTACCGCCGTCACGGCGCTTGCAGGCGCCTACGCCCTGCGCGGCATTCAGCCGCTGCGGGCTCCAGCGCAAAGAGCGCAAGCGCCGCGCCAGCTGCCTCTGGCCGTCCATGGCCATTTCCTCTTAGCCGCTTGCTCCGATTCCACCTCGCTCGGCTCCTGCCTCGCGCATGTGCGTGCCGGCTGCGCCCGCACGCAAGCCGGACTCAGCAGGCGCGCGGCGTGTGCGGGGTGGTCGTGATGAAGCCCGGCGTTATCGCAGGCACACCCCGCACGCCTGCCGCTCCGATGAACGGGCAATTCCCCCATCCCCGTATCGCGCGGAAGCGCAGTGCTCCGCATCGCCGTTGCTATGCGCGCTCACGGGGCTATCGGCAGCCATTCGACATAACGCGCAATTACGCGCCAACGTCCTGTTGTGGCGCGCGGCAGGCGGCGTCCTGCCGCCTGAAAGCCCCGCGCTCGCGTAATTCGTCGCTATGTCGCATGGCCGCCCCGTGCATCCCTGCACTCGCTGTGGTGGCCGCGCGTCCTGCGCGGCATCGGCCAGCTCCTGCACGCGCTCCGCGCGTCTG
>NZ_JACYTR010000112.1 GCF_014841215.1 Pseudomarimonas arenosa
AACCCGCAGCGTTTTCCTGGGAAATTCCGCTTACCGAATTACCGTCGCAACGACGGTTGACGACGACGATCGAAAAATGGCCGAAAGCGGGGTGTTTGTTCGGTTGGAGTGTGGGAATCAACAACAACGCAGCGGGCACGAAGATGAAACCGCACGTGAAGTCACTGCCTATCGCTACGACGATGCCGGTAACCTGACCCGCATCACCCTGCCCGATGGCAGCTATCTGGCCTATCGCTACAACGATGCCGGTCGGCTCACCCAGATTGCTGACGCGCTGGGAAATCGTATCGAGTACGCCTACGACGCGCTTGGCAATCGCACCAGCGAGCAGACCTTCGATGCGGCCAATGCGCTGCGCATGACCGAAACCCGGGTCTACGATGATCTGGGTCGGCTCGATGCGCTGCAACGTGCGCGCGACGAAGAGGTCACTCGCTTCGGCTACGACGGCAACGACAACGAAACCAGTATGCGTTCGCCGTTGCATGCGCTGGCTGCGACCAGCAGCTACGACGAATTGCAGCGACTGAAGTCCACCACTGATGCCAGCGGCGCCAGCATCGCCTACAGCTACGACGCCCAGGACAATCTACGCACCGTTACCGATCCGCGTAGCCTCACTACCGAGTACCGCTACAACGGCTTCGATGAGCTGACGCGCCTGATCAGCCCGGATACAGGAACAACTAACTACCAGTTCGACCCGGCCGGAAACCTGATCGGTCAGACGGACTCGCGTGGTCAAAGCAGCAGCTATGAGTATGATGAGGCCAGCCGGCTGCGCAAGGTCAGCTACAGCGACGAAACACTGAGCTTCACTTACGATGAAGTCGCCGGTGGCGAAGGCGCCCGCGGCCGTCTGACCAGCGCCACCACAGCGGCGGCCAACGGCAGTGGCATTCCGTCCACTACGCTGGCGTTTGCTTACGACGAACATGGAAAGATCGTTGAGCGGCAACAGACCGTTGGCGCCAGCGCTGCGCTGAGCACCTCACACGACTACGATGCCAACGGCAAGCTGCAGACCACGGTGCTGCCTTCTGGTGTCGAAGTCCGCTACAGCTACGGCAGCGATGGTCGTCTGTTGCGCATCCTGGTCAATGGTGTCGAGATCGTCCGCGAGATCGACTATTTCCCGCTCGGCGAGCCGAAGTCCTGGGCTTATGGCAGCAATCAGCGCTACACCCGTAGTTTCGACACCGATGGCCGCATCCGTGAACATAGTCTCGGCTCGGCGACTCGCACCCTGGCATACGACCACAACGGCCGCGTCGAGTCCATCAGCGACAGCGGCAGCGCCCAGTCCAACTGGAGCTTTGACTATGACGATGCCGATCGGCTGATCGCGGCTGACAATGCCGCCGCCGTCGGACCCACCGCCGGACTGAGCTTGGACTGGAGCTACGATTCAACCGGCAATCGTACGCAACAGACCAAACAGGTCGGCGCTGCTGCGGCCGAGGTGATCGACTTTGCGATCGCAACCAGCAGCAATCGCCTCAGCGCGATTGGCGCTGCTAGCCGCAGCTATGACGCCGCCGGCAACACCACGGCCTGGCGCGCCGAAGCCGGCGACTTCGTTGGACAGACGCTGCAGTCCAGCTATGGCGGACGCAATCGACTGCTGGCCGTGGATCGGGTGGATGTTGGCGGTAGCACCCGTATCGCCCGCTACGCCTACAACGCCTTTGGCGAGCGAGTGGGCAAGTGGTCCGCCGCTGCTCAAGCCAATACCCGACCCAGCGAGCAGTACGTTTACGATCAAGAGGGCCACCTGATCGGGCGTTACGATGGCGACGGCCAACTGCTGTTCGAACAGCTGTGGTTGGCCGACACCCCGATCGCCGTGATCAGACCCTCGGGCTCGACGCAGGGCGGCCAATCCATCCCCGCCAACGGCAGCGCCCCGGCGGTCGATGTGTACTTCGTCCACCCGGATCACCTCGACACCCCCCGTGCCCTGGTCAACCCCAACAACCAGATCGTCTGGCGCTGGGAGTCTGCGCCGTTCGGTGAAACTGCGGCCAATAGCAATCCCACTGGCCTCGGCAACTTCGATTACACCCTGCGTTTCCCCGGACAGCAGTACGACCGCGAGACGGGGCAGCACTACAACTACTTCCGTGATTACGAGGCGGGAAGCGGACGCTATGTGCAGTCGGATCCGATTGGGTTGGCGGGTGGGTCAAGCATATTCAGTTTTGTCGAGGCCCAGCCATTGGCTCGAACGGATCCCTGGGGGCTGGTCTCAGTGCCTCCACGTCTTCCGGGCGGGCCGACTCAAGGTGTACTGAATTGTAAGAAGGGCAACGTGCCCCTATCCAGCAGGCCGGCTGTACCGCCGAATCCCTCTTTTCCGCCGAAGTCACCTCCTGCAATTGCCTCGCAGCACGTAGAAGGACAGGCAGCAGCATTGTTGGAGCCGGGTGAAACTGGAGCGTTGGTCATCAATCACGAAGGTGGACCTTGCGGCTACTGTCAAGCCGGCGTCCCTAAGCTAATGAAGCCTGGAAGTAAGCTATGGGTTTCGTGGCCATCGGGTAGTGGATTCTTCACCTCGAACGGCTGGTTCAAGCTCTAGAGGGGGTGAAATGCATTCGACTCCAAATCTTGATCAGCAATTGGTGCGCATCCTGCAGAACGGGCCGCAGGAACTCGTATGGGAGATGGTTGAGTCGGTTGTTCATCAAGGGACTCGATTGGCCGGTGCTGCGAGTGTCGCTTCGGCCATCGTAGACGCAATTCGCCTTGAGCCAGTTCGTGTGGTGCTGCTAGCCAGGCCGCTCATGCAGTTGTGCCAGGGCGACCCATGGGCAAAATTCCCGGTATTGCTGTCGGACGAACACTTGGCTTGGAGTGAGTGCGAGAGTGAAAGCGGCGCATGTCAGGCGGTTGCGAGAGCTGCTGCGAACCTGTGTGGCGAACTGCTCCAAGATGGAGACTGGAGAGTAAGGCACGCTTCACGCTGTGTTGCGTTCTGGGAACGACCGCATCTGGCCTGTACAGCCAACAAACGCCAAGCGCACCAGCGGATAGAAGAACTAGGCATTGCATTGTCCTGGCTATTCAGTGGCGCACATAAGAACGTTTGTGCTCCTGTGGCCTGCTGTGACTCACTCATGTCCGGCTTAACAAGTTCCTCAGTCATTTCGAAAGCTGAAACTGAACTAGCGGTCTTGTCAGCTATTGAGTTGGGTTCAAACAATGATTTGATATGGTTTGATGGAGATCTTCTTCCGGCATTGCTATTCGCCGCCAAGGTTCTCCGCGATGACTTGATCGGCACATTGAGTGCGATTATCGAATCTGTACAGAGCAACCCGTTTCAGCTCCAATCCGTACTAGCCAATACTCTGAGACTGGTACGTTCGATGGATTGGAGCGATCATGAGCGAAAGTACTTTGGTTCATTGCAGACCAGTCTCGGCACTGAGGGCTGGACCTATCCGGAGCTTGTTACCTTGCGCCAGCTGGCCCGGGTCAGCTGCAGTGACTGACGTCGTGTTGGTGATCTAGCGCTGCGATACAGCAAGGTAGCTAGGTAGGGCGGGTGTTTCGACCCGCCGCTCTGTTGTTGTCGTTCGCCGCAACTACTCCGAGAATGCAACGAAGTCTTAGGTTCTACTGGTTGTTGGGCCTGCGCGGGGGGGCTCCCTAGGCGGGTCAAGACTCGCCCAGCGCTTTGCTGGCGGCAACAAGCCGCGGTCACCGGCATCTGCATCATTGAGGAATAGATCATGACTGACGACGAACTCGATGCCCTGTTCGCCGACGCCGCCGAATACTGCGAGGCGCAGCGACAACGACTGGTTGCGACGTGGGGCGTTGACGATGCCGGTCGGTGGGATGCCGATCTCGCTAGCGGCGACATTCGCTTCGTCACCGCGGCAGGGCTGGGTCTTCGCGGCTCGGTTGCGCTGCTCGGCACGCTGAAGGACGGCATCTGGAAATGGGGATGGGCCAATGAGTCATTGCCCGAGGCGGTGCGCTCCGGGTCGTGCTTCATGCAGGAGCTGGCTGAGCGCACCGGGCTGTCGATCTTCGCAGAAGTGGCGTGGCGCTGCACCGATGAGCAGGCCCAGGGTATCGCCGAACTGGCCTGCTTCGCCGTGGAGGGTGACTGCCCTTATCGCATGCACAGCCGCGGCGTCGATATCTACTGTGTCGTCGTTAGTCTTGCTGAGGAGCCCGCTGAAGGCACGTGATAACCATTAGTTGATCCCCGCTTTGAGGCCTCCACGGTCTGCGGCCTGAGTAGTCCTTGTGTTGTGCCGGGGTTGGTGGCCCGGTTTTTGGGCGGCATCGCAAGACGCCAAGACCCGCCCTCGCTTGTGCACCCGCCAAGGAACGGCGGCTGCTCGTTGCCGGGCAATCGGAAACGCTACTAGCAGGCTGCTGAGACCTCCATCCCGGAGGTTTTCGTGTGCAGCAGCCTGCAGCAGCCTGGACAGCCATCAACTAGGAAAAGTCCTACCCCGCGACGCGCGCTGGGTTGATTGAGCTGGCGCTGGAAGGCCCGCGCCATGCCGGGCAGGCCGAGGTCTGGCGGACGAACCTGGACACCCGGTGCGCCGGCACAAACCGGCAGAACATCGGAGGGGCAGTTCCTCTACTCGCGAAGGGCTAGCCACCCAGCGGGGCACCGAGTCATGGACCGAAGCCGGTAACGGTGAGGTTAAGCGTTGACAG